>NZ_JBBORC010000001.1:842500-1460000 GCF_038004425.1 Solibacillus sp. FSL W7-1464
GCTGTTGAAAAGGATTGAACATCAGCAATCTTTATCGTTTATCGGTCAAAATATTGCATCGATTGCCCATGAAATACGGAACCCTATGACATCGATTCAAGGGTTTATTCAAATGATTAAAAGCAGTCTAAATGAGCAGGAACATCCTTATTTCAAAATTCTGGAATCTGAATTGAAGCGTATGGATGATTTGCTTGGAGATCTGCTGAACATTTCAAAACCGAAGCAACAAGTATTTCAGATGCTCGATCTGAAGGAAGTTGTAGACCAGGCAATTCAGCGTATGCAGCCAATGGCAATGAAAACAAATGCCATGATTTTATATGAATATGACGAAAAAGTAGAATACAGAATAAATGGGGACTATAATCGCCTGATGCAAATGATCATCAATTTGCTCAAAAATGCTATCGAAGCCATGGAAATGAATAATTACATCGTCGTACGTTTACTTTACCGCGGCAATAATACGCTCCAGCTTTCAGTTGAGGATAGTGGAAAAGGGATGAATGCGAGCGATATAGAAAATGCGTTAAATCCTTTTTATACGACAAAGGAAACCGGATCTGGACTAGGATTAATGCTTGTACAATCTGTTATTAAGGAACATCATGGGACACTTCACATTGAAAGTGAGCAAGGTGCAGGATCTAAGTTTTTAATTGATTTTGATTTACGAAATGAAATTGAATATTTAAATTCTTCCCCTTCTTTTTCAATGCGAGTTGCAAGGATGGCGGCAATTTCGAAGTGATTTTGACAAAACTTCCAATCCATCGCTATAATATGTACATCTTCAATAAGCAGATTTAGAAAATACGAGCTAAATCTGAGGAATTGAGTGTGAGAGCACTGTATCCATGTAGAACGACTGAGAAATCTCGTGTTGGCCAAGCTTCTTGCAGATGTCACAGATTATTAAATGGAATTTAAAGAGGGAGTTAGCTTAAAAGTGTCACATTGGGACAAAAGCCGGCTGTTTCATTTTATGGGCCTCCTTAAATCCTACGCAATTGCGCACAGCGTAATTGATTATTTAAAATAGAGGATGGTTTTTATGGCTTCAGAGGAAGTAAAGCAATCGTTGAAATTATTTATCGTTTTATCAAGAGCACATAAAGCGATAAGTGAAGCTACAAATCAATTTATACAAACTAATGGTTTGAATCCTACAGAGTTCGCGGTTTTAGAACTTTTATATCATAAAGGTCGCCAGCCCCTGCAGCAAATCGGGAATAAAATTTTATTAGCGAGCGGATCAATTACTTACGTAGTGGATAAGTTGGAAAAGCGGAATTTTTTAGCACGTGTTTCATGCCCGACTGATCGTCGTGTCACGTATGCGGAAATTACCGAACTCGGTTCAGAATTTATGGACAAGCTGTTTCCGGAGCATGAACAGAAGATTCATGAACTTTTAGGGGCATTATCAGTTGAAGAAAAACAGACAGCAATCGATTTATTAAAAAAACTAGGATTATCTATTAAAGATTTATCCTATTAAAAAAAGGAAAGGACGCCCGGAATTTACGGGCGTCCTTTTTAGTGATTATTGAATTGTTAAACCCATTTGTAAGAAGGCGTCTGTTAAGTCCGCTTGTACATTATCGTAAATTGTTAGCGTAACAAATAGGTTATCGCGTTCAATTACAACCTTAACAACCTTTTCATCCTCTAGTAAAGCTTCATAACCAACAATATTTATAATTTCCTTACGCTCTTCCAAAGTTGATGTTAAATCCAGATCCTTTGTACTTTCCGGAGCAATGACAGAAATTGTTTCTTTTGCTGATTCTTTTAGCTGATCAAAAGTCACATCTTCTTTTTTTACTACTTCAATCTGCATTGATGTTTTTTCATCAGCATTATTTAATAAACTGTCGACTCCTGGTTCTTCAGAAGTAAGTGTATAGTTTTCCAAATGCTGAATTGTGTAATTCATTTCATCACTTGTTGAAGTTACTGCTTTTTCTTCAAACGTCTGGCCATTTGAAATGTATGTTAGTGTATCAGTATCGTCTTTATCTTCCTGTTCAGCTTTTGTTTCTTCAGAAGGCTCAGTAGATTCTTCATTTTGGTCTGTAGAAGAATCATCCGATTCGTTCGTCTCATTTGTCTCGCTTGTCTCTTGCTGTTCTTCGGTTTGCACTTGTTCTGTTTCAGTAGGTTCTTCACTTGCTGCATTTGATGTTGTAGGCTCGTCTGTATCCGTATTACAAGCTGCCAAAAATGCAGATAAAATTACTACGGCCCCGACTTGATAAATTGATTTCTTCATATGGATCCCCCTTTTATTTGTATAGACGGAATTTAGAAAGATAAGTTTCTGCTTTAATTGTATCAGAATAATGGTAAAACTAAAAATAATAGTAAAACAAAGACGATATGGGTAACGATAATTAGCGGTAAACTTTTTTTCCACTCATAGAGCGCTCCCCAAAGGATACCAGCGATAATAGCGGCAAGTGCACCAGGAAGGAACCCGCTAATGGCCAGAGACAGCGAAAATAGCATAGAAGTGATTACGACAGCCCAGAAAGGTGATGTGAATTGTTTCAACTGCTGCTGAACATAGCCTCGCCAAAATATTTCTTCTCCTACGGCAACGATAAAAATGAGCATTAAGTAATGGAAAATATTTTGTGGACCATATATATCCAAAAATTTCGTTATATCCTTTGATGCGCTTTTATCGAGATAAGGCATTAACATATAACCGAGTTTTACAATCCCGTACGTAATCGTCCCGTACCCGATACCGTAGATTAAATATTGCCACGTCGGGATACGGTCTTCAAATTTACCTGCCACTAAGCTGATTGCAATTCCAACCAGTAATGTAAAGGCATATAAATACCAGAAAATCGATTTTTCATAAAATGTAAAAAACATCATGCTGAAAATAAAAACTAATGCCAGAAGGAGTGTAATGATTTGTTTTCTGTTTTTCAATAGCTTAACCTCCCCTTACGTATCGTAACAAAAATTACCCTTTTTATCATCATATCAATGTTAAAAAGGGTAATTTGCATTAAATTATTCGTTATTAGCTAATATTTTATACCGTTTATGATTTACAACTGTCTTTTCTTCCATTTCTAAATCATGAAAATTATCCATAATCGTTATATCTACGATAACGGAATTCTCATTTACTTTTTCGACGACACCTTTTAAGCCGTCTTTAAACTCGATTATATTTCCAACTTCCGCAATTTTCATACACAGTCAGTCCCTTCATCGACTACTAATTAACAGTTTGCTTGAAATTATACTACAAAATTCAATTAGTTTGAATAATTTTATTAATTTACTAGGGTTTATTTGGAATATATTTAATTTTTCATTTCGGTTGAGAGTTTGATATATTGGATTTATACATAAAAAAATGGAAAGAGGGATCCATATGACAGACTATAAAACAATTCTCGATCAATTGCGCAATGGTGAATTACAATCTGTGATTATAAAAAAAGAGGAATTTCTTCAGTTTCGTGAACACCTTATTAAGGATGAACAATTTAAAAACTTCCGTGGCGAGGCAAAACAGGGCGGGGATGTAGTGTATACATTTTCGGAAAATTCAAGAGCGTAATTATTGTCGAATTTTGAATAATGATTATTTTGTAAGAAGATTACAAAATGGGTATAATAATGGTAATTGACTTAAAAAAGGAGGAGACAATTTGGGTAGACCTATCCCGAATGAGGCACTACTATTGGAAATTGAAGAAAAGCGCAAACAAATGATTCAATCAGGTTTAGAAAACGGTTTACGAAGTGATAAAACGCTCCAGCTAAGCGTCCAAGTAGACAATTTAATGAATGCTTTTAATCAGTCCAGAAGTGCACATCTGTTTTATAAACATTAAATTAAAAATAATTATAAATTTTATGTTTAAAACAGTGATGAGAAGGGAAGAGTAATCTTGAACACAGCAACATTCTCATTTCCCCCTTTAGAGTAGAAGCGGACCAACGCTACTGCTCTCTTTTTTTATATATGCACGAAATTTTAATTTATTCCTTCATTTTCTTTAAATCCTACTAACAAAATTCAGATGCTTAAGAGGGTTGACCTTATATGGAAAACAACCTGCTTCATCAAGAAGGATAAATTTTATATTGAATTATTAAAATACACTGACATTGAAGTTCTCCCTGATTTTGTTAAAATAAAAGAAAATACTAAAGGGGCATACATATGGAATCAAAAAAAATAGGGTTTATCGGTACTGGCGTAATGGGGGCAAGCATTGTCATGCATTTGCTGAACGCGGGACATGAAGTAACAATTTATACAAGAACAAAAAGCAAAGCTGCAGAACTTCTTGCTGCAGGCGCAAAATGGGCGGAAACACCAGCAGAAGCAAGTAAAGCGCAGGAGATTATCTTTACGATGGTTGGTTATCCAAAAGATGTAGAAGAAGTATACATTGGGGAGAACGGTATTTACTCTGCAGCGAAAAAAGGTGCGATTGTCATCGATATGACGACTTCCGAACCGACGCTTGCAAAAAAACTTTATCACGAAGCAACAGAACGTGGATTGCATAGCCTTGACGCACCGGTATCAGGAGGAGACATCGGTGCAAAAAATGGTACATTATCTCTTATGGTTGGTGGCGACAAAGATGTATTTGAAAAACTGCAGCCGATTTTCGAACTGTTTGGACAAAATATTGTTTACCAAGGTGTTGCGGGCAGCGGGCAACATACGAAAATGTGCAATCAGATTGCAATCGCATCCGGCATGATTGGTGTGTGCGAATCTATGGCTTATGGGTTAAAAGCAGGGCTGACAATGGATGAAGTACTTCGTTCGATTACAGCAGGGGCAGCAGGTTCCTGGTCGCTATCCAATCTAGCTCCGCGTATGTTGAAGGGGAACCTGGAGCCGGGCTTTTACATTAAACATATTATTAAAGATATGAAGATTGCGCTTGATGAAGCGGAGCGCATGAATCTCCAATTACCAGGCTTAACTTTAGCGAAATCTATGTACGAACAGTTACTTGAAGAAGGCTATGGAGACAATGGTACACAAGCATTAATCAAGTATTACGGGTGAGTACAAAGGGCATAATAATAGATAGTAGTTAAATAGTTCTTATGATACAATAGGGGTATTGTAAGCGTGGCAGTTTGGAAGGAGAGACTTGTAGTGGAGCATAAGAAAGGGATTTTACTAGAAAGTGGAACAAATGAGCTTGAAATTGTTGAATTTGAAGTGGCTAATAATAAGTTTGGTATAAATGTAATTAAGGTAAAAGAAATTATACAGCCAATACCCGTGACATTTATTCCACATGTACATCCGCATGTTGAAGGCATAATTCAACTACGCGGAGAAGTATTGCCGGTTGTAGATATGTTAAAAGTATTAGGGATACCTACAGAAAACCGAAATCCACAGCAAAAATATATTGTGGCTGAATTTAATAAGCAACGTGTGGTATTCCATGTGGATAATGTTACACAAATTCACCGTATTTCCTGGGATCAGATTGAAAAACCTTCAGATATGTATCAAGGTGGAACATCTCAGGTAATTGGCGTAATCAAGGCTCGCGATGAAATGATCCTACTACTGGACTTTGAACGAATCATGGTTGACATTAACCCTGAATCCAGCATAAGCGTAGATGCTGTCAAGAAACTTGGTAAGCGAGAACGTACTGAAAAGAAAGTTATTATTGCGGAAGATTCACCATTATTGCGTAAACTATTATTTGATACAATGAATGAAGCAGGCTACGTGAATACGGAGTTCTTCGAAAACGGTCGTGATGCATACGAGTATTTGGAAGCGTTGGCGAAGGCGGATAAACAAATTGAAAATCATGTTCAGCTAGTGATTACAGATATTGAAATGCCCCAAATGGATGGACATCACTTAACTAAAAAAATTAAATCACATGCAGATCTTAAAAAGCTTCCGGTCATTATCTTCTCAAGTCTGATTACCGATGATTTACGTCATAAAGGTGAACAGGTAGGAGCGGAAGAGCAAATATCAAAACCAGAAATTGCAGAATTAATTTTACGTATGGATAAGTTGATTCTCTAAAAAATTTATTTAATAATTGATGCATTGTTTTAAAGTGTATAGAATAATGAGAAAGCCGGATACTTGAAAAAGTTATTCCGGCTTTTTTTGTAAACTGAAATGGAAATCATTTATAAATGTTGTACGATAGCAGCAATTTTTCTTAGAAGGAAGCGCTAAAAAAGAGTGTATAAGAATAGAAACGTATTCAGAAGGAAGTGAAACGTAGTATGAAAAAAATTAAAACAGCCATTATTGATATTGGTTCTAACACGATTCGCCTTGTACTATACTCCTATGATAAAAATGAGGGGCTGAAGGAATTCGGAAATATTAAAACCGTTGCCCGACTGCGCACATATTTACTGCCGAACGGAGAAATGTCCGAAGAAGGCATTCAGCTATTGGCTGAGACGTTAAAATCATTCCGCTTAATATTGGCGGATTATCATGTGACAGACGTTAAAGCTGCTGCAACTGCTGCGGTACGTCAAGCGATCAATAATGATAAAATCATCGCCCGTATGAAGGAAGAAACAGGTATTCTAATTGATATTCTGACGGAAGAAGAAGAAGCATATTACGGGTTCGTCGCAGTAGCCCATTCAATGGATACCCCGTCGGCAGTAACGATTGATATTGGTGGTGGTTCCACTGAAATAACATTATTCATCAATAAAAGGCTCCAAAAAACGATCAGCTTTCCATTCGGTACGGTTTCCTTAAAACAAAAATTCGTAAGCGGCACGATAATCAATAAAACCGAACGTGAAAAGCTGCGTGCCTTTGTAAAGGAGCAATTTTCATCATTAAAGTGGATTATAGATATTGGATTACCGATTATTGCAATTGGGGGAAGTGCACGTAACATCGCTCAGGTTCATCAGCAGAAAGTAGGCTATCCGCTATCAGGTGTTCATCAATACGAAATGAACGGAGGCGACTTACAACAACTGCGCGACTATTTGACAGAATTTTCTTACGATAGTTTGAAGCAGCTTGATGGGCTTTCTTCAGATCGGGCAGATATTATCGTTCCGGCATTGGAAGTTTTTATGGCACTCATGTCTACAGTTAATTCGAATTGTTTCCAGGTGAGTAAAAAAGGTTTGCGGGAAGGGCTCATCATTAGCCGTGTTTTGCAAGGGAATCCCGAAGCCTATGACAAATATAATGTTTTTGAAGAAAGTGGCCGGCAGCTTGCATTAGCCTATGGGCGAAAGGAAGAGGAAGTCCAAACATTGGAATCTCTGACAGAGCAATTATACAGGGGCTGCATTAATTTGAAGCTATTTGAATATAGTGAAGCAGATTTACAGCTATTAAAGAAAGCGGCAAAGGTTTATGGAATCGGAGAATATATTGAGCTGGATTCCTCCAGTCAGCATACGTTTTATTTGATCTCCAATCAGTCGATACCAGGTTTGTCGCATATAAATCGGGTTAAACTGGCATTGCTGGCATCGTATAAAAACCGAGATTACTTTTTCCGTTTTACACGACCATTCGATTCTTGGATTTCGAAAGAAGAATTAAAAAAGCTGCGTGAATTTGGCGCAATTTTAAAATTTGTTTACGCTTTAAATATGACGAAACGCAATGTCGTAAAAAATATTGCGATTGAAAAAGTAAACAACCAATTTCACATAGAAGTACTGACTTCTGAGCGTGCAATAGCAGAAATGGCTCAGGCGGAAAAACAGAAAAAGCATATCGAACGTGTTTTCAAAGGCGAGGTAAAACTTAAGTTCAGGGAAGAAAGGCAGGGTTGATATGACAATGAATATGGAAAAGGATCCGCTTTTTGATCCGGAACGTGAAGAATTCGAAAATAGTCCAGGTTACAGAAATGAGCTGCTTGTGGAAATCGCAAAGCCCCAGTACTACAACAACCGTGAGCTGAGCTGGCTCGCGTTTAATGAACGAGTATTGGAAGAAGCCGAAGATACAAATAATCCGTTGTTGGAGCGGATGAAATTTTTGGCGATATTCAGTTCCAATTTGGATGAATTTTTCATGGTTCGGGTTGCGGGTTTGCAAGACCAAATTCGTGCCGGCTATCATAAGCCCGAAAATAAATCAGGTTTAACACCGAAAGAGCAGCTTGCAAAAATTGCTGAACGTACTCAAGCATTGGTAAGACGCCAAACAGAAGTATATCGCCATTTAGTGCATGAGCTTTTACCGAAGGAAGACGTGCATATCGTTGACTTGAAGATGCTGAATGAACAAGAAAAAAGTTACATGAATGAGTTTTTTGAAGAAACGATATTTCCTGTCCTTACACCTATTGCGGTCGATGCTTATCGCCCGTTTCCCACATTGCTAGGGCGTACGCTCAACTTGCTTGTCATGCTGGAAAACAGCAATGAGGACATGGAAAACAATATGGATAAAGTAGCAATTGTCCAAGTGCCGTCCGTACTGAACCGTTTCATAAAAATACCGTCAAAAGGCAAAAAGACGGTGTTCGTATTGTTGGAAGATGTCATTTCAAGTAATATCGACCGGTTATTTTTAGGCTATAAGGTGAAATCGACACAAGCATTCAGGTTAACGAGAAATGCCGATTTGACCATTCATGAGGAAGGTGCTCAAGATCTGTTAGTGGAAATTGAAAAGGAGCTGAAAAAACGTAAATGGGGTGTCGGTTCACGTTTGGAAGTACGTGACGGTGAAATGATTGATGAGGTGCTGGATTACTTACTGGGTGAGTTTGAACTGGGCGAGTCCGATGTTTTCAAAATTGATGGCCCACTCGATTTAACGGCAATGTTCGGCTTTGTAAAAGAGATTTCTGTAGGACGGGAACATTTGGAATATGTAAGTTTTATTCCACAGCCTCCTCATGATTTACAATCAGACGAAAATATTTTTGAAAAAGCGTTGACCCAGGATATATTTTTTCATCATCCGTATGAATCATTTGGCCCGATTGTTGATTTTATCGCAGAAGCAGCGGAAGATCCGAGTGTATTGGCAATTAAGCAAACGCTCTACAGGGTAAGCGGGAATTCGCCGATTATTCAAGCATTGAAGCAGGCAGCGGAAAACGGGAAACAGGTGACAGTTTTAGTAGAGTTAAAAGCGCGCTTTGATGAGGAGAATAATGTACATTGGGCGAAACAGCTAGAACAAGCAGGATGCCTCGTTATCTATGGAATGAATAATTTGAAAACCCATTCAAAAATTACACTTGTTGTCCGTCGACGCAATGGAAAAATAGAACGTTTTGTGCATTTGGGAACGGGCAATTATAATGATGCTACTGCAAAGATCTATACGGATATGGGGATTATTACATCGCATAAAGAATTTGGTATTGATGCGACAAACTTCTTTAATTATTTAAGCGGTTATACTGATAAACCTGAATTCCATCATATTGTCGTCGCGCCTTTTGATATTCGAGATGAATTCCTTCATTTAATTGATAGGGAAATCGCGTTACATAAAAAATATGGAAACGGGTTTATTCGGGCCAAAATGAATTCTTTAACGGACAAGGATTTAATGATGAAAATGTACGAGGCATCAATCGCAGGAGTGAAAATCGAGCTGATTATTCGCGGTATTTGCTGTCTGCGTCCAGGCATCCCGGGGATTTCGGAAAATATAACCGTTTTGAGTATTGTTGGGCGTTTCCTTGAGCATTCCCGGATTTTCTGGTTCCATCATAATGGGGAAGAGAATCTATACTTATCTTCTGCAGATATGATGACACGGAATATGATTAAACGTGTGGAAATATTATTTCCCATCTATTCACCCGAAATAAAATACCGGATCCAGCGTATTATGCTACTCCAAATTAAAGATAATCAAAAAGTACGAATCCAGGACTCCAATGGAAAATACCACTATAAAGAAGACCATCACCGTAAAACGCGGATCAACAGTCAAGAAATCTTTTTAGCCGAATCCCTCGGTCCTATTATAGAGGAATAGTAAAACAGATAAAGCTATGGACGAGATGTTCATAGCTTTAAAATTTGTTGGTAAGGGACGCTGCGGTTTCTATTAGAACAATTGTGATGGATAATAGAATAATGAGACGAGATATTAGAAAATCTGTAGGGAATTTTAGAACAATGCGCATACATTTTAGAACATGTTGAAGATATATTAGAACATTGCGATTTTATTAGAACAAATAAATTTATATTAGACAATTTGCCGATATATTAGATAATAGGGTTTATCACTCATCCTGTTCTTCACAAAAATAGATGAAAAAACAGTAAAATGCAGCATAAAGCAGAATATTTTATATTTTAGTATTTATTTCCGCTCTCTTATAGTAAACTCTATTTATGAATGACTGTTCATTTTATAGGTGAAGGGGATGGATAAAATGTTACAAGGCAAAACGATTATAATTACAGGCGGCTCTAGCGGGATGGGCCTCGGTATGGCAAAGCAGTTCGTGAAAGAAGGGGCAAATGTGGTAATCACCGGACGTGACTTGGAGCGTTTGGCCAATGCAAAGAAGGAAATAGAGGCGTTTGGCTCTACAATTGAGACATTTCAAATGGATGTTCGCGAACCGGAACATGCACAGGCAATGGTTGTATTTGCAGCTGAAAAATTTGGCCAAGTAGACGGCCTGGTGAACAATGCTGCAGGGAACTTTTTAGTACAAGCGGAAAAATTATCGCCAAACGGATGGAAGGCCGTTATTGATATTGTGTTGAATGGAACATTTTATTGTACTTCTGCAATTGGTCGTTATTGGATAGAAAATGGCATAAAAGGTTCGATTGTCAATATGGTGGCTACATATGCCTGGGGGGCAGGAGCTGGTGTCATTCATTCAGCTGCTGCAAAAGCCGGGGTGCTCTCGTTGACACGTTCGCTTGCGGTTGAATGGGGTGGTCAATATGGCATTCGCGTAAATGCCATTGCACCAGGGCCAATTGAGCGGACAGGTGGAGCGGACAAACTATGGGAATCGGAAGAACAAGCGAAACGTACACTCGATTCCGTTCCGTTAAAGCGCCTTGGCACGCCTGAGGAAATAGCCGATCTGGCGGTATTTATGCTTTCGGATAAGGCAGGCTATCTAAACGGGGAATGTATTACTTTGGATGGCGGACAATGGCTAAATCAGCACCCGTTCTAACTGTTTCAGAATATTTAAAAATGAATAAATCCCAAATTGTTGCTGCATACTATCGCTAACTGTTAAAAGGAGGCGATCGCAATCGGCATGTGGCTTTATCCAACGATTTTCGTTGTGATCATATTATGTTTTATAGGCTATTATTTAACGGTACGTGTTGGGCATAATATAGAGGGCAGCGGTCAAGAACGTGATCCGGAAGTGCCTGAAGAAATTCAGGAGCATCCTTTCCTGCTCAACCCGATTATTCTATCGTATGCCGTTTTTGGCGCATTTACTGGTATCATTATTTTTTACTATTGGGCAAGGGGTTACTGAAATTAATGCATAATGGGGCGTATTTTCTCGTCTTATTATGCTTTTTCTTTTGCAATCATAGGCGCCTTTCATAGTCAGAAAAATGATCCGTATGGTATGATAGAGATTAGAGAAACTGTTTTGTCGAAAGACAGGGCAAAGAATAACAGCAGTAAATTTTTAACTATTTTTGTATGGTGCTGCTCGTTATTAGCGGGATAAAGGAGTAGAATGTCATGATTTCAACGAACAACAGAGCTTTACTAGATATGCCTATTAAAGATTTTATAATTTCATCTGAGAAGGTAGCCCATGTACAAAGTGGCAACAACGCTGAACATGCATTATTAGTTTTAACAAAAACGGGGTATTCTTCTATTCCAGTACTGGATGTAAAGTATCGTTTAAAGGGTTTGTTAAGCACCAAAATGATAACGGAGTCTATTTTAGGTCTAGAGCGAATTGAATATGATAGATTAGCAGACATTCGTGTGGATGAGGTCATGAATCAGGAAGTTGTGTATTTAAAAATTACGGATACATTTCAACGTGCACTCGATCTAGTAATTAACCACGCCTTTTTATGTGTAGTCGATGATGAAGGCACATTTGTCGGTATTATGACGCGAAGAATTATTTTAAAACAATTAAAGAAATATATTTACCAGCACAACGCTTAAAAAAAAGTCGACAAAGTCCTAAAGGGATTTTGTCGTTTTTTTAACCGTTCGTTCGGAAAGGATGTTTGTCAGTGACAGCAACAGAAGCAGAAATTATTAAAGTGTTGGCGGAAGAGGGGAATATGCGGAAGGCGGCAGAGCGTCTCTTTTTAACGCAACCAGCACTGTCCCAGCGCCTTCAATCAATTGAAAAAGAGTGGGGAGTCCAATTATTTATTCGTTCCCAGAAAGGTTTAACACCAACTCCCGCGGGAGAGCTGGTCATTCAATATTCAAATGATTTGATTGTAAAGCGTGAAGAAATTTTTGAAACAATTCATTCACTGAATACAAAAGTGCACGGTACATTAAAAATTGCCTGTGCATCGATTGTCGGTCAAAACTGGCTGCCAAAAGTATTAAAAGACTATGTAACGAAATATCCGGATACAAAAATTTCGTTAATCACTGGGTGGAGCTCAGAAATCATTAAAGCCCTTTATGACGGGGAAGCGCATATTGGCATTGTCCGCGGGCAGGCAGAATGGAAGGGTAAAAAAATTCATTTGTTCCGCGATACAATGTACTTAGTAGATAAAGAAATCCAGGATATGGAAGATATTTTGACATCAGACCGTCCGTTTATCCAATTTAAGAGCGATTCGAATTATTACCAGGAAATTCAGCAATGGTGGCAACGTCATTTCAACTACAATCCAAGACACCAAATCATTGTGGATCAGATTGAGACGTGCAAGCAGATGGCAGTAAACGGTATCGGATATGCCATTTTACCTTCCATTACATTGAATGGTGAAGAAAATGTTCATAAAATTCCTTTATCTAATAATGGAGATGACGATGGGTTAACTCGTGATACATGGCTGATCGGGTATGAATCGACATTCGAATTACGTCAAGTGGAAGCTTTTGTCGATTTAGTACAGGATCATGCACGCTGCCTGTATGATTATCCAAGTGAAATGAACTAAAAAAATAGTTTTAATATTACTGAAAATTTAGTACAATTATCCATGTTAAAAAATCTAACACGCAGCGGGGTGTCATATGGAAAAATTAAATGCACAGCAAATTATTGACTTTATTTCAGAAGCAAAGAAGGTAACACCGGTAAAAGTATATGTAAAGGGAATTGGTGTTGCGGATTTATCATTTGGTACCGAAAGCAAAGTGTTTGGTGAAGGGAATAATGCGGTAGTTTTTGGCGAATGGTCGGAAATTGAAGCATCGTTAAAAAAGTATGCTGATCTTATTGAAGACTATGTAGTGGAAAGTGATCGTCGCCATTCAGGCGTACCGCTTTTGGATACGAAAAAAGTAAATGCACGTATTGAGCCAGGTGCGATAATCCGTGATCAAGTTACAATCGGCGACAATGCGGTCATTATGATGGGTGCTATCATTAATATTGGTGCAGAAATTGGTGCGAAATCCATGATTGATATGGGCGCGGTACTAGGTGGCCGTGCAACAGTAGGAGATAACTGCCATATTGGTGCAGGAACTGTTCTTGCAGGTGTAGTGGAACCGCCGAGCGCGTTACCGGTTGTTGTAGAAGATGATGTTGTCATCGGTGCAAATGCCGTTGTATTAGAAGGGATTCGCATCGGTAAAGGTGCAGTAGTAGCGGCCGGGGCAATCGTTATTAAGGACGTTGAGCCATATACAGTAGTTGCAGGCGTACCTGCTCGTCAAATTAAAGTATTGGACGAAAAGACAAAGTCGAAAACAGAAATTATCGATTCATTGCGTAATTTATAAAAGGCGGGAACGACATGAGTCATCTTATTGAACTAAGACGAGACCTACATAAAATTCCTGAAGTAGGCTTTAATGAGTTTAAAACTCAGAGTTATTTACTTGAATTCATTTCAAATCTAAATCAGCAGCATATACAAATAACGACTTGGAGAACAGGAATTGTTGTATTTATACAAGGAACGAACCCATCAAAGCTGATCGGTTGGCGTACCGATATAGATGCACTTCCTGTACAAGAAGAGACGGGACTCCCGTTTGAATCGGAATATGCCGGATTTATGCATGCATGCGGTCATGATTTCCATATGGCTATTGCGCTTGGGCTTGTCGAGGCGTTTTCAAACCAGCCTCCTGTTCAAAATGTCGTTGTTTACTTTCAGCCTGCCGAAGAAGGTCCGGGTGGGGCTGAGCCGATGCTGGAATGGCTGAAAGCAGAACAGCCGCATCTTGTAGCAGATGAGATCTACGCATTGCATATCGCACCGGAATACCCGGTAGGTACGATTGCAACAAGACCAGGACTGCTGTTTGCCAATACTTCCGAGCTGTTTATTGACTTGAAAGGGATTGGCGGTCATGCAGCCTATCCACATAAAACAAGGGATATGACCATAGCGGCAGCCAATTTAGTTATGCAGCTGCAAACAATTATTAGCCGTAATGTCGATCCAATGGATAGTGCAGTCATCACAATCGGGAAGATGACTTCCGGTACAGTTCAAAACGTCATCGCGGAAAATGCGCGTCTTGAAGGAACGATTCGAACGTTGAATGCACAGGCAATGGCAGAAGTGAAGCGTCGTATTGAAGCAATATGCAAAGGAATTGAAGCCTCATTTGAATGCGCTATCGCTATTGATTACGGTTCAATGTATTATGAGGTGAATAATAATGCGAATTGTGCGAATGCACTTCTGGAGTTTGCCGAACAATTTGAAGGGACAACCGCTTATGAATGCCCTGCTGCAATGACAGGTGAAGACTTCGGTTATTTCATCAAGGATTTGCCAGGTGCGATGTTCTGGACAGGAGCCAATTCAAACTACGGACTCCACCATGCTAAAATGGCACCGGACGAGTCGCTCATTCCTCTAAATTGCCGCTTTGTCGAACAATTTATCCGCCAGCTTGTTTAACAAATAAAAAGGGCTATCCAATTTAATTTTGGATAACCCTTTTTTCTTTTATGATGTGGCTCTCATTAAATGAGGTGCTTTTTTGACTGTCCATAAATAGGCAAGTGTGAAACAGCCGACAAGCACGCAGGAGCCTAAAATATATGGAGAATGCGGGTTCCAATCGAACAGGACCCCTGCAAGTGCCGGACCAAACATGTTACCAAGACTCATATAAGCATTGTTCATACCGGCAGCAAAGCCTTGTTCATTACCAGCAAGCTTAGAGATGAGTGTATTTACTGCTGGACGAATAAATGTTGTGGCAATTGAGAACAGTGTAGCGACAACTAAAATAATGAAAAAGCCACTGATATAAATCACGAGCAGCATCATCGCGGCTGCCAACAATAAGTTGACCAGAATAACTCTCATTTCCCCGAAACGTTTAAACAATTTATTCACTACAAACATTTGCAGCACTACACCCGCAAACCCGCCGACAGTTAAAATAATGGCAATTTCGGATGGGGTATAACCAAATTTATGGTCTAAATAAAGCGTTAAAGTTGCCTGGAAATTGGCAATACCAAAACTGAATGTGAAGACGATGATTAAAAAGATAAAATAGGAGGTCTTCACAGATTTGACCATTTGTCTAAACAGCTTTTCACGAGGCGCAATGGTCTCCCGAATATTTTTAATATTAGGTAAATAGATAGCCGACAAGATTGCTGCCATATAAGCTACTGCTCCGGCTAAAAAGAAAGGGAATGTCAAATTCACTTCAGATAAGAATCCGCCGACACCCGGACCGACCATAAAGCCTAAAGACATTGCTGCACCGATCATACCCATCCCTTTGCCGCGCTCTTCGTATGTCGTAATATCGGCCACAAATGCCATAATTGGCGCCATAATAAATGCCGCGCCTGTTCCGCTTAAAAAACGTGCTAAAAATAAAACCCATACTTCTGAAGCGAGACCGAATAAAATTTGTGAAGAGCCATACACGATCAGTCCACCAATAATAAACATTTTCCGGCCATGGCGGTCCGATAAGTCTCCGGCAACCGGAGAGAACAGAAACTGTGCAAGAGCGAAGCCTGCAATTAAAAATCCGAGCACTTGTCCGCCGACGCCGAACACTTGCAAATAGGCCGGCATTACAGGAACTATAATTCCGATACCGCCCATTGTGATGAACATATTAAACATTAATAAATAAAGCGCTAACTTATTGGACTTTTCTGTCATTGAATGCCAGCCTTCCTATTTGGGTATTTCGATACTAGAAATATATATTTATATTAAATATCATACTCCAAAAATTTCAAAATTGCATTTATTCATGTCAAATCATAGTAAAGAATTTGTTAGCACGGGGCATTTATATGCGATAATTGAATTGTAAATATGCTAATTATAGAGAATCCAGTAAATTGTAGCTTTTGGTGAAAGGGGAGGTATGGATGAATTATAAATTTTGGACTGTTGTCATGATACAAAAAGAGGATAAAGTATTGCTGCTCAACCGCCAGCATGATCATTTCAAAGGATATATTCCACCGGGTGGTAAAGTGGATTTTCCAGAAGGCTTTGCTGAAGGGGCAATCCGGGAAGTAAAAGAAGAGACTGGGTTGGAAGTACAGTCTTTAGTGTTTAAAGGAATTTCGCATTATACGAACTCTGAGCTGCACGATCATTTTATTATTTATAATTACTGGACGGATGATTTTACGGGGGAAGTTTTAGACTCCTGCACAGAAGGGGAGCTGGAATGGGTGAAAATAAGCGAGGCCAAATATTACCCGATGCAAGAAGACATACAAGTACGCTTCGATTTGTTCTTCGAGCCGGGAACATTTGAAATCCATACAATGTGGGATGAACAAAACAATCAAATAGACAAGCGTATTATACATAAGCTGTAAAAAAAGCGTGGCCAATAAAATTGGCCACGCTTTCGTAAAGTTAAGGAAATTATAGATTCTGGCATTATGGATAGCTTTTAAATAAAATGTTATTTGCGTCCAGGCTAAAGCGCCAGCCCCTCGGTCATTTCAATCCCGCCGTCGAAAGTGGTGAAACGTTTACTTTCTAGTCGGGCTCTTCAATGCCTGTCGGGGCTGAACGGGCGCTTTAGCACTTTTGTTCTTATTTCAAGCTCATTTTAAATTCAAGGAAATATTCGTTGTATTTGCCTAGCCATTCAAGGCCAAGGTTTTCGTAAACTTCCAATTTTTCACGCTGGTCATGTGGCGGGTAGAAGCGTTCATCGCTAATAACTTCCTCATCCATCAGTTCCCAAGCGGCTTCATTTGGTATTGAATAGCCGACATAATCTGCATTCTGCGCAGCATTTTCGGCATCAAGCATGAAGTTGATAAATTTATGGGCACCTTCGATATTTTGAGAAGTTTTTGGAATCACCATATTATCGAACCATAAGTTAGAGCCTTCTAGCGGTACAGCAAACTCCAATTCTTCATTTTCCCACATCATATCTGCAGCCTGACCGGAGAACGTTAATGCTACAGATGCTTCATTATTTATCATAAGCGGTGTAATTTCATCACCGATAATGGCTTTAATATTTGGAGAAAGCTCAATTAAGTGATCTGTCGCTTTACGCAATAAATCATCATCTTTCACATTCAGCGACTCACCGATTGAGTTCAGTCCCATTCCGATTACTTCCCGTGAACCATCGACCAGGAATACTTTACTTTTTAATGAAGGATCCCATAAATCCTCCCAAGTTTCGAACGTTAGATGGTCATCGATTAAATTCGGATTATAGACAATTCCAACCGTTCCCCAGAAATAAGGAATGGAGTATTCGTTACCAGGATCGAACGGCAAATCCAGAAAGTCTTCATTAATATTTTGCAGATTCGGAACTAAGTTATGATCAATAGGAATAAGCAGGCCATCTTCCTTCATTGATTCAATCGTATATTCGGAAGGGACCGCAATATCATAGGCAGAGCCGCCTTGCTGTACTTTCGTCAACATCGCTTCATTTGAATCAAATGTTTCATACGTTACTTTAATTCCAGTTTCTTCTTCAAACTTATCGATTAATTCCGGGTCGATATATTCCCCCCAGTTATAAACCGTTAATGTATCTTTACTTCCTGCTGAACCAGCTGATTGCATACGGTCAACTGTAAAAAACAGCAGGGCACATACAATGACAATGGCAGCCGTTGCTTGAACTAGTTCTCTCATCGTTGTCCCCCCGTTGCTACTGATTTTGAACGTTTGTTAATAAAGTAGTATCCGATAACGATTAATACCGTTACAGCAAATACCAGCCCTGAAATAGCATTGATCGTTAACGAAATGCCGGCACGGGCCATTGAGTAAATTTCTACAGATAATGTACTGAAGCCATTTCCTGTTACGAAAAATGTAACCGCAAAGTCATCCAGCGAATACGTCAATGCCATGAAGAAACCGGCGAAAATACCTGGTGAAATATACGGTAAAATAACACGTGTCAACACATCGCGCTTCGTAGCACCTAAATCTCGTGCAGCATCGATCAGGGAAGTGTTCATTTCAAGCAATTTCGGTAAAACCATAAGAACAACGATCGGTACACTGAACGCGACATGGGATACTAGTACTGAAGCGAATCCTAGTTTTACACCAATCATCGTAAATAAAATTAAAAAGCTTGCACCGATTACAACATCAGGCGAAACAATCAGAACATTATTCAAAGAAAGCAAAGTATTGCGCATCTTTTTGTCTTTCAATGAAACAATACCAATCGCTCCAAGTGTTCCGATAATCGTTGCGATCAAACCAGATAAAAGGGCAACGAGTACTGTGTTCAGCAAAATAATAATTAGTCGTGAATCTTCAAATACAGCCGCATAGTGCTCAAGTGTGAATGACTCGAAATTATTCATGCTGCCGCCACTGTTAAAGGAGTAGAAAATTAAATAAAATATTGGTGCGTAAAGGATCGCGAATACGAAAAGTAAATATACTTTCGACATAGCGGACAACTTTTTCATCAGACACGTCCTCCTTTAGATTTTTGTTTCGTGAACAGCATTGTGAGCACCATGAATAAAATTAGGAACACGGCAATTGTCGAACCCATACCCCAGTTTTGGGAAACAAGGAACTGCTGCTCGATCGCCGTACCTAAAGTAATAACCTGATTTCCGGCAATTAAGCGTGTAATCATGAACAGTGACAATGCCGGAATGAATGTTACTTGAATACCTGATTTTACGCCGTCGATTGTCAGCGGGAAAATGACACGTCGGAAAGTTGTCCATGCATTTGCCCCTAAGTCGCGCGAAGCGTAAATAAGTGAAGGGTTCATTTTATCCAATGAGTTGAAAATCGGAATAATCATAAACGGAATGAAAATATATACCGATACAAATACGAAACTGAAGTCTGTGAACAAAATTTGCTTTGGATCAAAACCAAATACTTCAATCATTGCATTGATCGGGCCGTACAA
Organism: Solibacillus sp. FSL W7-1464; assembly: GCF_038004425.1. Taxonomy (NCBI): domain Bacteria; kingdom Bacillati; phylum Bacillota; class Bacilli; order Caryophanales; family Caryophanaceae; genus Solibacillus; species Solibacillus sp. FSL W7-1464. The sequence continues at coordinate 862,017 of NZ_JBBORC010000001.1, forward strand.
ACCGAAAATCCCGATAAATGCATATGTTTTTAACAGCAGGTTAATCCAAGAAGGAATAATGATCAGCATAAGCCATAGCTGTTTATGCTTCGTTTTAGTCAGTAAGTATGCAGTAGGGTAGGCAAATAATAAGGTGAATAATGTAATTAGAAATGCATACCAGAAACTGCTCAATGTCATTTTCAAATAAACCGGTGTAAAGAACTTCGCATAGTTGGCCAATGTAAAGTTCCCGTTTAAATCAAGAACTGAATAATAGACGATTAACGCAATTGGTGCGATAACGAATAAAATTATCCAAAATACGTAGGGGATTAACGGTCCTTTAGCTGTTTTATTCATGTTCTTCATCCCCATACGCTTCTAAACGTTTATCGAAATCTTCTTCCGTTTCGTTTAAACGCATTACGTGAATTGCTTCCGGATCAAAGTCCAATCCGATTTCTGCGCCAACTTCCGCTTTTTTCAATGAGTGGACAAGCCATTCATTGCCGTCTTTATCATATGTCGATAATTCGTAGTGCACGCCGCGGAACAGCTGTGTATCTACTGTTACGATAAGCTTGCCGTTTTCCGGTGTCGTAATTTCCAAGTCTTCCGGACGAATGACAATATCAATTTTTTCATTCGGTTTCATCCCGGCATCGACACATTCAAACTCTTTTCCAGCAAATTTCACACGGTAATCTTCAATCATGATACCGTCTACAATATTGGATTCACCGATAAAATCAGCAACAAAACGGTTGATAGGCTCATCGTAAATATCAACAGGTGTACCCGATTGTTTAATTTCTCCTTGGGAAAGAACAAAAATTTCATCACTCATTGCAAGCGCTTCTTCCTGGTCATGCGTAACAAATATAAATGTTTTACCAAGACGCTGCTGCAGTTCGCGAAGCTCGTATTGCATTTCTGTACGTAATTTCAAATCAAGCGCAGATAAAGGCTCATCAAGTAAAATCACGTCCGGATCATTGACGATCGCACGGGCAATCGCAACACGCTGACGCTGACCACCTGACATTTCCGAAATTTCACGGCTGCCGTAACCTGCCAAGTTAACGAATTTCAGCGCTTCCTGCACACGTTCCTTCACTTCCGCTTCTTTCACTTTTTTGATACGTAAGCCAAATGCTACGTTTTCAAAAACATTCAAGTGAGGGAAAAGCGCATAATCCTGGAATACCGTATTTACTTGGCGTTCATTTGCAGGAACATCATTGATCCGTTTCCCGTTGAAAAACACATCCCCTGTAGAAGCATCGGTAAAACCGGCAATAATACGTAAAATCGTTGTTTTCCCGCATCCGGATGGTCCGAGTAATGTGTAGAACTTACCTCGTTCCAATTCAAAGTTAATATTTTTTAAAACTACAGTCCCGTCATCGTATGATTTTGTGACATTTTCAAATCGAATAATTGTGTTATCCATTTTGCATCCTCCTAGTTTATAAATATGATTGTGTCGCGACAAGAAGCAATTTTGTTATGCCACTGTGCGCATTGAAAATTTGATGGTTGGAAGATGCTTCGTAATATACGGCATCGCCTTCACTTGCGATATATTCATCATTGCCAAGAACGACTCGAATACGCCCTTTTTGCACATAGATAAAGGTTTCCGCCAGTGACGGCTCAAATGCTTTAAATTCTGCATCTTTTTGCAATGTAATGAAAACAGGCTCCATTTCCTTTTCATTTGAAGTAGGGATAAGCCACTCGATTTCATATTTTTTATCCTGGTCAATGAAGCAGGTTTGATCATCTTTCGTGAAAACAATTTTTTCGTTAGTTTGCGTATCATCAAAAAAGTCCCGTGGTGAACACCCGAGAACTTCCAGTAAGTTGAACAATGTTTCGATGGAAGGGGAATTCAAATCGCGCTCCAGTTGGGAGATATAGCCTTTTGTTAAATCGGTACGTTCCCCGAGCTCTTCCTGGGTTAGCCCTTTCTTTATACGCAGGGCTTTAATTTTTGAACCAATTTGCATGTAGTCACACCCCTTATATTTTTCGCTCAATAGTTTACTGTATATAAACCTTGAGTAAGGAAGTTTACTTTTACATTACTTTAAGTTTACGAGAGCAATAATAATTATACATAATAAACGTGTATTTTCAAGGGTCTTGACCAAATATATATTGATCTATGTATTAGGTCATTTGAATGGTACCGAAAAAACCGTCATTACATATGTTACAACGAGGTGAGTATAAATGAGGATTCGAACAATAATGCCTTCGTTAAGTGGCGCAACGAAAATCTTAAATAGGGAGAATACTAATGAAGAAAGTGCTAAAGCAACATTGGTATATTTCTGGTCAATGAGCTGTTCGGAGTGTGCCCAGTCCATCAAGAACCTGAAGGAACTGGAACGTATATTCGGTGATCGGTTATCGGTTCATGCGATTCATATGCCAAGGGAAGAATCGGATTATTCGGAAGCCCTTGTAAAAGAAAAAATAAAGCAATTGGAAATAATATACCCTGTTTACCTGGACAATGAACTAATGATAAGCGACAGGTTTGGAAACAAGTTCGTACCTGCGTACTATATATTTGATCAACAGCAGCAATTACGATTTTTTAAGGCAGGGTACTTTGCATTAAAATTATTGCAACAGAAAATAGAGCGTATAATTTAATGACAACAGCGCTTTTGATGAGTTAAACTAGTGGCAGCAGGATGTTCGGAGGAGAAAAGAATGAAAAAAGAATTCGTAGTAATAGGGTTGGGACGTTTTGGAGGAAGCATTGTACGTGAACTCGTTAAACAGGGGGCAAATGTAATGGCCATTGATACTGATAGTGAACGTGTCGATGAATATGCCCGTATTGCCACACAGGCCGTAGTAGCGGATACGACAGAAGAGGAAACGATTAAATCACTAGGTTTATGGAATTTCGAACATGTCATTGTAGCGATTGGTGAAGATATTCAGTCAAGTATTTTAACGACGCTTATTTTGAAAGAACTCGGCGTTCCACAAATTACAGTGAAGGCACAAAATGATTATCATGAAAAAGTATTGCTGAAAATCGGTGCGGATTTTGTTGTACACCCTGAACGTGATATGGGCATCCGGATCGCGAATAATATGATGTCAAACAGTGTCCTTGATTATTTGGAGATTTCAGGTGAACATTCAATCATGGAAATTAAAGCAAACGAAAGCATTGCCGGCCAATCGTTAATCGAACTGGATGTACGGGCAAAATACGGCTTGAATATCGTCGGCATTACACGCGGTGATGAAATTATGATCTCTCCCAATGCAACAGAACGTATTCAGGTGGGGGATGTCCTGCTCATAATCGGTGCTGATGTCGATATTAACCGATTTGTGAAGAAGGTCATTCATAAATAAATTTGACAGTTGTTGTAGAATTCGGACATAACTAAAAATCCATCATCTTGCGAAAGCAAAATGATGGATTTTTTATATTGAAGACTAGTCCCGTTTTATACTTCCATAATGATCGGTAAAATCATTGGACGACGCTTTGTTTTTTCATATAAATATGGGCCTAATACATCGGTAATTTCATTTTTCAAATCATTCCATTGTGTATCTTTTTCCTGAATCGTGCTGTTTAGATGATGGTTCAGCATTTTTTGCGCTTCATTGATCATCATGCCCGATTCACGCATATACACAAATCCGCGAGAAATAATATCCGGTCCCGAAACAAGCTTGTTTTTAGCCATATCGACACTTACGACAACGATGACTAAACCTTCTTCTGAAAGAATTCGACGATCGCGCAATACGATATTGCCGATATCCCCGATCCCATTACCATCGATATACACATCGCCTGAAGGGATGCGTCCTGCAACATGTGCTTCATTTGCACTTAATGCTAGAACATCACCATTTTCCATAACGAACGAGTTTTCCAATGGAACTTCACAAGCTTCAGCTAATTCAGTATGAATTTTCAGCATGCGATATTCGCCATGAATCGGCATAAAGAATTTCGGTTTCATTAAACGAAGCATAAGCTTTTGCTCTTGTTGAGAACCGTGACCTGAAGTATGGATATTATTTAATGCACCATGGATAACTTCTGCACCAGCGCGGAATAATAGGTTGATAATTTTGTTCACGCTCATCGTGTTACCGGGAACCGGAGAAGATGAAAATACAACTGTATCACCAGGCTGGATTTGAATTTGACGGTGCGTACCGTTAGCAATACGTGATAATGCAGCCATTGGTTCACCTTGAGAACCGGTACATAAAATCATCACTTCATTTGCTGGTAAACGGTTTAAGCTTTGTATATCGACAAATGTTTCTTTAGGTGCTGTAATATAGCCTAATTCACGGCCGATTGTAATCGCATTATCCATTGAACGACCAAACACTGCAACTTTACGACCGTATTTCACAGCTGCGTCTGTTGCCTGTTGTAATCGGTGGATATTTGAAGCAAATGTTGCAAAAATAATACGTCCATCAACTTTACGGAAAATTTCGTCAATGCTTTTCCCAACTGTACGCTCAGACATTGTAAAATCAGGCTTTTCGGCATTTGTACTATCTGATAGTAAACAAAGAACGCCATCACGGCCGATTTCTGCCATTTTCGTCAAGTTAGCGGGCTCGCCCACTGGAGTAAAGTCAAACTTAAAGTCACCAGTATGCACAATATTACCCGGTGGTGTCTTGATGACAATACCATATGCATCTGGAATACTATGTGTTGTACGGAAGAAGCTAACAGCTGTTTTACGGAATTTAATGACATCATTCTCTTTAAATTCAATCAGTTTTGTTGTACGTAATAAGCCGTGCTCTTCTAATTTGTTGCGAAGTAGACCTAGTGCAAGTTTTCCGCCATATACAGGAATATTAACTTGACGTAATAAATAAGGAATACCACCGATATGATCTTCGTGACCATGTGTTATAAATAAGCCTTTGATTTTGTCTACGTTTCGAACTAAATACGTATAGTCTGGAATTACATAGTCAATGCCAAGCAAATCGTCTTCAGGGAATTTAATACCTGCATCTATTAGTATGATTTCATCTTGGAATTGTATTGCATATGTGTTTTTGCCGATTTCGCCCAGTCCGCCGAGTGCGAATACAGCCGCTTGATCATTCTTAACGAATTTCATAACAATTAAGCGTTCTCCAGATGGAAATTCGGGCTATTTTGTTCATATTCTAAATAGTTGCCCTCTAGAAGTTGAACAAGTTCGATATTGTAGTTACGGTCTTTTAAATAGTGACGTACTTCACGTTCAGATGCCGCCTCTAAATAAAGTGTTTTTGTGTTTTCGCGAACTGGAATCTCAGAAATGTTTTCTTGATAATAGACTTTGTAAATCATAGTTACTCTCCTTTAAGTACGAACATTATTACTGCACTTCTATTTTGTAGAAAAATGCATTTCCTTTATATTATCACGGGACTCCTTTAAAATAAAGAAAAGCCCTTCAAATTTCGTCAACACGGATGTGTTCACGAATCAAAAAAATGGCACGTCCTGTAATTGGGCGTGCCACTGTAAATGATGTGTTAGGCAATTAATTTTTTTCCGAGGATGCCATTTAATCGTTTCCGCCATTTCTTTTTGAGACGTTTTAACATAGGTCATCACTCCTCACACTCATTATACAAAATATTCAGATTTTTGTAAAGGGCCTATAAGGTGAACTTCTATCCATGGGGTTCTTTATCCCCCTGGATTGTTAGTTAAACCAATCGGGCATTTACGGGTAGTTGATCTCCTCTCTATCCTTTTTGCCCTGTTTAAGTCTGGAGGTGGAAGTCTCGCCTTTGCAGATACACTTTCAAGTTATGATTTACTACCCGTTAATGCGGGATAATAATTAAAGGAGCGTTATAAATTGAAGAAAATATTATTTTTTGATGTAGACGGCACTCTATATAATTCAGATAAGACATTACCTGCTTCAGCAAAAGAGGCTATATTCAAGGCTCGTGAAAATGGTCACGAAATAGCGATTGCAACAGGGCGAGCGCCATTTATGATAAAAGATATACTGGAAGAGCTGCAAATCGATACATATGTAACATTTAACGGCCAATATGTCGTTTACCAAGGCGAGGTCGTTTATACAGATCAGATCGAAAATGAAACATTAACGGAAATTCTGGAATTTGGTGCACAGCGAAATCATCCTTTAGTTTTCCTGAATGAAAAGGAAATGATCGCTACCGAAAGCGACTATGAAAGTGTGGAAAGCAGTTTATCTACACTACAATACCCATATCCGCAAATTGATCCGCAATACTACTTGCATACGCCGGTTTATCAAACACTTGTATTTATAGAAGAAAAAGATCAGCCGATTTATGAGCAGCAATTCCCGCAAGTACAATTTATACGTTGGCATCCATTCTCTTGTGATGTATTGCCTGACGGTGGTTCAAAGGCGAACGGCATTCGAAAATTACTGGAACATATTGATTTTCCTGAAGAGGATGTTATTACATTTGGCGATGGTTTAAACGATATTGAAATGCTGTCGGAGTTTGGCTATAGTGTTGCGATGGAAAATGGTCATGAACGGGCAAAGGAAGTGGCTTCGATGATTACGGGACATGTGGACAATGGTGGTTTGGCAGACGCGATGAAGAAGTTGAAGTTAATTTAGTAGAAGTGGTTAAAATACTGAAAGAAACGTTGTGGAGGAATTCTTCACAACGTTTTTTTGTTGTGGGAGCCGGAGCCGGGTTTTATTAGAACAATGTAGGAGGTTATTAGATAACCGAAGAACGATATTAGAAAGAATGGGAAGGATTTTAGAACATCGGGCAGGCATTTTAGAACATTTGCCAGTTATATTAGAAAATCTCTCTTTTATTAGAACATTTACAGGAATATTAGAACTTTTTCAATTTTATTAGAACTTCTAAAGTCAAAGCGACTTCCTTCTATAAGTAACTTATAAAAAAAGAACCCATTCTCGCTGCTAACGAAAATGGGTTCTGAGGATTTAATCTCTTCCGAATGGAATGCTGTTTTCTAATTGGACAAACGGGTCTTTTTCATCGATGCGATCGTAAAACATAACTCCGTTTAAATGATCAAGTTCGTGCTGGAATGCGATGGCAGGGAGTCCGGATAAACGCATTTTCTTTTCTTCCCCGTCCACGGTCATAAACTTTACAGTGATACGTGCATAGCGATAGACATAGCCAGGTACGGCACGGTCTACAGATAGGCAGCCTTCACCGCTTGTAATATAAGTCTGTTCAACGGAATGGCTAACGATTTTAGGGTTAACTGCGACAAAGCTGATCTGTTCGCCGTTTTCGTCTTCCAAATGCAGCGCAAACATCCGTTTTAAACTATTAACCTGATTTGCAGCTAAGCCGATGCCGCCGCGTAAATTATATTTTTCAGCAATTTCAGGATTTTGGCTATTAATTAAGTATTGCAGCATATCATCTGCGAGTTGTCGATCTTCTGCAGATAGCGGAAAAGTTACTTCCTCCGCGCGGGTACGTAAAGTAGGGTGTCCTTCACGGATAATATGTTCCATTAAAATCATGTGAAACTTCCTTTCAGTTCAAACTTATATGTGTAAGTATACACGACTCTCCGGAATCGAAGTAAGAAAAAACCTTCTCCAAAAGAAATTTATCACAATTTCAGATTTAACAATTCATTATAAGGGAATGAATAAATCGTGCGGTATTATGAATTAAATAACAATATTGATTTTGGGTTTTTTCTATTATAGTACAGAGGTGATTCGAGTGTGATACAGGTAATGCAACTGTATCAGTTTAAACAAATGTGAGGAAAAATCTTTAATTAAGATGATAAACAATGATTGACCGATAGAATTTTATTCTTTATACTCGGTTTATAGAAACGTTGTACTAGTAAAAAACGAATTTTTTTTAATACAGTTCAAAGGGGATGTAAACAATGGCAGAAAAAATGAAGAATCAATTGGACCCAGCTGGAACGTTACAGGAAATCGAAAACAATTTTGAGATGTTCCAAATTTTAAACGAGCAGGGTGAAATAGTAAATGAAGCGGCAATGCCGGATTTAACGGACGAGCAATTAGTTGAATTGATGGAACGTATGGTGTACGTACGTATTTTAGATCAACGTTCGATTTCATTAAACCGTCAAGGACGTCTTGGTTTCTATGCACCGACTGCGGGTCAGGAAGCTTCACAGCTCGCATCACAATATGCTTTGGAAAAAGAAGACTGGATTTTGCCGGGCTATCGTGATGTACCGCAAATCGTTATGCACGGTTTACCATTATGGAAGGCATTTTTATTCAGCCGCGGTCACTTCATTGGTAACCAAGTACCGGAAGGCGTTAATGTATTGGCACCGCAGATTATTATCGGTGCGCAATATATCCAAACGGCTGGTGTGGCACTTGGCCTGCAAAAACGTGGTTCAAAAACAGTTGCGATTACTTATACAGGTGACGGTGGTTCATCTCAAGGGGATTTCTACGAAGGCATTAACTTTGCAGGAGCTTTCAAATCTCCGGCGATTTTCATCGTACAAAACAACCAGTTTGCAATTTCAACTCCACGTGAATTACAGACGGCTGCTAAGACTATAGCACAAAAAGGTATAGCGGCAGGTATTCCAAGTATATTGGTTGATGGAATGGATCCATTAGCAGTATATGCGGCGACAAAGGATGCGCGTGACCGTGCTGTCCGCGGTGAAGGACCAACGTTAATCGAAACGATGTGTTACCGATATGGGCCGCATACGATGGCAGGGGATGACCCGACACGTTACCGTACAACGGATATCGACAATGAATGGGCTGCGAAAGATCCATTAGTACGCTTCCGTACATTCCTTGAAGGTAAAGGTTTATGGGATGAGCAAAAAGAAGAAGCAGTGATCGAGCGTGCTAAAGAAGAGATTAAAGATGCAATTAAACAAGCGGACCAAGCACCAAAACAAAAAGTTACGGAATTAATGGAAAATATGTACGCTGGAGAAATGCCTGCGAACTTAAAAGAACAGTATGCGATTTATAAAGAGAAGGAGTCGAAATAAGCCATGGCACAAATGACAATGATTCAAGCAATTACAGATGCATTACGTTGCGAATTAAAAAATGACGAGAACGTTTTAGTATTCGGTGAAGACGTTGGTGTAAACGGCGGAGTATTCCGTGCAACAGAAGGTCTTCAAAAAGAATTCGGCGTAGATCGTGTATTTGATACGCCACTTGCAGAATCAGGAATTGGTGGTTTAGCAATTGGTTTAGGGTTAACAGGATACCGTCCAGTACCTGAAATTCAATTTTTCGGCTTCGTATTCGAAGTAATGGATTCTATCAGCGGACAATTGGCTCGTATGAGATATCGTTCAGGCGGTACGTATAATGCACCAGTAACAATCCGTTCACCATTTGGCGGTGGTGTTCATACGCCTGAAATGCACTCGGATTCATTAGAAGGACTAATGGCTCAATCACCGGGATTAAAAGTAGTTATTCCATCAACACCATATGATGCAAAAGGGTTACTGATTGCTTCTATTCGTGATGATAATCCGGTTATTTTCTTAGAGCATTTAAAACTTTACCGTTCATTCCGTGAAGAAGTTCCGGAGGAGTCATACACAATTGAATTGGGTAAAGCAGATGTGAAGCGTGAAGGGAAAGACCTTTCTATCATTGCTTACGGCTTAATGGTTCATGAAAGTCTAAAAGCGGCAGAAGAGTTGGAAAAAGAGGGCTATTCAGTAGAAGTAATCGATTTACGTACAATTCAGCCGTTAGATATCGAAACAATTATTGCATCTGTTGAAAAAACAGGTCGTGCAATCGTTGTTCAGGAAGCTCAAAAGCAGGCAGGGATTGCGGCAAATGTTGTCGCAGAAATTACAGAACGTGCGATACTATCATTGGAAGCACCGGTACTGCGTGTAGCTGCACCAGATACAATTTATTCATTCCCGCAAGCGGAAGGTGTATGGCTGCCGACGTATAAAGATGTAATGGAAACTGCAAAGAAAGTCTTAACATTCTAAGAATTGAGGGTGAGATAAATGGCATTTACGTTTCGTTTACCAGATATCGGAGAAGGTATTCATGAAGGTGAAATCGTCAAATGGTTCGTTAAACCTGGCGATCAAGTAAAAGAAGACGATATTTTAGCAGAAGTTCAAAATGATAAAGCAGTCGTGGAAATTCCGTCACCAGTTGATGGTACAGTAGAAGAAATCTACGTAGAAGAAGGAACGGTGGCGATTGTCGGGGATGCCTTAATCCGCTTTGATGCACCAGGCTATGAAGATTTAAAACTAAAAGGTGATGACCACCACGAATCAAATGAATCAAATAAAACAGAAGCACAGGTACAGTCTACTGCTGAAGCTGGCCAAGATGTGAAAAAAGAAGAAACTAAAAAGGATAAAAATGCAGATGCTGCTCAGCCGGAAGCTCCTGCTGAAACAGAAAAAGCTGCATCACCATCTGAATCGGAAGCTTCAGGCAAACGCATCATCGCAATGCCTTCTGTTCGTAAATATGCTCGTGAAAAAGGTGTCGAGATTCAGCAAGTTTCAGGTACAGGCAAAAACGGCCGTGTATTAAAAGAAGATATTGAAAGCTTCTTAAACGGAGGTCAACAGTCAGCATCTGAAAATGAAGAAACAAAAGAGACACAACAGCCGCAAGCAGAAGAGAAACAAACAGAAACAAAACAGGCTGCGCCAGTTGCACTTGAAGGCGAGTTCCCTGAAACACGCGAAAAAATGAGTGGTATCCGCAAAGCAATCGCAAAAGCGATGGTACATTCAAAACATACGGCTCCGCACGTAACATTAATGGATGAAGTGGACGTAACAGAACTTGTTGCACATCGTAAGCAATTCAAGGATATTGCAGCAGAGCAAGGTGTTAAATTGACGTATTTACCGTATGTTGTGAAGGCTTTAATCTCGACTTTACGTAAATATCCTGATTTCAACCGTTCGCTTGATGATGCGACACAGGAAATTATTCAAAAACATTACTATAATATTGGTATTGCGGCTGATACAGAAAAAGGTTTATTAGTTCCTGTAATTAAGCATGCTGATCGTAAGTCAGTATTTGGCTTATCTCAGGAAATTAATGAATTGGCTGTAAAAGCACGCGATGGTAAGCTAGCAACGCATGAAATGAAAGGTGCGTCAATGTCGATTACAAATATCGGTTCAGCCGGTGGACAATGGTTCACACCGGTAATTAACCATCCTGAAGTGGCAATCTTAGGAATTGGGCGTATTTCAGAGAAACCAGTAATAAAAAATGGTGAAATTGTAGCAGCACATGTGTTAGCATTATCATTGAGCTTTGATCATCGAATGATCGATGGAGCGACTGCACAAAACGCTTTAAATCATTTAAAACGTTTATTAAGTGAGCCGCAACTATTATTAATGGAGGCGTAAAAAAATGGTAGTAGGAGATTTCCCAATCGAACTAGATACTCTTGTAGTAGGTTCTGGCCCTGGTGGTTATGTAGCAGCAATCCGTGCAGCACAAACAGGTCAAAAAGTAACAATCGTTGAACGTGGAGCATTAGGCGGAGTATGTTTAAACGTAGGTTGTATTCCTTCAAAAGCGTTAATTTCTGTAGGTCACCGCTTTGAAAATGCTCAACATTCAGATGATATGGGTGTTACAGCATCTGAAGTGAAATTAGACTGGTCTAAAGCACAAGCATTTAAAGACGGCGTTGTTAAAAAGTTAGTTGGCGGCGTTGAGGGCTTATTAAAAGGAAACAAAGTAGATATCGTAAAAGGTGAAGCATACTTCGTGGATGCAAACACTGTACGTGTTATCGACGGCGATAATGCTCAAACTTATACATTTAAAAATGCTATTTTAGCAACAGGATCTCGTCCAATCGAAATCCCGACATTTAAATTTACTAAGCGAGTAGTAAGCTCAACTGGTGCATTATCTTTCCCTGAAGTACCAGGTAAATTAGTAGTTATCGGTGGCGGTTACATCGGTACTGAGCTTGGTTCTGCTTATGCTAACTTAGGTTCTCAAGTAACAATTATCGAAGGCGGCAAAGATATTTTAGCTGGTTTCGAAAAACAAATGACGCAAATCGTTAAAAAAGGCCTTAAGAAAAAAGGTGTTGAAGTAGTAGTAAATGCATCTGCTAAAGGCGTAGAAGAAAACGAAAACGGCGTAATCGTTACTTATGAAGCAGGCGGCGAAGAGAAAACTGTTGAAGCAGATTACGTATTAGTAACTGTAGGTCGTCGTCCGAATACGGATGAAATGGGCTTAGAAGAAGTGGGCATTAAATTCGCAGAACGCGGATTATTGGAAGTAGACAAACAAAGTCGTACTTCAGTATCGAACATCTATGCAATCGGTGATATCGTTGCTGGTCCACAACTTGCTCATAAAGCTTCTTATGAAGGTAAAGTTGCTGCAGAAGCAATCGCTGGTGAACCATCAGTAGTTGACTACTTAGCAATTCCTGCAGTATGCTTCACAGATCCGGAAATGGCGACTGTAGGCTACTCTGAAGAGCAAGCAAAAGCGGAAGGTTTAGAAGTGAAAGCTGCTAAATTCCCATTCGCTGCAAACGGTCGTGCATTAGCATTAAACGAAACAGAAGGCTTCGTGAAACTAGTAGCACGTAAAGAAGATGGCTTATTAGTTGGTGCTCAAATCGTTGGTGTTGGTGCCTCTGATATGATCGCTGAAATGGCAACTGCTATTGAAGGCGGCATGACTGCAGAAGATATCGCATTAACAATCCATGCTCACCCAACTTTAGGTGAAATTACAATGGAAGCTGCTGAAGTTTTACTAGGCAACCCAATCCATATTGTAACTAAATAATTTTATGAAATAACACTGCTCATTTTTGATGATGGGCAGTGTTTTTTTTGTGGATATGTGTAATGGGGGTGTCTTGCAAGGGGAAACTGGTTTTCTTGTGGGGGGAATTTTAATTTTCTAACGTTTGAAAGAAAGGTTTTTAAATTGTGAAATATGGTTATATATAACTGGAAAAGATATTTTGATAGTGCAACATGTAGAGCAAATAAACTATTTGTCATTAAATATATTGTGGAAAAAGTTCTGATTTAATGGAGTAGACCGCATGTTAGATTTTTTTGATTAAGGGGTTGGGATGTTATGGACCATCAAAATGAAAAAAAGAAGAATGAATGGATATCTTCGACAGTTGTATTATTAATGGATTCGAGAGAAGAAAGGCAAAAGGGACAACCAGAGCATTTTGCTGCAATTGCGTTAGATATATTAGTAAGGAAGCTGCTGGAAGTGCAAAAGGAAAATTTCACAAAAGATTCTTATGATTTGTTGCAGCATGCCATATTCAATGCAATAGGGATGAAGTCTACTGATATAGCACAAGCTTCTGACGGGCTGATAATAGCCGCTGGGAAACTTCAAACAAGTCCTTTATTAATGCATTCACCTCATCCATATAACTATATTAACAAAGTAAATCCAATTCAAAATACCGGCTCTGTTTTGCGTAATACATTGCAGGCGATTCTATTTAATGTACAACGATTCCCGTATAATGAAATGACTGATCGATCTGTTAAACAAATAAAACAAACAATTCAATTTGCAAAAGAAACGATTGATCAAAACGCAACCACACATGAACTTGTTTTCGCTTTAAGAAGTGTTTTAGGATCACTAATGGATATACAGTTACCAACAAAAAAGATGGTTTGAAAAATTAATGGTCTTAGAGCGATGAGAATATTAAAGAGGTGTTAATTGAATCCGACTGACTGAAGCTATCTTGAATAAATTCAACAAGATAGCTTTTAATATTGCTGAAATATAATTGGAATACAACCAAATTATAGCAGGAAAATAAAATAGACAGAAATTTCTAATAGACGTACAATAATACTGTGTAAAGGGGGAGAGCGGGTGGAGATTATTCGTACTATTGCTCAAATTGGTATTATCATTCTATTTTATCTCGCTGGAGAAATTATCGTTTCAGTTACCGGCATTATTATACCCGGAAGTATTATCGGGTTAGTTATATTATGGCTTGCGCTATACTTTAAAATTTTAAATGTGAAATACATACAAAAAGGTGCCAGTTTTATGTTGGCATTTTTAACATTATTTTTTATTCCTTCTACTGTAGCAGTCATCAATTATCCTGAACTGCTCACTTTATCAGGAGCTCTTTTCGTTTTAGCTGTTATAATCAGTACCATTTTTGCGCTAGTCATTACCGGTAAAATCAGCAAACTGATAGAAAGAAAGGAACGAAAAATGAAGGAGGAAGAGAATATTGCTGCATCTACTGCTAACTCTATTCATCATAAGTAGCACCGTTCTTCTTTTTATATTACTGAACAGGCTATACTTGAAAGTAGGTCACCCATTATTGTTGCCTATTTTAACGGCGACTTGTGTTACAGTCATTATTTTACTAGTTTTTAATATTCCGTATGAAACGTATATGGAGGGCGGGCAATGGATATCCAAAATGCTGGGTCCGGCAGTTGTAGCGCTGGCATTTCCTTTATACAACCAGCGAGAGCTTATATTCAAATACAAGTACTCGATTATTACCAGCATCGTTGTCGCAATGCTTGCGGGTCTTATGAGCGTTGTATCATTGCTTTTCCTTTTCGGGTCAGGCAGAGACTTTATCCTTACTTCTTTACCTAAATCTTTAACGACACCTGTAGCGATGCAAGTAAGTGATATTGTTGGGGGAATACCGCCTCTTACAGCTGTAATGGTAATGGTGGCAGGATTTACTGGTGCCATTTTAGGACCGGTACTATTTAAAGTATTTAAAATTGATACGGCAATAAGCCGAGGGGTCGCTATGGGAAGTGCTTCACACGGTGTAGGATTGACAAAGTTAAAGGAATATAGTGAAGAAGATTTATCGATCGGTTCACTGTCTATGGGGCTCAGTGCTGTGGTGGGGGCATTCATCATTCCGCTTATTTCGATCTATTTATTTTAAAAAAGACAGACAGCATTTAGCTGTCTGTCGAACATATTAATAAATTGCTTTACGTTCTTTAATAACACGAATATTTTGTAATGTACTGTCTTCTGGACCTTGAACAGGGAGACCTGCTTCAATATTCATCCTAATAAAATCGATATTGCTTTGCGTAATTATTTCCCCGGGAATAAAAATTGGAATGCCCGGTGGATATACCATAATAAATTCTGCGCAAATATACCCTTCTGCCTGTGCAAGTGGAATACTTTCTGTCTGTGCATAAAAAGCATCACGCGGTGTCATGGCCAGAGCGGGAATTTCAGGTATTTGAACATTTGTTTCAGTAACCGATGCATCCGATTCGAAGTTTTTCGACATACGTGTCAAAGCATTAACAAGTAAATTAATTTCTTTTTTCGAATCTCCAATTGTTACTAAGCATAAAATATTGTATAGATCGGACAACTCTACTTCCAAGTTGGCGTTTTGACGTAACCATTCTTCTGCAACATGTCCGGTAATACCTAAATCTTTAACGCAAATTAACAGTTTTAATGGATCCATATCGAATGTAGCTGAAGTTCCGAGTTTTTCACGTCCTACACAATGCAGATGCGGAATTGAGTTAATGCGTTTACGGGCATCTTTCGCCAAACGGATTGCTTCGTCTAATAAATCATATCCATGAACTGCAAGCTGGCGACGTGCCGTATCTAAAGACGCCAGTAATGGATAGGAAGTCGATGTCGTTGTCAGCATAGAGAATACAGCTTGTACTCTTTTAGCTGTTACAAGACCTTCTCTGACGTTTAAGACAGAGCTGCCTGTCATGGAGCCGCCAAGCTTATGTGTGCTCGTAGCAGCCATATCTGCGCCGGCTTGCATTGCAGATAACGGCAGCTCATCATGGAATTTAATATGAACGCCATGAGCTTCATCTACAATTACCGGAATATTACGTGCATGTACAATTTCGACAATGCGTTTTAAATCTGCAACAAAACCAAAATACGTCGGGTTGATGACAAGTACGGCTTTCGCATCTGGATATGTTGTCAATGCACGCTCAACGGACTCAGGTGAAATACCATGAGAAATGCCGAGCTCACTGTCGACTTCCGGATGAATAAAAATAGGAATAGCACCTGCAAAAACAATCGCTGACATAATTGATTTATGTACATTCCGCGGTACTATAATTTTATCGCCTGGGCCAACGACAGTCATAATCATCGTCATGATGGCGCCACTAGTACCTTGCACGGAAAAAAATGTATGGTCAGCACCAAAGGCTTCAGCAGCAAGGTTTTGTGCTTGCATAATCACACCTTTAGGAGCGTGTAAATCATCTAGTGGAGCAATATTAATTAAATCAATTGATAAAACGTTGTCGCCTACAAATTCTCTGTAAGCTGGATCCATTCCTTGCCCTTTTTTATGGCCGGGAATATGGAACTGGATAGGGTGTCTGTTGCGATGCTTAAGTAATGCATCAAACAAAGGAGTCTCTAACTGTGACAACGCAGGTACCACCTCACTATTTAGTATTTTTTAAAAACAAGTGAATTATAGCACCTATTAAAGTTGCTGACTATATAAATATTTCAATCAACTGAATTAACAGTTATTATCTTAGGGGGAATGACAATGAAATGGCAAACAAAAGTAACCGATTTATTGCAAATCCAATATCCGATTATTCAGGGCGGACTGGCGTATCTGGCCTATTCAGAGCTTGCTGCGGCGGTATCCAATGCAGGAGCGTTAGGACAGATTACCGCCATGAGCTTACCATCACCTGATGCATTGAGAGAAGAAATAAAAAAAGTGAGAGAAATGACTGATCGACCGTTTGGGGTAAACTTTGCGATCGGGATGCATGGAAAAGGATACGAAAAAATGATCGAAGTGGCTGGTGAGATGGATGTCCCCGTAGTAACAATAACGGGAGGAAATCCTGCACCGATATTCGACATATTAAAAGATGCATCATGTAAAAAACTCGTACTGGTGGCTGCGAAACGACAGGCGCAAAAAGCTGAACAGCTGGGTGCGGATGCCGTAATGGTTGTCGGGCAAGAAGGCGGCGGCCATTTAGGGAGAGATGATGTTGGAACAATGGTTCTAGTACCTCAAGTTGTCGATAGTGTATCGATTCCCGTCATTGCTTCAGGCGGAATCGGAGACGGTCGCGGATGGATGGCGGCACATGCATTAGGGGCGGAAGGAATTGAGATGGGGACACGCTTTATTGCAACGAAAGAATGCGTACATGCTTCTTTAGCATATAAACAGGCACTGATGGAAAGTGAAGAAACAGATACAACGATTATTAAACGCTCGATCGGTGCACCTGCCCGAGTGATCCGCAATGCGTTTACAGATGAAATTTTAGGGGTGGAGCAAAAAACGCCTACATATGAAGCACTGAAATCATATATTAGTGGTGAAGCTAATAAAAATTTCATTTACGATGGAGATGCGACAAAAGGTTACGGATGGGCTGGTCAGGTAACGGGATTAATTCAAGATGTACCGTCAGTAGAAGAATTAATTCAGCGTATGGTTGTACAAGCGGAAAAAATCCGTTTAAAATGGGGACAGTAACAATTAAAGGCAGGTAAATAATTTATGGAATATTCATACCCATTATCGACGGACTGGACGACAGATGAAATGGTCGATGTCGTACGCTTTTTTGAAGTGGTGGAAATGGCTTACGAAAAAGGGGCGAAGCGTGAACTAGTCATGGCTCGCTACAAACGTTTTAAAGAAATTGTACCTTCCCAGGCGGAAGAAAAAACAATCTGCCGTGAATTCGAGCAGGCAAGCTCTTATGTACCATTCCGTGTCGTAAAGCTGGCGAAAGAATTAGCGGACGGACAACTTGTAAGAATGTAACAAAAATTCTGTGACAGAAATAGCAGTGCATGGATAAGGCAAAATACTTCAAAAAAGAAACGAATATTCTGTACAGCAAAAAGCAGCATTTTTCTCCGAGAGGAAAATGCTGCTTTTATTTTAATCTTTAGAATTTTTTAAATTATTTTTAAATTGTTGGAATGTTTAGCAGTCTTTTGTACATATTAATAATAAATGGTCGATTAGCCTTTGATGATTTCATAAACAGGGAGAAGCTCATCAAATGTTCGTTCAGCCAATTGCAAAAATTGTTCTGCAGACATTTTAATTGCCTCATCTGCAGGTATACGACGTCCAACAAGAAATTCTCCTTTTTTTACATCACGCAGGCGTATAAGGAGCTGTTCAAGCTTTTCATTGCGCGCTTCTTTTAAAGGAATTGTATGTGGTTGCATATGATCGCCGGAAAGTACAAAATCATCGGATAAATCTTTAATCACTTGCATATTTTCCAGTAAGCGCTGTGCCATTTCTTGTTTATGCGGCGCTTCATATATCACTGCAACTACGATGAAAAGATGCGTACCCCATAATCCAATCTGGAAATGCGGCAATGCTTTATAACCACGCTTATACGGAGCAAACGCAACCCATGAGTCTTTTGGCGGGTTTACAGTACGGCGGGCATGTTTTGCAACATGACCAAAAAATTCTTCTCCTGTTTGTGCACTGAAATACCCTGTAAAGGTCTCCGAAAGCTCATTAAACTTCGGGCGTATAATTGTTGTTAAAGCGTCCATACGCTCATCTAGACCATCAATACTAAATACTTGAAAGTCTTCTTTCGTCCATTTGACAATACTCATTTTTATAATTCCTTTCATTTTATGTTTATTTTATTAACTTTTTGGGAAAAAATCTTGTAATAGAAACTTTATACCAGCGGAAAAATAATAATGGCGAGGCTATTAAGAAATTACTTATATTCTCCAGTTTGGTTAAAGTCTGAAAAATTATGATAAGGAAGTGATTTATTATGAAACAGATGATTAAGATTATACGCAAAGTTGATATTGAAAAGCAATATGAAGAGATTTTAATGTTGGAAATGGATTATGAACTGGCAACACTCTATGCTGCGATGAATGAAAAAAATCAGTCTGATATTGATAAATCTAAAAAACGTTTATCAGAAATTCAAGAGGAATTAAAGGGTCTACATGCATATGCGTAACAAAAAAATGTTTCCAAAATAAAAAATCACTTGCGGACGTAAGAAAGCAAGTGATTTTTTGTTATAATAAGGGTACTTTAAAAAACGCTCAACATAATTACATAAATTAACTGGCGATTGTTGTCGGAAGGTGGATGAACGATGGATATAAAACAACTGGATAAATTTGCAAAAGAAATTATTTTTGAAGCGGGAAAAAATATTCGATCAGCATTTTCCTATAATATTGAAATCGAAACAAAGTCGAATCCCAATGATTTAGTAACGAATATAGATCGTGAAACAGAATTGTTTTTCATTGAAAAAATAAAGGCTTTTAATCCGGACCATCGTATTTTAGGTGAAGAAGGAATGGGCGAAAAAGTTGAAAGTTTGGAAGGCGTTGTGTGGATTATCGATCCGATTGACGGAACGATGAATTTTGTGAAGCAGCATCGTCATTTCATGATTACAATCGGCATTTATGTTGATGGTGTTGGAGTGTTGGGGTACATATTTGATGTGATGCGGGAAGATTTATTCAATGCAATTGCAGGTGAAGGGGCATGGTATAACGATTCTCCGCTGCGCAAGCTGCAGCCGGTGAAAATCGAAGAGGCGGTAATCGGCATCAATGCTAACTGGGTTACACCGAATAGTCGCATCAACCACGAAAAGATTATCGAACTTGTTCGCACGGTGCGCGGGACACGTTCCTACGGCTCGGCAGCAATGGAAATCGCCTTTGTTGTAAGCGGAAAGCTGGATGCTTATATGTCCATGCGTCTTGCACCTTGGGATATCGGCGGGGGAGTGATCATTGCAAAAGAGGTAGGGGCGATTGCCACAAATCTGGACGGCAAAGGTTTCGATTATTTATCGAAGGATACATTTCTAATTGCGAATCCTTCCATTCATCATTTAATCTTGGATAAATATATTGAAGAAAAAAAATAAAAAAACTTCGGTGCTCATTGCACCGAAGTTTTTTTCTATAATAAACCTTGATCTCTGAATTTACGTTTTGTCTTAAAGGCCATACCGAAAATTCCACACATAACGATAACACCTAAAACAACACCGATCCAGCCGGTAGTTTCATACTTTGGTCCTGTCATGAAAATAAGTGAAAATGCAAATCCAATGCTAATCATTGAAAGAATCGCTGCTAATGCGTAAATAAACATCACAAATTTTGCTTTATTCATCGTTCATACCTCCATATACTTTTTATATGTGACAATAAATGTAATTAATTATTGTGAAAAGACATTTAATCTTTCATGTGCTATAATATCACAGTTAAACAATTGAAAAAAGAATATGGAGTGGAATAATGACAAATTTACGTCAAGATATTCGTAATATCGCAATTATTGCTCACGTTGACCATGGTAAAACAACGTTAGTAGACCAATTATTAAAACAATCAGGGACTTTCCGTTCAAACGAACGTGTTGAAGAACGTGCTATGGACTCTGGTGATATAGAGCGTGAACGTGGAATTACGATTTTAGCTAAAAATACTGCAGTAAATTACAATGGGACTCGTATCAACATCCTTGATACGCCTGGACACGCAGACTTCGGTGGAGAAGTAGAACGTATCTTAAAAATGGTAGATGGCGTTTGTTTAGTTGTCGATGCGTATGAGGGTTGTATGCCGCAAACACGATTCGTATTAAAGAAAGCGTTGGAACAACGTTTAACACCAATCGTTGTTGTAAACAAAGTAGATAAAGATTCAGCTCGTCCTCTAGAAGTAGTAGACGAAGTATTAGAATTATTAATCGAGCTAGGTGCAGATGAAGATCAATTAGATTTCCCGGTTGTTTATGCTTCAGGTGTAAACGGAACTGCATCTTTAGATCCAGATCCAGCAAACCAAGAAGAAGACATGAAGTGCTTATTTGAGAAAATTATTGAAGCTATCCCAGCTCCAGTAGATAACTCGGACGAGCCTTTACAATTCCAAGTAGCATTACTTGACTATAATGACTTCGTTGGTCGTATTGGTATCGGTCGCGTATTCCGCGGTAAAATCTCTGTAGGTCAACAAGTTTCTCTAATGAAATTAGATGGTACAGTGAAGAACTTCCGTGTAACAAAAATCTTTGGCTTCTTCGGGTTAAAACGTGAAGAAGTTGAAACAGCAATTGCTGGTGATTTAATCGCGGTTTCCGGAATGGAAGATATTAACGTTGGGGAAACAGTTTGCCCAATCGAGCACCAAGAAGCGTTAACACCATTACGCATCGATGAGCCAACTTTACAAATGACATTCTTAGTTAACAATTCACCATTCGCAGGTCGCGAAGGGAAATGGGTAACTTCTCGTAAAATCGAGGAGCGTTTACGTGCTCAGTTACAAACAGACGTATCACTACGCGTAGAAGATACAGATTCACCGGACGCTTGGACAGTTTCAGGTCGTGGTGAGCTTCACTTATCGATTCTAATCGAAAATATGCGTCGTGAAGGTTATGAATTACAAGTTTCTAAACCTCAAGTAATCATCCGTGATATCGATGGCGTTAAATCTGAGCCAATCGAGCGCGTTCAAATCGACGTACCTGAAGATTCAGTAGGATCTATTATTGAATCAATCGGTACTCGTAAAGGTGAAATGCTTGATATGGTTAACAACGGTTCTGGACAAGTACGTTTAATCTTTAACGTACCAGCACGTGGTTTAATCGGTTACACAACTGAATTCATGTCGATTACAAAAGGTTTCGGTATTATTAACCATACATTCGATCACTATGCGCCAGTAGTTCCTGGTAAAGTAGGCGGACGTCACCAAGGCGTATTAGTTTCAATGGAAAATGGTAAATCAACAACTTATGGTATGATGGGTATCGAAGACCGTGGTACATTATTCATTGAGCCGGGTACAGAAGTATATGAAGGAATGGTTGTTGGTGAAAACAACCGTGACGGTGATATTACTGTAAACATTACAAAACAAAAACAAAAAACAAACATCCGTTCAGCGAATAAAGACCAAACGAATGTTATTAAAAAGCCTCGTATTTTAACGCTTGAAGAAGCATTGGAATATTTAGGTGATGACGAGTACCTGGAAGTAACTCCAGAATCAATCCGTTTACGTAAACAGATTCTTGATAAAGGTGAACGTGAACGTGTAGCGAAAAAGAAAAAGAGCGCTGAGTTAGAAGCTTAATTGGCGTCATTAAGGAAAGGTTGAATGATGTTGAATATGATGGCTGTGTTTGGTAGCTATTTTAATTTAGTATTACTGGCAACTGTATCTACAAATGAAAGTGATTACGTATTTAATCGTATGTCCGGAATTACAAGATATTTATACGAAAATTTACCTAGCTACCAGGTAGCGGGCTATGCAACATTTGTTCTTGTATTCCTTATGTCGGCAATTGTATACAAACTTGGCTTTGCAAAAAAACTTTCATTCGGCAGAAATGTCGTCATTTATGCTTTCCTGTTTATAGGATGTATGGTGTTGACATTTTTGGCTCTATTCTTACCGATGATTGAAGGTTTAATTGTAGCTGCGTTAATTCTGATCGTCTATAAATCACGTTTATGGCGTGAAAAACGAGAAGAAGCGAAACAAGTAAATTAATAGAGAGGGGGGTGTGTTAATTTAGACACATTCCCTTCTTTTTTTAGGCAATTTAATTGAAAACGCTTTATTCGGAGCGTTATAATTCATAATTGGGGATAATAACTAAAATGGAGTAGATGAAAATGAATTTTACTAAAAAGCAAATTTTTATCATTGTTGGTTTAGCGCTAATTATTATATCTTGCGTTATTTTTATACCTGCAGTATTATCAGCGAAAAATGAGGATAATGCAGCAGCTGAATTAAGTGCAATTTATAACGATCAATTTGTTGTTACAAAATCTACGGCACCTGCAATAGGTGATGATTTTGAAGTGACGGTCCAATCGGAAACATCAAAAACAGTGTATGATTTTGATGTGAAAGATGGTAAATATTATGGTGAATATTATGGGGAAAATGTAAATGTGAAAGTCAATGAACTAATCCAACCAATCGTTGGGACAGAGATTTTAGTTATGTCGAATGTATTCCAGGAAGACCTGGAGGAAGAGACAGCAATTGAAGATGTGAAAGCGAAAAAAGCTACTGTGCACTTATTAGTGGATGAGGAAATTTCAGAAGCAAAAGCACAGCAAATTGCAGATGTTCTAAAAGCGCAATTCGGTGAAATTCCTGTGGCGATTGAAGCATATGTCGTTGACGAAGAACGTGTTTTTGAAGGGGTAAAAACAGAAGTATTAAACTTCTTCCAGTTAAGTAAAATTACCGGAAAAAGCTTCGTCGATTTCAAATTCCACGAACAGTCTTTTGACTATTGATCATTTCGTTTAACAAGGAAAACCTTTAAAGGAAACAGAAATTTTATACTCAAAAAAACCATTTTTCTCATTGAGAAAAATGGTTTTTTGGTATTCCGAATCATATTTTAAAATTCTTCATCAAATTTGGAAGAAGTTCGGAAAAAGCGGAATTTTCCTGTTGCTACTCGTTTATGAGTATTTTCGGTAATACGTTCCGAACATGTTGAGCACATAAACGTATGGATGGGACGATTGCGTAATTTTTTCGCTAAAGGTAAATCGTTTGGTAGTTCATGTAGTGTATCGCAAATGACACATTTTACACGCATGACGAAATCCTCCTATTGAATACGAATCGCACGCACATTTTTTATTGGATTTTCTAAATTTGAACCATCTGCAAATAGTACATGTACTGGTCCATCTTCTAAAAGAGGTTTGCCTTCTTGGCTGAATTTGAAAATGAAACTTTCAGCCTGCTGTAGTGGAAAAGCAAATTCCTCGCCTGTTGTACATTCGAAAACAACTTCGTTCGCACCGTCTGCAATTTCGGCATTTTTCAAAAATGGTTTAATTTCCATTCCGAAAGTGCCGGTCATCATGCCTTTACGGTCAAATTTACGTTCAGTTTTCAATGTTGGCGGAAATACGGCGCCTTCCATAATTTCTCGTGACCAGTGTGCACCCATTTCACGTAAATATTTTTCATTATTTTCTTCAACTTTTTCTGAAACAAAATATGTATTCAGATCCAGTTTACGATCATCAAAAATCCATACAGTAGGATCTAATGTTAGTTCAAATTTAACCGCGCCTTTAATTGGAATGATTGTTTCGGTCATTTGTCAGTCCCCCTTCACTATGTTCCTTCATAATTATAACGCGATTCCTCATAGAAAGAAATATAATTGAATTGAATGCAAAACATACAAAGACACTTGCATTTTTGAATGTAAAAAGATACACTTTACTAAGATAGAGTCGAAGAAATATCATAGATGGGGGCGTCCTCATGGATACGAAAGCACAAGCTTCCTTTCAGGAAAAAGCATTAGAGCTGTTAACTGCGGATGCAGACAAAATTGCTCGATTAATTCGCGTACAAATGGATAATCTGACAATGCCATCTTGTCCGTTATATGAAGAAGTTTTAGATACACAAATGTTTGGTTTATCGCGCGAAATTGAATTTGCCGCGAAACTCGGGCTGATCGAACGTGAACAAGGCAAGCAAATTCTCGATTCATTAGAGAAAGAGCTTTCTTTATTACATGATGCGTATACAGACAAATAAAAGAAAACTCAAACGCTACATTGCGGTTTGAGTTTTTTTTTCAAAGATGAGGTTTTTAACATGAAACAATATTTTAAAAATTATTTTCGCAATTTTGATTATGGGTTGTTGTTCGTTTACATTTTGTTAATGTTATTTGGACTTGTCATGATCTACAGTTCGAGTATTTGGGTTTCAATTATTCAATATGATGCAAATCCGAATTTTTACTATAATCGCCAGCTCGTCAATATAATTTTAGCGTTAATTTTGTTTACAGTTACTGTCATTACGCCCTATAAAAGATTATCCAGTAAATCTATATTAGGTCTTTTGCTGACAGTTATGTTTATACTAGAGTTATGGCTTTTAGTAGCCGGCAAAAATGTCAATGGATCGAAAAGTTGGATAAGCCTATTTGGTCTCATGAATTTCCAGCCATCCGAATTTGCCAAACTCTTTATTATAATTTTCTTTGCAGGAACTTTTTACCGTAAAAGTGTAAACCGTGGCTCGATGCAGCTGCTAACATTTGATGATGTGTCCTATCCGCTCGGCATGTGGCTGTTTATCGTACTTGTAGTCGGTTTTGAAACTGATCTCGGTGCACTTGTTATTATTGTAGCCATTGCACTTGTTGTTGTTATTACGAGTGGACTTAGGGGTAAAACGCTCGGGCGGATTTTTGGACTGCTCTCGGCACTCGGTGTTGTCGGAATGATCGGAATTTTAATCTTTAAATGGGACACGGTTTTCAACGCAAGCCGAAGAGGCCGTATTACTTCCTTTTTGGATCCTTTCAGTGATCCGCTTAATTCCGGATATCATGTTGTCAACGGTTATTATGCAATTGGAGCGGGAGGTTTGGAAGGTCGAGGGCTCGGGCAGTCGATTCAAAAGCTTGGGTATGTACCTGAACCGCAAACCGATTTTATTATGGCGATTATAGCCGAAGAGTTAGGGATTTTAGGTGTATCAATTGTTATTCTTGGCTTAGGCTTTATTGTGATGCGCGGTTATTATATTGCGATGTCAACAAAAGATCCGCTTGCACGAATGTTAGCGGCGGGCATTTCTACATGGATAGGATTACAGACTTTTATTAATTTAGGTGGATTATCGGGACTTATCCCGTTAACCGGAGTAACGTTACCTTTTATTAGCTATGGCGGTACTTCTATATTATTGCTCTCAGTAGCAATGGGGATACTTATCAATGTATCCACACATCACAAATTGGAAAAAAGAAAGTAATTGGGGGTTAGGGAGAAATGAAGTCGATTCAAAAGATTTTAGTTGCAAACCGAGGCGAAATCGCCATCCGTATTTTACGCGCCTGTAATGAGTTACATATTAAAACAGTGGCAATCTATTCTCGTGAAGATAGCGGATCTTACCACCGCTATAAAGCAGACGAGGCCTATATCGTTGGTGTAGGTAAAAAGCCGATTGATGCTTATTTGGATATTGAAGGCATCATTAAAATTGCAAAAGAAGCAAATGTGGATGCGATTCATCCTGGTTACGGTTTCTTATCGGAAAACGTAGATTTCGCGCGTCGTTGTGAAGAGGAAGGTATTCAATTTATTGGACCGACTTCTAAGCATCTTGATATGTTTGGCGATAAAGTTAAAGCGCGTGAGCAGGCAGTTGCTGCAGAGATTCCGGTTATTCCAGGTACGGACGGTCCTGTAGCAAACTTGCAGGAAGTTGAACAGTTCAGTGAAGCATATGGCTTCCCGATTATGATTAAAGCGGCTCTTGGCGGTGGCGGACGTGGAATGCGTTTAGTTAATTCCAAAGAAGAACTGCAATCCGCTTATGATCGAGCAAAATCTGAAGCGAAAGCCGCATTTGGCTCGGATGAAGTATATGTGGAGAAGGCAATTATTAAACCTAAGCATATTGAAGTACAAATTATCGGGGATACTCACGGTAATATTGTCCATCTCTATGAACGTGACTGTTCAATTCAACGACGTCATCAAAAGGTTGTGGAAATTGCACCGTCAAATTCAATTTCCGATCAGCTCCGCAATGATATTTGTGACGCAGCTGTTAAGTTGATGAAAAATGTTGGCTACATTAATGCAGGTACTGTCGAGTTCTTAGTTGCAGACAATCAATTTTATTTCATTGAAGTAAATCCGCGTATTCAAGTTGAACATACGATTACGGAAATGATTACCGGTCTTGATATTGTGCATGCACAAATTAAAGTAGCAGAAGGACTTGACCTTCATTCAAAAGAAGTAGGAATTCCTGCACAAGACAAAATTCCGCTGTTCGGTTACGCAATTCAGTCTCGTGTAACAACGGAAGACCCAGCTAACGACTTTATGCCGGATACAGGAAAATTGATGGTATATCGTTCAAGTGGCGGCTTTGGTGTTCGTCTGGACGCAGGAAATGGCTTCCAGGGTGCTGTTGTAACACCATACTACGATTCCTTGCTTGTAAAAATTTCTACTTGGGGCATGACATTTGAAGAAGCTGCGGCAAAGATGGACCGAAACTTACGTGAATTCCGTATTCGAGGTGTAAAGACGAATATTCCGTTTTTAGGGAATGTTGTAATACACGAAAAATTCATAAAAGGCGAGTTTGATACGAGCTTTATCGATACGACACCGGAATTGTTTGAATTCCCGGAACGTAAAGACCGTGGAACGAAACTATTAAACTATATCGGGAATGTCACATTAAATGGATTCCCGGGTGTTGAAAAACGAACAAAGCCGATTTTTGTACAGCCGGATAAGCCAAAAATAGATATTCTTATTCCTTCTCCAGCAGGAACAAAGCAAATTCTTGATGCGCAAGGTGCAGATGGACTTGTGAAATGGATTAAAGAACAGGAAGATGTGTTACTGACAGACACAACATTCCGTGATGCACATCAATCATTGCTTGCAACGCGTGTGCGTACACAGGATATGCTTGAAATTGCAGACGAAACTTCCCGTTTAATGCATGACTATTTCTCACTTGAAATGTGGGGTGGTGCAACGTTTGATGTTGCATACCGTTTCTTAAGTGAAAACCCGTGGGATCGTTTGGAAAAACTTAGAAAGAAAATTCCGAATGTTCTGTTTCAAATGCTGTTACGCGGGGCGAATGCGGTAGGTTATACGAACTATCCGGATAATCTGATTCGGGAGTTTATTCAGGAATCCGCTTCTTCAGGTGTGGACGTTTTCCGGATTTTCGACTCGCTTAACTGGATTAAAGGAATGGAAGTAGCAATTGATGAAGTGCGTAATAGCGGAAAAGTTGCGGAAGCGGCAATCTGTTATACAGGCGATATTTTAGATGACAGCCGTGCAAAATACACGGTTCAATACTACAAAGATATGGCACGTGAACTGGAGGCAACAGGCGCGCATATTCTGGCAATTAAAGATATGGCAGGACTACTGAAACCGCAGGCTGCATATCGACTTATTTCCGAGCTGAAAGATGCGACTAGTCTGCCAGTCCACTTGCATACACATGATACGAGCGGAAATGGAATTTACTTATATGCGAAAGCAATTGAAGCGGGTGTTGATATTATTGATACAGCATTAGGTTCGATGGCTGGTTTAACATCACAGCCAAGCGCCAATTCATTGTACTATGCAATGAAAGGTTCTGAACGTAATGTACGTGGCAATATTGAAAGCCTTGAAAAATTGTCGTACTACTGGGAAGATGTTCGTAAATACTATATTGATTTCGAAAGCGGCATGAATGCACCACATTCTGAAATTTATGTACATGAAATGCCTGGCGGTCAGTACAGCAACCTGCAGCAACAAGCAAAAGCAGTCGGCTTAGGTGACCGCTGGGATGAAGTAAAGACAATGTATTCCCGTGTAAATCTAATGTTCGGTGATATTGTAAAAGTAACACCGTCTTCTAAAGTGGTAGGGGATATGGCGTTATTTATGGTACAAAATGATTTAACGGAAGACAATATTGTGGAGCGTGGACAAACAATAGATTTCCCTGAATCTGTTATTGAGTTTTTCCAAGGTTATTTAGGACAGCCACATGGCGGATTCCCGGTGGAAATTCAGAAAGTTGTATTAAAGGATCGTACGCCTATTACAGTTCGCCCGGGTGAATTATTGCCGCCGGTCGATTTTGATCAGCTGACAGCAGAATTAACTGAAAAGTGTGGACGAGCACCATCTAAACAAGACGTATTGGCATATGCGCTTTACCCGAAAGTATTTGAGCAGTATATTGATGCTGTGAATGCATTCGGCGATGTTTCGGTACTTGATACACCTACATTCTTCTATGGTTTGAAGCTTGGCGAAGAAATTGAAGTAGAAATCGAAAAAGGAAAGACACTGATTGTTAAGCTTGTATCAATCGGCGAACCGCAGCATGATGGAACACGTATTATCTATTTTGAACTGAATGGCCAATCTCGTGAACTGGTAATTCAAGATTTAACGGTTGAAGTTGACGGAAGCATTGCTTTAAAAGCAGATCCTGCCAATCCGAACCAAATCGGTGCAACAATGCCGGGTACTGTTCTTAAAGTTGTGGTAAATAAAGGAAGTACCGTAAAACGTGGCGAACATTTACTCATTACTGAGGCAATGAAAATGGAAACAACAGTCCAAGCGCCAAAAGACGGTATTGTAAAAGAAATCTATGCAAAAGCAGGAGACGCCATCTCAACAGGCGATCTGCTTATTGAATTAGAATAGAACACGTATACGTCTACCTGGATTAATATGAAAAGCGCCGCAAATTTTTATTTCAAATTTGCGGCGCTTTATTTTTTTGTTTTTTGATGAAAATTATTGTTCTTCGCTATGGCGGACGCTTTCCAGGGCGCACGGGGCCAACACGAAGCTGATCACAAAAGCGTTGTCGAGGACATGTCGCTCCTAGCTTTTGTTCCAAGTCTCCCACACATGCTTGTTCCCCTAGGAAGCTTTGAGTCACTCTTCTCAGATACTGCTTCGCTCTGCAACGAAAGGCGAAGCCGGCAGCTGCACTCGCCGCTTCCGGACCGAACAAGTAGTTCATACTACTGTATAAAAATCCAAAGTGAATTTGAATATAAATATTTGCGCCCTACCAATTCGGTTATTCCACCAAAATCCAACAAATGAAAAAGAAAGACTGCATTTAGCAATCTCCCTTTTCTAGTAAATTCTATTCAATTTATTTAGACCTTGAGACCAGCATGATCAAATAACATAATAAACCGAATAGAAGTGTGATTAATAACGAATGCATTAATGAGACGAATAAGTGAAGTTTTAATAGGACTACGAGCATGCCGGCAATCACTTGTAAAATGACCAGTGAAAGGGCAATTGTCCAGCCCCAGAAAATTATCCGCTGATTTTTGTAGTTTCTGATAACATGGACAGCAATATAGGCAATCCAAATAACGAAGACCAACACTGCAAAACGGTGTCCCATCTGAACCCATTCATACATATTGTACGGCATCGTCAATGGCTGATCGTTACGGCAGAACGGCCAGTCCGGACAAACAAGACTCGCATCGGTATGACGTACAAGAGCCCCTGTATAAACAACTACATATGAATATAAAGTAACGCAAATAGTATGTATTTTTAATTTCCTGCTCATGTACAATCGATCGGCATCAAATTTTTTGTCGACTTCAAATACAATCAAGGTTAGCAGCAGTACTGCCGCAAATGAGATTAATGAAATCCCGAAATGTAACGCTAAAATAAAGTCCCCTTGTCCCCACAATACTTGGGCGGCTCCAATGAGGGCCTGAAGAGCAAGGAAGAATAAAGCCAAAAACCCTAAAAGCTTAACTTCACGAATATGGCCTAGTGCGCGCCATGTCCAAATAACGAGAATGAGAATGAAAATGGATACTGACCCTGTTACAAGACGATGAGAAAATTCTATTAATACTTCGGTGGTAATTTCTTTCGGTATTAATGACCCGTTGCAGTCCGGCCAGTTTCTACCACAGCCCAAACCGCTGTCAGTCTTTGTAACTAGTGCTCCACCTTGAAGGATGAGCAACATGCCGAGGGTAGATAAAACAGCAAACCATTTTAAAAATTTGTAATATTTTTTATGCATAAAATAGCTCACCTACTTTAATTTTCGCTTCGCTACAAAGAGCGTCTCTAATTTTAGATAATAGCGAAAATATCTGAAAAATACAACCGTATTAAGGATTGGATTGTAAACGCAACCATTTTTTCACAAATTGTTCATAAATTTTTCTTCTTGCATTCACAAATTTTGGCAAAAAATACATTACTATATAGTTGTTGAAGGAGATTTCTGCATGTTTCGTCATGTTTGATGTGAAGTAGTTTGAAATTTCATGAAACGTCTAGAAATCCTATCCAAATTTAGATATAGTTATGTTAACGGAATATGCTTACAAATTTGAAAGGAGAAGTAAGTTATTGGACTCTTTTACCAAAACCCGTCGAACTATAGATATTTTTAGCACAGTTATTCTTTAAGTTTTCTTGCACTTATAAAGATAGACATTGGTACTTCACATTTACGAAGACTTAAAGAAGAATTGAATGTTTTCTAGATATTTGCTTATTTTTCTAGCAAAATAGTTTAAACTAGAAGTTAGTAGTGAAATGGGATATAAGTAAAAATGTCTCAATAATTACAATATCCTGCTTGTTGCGTAAGCGGATTTTTGTAACCGATAGCAGTGACTGCTGTCAGCATGTGGGGACTTATAATTTTCTGAGCCATACCATTTAAGTGAAACTTTACTCAAATATATTAGAATTTTCCCAATCGATCTATAAGTTTTTTTACTGGATTGGGAGAACGGGAGACTAATCAATATTTGAAAATAAAGTGGAGCAGCAATTAGTGGGCGGCTAATTAAATCGGAATTCTTTCAAGTACGGTATTGCGCTGTACAAGAATTCACATAGACATAACCGCAGTCCTGGTTACACATTAAAATACAACAAAGAAAGAGGGGTTTATTAAGCTATGATGAAAGGGCTTAAAAAATGGCGTTTATTCTCGTTATTAACAGTAATGACAGTATTCCTTTCAGCATGTGGTGAAGAGTATATCTCGACGCTTCGTCCATCTGGTCAAGTCGGAAAAGAGCAATTAAACATCTTATATTTATCCATAGCTATTATGGCTTTAGTCGTAATTGTCGTATCGACAATTTATTTAGTTGCTTTCTTTAAATTCCGCCGTTCAAAAGTTGGCGAAGACCATATGCCGAAGCAAGTGGAAGGAAGCCACACGTTAGAGGTGATTTGGACAGTTATTCCAATCATTTTACTATTAGTCTTAGCTGTTCCAACACTGCACTATACGTATAAATTTTCGAATGTCGCTGCAATGGAAGAGGTAGACGAGAGCGGTAACAAAACTGCACTTACAGTAAATGTTACGGCAAAGTTATACTGGTGGGAATTTGAATATCCAAACCAAGGAATTATTACAGCACAGGAACTGGTTGTTCCTACTGATGAAAAAGTATACTTCAACTTAATCGCATCTGATGTAAAGCACTCTTTCTGGATTCCTGCTATTGGCGGTAAAATGGATACGAACGTTGATGGTATCAACAAATTCTATTTACAGTTTGATAGGGAATCAGCAGGGCTAAACGATGGTGAAGGTGTGTTCTATGGTAAATGTGCTGAGTTATGTGGTCCTTCACATGCTTTAATGGACTTTAAAGTAAAAGCACTTGAACCGGAAGCGTTTAACGCTTGGGTTACAGCAATGCAGGCTACTGAAGGTGCTACAGCGGATAAAGAGTCGTCTGATTTAGGTGAAGCAACGTTCGCCAATTCCTGCTTGGGATGTCATGCAGTATCCGGAGTTGCGGGAAATGGATTAGGTCCTAACTTAACAACTTTCGGTGATCGTAACCGTGTTGCTGGTTTCATGGAACATACAGTAGAAAATACGACTGAATGGATTCTTGATCCTGAACCGTATAAACCAGGTAACACAATGACAGGTAAATACGATGTTACTCGGGAAGAAGCGCAAGCAATTGCTGAATATTTAATGTCGTTATCAGTTGAAAAGTAATTTATACATTAGAGAGAAACATTGAAGGAGGTTAAAGGTGTGAGCTCTGTTACACAGAAAAAGGGCTTTGGAGCACATGTATGGGACTATTTAACAACGGTCGATCATAAAAAGATCGCAATCATGTATTTAGCAGCCGGTACTCTGTTCTTCGCAATTGCAGGTTTTGAAGCGTTACTGATGCGTATTCAATTAATGTTCCCTGAAAGTACATTCATTTCTGCAGGCCTATTTAACGAACTATTAACGATGCACGGCACAACGATGCTATTCTTAGCAGCAACACCAATAATATTTGCCTTTATGAATGCGGTCGTACCACTTCAAATTGGTGCACGTGACGTTGCATTCCCGTTTTTAAACTCATTAGGTTTTTGGCTATTCTTTATTGGTGCAGTATTCCTTCACCTTTCATTCTTTTTAGGTGGGGCACCTGATGCAGGTTGGACTTCTTATGCATCATTATCTTTATATTCACCGGGCCATGGTATTGACTTCTATATTCTTGGTCTGCAAATTTCGGGTGCAGGTACGCTGATTTCAGGTATTAACTTCATCGTAACAATCATTACGATGCGTGCGCCGGGTATGACGTTCATGCGTATGCCTTTATTTACTTGGACAACTTTAGTAGCAAGTTCACTAATTTTATTCGCATTCCCTCCACTTACTGGCGGATTGTTCTTAATGTTAGTTGACCGTATGTTTGGGGCAAATTTCTTTGATCATACAATGGGTGGTAATACAATTATTTGGGAGCACTTATTCTGGATTTTCGGTCACCCTGAAGTATACATTTTAGTATTGCCGGCATTCGGTTTATTCTCGGAAATTATTCCGGTTTTCGCTCGTAAGCGTTTGTTCGGATACTCATCAATGGTATTCGCTACGATTTTAATCGGTTTCCTAGGGTTCATGGTATGGGCCCACCACATGTTCACGGTTGGTTTAGGTGCTACTGCGAACGCAATTTTCGCTGTTGCAACAATGGCGATCGCTGTTCCGACAGGGATGAAAGTATTCAACTGGATTCTGACAATTTGGGGCGGTTCGATTAAAGTTACGGTTCCGATGCTTTATGCACTTGGATTTATCCCGTCATTCGTTGCGGGAGGGGTTACAGGGGTAATGCAGGCAACTGCACCACTTGACTACCAGCTTCATGATTCCTACTTTATCGTTGCGCATTTCCACTACGTAATCGTAGGTGGTATCGTTACAGGATTATTCGGGTCAGCGCATTTCTACTGGCCGATTATGTTTAACCGTGCATTAAATCCTAAACTGGGAATGATTACTTTCTGGATGTTCTTTATCGGATTCCATTTAACATTCTTCATCCAGCATTTCTTAGGATTAATGGGTATGCCACGTCGTGTATTCACTTACATGGAAGGGCAAGGTTGGGATGCATTCAACTTTATCTCGTCAATCGGTGCTATTATGATGGGAATCGGGGTAGTATTATTAGTAATCGATGCAATATTATCGATTAAATCTGAACCGGTTAACCGTCGTGATTACTGGGGCGATGGCCGTTCACTTGAGTGGGCGCTTGAAACACCGCTGCCATTCTATAACTTTAAACAAACACCACTTATTCGTGGTTACGATCCTTATTGGATTGAAAAAGAAGAAGGCAACAAAGAAGGTATGGTTTATGCTGAGCCATTAGGTGAAATTCATATGCCAAACAATTCAATATTGCCATTCATTATGTCAATCGGAATGATGATTGCCGCATTTGGTGCTCTATACAGCCCATGGGGAGATCAAGTTCAGGCTGGTACAGCTACAGGTACAACACCTGCCATCTCTTTAGCATTGATGATCGGTGGTCTTGGATTAACAATTGCATGTATGATCATTCGTTCGTTTAAAGACGATTTAGGATTCCATGTGACAGTTCCGGAAATTGAACAAGTGGAAGCGGATTTAGCTCACTACCGTGCAACAGGTAATAAAGGGGGTATCAAGTAATGGATCTTAATCAAAAATTTACTCCACAAACTTGGCCGAAACACCCTGAACAAGCTACTTTAGAAGGGAAAAACAAGTTAGTTGGACTTTGGATTTTCCTGGCATCGGATACAGTATTATTCGCGAGTGTATTTGCTACATATATCGCGCTTAAAGATAGCGGTCCGGCAGGGATGGAATTTTCGGCAAAGGGACTTTATGAATTACCGTTGGCGTTTGTGATGACAATGTTATTATTAACATCTTCATTAACATCTGTATATGCGATGTACCATATGAGAAACTTTAACTATTCCGGTGTTCGTACATGGATGGGGATTACAGTTTTATTAGGTCTGGGCTTCCTGGCATTGGAAATCTATGAATTCCAGCACTATGTACACATCGGGTTTGGTTATACACAATCGGCGTTCTCTTCTGCGTTCTTTACGCTGGTAGGGATGCACGGTCTGCATGTAATTATCGGGTTAGTATGGATTACAGGATTAATCATCCGCAATAGTGGCCGTGGGTTGAACTTATACAACGCACCGAAGTTCTTTGCAGCTTCACTGTACTGGCACTTCATTGACGTTGTTTGGGTATTCATTTTCACGGTAGTCTATCTGATGGGAGTGGTTGGATAAATGGGACACGAAACTCATGTAGAAGTACGTACTCAGGCACAATTCGAATATGACCGAGAACATGCCAAAGCGCATATGCGTAAACAAGTAGTAAACTTTGCGATCATGATTTTCCTGACTTTTATCGCATTTGCCGCTGTACTGGCTGACTTTGCTCCAACATTTATCATTCCGATTATTTTATTATTGGCTGGAGTACAAGTAGTGCTGCAACTTTATGCTTTTATGCACTTGGAAGATCGCACGACACATATGGTTGGTGTAATTGAGTTCTTCATCTGGAGTGCAGCCTTCATCGCGTTCACGTTCTTCCTGGCGTTTACGACAATTATTTGGTGGGGTTAATCGCATAACAAATGACGTCCTTAGCAGATGCTGGGGACGTTTTTTGTTTTCGAGCTCAGTTGCAAGTAAGATAGATTCAGGTACATAAAAATTAAGGAAACTTTTTAAGTTAAACACACTTATTTAGAAGGGAAAGTTGACTCTGCTTCATTTTAAGTATTGGACAAACTAACCTGTATAGAAAATACATGTTTGATTCAAGCAATTGTCATAGTTCTTTCATTGAAGTTGGAGAAATTGCCATCTATAATAAAACTACTGATGTTTAAAGGAGCATGGTCATATGCCAATAAGTATATTCGGTTTTCAAGCATTATGGAGCCCATATTTACTCGGGTGTTTACTACTCGTAACGGCTTTTTATTTTTTACTGACCGTTACATGGCGTGAAAAGTTTAAAGTGAGTGAACCATTAAAGAATAGTGAAGCGGCTTATTTTATACTGGGGATTATTTCTTTTTATATTATTAAAGGATCTCCAATTGATTTGCTTGGTCATATTATGTTTACGATGCATATGACGCAAATGGCATTTTTATTATTATTAGTGCCGATATTCTTTATAAAAGGAATTCCATGGTGGGTTTGGAAAGTAGTTGTGGAAGCACCGGTTATGCGGACAATTTTTGCTGTTTTCACAAAACCGCTCGTTTCTATCATCTTCTTTATCGGCTTGTTTTCGGTCTACCATTTACCATCCGTATTTGACACGATTAAATTAAATGAAATATACCATCTGGCTTATACAGCAATTTTATTTATTTCTGCAATTTTTATGTACTGGCCATTATTGAATAATGTTGAGGGTCAGCATGAAATGAAGAATATGACTAAATTGGCGTATATTGCCTCGAACGCAGTTTTGATAACACCGGCCTGTGCGCTTATTATATTTGCTTCGAGCCCAATGTACGGTACATACAGTGATGGTGACATGTGGCTGAAGGCGATGGAATTATGTGTCCCTTCTTCAACGTTGTCCGGACTTACTTTATCCGGTCCCGAGCTGTTCTCAAGTATGGATTTATTGAGCGATCAGCAAGTTGGCGGCGTTTTGATGAAAATCATCCAGGAAATTATATTTGGGGTTATTTTATTTAAAATTTTCCGTAAGTGGTGGAATACAGAGCGTTCAAATCAGCAGGAAATTACAGATAATGCTTTAAAAGAGTTTCAAAATAGAACGCAGTACTAATAAGATGTTAAACTGTGAACAATTGGAGCAATCAACATAGTAATGTTGTTCATCTTGATAGATTAAGTAAGAATGGAGATTTTAAAATGAATTTACCTATATTACCCACTATAAGCACGACGTTTATTGTCCTTAGTGCAGTGCTCGTAGCAATTGGATGGGTATTGATTGCAAAGAGAAATGTGGAAGCACATAGAAAAGTAATGTTGGCAGCGGGTGTATCGGCACTGGCATTCTTTATCATTTATGTATCACGTACTGTCTTCATTGGTAATACAGCCTTTGGTGGACCGGATGAGCTGAAAATATATTACACAGTCTTTTTAGTTTTCCATATAACATTGGCGACAGTTGGGGCGGTATTCGGTTTGACAAGTATAATTTCAGGACTTAAATCCAAGCTGAAATTACACCGCAAAATTGGTGCGATTACAAGTATAATTTGGTTCTTCGTAGCGATTACCGGGGTTATTGTGTATTCACTGCTTTACATTATTTATGAGGGCGGCGAAACAACGTCTGTTTTTAAAGCAATTTTAGGATTTTAAATTTGAAGGCTTCCTATACTTTGATATAGGGAGCTTTTTTGGCAAATAAAAAAAGCTGGGTTGGATTGCCAGCTTTTAAAGGGATTAAATACCGTATGCTGAAAGCTCTCTGCGAACATCTGCCAGTACTTTTTCACATTCTTTTACAAGATGTCCCGGGAATACTTCATCTGTGTATTCAACACCGTGTGGATAATAGTATTTTCCAATTGCAGGTTTGTTGATGTTTAAAGTTGCATTATGTGCACCTACATCACCAGATACTGCATTACAAAAAACACGTAAATAGAAACGACCTTCACGTACATCATAGCAACGGTCAAATGTCATACGGTCATAGTCCCATGCACCGTGGCATTCTAAACCGAATTTGCCCATTACTGTCGTTAAAACTTCTTGATCAACTTTAACATGTTCGAGTTGTGTGTTTTCAAAATACATTTCTATATCCTCCCTTTGCCTATCGTACATAAGTTTACGGTCAATTCTAATAATAGAACAAAATGGTAATTGATGCAATGACAACATTGTGTCATAGAGTCCAAAATTGGTATAATTATACTAACTGAAAAAAGTGTTGGAGGATTTTAATGAAAGTTTTATTTCGCATATTGATTATTGCAACTTGTATCGGGATTGTCGTTTATTATTCAAATGAAGAGTCCTCTCAAACCGAATTATTGGAAGGCCCACCGAGCATTACGAAACCGGTAATCGAACTGGAACCTTCCCTACCAACTGAACAGTACCTTCCGCGACCAGCTACAGGTATTTCCACATTAATTGGAAAAACATCAAAGGAAGTATTGGAAACATATAGTACTCCGAAGCGAATCGATCCATCGGAATACGGGTATGAATGGTGGATCTATGATACTGATACTGGACTGATAATGGTCAGTATAAAGGAAGATCGTGTAAATCAGATTTATACAAATAATAATAAATTCGATATTGAACCTTTTGTAATCGGAGAGCCTTTGGATGATATTTATCGTACGACAGTGCTGGGGCAGGAAATAACGGTCGAACTCGCTGATAATATTTATATATTTGCAATGAATGAACAAGATTTACATGATCGCATTTTAGTGAAATACGATAATCTATATGCGCAATTATACATAGATCATGAAACGAATCAGCTTTACAGTGTCCGTTTTCTGGATGGGGAAACGCTTGTTTTACATAAGCCGTATGAGATGCAGTTTATAGGGGAGCTTTATGAAGCAAGTACACCGTCAAGCTATATGCAAATTGATATTAATTTGGCCAACAGGAGACAATTGACGGATTTGGCAAATTCCTTACGGATGCAATATGAATTGCCGTCTTTACTTCCTTCAGATACGCTCGCTTCATTGGCGGATTATAATAGTGAACATATGTTTTTGGGAATGATGGATTCTCAAGTGACAGATAATGAATATAAGATTGAAGAACAGTTGAATGAAGGACAGCAGAATTATGAGCGGCATGGAGTCAATGTGGCAACTAATTATAAAGATGCCATTGAGGTTATTCATGGCTGGATAAACTCGAAAGAACACAGGACATTGCTTATGGATGAGGAATTTACGCATATCGGTTCTGGAGCTTTTATGAATTACTATACACAACTGTATGTAAAGCAAAAATAAAAATAAATTGAAAATTAAACGCTGCGAAATGTAGCGTTTTTTTTTTGTCTTCATAAAGTATGGTAAGGAGTGAAACCGTGCAAATTGGAGAATTGATTAAAGATTGGCCGTGCACTATGAAGGGCTCCATTAGAGTGGAAATAAGAAGAGTGGAAGACGATGCGAATCTTATTTTGCCTGGAGATGCTTTTATTGCCAGGAAAGGAAATAAGTCGAGCGGTATTTCGTATATTGATAGCGCTTTGGAAAAGGGCGCAGCAGCAATTATAGTAGATGATGAAAATTACTTTAATGAAGCGGATTTACCTGTACCGATTATTTGGGTACCGAACTGTTTAAGTTTTATCGCCTATGCAAGTGCAAAAATTTATAATTTCCCCGCAGAGGCATTAACCGTTATCGGGGTAACTGGAACAAACGGCAAAACAACTGTTACGCATTTTATCGGACAAATTTTAAACCGGTTGGATAAGCGCGTTATGGTAATCGGTACGAATGGTGTTTTTATCGACCGTGAAAAATGTTATCCGGAAATGGAAGCATTGACAACTTTACAGGCGAAAAACATACAATTTTTATTTAAGGAAGCAATCCGTCTTGATGTACCATACGTTGTGCTGGAAGCTTCATCCATTGGTCTAGAAAAGCACCGCCTGGATCATTGTGATATCGATATCGGAATTTTTTTGAATGTGACAGAAGACCATATTGAAGATCATGGCAGTTTCGAACGCTATAAACTATCCAAACAGATTTTATCGACCTTGGCTAAAAAGAATATTATAAACAGTGATGACAGTGTCTGTCGTTCCATCGGTTTGGCGACAAAAGGCAAACGGATTTTTTTCGGCAAGGGAAGCCATGTCGATTACTTTTTCCAAACGCTGGTTGATGGACCGGCATCAACGACTTGCTGTATTCAGCATAAAAAAGAGAAGCATATAGTGAATATCCCGTTGGTGGGAGACTATCAATGCAGCAATGTCCTTGCAGCAGTTAGCTGTGTTGCACAGCTTGATTTTCCGTTAAGTGACATATGCAATACAATAGGAAATCTAGAGTTGCCGGAAGGTCGGTTTGAACATGTGAAAAACCAGTTAGGCTTATCGATCATCGTCGATTATGCCCATACACCGGATGCCATGAAAATGATTTTGCAGACACTGAAAAAACATACGAAGCGCCGGTTGATTGTCATGTTCAGTTGCGGGGGTAACCGAGACAAAGCCAAACGGCCTAAAATGGGAATGATCGCATCGATTTATGCGGATTATATTATTTTAACGACAGACAATGCGCGCAATGAAAGCCCGCAGCAAATCAATAAGCAGATACGTGAAGGCTTTTCTTCTACACAGGAGTATATCGAATGTCTCAACCGAAAAGAAGCGATTGAGCATGCACTTAATTATGCGGAAGAAGGCGATACAATCGTGCTGCTAGGAAAAGGTCATGAAAAAACACAGCAAATTGGAGACAAACAAAAATATTTTTCCGATTTAGTATTTGTTCGGGAAATGGTAAGACAATTGGAAAAGCGTCGGTTGAACAATCATTGATTTTCCCTTCAATTCTGTTATGATAAAGTGAGATTGGAGGAATAAAAAAATGCTCATGACTTCTGATTGGGTTTTTATTTTAGACGAGGTCGATGAATTAAATGCGATGATCCTTTCCTCTGAACAAGCCGAAAAACTTCGTCTTGCGAAAAAGGCAGTCTACGAGGATGCGGAATTAAGCGCACAAATTATGGCCTTTCAACGATTAAAAGACCAATATGAGGATGTACAACGCTTTGGCAAATATCATCCTGATTACAATATAATTATGAAAAAAATTCGAACAGAAAAGCGTCTGATCGATATGAATGAACAAATTGCGGCACTGAAGGTGGCGGAAAATGATTTTCAGGATCTGCTTGATGAAATCAGCCTGCTTATCGGCCATTCCGTTTCGGAAGCTGTAAAAGTTCCGGTAAGCAATCCGTTTTTTGCGAGCAGTTCTTCCTGCGGCAGCGGATGCGGTACAGGCGGCGGTTGTTCTTGTTCAGCGTAATAAAACAAAAAGCTCCCGAAATTTTCGGGAGCTTTTATTGTTATTGCGAGACCTTTTGGATGAGTACTTCTGCGATATCCGGACGGTTTGTTACGATACCCATTGCCCCTTGTCGGATGACACGGTTCATTGTTACGAGATCATCAATGTCGCTGTAGATCGTCGGTACATTAAGTTCTGATAAAAACTTAACAAAGCGCGGAGAATCATAATTGAAAACCCCTTGTTTTAATGGGACGATGAACAAGTCTACCTTTGGATGATACAGATGACCGAATTGACTTGTAAATGAAGTCATCGCTTTTTTTATATCGCCTTCACCTGCACCGAGAGCGATGCGGTTTTGTGCATAAAGATTGAAGCGGTCGATTTGTTCGCTGTAAGGACTTGTAACGATTACTTGGTATTGAATATTCAATTCTTCGATTAAGCGCCATAGTTTAGAAGGCATTAAGCTGCCTTCATATGTGTCCGGGCTATCTTGAATGTTTACGATAAATAGTTTATCTGGATAAGTTTCGATTAATTGGCGTAATGTCACGGCCAGTATATGCTGTTCTCTGTAAGGGAAAGCACCTTCTAAATCTTCAAAGTTATAGCCGATATTGAGTTCTTTTAATTGTTCAAATGTAAAATCTTTGATAAAGCCAGAGCCATTTGTTGTGCGGTCTACCGTTGCATCATGAAAAGCGATAATTTCTTCATCTTTTGAAAGGCGGACACTTACTGTAAAGCCATCCACACCGATTTCCGCTGCTCGTTCAAATGCAAGTAACGAATGTTCAGGTGCCAGACCCGCGCCTCCATGTTGTGCGATAATAATTGGACGTTCAAATTGTAATGCTTCTTTTGATTCACGCTTTTGCGGCTTTGAAATCGCTTTTGTTCCTGCCCATGCCGCCGCACTAGCCGCCGCGATTGCTAAAGCTACTTTAGTTTTCTTACCCATTAAATTCGTCCTCCTCTAACCGTACATTGTTTCGTTGAAAGCTATGTGCAATAAATGAGTTTAAAAAGCTTGAAATAGTATGAAGTGCATATCTCACTCTACTATTTTCCATTATAACGGAAAAGAAGTGTAACTGTCTAAACTCTGTTGCTAACAATTTGCACATTTGGTATGCTTTTAGTGAAAAAGACGGCTTGAAACTGAAGGAATTTAAAGTGAATTGTTGCATGTATTAGCTGAATATAAATTTTTTTGAAGAAACGGGGAGTTTTCCATGAATGAAAGACAAGGTTTAATTATATATGTTCATCAATTAAAACATGCGAAGTCGTTAAGGAAATATGGTCACGTAAATTTCATCTCCAGGAGATTAAAATATGTTGTGATTTATTGTAATCGAGACGAAATCGAAACATTGAAAAATAAAATACAACGCCTTCCATTTGTGAAAGACGTTGTTGAATCATACCGTCCATTTGTTAAAAATGAATTTGAAAATGCGAAGCCGGATAAGGCAAAAGAATACGATTACAAAATCGGATTATAATTTGTTCTTACTGCATCGGTGGTATGTAACGGTTTAATCTCAAAATCCCAATTAGGTATTGATAATATTGATTTTTTTCCGAAAAAACAGATGAGTGTTTAATTTCAAGAATGTTTTCTTGCTGCTTAACATCTTGAACCGTTTGTTTAAATATCTCAATTCGCTTTGACAGTTTTTCCTCGCTATACGGAATCCCTTCGCGGCAAATATATATTGGCATGAATTTGCTTTCACCTGATGGTTTAAAAGCCACGGCTAATGAAGCGACTGAATTGCCATCATGAGTTGCAGTGAAAATAAATGCGTTATGGAATCGATGCTCATTTGTTTTGACCAGTTCGCAAAGCTCATATATATCGCCATAGCCTTGACCGAGTTCGATAAATTGTTGAATCATTTTTTTAGCACATCCTTTCTTTATAATAGTAACATGATGCAGGAGGTCAGGCACTTGAAAATTGCCGTTAGTATTTTTTCATTTTTAACGATACTAATCGGAACTATACTTTTTATGCAGTTCCAAGTTTATTCGGATGAAGTGGACTCAACAGAAAAAGGCTATCGTTATTCTCAGGAAATTGAAATTGTATACCGTGGCGAAAGCTTGGATATTCGCCAGCATTTCAAAAATTTACCGAAAGAAGAACTGATGATTGAATGGCCTAAAGCTTCCATTAATCCAGATTGTTTTATAGAAAATGAACATAGCTGTGCACGCTTGAGCGAAGACTCCACAAAATTTGAAGCCGGGGAAACGCAGGCACAATCGATTTCCTATGTCATTCCATTAAAAAACGGCTTACAGTCTCGTAAGCTTATGAAAAATGTTTTGGCGACGTTAAAAAACGGC
The DNA here is from genome assembly GCF_038004425.1 of Solibacillus sp. FSL W7-1464. Taxonomy (NCBI): domain Bacteria; kingdom Bacillati; phylum Bacillota; class Bacilli; order Caryophanales; family Caryophanaceae; genus Solibacillus; species Solibacillus sp. FSL W7-1464. Next base: position 905,475 of record NZ_JBBORC010000001.1, read on the forward strand.
GATGTCCAGTTTTCTACGGTACATATTTCCACAGATAAAGACGTGAAAGGTCAGTGGGTAACAGGTTTGCCGTTAATCGGTGAGCAAAATTTATCACTTGTCAACTATTCAATGTTTAGTGGGGAAGGCCCGGTGAAAGATCTGTTTTGGCAAGATGGTGAATTTGCGCTGCAAAATGAAATGGGCGTTGTCTCGATTTATTCAGGAACCCCATTAAAGGCAGCATTTTATGAAAAGCTTGAAAAAGTCAACTTTATAAGCAATGAACATCTTGCAATCATTAACGGCACGAATTTAGATGATGCCGACGGGTTCCGCATGCTTTTTGTACCGAATGCAACAGTGGCAAAAGTGCAGCAAAATGTCCTGATTACACAACTTGATGCTCTCTATGATTTTGGTGACAGTCCGTATTGGCTGAAAGAATTAATGGCATCCTTTTTAACGGGTACTGTATTTGGCGGTGAGAAAACAAAAGAAGTCGCTGCAACAGTTACGGCCCAATTAACGGATGAGCAACTGACGGAGTGGCGAGAACGTTTACGTGCATTGGAAGGCAAAAGTATCAGCGGGGAACTACTGGACGAGGAGCTGTCTGAAGTATTGGGAGCTTCTACAAAATATATATCGTTGAATGCACAATCAGAAAAGTCCTATCCGTTTTTATTCAATGACCCGCGTAATCTGTATGTCAATTCCGAAAAGCAGCCTGCCGTTCAAGTCGTACTAAAAGATGGGGAAGTATTGTACGGAGCAGATTTGCTGCTTGAAACAATCGGGTATGATGTAAGTATAGGTGAACATGGTTATTATGCAGTTAGTGAAACACGCGAGTTCAGATTCCCGAATGAACCCGGTTTTTATGTATTTAATCAGCGCCGGTATGACGCGGTATCTTTACCGATCAAACAAGTTGCCGGCCAATATTTCATAGAGGAATCGTGGTTACAGCGTTTGTTTATAGTTGAAATTGAAAAAACGGAAGACCGAATCAATATTTCGGCTCCTTAAAAAAAGGACACGATTTTAGTAGGAAAGTTTGGTGGAAATTATGCGCGTTGTTGCAGGAGACAGAAAAGGGATGCCTTTAAAGGCGATTACAGGAAATACAACACGACCGACAACAGATAAAGTCAAAGAATCCATTTTCAATATGATCGGACCATTCTTTAATGGCGGATTGGCGGTTGATTTATTTGCCGGAAGTGGCGGGCTAGGTATCGAAACACTGAGCCGCGGGGCAGATCATGCGCTGTTTATCGAGAAAGATGCCCGTGCTTTCCAAGTGCTTCAGGAAAATATAAAAAAATGCCGTTATGAGGATGTTTCTGAACTTTTCCGTACCGATGCGATGCGAGCGGTGAAGGCTTTATTAAAAAGAGATATTGTCATTGACTATTTATTTTTGGATCCGCCCTATCACAAAAAAGAATATTATGATTTAGTCGAAACACTTGTTGAAGGCGGGAAGTTGGCGCAAGATGCCATCATTATGTGCGAACATTCAACAGAAGTTACATTGCCGAAAAACTACGGCCGCTTTAACTTAGTAAGACAAGAAGAATACGGCAGTACGATCATTTCTATTTATCGTCATGTAGAGGAAGAGGGAGAAATCGTTTGACAGAAAAAATCGCAGTAGTACCCGGAAGCTTTGATCCGATTACGAATGGTCATATTGACATCATTCGTCGGGCAGCCGATGTTTTTGACACAGTATATGTGGCAGTTTTAAATAACTCAGCAAAAAAACCATTGTTTTCAATTGAAGAACGCTCAGCCCTAATTAACGAAGCAACAAAAGATTTACCGAATATTCGAATCGAAACTTCTTCGGGATTACTGATCGATTATGCCCGTGAAAAGAAAGCGAAAGCCATCGTACGTGGTTTACGCGCCGTTTCCGACTTTGAATATGAAATGCAGATTACTTCAATGAACCGAGTACTTGATGAAAATATTGAAACATTTTTCATCATGTCAAAAAATCAGTATTCATTTTTAAGTTCAAGTATCGTCAAAGAAGTAGCCAAGTACGGCGGAAAAGTAAGCGAACTCGTACCAGCTCACGTTGAACAGGCACTAAACGAAAAATTTGCCAAATAAAGAAGAGCTTCTGTGAAGGATAACGCCCTTACACAGAAGCTTTTTTGGTATTCGCATTATTATTGTGGAATATATAGTTGCATAACACACCCTATAAAAAACCGGAGTTGATTGGAATGGAGGGCGGCAGACTCCCGCGGAAAGCGTCCGCCCGCAACGGAAATCAACGGACTTTATTAAAAAACTTTTTCTATAAAAACAGCAGGAAAAATAATATTGGAATGACGATGCTGTAAACAGCGCGTGTGAAAATATACGGACGAATCGCAATATTGGCTGAGCGGGCAATTACGATTACTTGCAGGTGAATACTTAAGCTTTGGGTCGTCAAGAATACAACCGTTAAAAATATGAGCATGTCGCCATACAGTTGCTGGTGAAGCAGATGTAACCCGTTCGTCACTTCAAGAAAGCTGGCAATTCCAATTTCTAAATAGGTAGGAATTGATTTGAAAACAACTTCGACACTATGTAGAAACACTTGGTAAATCGTTGTAAAAAAAATGATTGTTGTTGCTACAATTAATATTGTAGGAGCACTTTCCTTAATGCTGGACGTAAAAGGTGTCGGGTCTTTAGGTGCTTTATGCACTTCTTTTGAAAGCGGTGGAGAAAATTTATATACGGCAATCAATAAAATGAATGAAAAGCTATGTAATAAAATTAAATATTGCCAGCTGAATGTTGTAGAATTTAATAAATCGCTTCCGACAAAGCCGAATAAAAAAAGCGGGCTTGGACAATGGCAAATACCAAGCAAATAGGCAGCCTGCTGCTTTGTGATCGAATTACGTTTCACGAGTTGCGTAATTGTAGCAGCACCTGTAGGATACCCCCCGATTGCACTAATTCCGTAAGTTTGCAAAAAAACGATAAAGGGCGAATTGTTATAAGAATGCGTCAATTTTAAAAGCCATGTCGTCAATACTAAATACGGCAGTAAATATGGAAATAAAGCTTCCATAAATAGCGATACACCAATGTCTGCGCCTACATGTGTCATTTCCGGAAAAAATAATAATAAACTAATTAATGTTATACATAAAAGGATTGTCCAAATATTTTTCATCCTTTTCAATATTTTGTCATTCGCTCGTTCAAATGCTACACTAATTGTATGCAATTGATGTTTAAATTAGTATATCAACTAATCGGCATGCAATTTTTCGGGAACGAATTTTGACATGAAACCGTCTTATTATTTGTTGGTAAATAACAAAAATCAGTCCTGATCCACTGATGCCAATGCGAAATCGATTAATTATAGAGGAGTTTAAATGATGGGGAATAAAGGGAAAATAGCATTTGGCCTGTTTTTAGTGATATTAATGGGTTTGTCTTTCTATAGATTGGAATATTATATTACAAAACCGGGTGGTACATATAATGTAAGCGAATTTCTGGCGATTCAAAATGGGGATCAAGACGATGAAGGCTCGTTTTATATGACGACCGTTGCAATGGGGCAGGCAACTCCGTTAACTTATGCGATGGCATCCTTCGCGGATTATTATGATATTGTAAAATTAAAAGATGTACGCCAAGAGGAAGAGGATGACGAAGAGTATAATGTTCGTCAATTGAAATATATGACGGACTCCCAGTTTAATGCAACATATGTAGCGTTCAATCGAGCTGGTCTTGATTATCAGGTGACCTATAAAGGACTCTATGTATTGAATGTACTAGCAGAAGGTGCTGCAGACGGACATTTAACGCCGGGAGATGAAATTGTTGAAGTGGATAGTGAACGTATTGACAGTTTGGAAACGTTCCGTACGCTCATTGCACCGAAAGTTAAGGGAGATACGATTAATTTAGTTGTGAAACGTGATGGAAAGCTTATTGATGAAACGTTGAAGATTAAGGAAATTCCAGGTTCTGAAGGACGTTTCGGTATCGGGATCACCTATTCTGAAAGTAAATCGATCAAGACCGATCCGAAAGTGACTGTCAAAACAGAAGATATTGGGGGGCCGTCTGCCGGATTAATGTTTACATTGGAGCTGCTGAATCAGTTAGTCGATGAAGATTTAACAAAAGGCTATGAAATTGCAGGTACCGGTGAAATGCTGGAGGATGGAACGGTAGGCCGAATTGGCGGTATTGAGAAAAAAGTCGTTTCTGCAGATAAAGAAGGTGTCGATATTTTCTTTGCGCCTGATGATGAAATAACAGAAGAAATGCTTGAGTACAACCCAAGCATTACTTCGAATTATGAGGTGGCTGCCCAAACAGCAAAAGCGATTAATTCCGATATGAAAGTCATTCCTGTCAAAACAATCGATGATGCCCTGAATTATTTAAAACAACTACAACCGAAAAATTAATAGCGAATAGGCGGAGTTTTATAATCTTCGTCTATTTTTTTATTTGAAAATTGCTGAATGCCTAATTGGTACATCTGGGTCGCATGCAGATCAATCGACAATATTGGATCGCTGACAGCTGCAACTCGGCTGATGAGCGGCAGTGAAAGGGACTTTTTAATACTTGAAATATATTGCTGACCTGCTGATGTCATGCCCAATATCCGAATATATGTAGGGCTTGTATAGGCATGTAACTGTTCTTTCGTGACCCCTGTATAAATATGCGTCAGCATTCGCTGAAGTCTTGTCCATGTGTAACGCTTCGATTTTAAAGCATTCATAAATTCCGCAAAGTCCGAACTCATTCTTGCATATTTGATGAGTGAGTTTTCAAGCCCTTCTGATACGTCTGCATACTGTTTCAGTTGCTGTGGGGTATGTCTTAGTATCGCATACTGCAATAATGGCCAAAAGCTTTCCCAGCTTGCAAAACGCCCATGTTCTGCGTGCCATTGTACAAGTTGCTCAATACTTGCTTCTGGTAAATACTGTGTTACCTGTTCTAGTGACTGACCGTTAAACAACGCCTGACGAATCCCTGTAGCACTGGCAATTTCGCTGCTTGTATCAATTGCATCGTGATATCCTGCCGCTATTCGCTGAATGGTAGCAGGTTTCATAACGGTCTGAAACTGCTCTGTTGCTTCTACGTAATGAAAGCCTAATATATTATTTGGTTGCCCTAAATCAATGTATGCATTCGGGGAAAGTTGTTTAAGCTGTTCATATGCCGTAAAAAGTGCTTGCGGATAGCTTTTGCCTTGCTGAATTGTTTCTTTAATGATGGAGTTATAGAGCGTACGATTGCTATCGATTAATTGAAATGTGTTGAGAAACGGCGTGATGCTTCCTTGTTCGCTCCCGAATGCCAATGTCGTGCACTGCATTGCTTCCAATAGTTGTACAGCACCTGAAGCAAAACCAGTTGCCTGAGCGGTACTGAAAATATAAGGAAGTTCGATTACGACGTCAACTCCGCTTGCGAGTGCCATTTTTGTCCGATGCCATTTGTCGACGAGAGCCGGTTCTCCCCGCTGTAAAAATTGACCGCTCATAACAGCAACCGCAACATCACTGTTCGTTGTGCGTTTTGCTTCGTTTACGTGATGCAGATGGCCATTATGGAACGGATTATATTCAACAATTATACCGACGGCTTGCATAAACTTCCCCCTTACGCTAAAATAGTTTTTTGTTCGCATCAATGCGTTCGAAATGAATGTATCTTTGCGATATGTTAGAATTAATTTGATTATAAGCACGTTTTGTAATAGTGACAAGAAATTATCTTGACATCTTTTTTTATGGGCTATATAATAAACAGTGTTGTCTCGAGGTGATTAACGAATGAAATGGTCAATTCATCAATTATCAAAGTTTCGAAAAGACGGAATGCCGATTGATACAGTAGTTCAGTTGGATGAAGTAAAAAATCGTAACACCGATATACGTAACGTTTCACCCGTTCATGTAAAAGGGCTTTGTACTTTTGGTGCATCGCAAATGACTTGTCAATTAACGATTAGCACTACATTGACGCTTCCATGTGCACGCACGTGGGAAGATGTTGAATATCCTGTGAACATTGAAACGGTAGAAGTTTTCAGCTGGACCGATGAGAGAAATCGCGGGAATGTTGAGGGCGATATCCATTATGTTGATGGTGACGTTGTTGATATGAAACCAGTCCTGGAAGAATTAATTCTTCTGGAAGTACCGATGCAAGTATTCAAAGAGAATACCGAAGGACAAGTGCATGGCGGTAAAGGCTGGGACTATTCAACGGATGAAGATGTAGAAAAAGCTAAGGAAGTTGACGAACCAAAATTGGATCCAAGACTGGCTGCTTTAGCTAAGTATTTTGATCAAACAGATGAATAAATATCTGTAAGGAGGTGCCATCAATGGCTGTACCATTTAGAAGAACTTCTAAAACTGCAAAAAGAAAGCGTCGTACGCATTTCAAATTATCTGTACCTGGTATGGTAGCTTGCCCAAACTGTGGAGAAGCTAAACTATCTCACCGTGTTTGCAAAGCTTGCGGACAATACAAAGGTAAAGAAGTAGTAGCGAAATAATTCAGTATTTACGCTATATAAAGACTAGTTAAGAGACCATGGCTCTTAACTAGTCTTTTTTCTGTTTTTACATAGAAGCATTGTCAAAACAATAGCGCTCAACTATTATTAGAATAGTTTGATATATTGAAATAATTACTAAAGGGGATGGGGAAGTGGATTATTTAATTCAGAATGAAGATGGGATTCTAACATTTACAATTAATCGCGAAGAAAAACGAAATGCCATAAACTATGCGGTGATGGATGGTTTAAAGGAAGTAATTACGTACATAAAAGAACATGATGATGTGCGCTTTTTAGTTATTACAGGTGCAGGGGAAAAGTCATTTTGCTCGGGCGGGGACTTGTCGGAGTTTCATAGTCTGGAAACAGAAGAAGAGGCATTTGGCATGCTGAGTAAAATGGGGCATATTTTATATGATTTAGCGACATTGCCCGTACCGACAATTGCATTAATTAATGGAACGGCTGTAGGCGGAGGTTGTGAAATTGCGACGGCTTGTGACTTCCGGCTGATGTCTTCACATGCAAAAGCCGGCTTCATCCAAGGGACACTGGCGATTACGTCCGGTTGGGGTGGCGGAACTTATTTATTTGAGCGGGGCCTGCGCCATGACCGTGCATTAAAAATGCTGGTCGACGCCAAGCCGTATGACGCGCAAACGTTATATGAGATCGGATGGGCGATGCGTGTGTATATTGAAGGGACGAAAGAGCAGGCTCTAGCAGATTTCATCGAGCATATGGCGAAAATCCATCCTTCTGTCCACCAGGCGTATAAAGAGATTGAATTAAGAAAATGGCGTGAGCGCAATATGTACGACCGTGTGATGGATGAAATAAAATTATGTGCCAAGCTGTGGGAATCCGAAGCTCATCACAAGGCAGTACAGAACTTTCTCGAGAAGAAAAAATAACTCGTTAACAGATTGCCTGGCTATATTTTAAGATTGTTGGTTGGGGTGGAGCGAATGCTAAGATCGTCACGTCCTGTGACAACGCATTCATGGCCAACATCGTGTTGGCCTCCGACCCGCAATAGAAATCAACTTCACCTAGTTACGATGAAAACTATTTTTATCGTAACTTTTTTTGTTTTTAAGTCTATTTTGTTCATCATGGCATATAGTAGTAAAAAATATGAGGTGGTGCAACTGTGGAGCAAAAAAGAAGGAAAGATCAGTGGACAATTGCAGACGATGAAAAGTTAGCTGAAATTGTGATTCAGACAGTTCAAAACGGACGTACACAACTAGAAGCTTTTGAGCAGGCAGCACAGGAGTTAAACCGGACGAAGCAAGCTTGCGGCTTTCGCTGGAATAAAACATTGCGGGCACAGTATGGACAGGTTTTGAATAGTGTCAGAAAGCGACCGAAGCAGTTGATGCGCAGTCACTTAAAATTGGCGTTATCTAGTTTTGAAGAGTTGACAGAAGCATATAACGAACTAGAAATGAAATATTCGGAACTGCAATCAGAATACGACAAAATTACAAAGTGGTTACAACAAGGGGTCGCATTAACAAAAGGGAAACCGAGTTAGAGAAATACCGGTTACAAATAGAAATAAAATAATTTTTCGAGAAAATAATTGTAATTAATTTTAAGGCTACTTACAATAGAAGTAGAAACATAGCGCAAGTAGCGCAAATATCTTCTAACAAGGGGGCCTTTTGCATGGCGGAAGTAAAAGCACAGATGGCAGGGACAGTATTCGAGGTAAGCGTTAAAGAAGGGGACAATGTGACAAAAGGGCAAACACTCATCATTTTGGAATCGATGAAAATGGAAATCCCGCATGAGGCGGAAGCGGATGGGACAGTAGCAAAAATTACTGTTGCTGAAGGAGATTTCGTTGAAGAGAATGATATTTTAGTAGAATTAGCTTAAGTGATGGAGGAACGATAATGACACAGCCTACTTATAACGAACACTTACAGCAAAAAATAGAACAAATATACGCAGGCGGGCAACCAAAATATCACGAAAAATTAAAAGAGTCGAATAAACTGTTTGTCCGGGATCGCTTGAAACTACTGTTTGATGATGGAGTTTATGAAGAAGATGCACGTTTTGCAAACTATGAAGCCGGAGATTTGCCTGCAGATGGCGTTGTAACAGCTATCGGGCAAATTGACGGGCAAACAGTTTGTGTTATGGCAAATGACTCTACTATCAAAGCCGGGTCATGGGGTTCGCGAACAGTTGAAAAAATTATCCGTATTCAGGAGACTGCGGAAAAGATGCAAGTACCGATGCTTTACTTAGTCGATTCTGCAGGGGCACGCATTACAGATCAGCTGGAAATGTTCCCGGGGCGACGAGGGGCAGGTCGTATTTTCCATAATCAGGTACGTATGAGCGGGATGATTCCTCAAATATGTATTTTATTCGGTCCATCAGCTGCAGGAGGTGCCTATATACCGGCCTTTTGTGACATCGTTATTATGGTGGACGGAAATGCTTCAATGTACTTAGGATCACCGAGGATGGCTGAAAAAGTAATCGGTGAAAAGGTTTCGCTTGAGGAAATGGGCGGAGCGCGTATGCACTGTACCGTCAGCGGTTGTGGGGATGTATTGGCTGAAAATGAAGAACAGGCAATCCGTGAAGCGAGACGCTATATCAGTTATTTCCCTGCAAACTTCGCGGAATTTCCGCCAATAGATGAAACGAAGGAACCGGTAAACGGAAGAACACTGGAAGAGATTATTCCGGAGAATCAGAATGCGCCATTCGATATGTATGAATGTATCGAACAGCTGATAGATGAAGGCAGCTTTTTTGAAATTAAAAAGCTCTTTGCATCTGAACTGATCACAGGGCTTGCCCGCATTGATGGGCAAGTTGTAGGAATTATCGCCAATCAGCCGAAAGTAAAAGGCGGCGTATTGTTTATCGACTCTGCCGACAAAGCGGCGAAGTTTATTACGCTTTGTGATGCGTTCTCCATTCCGCTGTTATTCTTAGCGGATGTACCGGGCTTTATGATCGGCACAAAAGTGGAAAAGGCGGGGATTATTCGACATGGAGCAAAATTTATATCGGCGATGAGTTCGGCGACGGTGCCTAAAATTTCGGTTATCGTACGTAAAGCTTATGGAGCTGGTCTTTATGCGATGTGCGGACCGGCATTTGAACCGGATGCAGTCATTGCATTGCCGACTGCCCAAATAGCGGTAATGGGTCCGGAAGCGGCGGTAAATGCTGTTTATTCAAATAAAATCGAGGCGATTGAAGATCCGAAAGAGCGAATTCAGTTTGTGAAACAAAAAATCGCAGAGTACAAGGAAGAAATCGATTTATATAGACTGGCTTCCGAAATGGTAATTGATGATATTGTTGCACCAAATCAATTACGACATACATTAATTCAACGCTTTAATTACTATAATTCGAAACAAATTGTTTTACCATATCGAAAACATCCGGTATATCCAGTATAATAAATTTACCTAAAGGTCTGTCTTGAAGGCAGACCTTTTTAATTCGAAATAAATTTGAGGTATAATAAAATGCGAATTGAAATCATTGGTGCAGGCGCAGTTGGTTTATTAGTAGCAAGCTATTTTGCTGAAAAGGATATGGATGTGTACATTGTCGGGAAACAGACTGGGGAAACTATAAGCAGGGACATGCAGATTACTAGGACAAATGTGAATCAATCTGTTACTTCCGTCAATGTGAAATATATTTCGGCGCTGTCGAATGAAGCCAATTTAGTCATTGTAGCTGTAAAATATGGACAACTACATGAAGTGTATGCAAGTATGAAGCATGTAAAAGAATCTATTCCATTATTATTTCTGCAAAATGGTTTGGCACATTATGAGGAAGCACTTTCATTAAGTAAAGCCCATATTGCATTTAGTTCGATTCAATTCGGGGCTCTTAAACTGTCGCAGTATCATGTCGCCCATAGAGGGGAAGGTGTGATGAAGGTTGCTGTAGCAAAGGGAGATCGCGGCAAGTTTCATTTCCTGAACGAACTTTCTTTGTCCGAACTGCCGATTGTATTTGAATATGATGCCGAAACCATGCTGATGGAAAAAGCGCTGCTGAATTGCTTTATCAATCCGCTAACCGCGATTCTGCAAGTAAAAAACGGGCAGCTTATTACACAGAGCCATACATTGCAATTATTGAAAAATTTATATAACGAACTTATGGCTGCATTTCCGCAATTTAAAGAAACGTTCTCATTTGAACAAGTCGTAGCGCTTTGTGAAAGGACAGCGGAAAATACATCGTCTATGCTGGCGGATCGTCTTGCAAAACGCAAAACGGAGATTGATACAATTGCAGGAGCAATTTTGAAAAAAGCAGAACAAAATGGGAAGGAATTGCCTGTTTTGCAAACGCTATATTATTTAGTGAAAGCATTTGAAGAGAGCGGTGAACAAATGTGATATTATTTTTTCAATATTTGGTGGCAACAATTATTGTATGCCCGATTATTGCTTTTATCACTGTGCTGCTCATATGCCGTAAGCTGCGGATAAAAAAACATAAAGCGATTGGCTTGGCAGCGGATATTACAACATTTCTTATGTTTTTTTCGATACCGATTGCGTTACAAGGACTATGGAATATTGGTATATTAATGCCGATGCTTATTGGTGCACTCGTAATCGCGATTGTTTTTACATATGTTGATTGGCGAACGAAAAAAGAAATGGAAGTAAAGCCTTTATTGAAAAAGATTTGGCGGTTTTACTTTTTATTGTTCAGCATCACTTATTTTATAATTTGGATTGTCGGAATTACCCATTCAGTTATGATGTTTATGATGGTTGATTAGGTGGCTAAACTTTTCTTTTACTGTAAACTAGTATCCGGGAAAACATAAAGTTAGGCTTCGATCATTGGGGAGTCTTACTACCCGTTAATGCGGGGAAAATCAGTGAATAAGGTAATTTCGAAATTGAGTAAAGAGAAGTAGAGGAGAATTTTCATGGAGCTAGAACAAATAAATTCACCAGTAACGAATAAGCTGTTAGCGGACTATTGGTCGGAGCATGCTGATATCCATTCGTTTTTTGAATATAAGTATAATGAGGGAGCTTTTGATCAACGATTGACGTATTTAAAAAATCGTACGTATCGTTCAAAAGAGCTGACGCAAATTATTCGAAGTTATATGGAGCGGTATGGCATTTCGGAAAAAACGGCTCGTCATTTAGATGAACTTGAGCAAGGGGCGGTAGTCGTGGTAGGTGGTCAGCAAGCTGGTTTGCTGACAGGACCTCTCTATTCTGTCCATAAAGCGATTACGGTAATTCTGCTGGCGGAACAACAACGAAAAATATTAAAAGTACCGGTCGTACCGATGTTTTGGATTGCGGGTGAAGATCACGATATAGAAGAGATCAATCATACGTATACAATGACAAATGGCGAAGTGAAAAAACGTGGTTACAGCGAACGTTCTAAGCTGAAGAAAATGGCTTCAACTACAGAATTGAATAAGGAAGCACTACAACAGTTTATTCTGAATGTATTTAAAGATTTTGGCGAAACAGAATATACAGCAGACTTATTGAAGAATGTTTTAAATCATGCGGAAAATAGTGAAACATTTACCGATTTCTTTTCGTTGCTGATGAATGATTTATTTAAAAAGCACGGCTTATTAATGCTGGATGCAACGTATGGGCCGTTTAGACAATATGAAAAAGACTATTTTGTCCAATTGATCGAAAAGAATGAATCGATTGCAACAGGTGTTGTAGAGCAGGAAAGAAAGCTTGGCGAGAAAGGCTACCCAATGCCGATTGATGCTTCAGAGCAAAATGCGAATTTGTTTTACATTAAAGAAGGGGAACGTTTTCTCCTTGAGCGAAGTGGCGGCTCTTTTAAAAATGGATCAGCCAATGCAAATTTTTCGAAAGAAGAATTAGTAATTATTGCGAATGAGTCTCCCGAAAGTTTAAGCAATAATGTCGTTACCCGACCATTGATGCAGGAAATGGCACTTCCGGTATTAGCTTTTGTTGGAGGTCCTGGGGAACTGGCTTACTGGGCTACATTAAAGCCTGCATTTGATGTGTTGCAGCTGCAAATGCCGATATTTGCGCCAAGGCTCAGCATAACGCTTGTTACCCGTCAAGTCGATGCATTATTGGAACAGAAAGAGCTGTCTGTAACGGATGTGCTGACTGGTAAGGTCGATGAACATTTAGCGCAATTTGTGGAAAGTGTGAAAGATGAGCAAGTGACGCGTGCAATAGAGCAGATGCAAAAGCAGATGGAAGAGCAGTATGAGCAACTGACGAGCTATCTTCAGCATGGCAACTATCATGTTGAAGACTTGTTGGAGAAAAATAAAAATTACCATGAACGCCAATTCCACTATTTACGTTCAAAACTGGAGCAGCAAAATATAGAAAAGCATGAGGTCGCAATTCGTCAATTTAAAACGATTCAGTCACTATTATATCCGAATGATAGTTACCAAGAGCGCTTATATAATCCATATTTATTTCTAAATACCTACGGGGAAAATTTGATTGATGATTTATTGGAGTTACCTATGAGTATTTCCATGAAACACCAACTTATTACCTTATAAAAAACAAGAGTTATCTCACACGCAGATAACTCTTTTTTGTGTCTTTTAGCACCGAACGTATGTGTGAGAATATGCTCATTTACGTAATTTCATTTTATTGGTATGAGAAGCAAGGAAATTGGTGGTGGAAAGTGGGGGGATGTGGTACATTATTTATTAAAGTGGGGTGAGTAGCATGTTCATGGGAGAATATCAACATTCTATCGATGCAAAAGGCCGTATGATTGTCCCTGCAAAGTTTCGAGAATCACTTGGAGAACACTTTGTGATAACACGGGGGCTAGACCAATGCATTTTTGGATATCCTATGGATGAATGGCGAAAACTCGAAGATAAATTAAAAGATTTACCGATGACCAAAAAAGATGCGCGTGCATTTGCGCGGTTTTTCTTTTCTGGAGCAACAGAAGTAGAAGTGGACAAGCAAGGTCGTATTAATATTCCGTCTACATTGATTGGATACGCTAATCTTGAAAAAGAATGCGTGATCTTAGGTGTATCAAGTAAAATTGAAATTTGGGCGAAAGAATCTTGGCTACAATACTTTGAGCAATCGGCAGAATCATTTGATGAAATCGCAGAAAATCTGATTGGCTTTGATTTTTAAATTTTCAACAGAAGAATTAGAAGAAATTTATAATTATGGTCACTATTACAAAACCGACTTGAATTTTTAATCCGGATGTAATGGTACCGACATGTAATTGAATTAATATTAAGAGGTGCTTTAAACTATGTTCGATCATACAACCGTATTATTGAAAGAAACTGTTGATGGGTTGAACATCAATCCGGATGGTATTTATGTAGACTGCACATTAGGTGGTGCAGGACATAGTCAGTACCTGGTACAACAATTGTCAGAAAAAGGCCGTTTAATTTGCTTTGACCAAGATACAACGGCTATTGAAAACGCAAAAGTACGATTAGCCGATTATTTAGATCGCGTTATATTCGTACACTCAAATTTCCGCTATTTAAAAGAAGAATTACACAATCTGAACATTCATCAAGTAGATGGGATTTTATATGATTTAGGTGTTTCATCACCACAACTTGACACACCTGAACGCGGTTTTAGTTACCATCATGATGCACCGCTCGATATGCGGATGGATCAGACAGCGGAACTTAGCGCATATCATGTAGTGAATGAATGGTCATACGAAAACTTAGTACGCATTTTCTTCCGCTACGGCGAAGAAAAATTTTCGAAGCAAGTTGCGCGCAAAATTGAACAAGCCCGTGAGATTGCTCCTATAGAAACAACAGGTCAATTAGTGGAGCTTATAAAAGATGGTATTCCAGCCCCGGCACGTCGCAAAGGTGGACATCCTGCAAAACGAATCTTCCAGGCTATTCGGATAGCTGTAAACGATGAATTAGGTGCAGCGGAAGATTCTTTAGTAGATGCAATCGAGTTACTGAAAATTGGTGGTCGTATAAGTGTGATAACATTCCACTCATTGGAAGACCGCTTAACAAAAACACTGTTTAAAGAGGCTTCATCACTGCCGGATTTACCTCATGGATTACCGGTTATTCCAGAGCATATGAAACCAATACTTAAATTAGTGACAAGAAAACCGATTTTACCATCAGACGAGGAGTTAGCTGCGAATAATCGTTCACGTTCAGCAAAATTGCGCATCGCTGAAAAAATTAACGATAAAGGACGTGGGTAAAAAATGGCAGTAAGAGCAAGACAAACTTTTATACAACAACAGCCAGAACTACCTCAACATCAGCAGCAGGAACAAAGACTGCCGGTCCAGCCGAAAAAACGTAAAGCAAAGTATTTTTCGGCACAGGAAAAGTTTTTGTTCCTAGTATTTGCAATTGTAGTAGCATCTTTCGCTATTTCCATATTACATACTCAAGGAGAAATCCAAACGCTCAGTATGGAAATCCAAAAAATCGAACGCGACATAACTGAAGTCAATAACAATAATACAGATTTAAAAGTACAAGTAAGTGAACGCTCCACTCACCAACGTATTTGGGAAAAAGCGAAAGAACTCGGATTAACACTAAATGAGAAAAATGTGAAAGTAGTGCCGGGAGAATGAAAAAGAGAAGATTTCGTTACCAGGTAGGAGCCTTTCTAATGTTTATATTCTTTGGAGGGCTCTTTTTACTATTATATTGGCGTTTTGCATCGATTCAGGCGACAGGAATGGTAAAAGGGCATGAATTGGAAGAAGAAGCATTATCAAGATACGAAACTGGATATGTGTTGTCGGCAGACCGTGGGAAGATTTTGGACCGCAATGAAAATGTAATTGCCGAAGATACATTAAGCTACCGTCTTGTAGCGGTAATTAAAGAATCGGCAACAGAAAATAAAAAAAATCCAAGGCATGTCGTCGATAAGGCGGAAACTGCAAAATTATTGGCGCAATACATACCGATGGATGAAGAGAAAATTTATGAACGGCTCAACCCTTCCAAAGATTTATATCAAGTTGAGTTTGGACTGGCGGGGCGCGGCATTAGCCATGAAGTGAAGAAGAAGATTGAAGAGCTTAGCCTGCCGGGAATTTTATTATATAGCGATAAAAAACGCTATTATCCGAATGGAGCATTTGCCTCCCATCTTATTGGCTTTGCATTGCGTGAAACAGATGATGATGGTAATTCGTCGGTTGTCGGAAAAATGGGGCTTGAATACATTTATGACAAGCAATTAACAGGTACTGACGGGAAGTTAACCTATCAGCGCGATGCCCGTAACTATTTATTGCCAAGTAGCGACAAAGTGATACAGGAAGCACAGGATGGTAACGATATTTATTTAACAATCGATAAAACGATCCAAAACTTCCTGGAAGAGGCGATGTCGCGTGTTAATGACCAATATAAGCCACAGTCTATGGTCGCGGTCGTGGCAAATCCGAAAACTGGAGAGATCTTGGCAATGTCACAACGGCCAACGTTTAATCCGGACACGCGTGCAGGGCTGGATGGCAACTGGCTGAATGATGTTGTGGAAAATACGATTGAACCTGGTTCCACTTTTAAAACATTTACGGTAGCAGCCGCAATCGACTCCGGAAATTGGCATCCGAATGCGACCTATCAATCTGGACAGTATAATGTTTATAACGATACAATACGAGACCATAATAGATACGGGTGGGGTACAATTTCCTATTTAGAAGGTATCCAACGCTCTTCAAATACGGCGATGACAAACTTGCTGGATATAATGTCTTGGGAAACGTATGAAAGTTATTTAAAGGAATTTGGATTCGGCCAAAAAACAGGCATTGATTTACCGAATGAAGCGAACGGCATTATAAACTCACGCTACCCTTTAGAAAAGTATACGACAACTTTTGGTCAAGGTTCGACGGTTACACCGATTCAGTTAATACAAGGACTAACCGCAGTTGCTAATGATGGAAAGATGATGCAGCCATACGTAATTGATAAAATCGTCAATCCGAACACAGGTGAGATTGTAGTAGATTCAGAACCTACTATAAAAGGTGAGCCTATTTCGGCAGAGACAGCACAGAAAACACGTGAAGTTCTGGCTTCCACTATTTACGGGGAAGCAGGGAATGCGAAACGTTTCCAAATTGAAGGCTATAAAGTGGCCGGGAAAACAGGGACTGCCCAAATGCCGAAAGCAAATGGAATCGGTTATGACTGGGGGAAAAACGAATTCCTCTATTCATTTTTAGGAATGGCTCCTGCGGAAGATCCACAGCTGGCTGTATTTATTTCGGTTGCAAAACCAAAACTGGGTCCAACCGAATTGGGTTCTGATCCGGTTTCGGAAGTTTTCAATTCAGTAGTACTGAACAGTTTGAAGTATATGAATATCAATCCGTCGGACGTAGCGGAAGTCGAAACGGCAAAGGTTGATAATTATGTAGGGGAGCAGACAGATACAGTCATGACTCACTTGGAAGCCGATGGACTCGTACCGGTATTAATCGGTCAAGACGGAGAAATTACAGAACAGTTCCCTGCAGCAGATTCATCATTAATTAGTGGGAGTATCGTATTCTTAAAGACCGATGGAGAAATTACATTACCATCGTTTAATAACTGGTCACTACGTAATTTGCTTGTCTATAAGTCATTATCCAAACTGCCGATTGAAATTGTTGGGGAAGGCTATGTTGAAAGCCAAAGTGTTTCTCAAGGGACGCCGGTTACGGATGATTCACCAATTGTCGTTAAGCTGAAAACCCCTGAGGAAAAGCATTTGACTCCGCCGGCAGAGGATATGGAGCTGGAAGAAGAGGAATTTAGTGAAGAAATTCCACAAGATTAGAGAGATTTGAATACAAACTTCATCTTTAACATACGTTGTTTTAGGTGAGGTGTCATATTATGAAATGGGTAACTACAAAATCAAAAAAACGTTTAACATGGATCGCCATCGCACTAGTACTATACGGCGTGGCGATTTTTGTTAAATTGGTTTCCGTTCAAATTATTCAGTATGATGAGCTTTCAACAAAGGCAAAAGAAAATTGGGACAGGGAAATTCCGTTCCACACACAGCGAGGTGAAATTACTGACCGAAACAATGAAGTAATTGTAACGAATAAACTTGCCCCGACTTTGTACTTTATGCCTTCACAAAACGAAGATAAAGAATATGCTGCAGATGCCATTGCAAACGTAATCAATAAAGATCGAGCCAAAATATTGGAAAGGCTCCAGCAGCGAGTATCCCTTGTGAAAATTGCTCCTGAAGCTAAGAACATTACTTATGAGCAAGCGGAAAAAATTCAGCAGCTTCAAATTCCGGGCTTATACAGTGGTGTCGATTATGTAAGGTCCTATCCGCATGGTAATTTACTTGCGCGCTTTTTAGGTTTTACAGGTGCGGATAATCAAGGTTTGGCAGGAATCGAATATGAGTATGATGAATTATTAAAAAGTTCGGATGCCGCCATTCGATTATTTACCGATGCAAAAGGGAATGCATTGGAGCATGTGGATGATGAGTGGAAAGAAGGGAAAGATGGCGCAACTATTCAGCTGACGATTGATTTGAAGCTTCAAAAGATTGTCGAACGAGAATTATCGCAGGCAATGCTGGAATATGATGCAGATCAGGCATTGGCCATTGCGATGAATCCTAACAGTGGTGAAATATTGGCGCTTGCATCGTTCCCGACATATGATCCAACGAAGTTTTCGGAAGTAGAGCCAAGTATTTATAATCGCAACCTTCCTGTGTTTATGTCATATGAGCCAGGTTCCACATTCAAAATTATTACGCTCAGTGCGGCGATTGAAGAAGGTGTAGTCAACATGGAAGAAGAACATTTCCATGATCATGGCTATACAATGGTCGAGGGGGCACGTTTACGCTGCTGGAAACGAGAAGGCCATAAAGACCAGACTTTTTACGAAGTTGTACAGAATTCCTGTAACCCTGGATTTGTAGAGCTTGGGCAACGAGTCGGTTCAACAAAATTGCTTGATTATATTCACAAATTCGGATTCGGGAAAAAAACAGGTTCGAACATTGCAGGAGAATCATCGGGCATATTATTTTCGAAAGAAGCATTCGGCCCGGTAGAGCATGCTACGACCTCTTTTGGTCAAGGGGTTTCCGTGACGCCGATTCAACAGATGCAGGCGGTCTCCGCAGCGATTAATGGCGGTACATTATATACACCGTATACGGTCTCGAAAATACTGGACTCCAAGACAAACGAAGTCATAATGGAACAAAATCCGGAAGCGAAAACACAGGTTGTCAGTGAAGAAACATCGGAAAAAGTCCGTCATGCATTGGAGCTTGTAGTTGCAAAAGGTTCTGGTCGTCAGGCATTTCGTGATGGGCTACGTATCGGAGGCAAAACAGGGACAGCGCAAAAGGTGGAAAACGGCCGTTATAAAGACGGAGACTATATTGTATCATTCATCGGCTTTGCACCGGCAAATGACCCGGAAATTATCGTCTATGTTGCGATCGATAATCCAAAAAGCTCATTGCAGTTCGGAAGTGTGATCGCAGCACCAATTGTAGGCCGTATTATTGAAGATGCCGCACCATTGTACAATATCGAAAAACAAAAAGATCAAATAGAACGGGACTACGTTTGGGGCGATGAATTGACAGAGCGTACACCAAACTTTATTGGAATGACAAAAGAAGAAGTAATCCCGCATTTATATCCTTATAAAATTGAATGGCACGGAGAAGGCGATAAAGTGATTCAGCAAGTTCCATCGGCTGATAGTCTCATACTCCAAAGTGGTAGTGTTCATTTATATTTAGGAAATTAAATTGAATTTCAATCTTTCAAAATGCAACTAAAACAACTATTATAGTGAAGGACGTTTTTTCACAATAATAACTAGTGGTCGAAACAGTTGAAAATCAAACGTTCCACCATATTCAGACAGAAGTTTTAAAGGAGATATATTATGACATTATCAACAACATTGACCATACTCTTTTCATCATTTTTAGTAACGGTCATTTTAGCACCAGTAGGAATCCCTCTTTTACGCCGATTAAAATTCGGGCAAAGCATACGTGAAGAAGGCCCTCAATCACATATGAAAAAAGCAGGTACACCTACTATGGGTGGATTAATTTTCTTGTCAGCCATTATTATTTCGACAATTGTAGTCGCAATGATTTTCGACTTGTTTACAACACAAACGATCGTACTCTTACTTGTTTTAGTTGGATTTGGCGTAATTGGCTTTTTGGATGATGGGCTAAAAGTAATTTTTAAACGTAATTTAGGTTTGACATCCCTGCAAAAATTAATTGGTCAGATCGCCATTGCGATTGCAGCGTTTTTGCTATTACGTTTAGGTTCGTTTGATACATCTGTAGGAATTCCGTATACGGATGTATCGATAGATTTAGGAATACTGTATGTTGGTTTTTTAATTTTCTGGCTTGTCGGTTTTTCAAATGCGGTCAATTTAACAGACGGTTTGGATGGACTCGTATCAGGAACTGCGTCAATCGCATTTGCTGCATTCGGTGTCATTGCACTATTTAACGAGCAAGCAGATATCGCTTTATTTGCATTTGCTGTAACTGGGGCATTACTAGGGTTTCTGATTTTTAATGCAAACCCGGCAAAAGTGTTCATGGGAGATACAGGTTCCCTTGCGCTTGGCGGTGCATTGGCAATGATTTCCGTGCTGGTAAAACAAGAATTGCTGTTACTATTAATCGGACTCGTATTTGTTATTGAAACATTATCCGTTATTTTACAAGTAGGAAGCTATAAACTGCGTAAAAAGCGCATATTCAAAATGAGTCCGATTCACCACCATTTTGAATTATCAGGCTGGTCAGAATGGAAAGTCGTACTTGTATTTTGGTCAACTGGATGTATCGTAGCACTTATAGCAGTATTAGCGGAGGCGTTATTATGATGGAATATGAAGGATTACAAGCTAAAAAAGTACTCGTTTTAGGATTGGCGAAAAGTGGTGTTGCGGCTGCGGAGCTTCTGCATCGCTTAGGAGCATTTGTAACAGTCAACGACGCAAAACCGTTTGATGCGAATCCTGAAGCGCAGGAGCTTTTATCAAAAGGAATTACAGTAATTTGTGGGCGACATCCAGAAGATTTGCTTGATGAAGGATTTGAGCTTGTCGTAAAAAATCCTGGAATTCCATACACAAATCCAATTGTTGCGGACGCGATTGCGAAAGGTCTGCCTGTTATTACTGAAATGGAACTTGCCTATTTAGTAAGCGAGGCTCCATTTATCGGAATTACCGGCTCAAATGGTAAAACAACAACGACAACGTTACTATACGAAATGCTGAAAGCCGGCCGTTTAAAACCATTAATCGCCGGGAATATTGGAACCGTTGCATGCGGTGTTGCGGCAGAAGCAAAAGCGGATGAGGTTATCGTTACAGAGTTATCATCGTTCCAGTTAATGGGAACACGTGAATTCAGACCACATATCGCAATTTTGACAAACCTTTATGAAGCGCATTTAGATTACCATGGGACGTTTGAAGAATATGCGGAGGCTAAATTTGGTGTCACACGCAATCAAACAGCTGAAGATTATTTTATTTACAATGCCGATCAGCAAGTTGTGGCAAATTATGCTCAAAAGTCAAAGGCGAAGCTTATTCCATTTACGACAAAAGGTCATGCAAAACAGGGAATCAGTGCAGATAAAGAAAACATTTATTGGCAAGGTGACGCGATCTTAAAACGTGCTAATATTGTATTGCCGGGAGAGCATAATTTAGAAAATATTTTATGTGCTGTAGCAGCAGCGTTACTGCAGGAGTGCCCTATTGATGCGATAGAGGAAGTTTTGGCAACATTTGCTGGGGTACGTCATCGTACACAGTTTGTCCGTGAATGGGAAGGACGTAAAATTTACAATGATTCAAAAGCAACGAATGTACTTGCAACAAAAAGTGCCTTGGCTGCATTTGAGCAACCGATTGTATTATTGGCCGGCGGATTGGATCGCGGGCATTCATTTGAAGAGCTACGTAAAGAAATGACACGTGTAAAAGCAGTGGTCGCGTTTGGTGAAACTGCACTTCGCTTTATCGAATTTGCAAAATCATGTGGCATTACGAATATTGTGCGTG
Source organism: Solibacillus sp. FSL W7-1464 (assembly GCF_038004425.1). NCBI lineage: Bacteria > Bacillati > Bacillota > Bacilli > Caryophanales > Caryophanaceae > Solibacillus > Solibacillus sp. FSL W7-1464. Next base: position 927,179 of record NZ_JBBORC010000001.1, read on the forward strand.
CAATTGATGTTGAAGATGCAGTCGGTTATGGAGCAAAAATGTCTGAACAAGGTGACATCATCTTATTGTCACCTGCATGTGCAAGCTGGGATCAACATGCGAGCTTTGAAATTCGGGGCGACTTATTTATTGATCGTGTTATGAAACTTTCTTAAGAAAGGATAGTTACACTGTCGCAAAAAAATCAACAGTATTTCATGATCAGTGCGATTGTATTGTCGCTGATTGGTATTCTCTTTATTTTTTCTGCAGGTACATATTGGGGGAATGTTCACTATGATGGACAAACCCCGTTTTACCTGAAGCAGTCAATCTATTTCATTGTTGCACTTCTCATATGTGCAGCAATTATGAACTGGGAGTTTCTGCAGCAACCGAAAGTATGGCGGATTTTTTATATCATGTCACTTGGTTTACTTGTTGCTGTACTTATTCCTGGTATCGGGATTGTCCGGAATGGTTCGCAAAGTTGGATTGGAATCGGCCCGTTAACGATACAACCGGCTGAAATTGCGAAAGTAACGACAATTATTTATATTAGTGCATTATTAACACAGCGAAAATCATATGAGCGCATTGTTCAATTGAAACATTTTCTCATATTGATACTTCCAGCAGCGTTAATTATGCTTCAGCCGGATTTCGGTGCTGTCTTTATTTTAGTTGTAGTTGTTTTAATAATATTTTTTATTGCACAATATCCGTTGCGCCTATATGTGATACTCATCACGTTAGGTATTGTCGGTCTTGCTGGGCTGATTATTGCGGCCCCATATCGTCTTAAACGGATCGAAGCGTTTATCAACCCGTGGGCAGACCCGTTGGGAAGCGGCTTTCAGGCTGTACAATCGTTATTTGCGATAGGACCCGCCGGCTTGTTTGGACATGGATTATTAAAAAGTAGACAAAAGTATTTATACTTACCGGAACCGCAGAACGATTTTATATTTGCAATTATTTTAGAAGAAATCGGTCTTGTCGGTGGAATGGGACTGCTGCTTATTTTTGCGTGCTTTTTAATTCTTGGCTATCGCTTGGCATTACAATGCAAGCATGTATTTCATTTTTATGCGATATGCGGACTTACAACGATGATTGCTGTACAGGCAGCGCTGAATATAGGGGTTGTAATTAATTTACTGCCTGTAACCGGTGTGACATTGCCATTTATAAGTTATGGCGGTACTTCGCTTGTTGTTGTCTGGGTTACAGTAGCGCTAATTTTAAATTTCTCTTATGAAAGAAGGAAGGAGTAAAGATAATGGAAAAAGTAATCGATATTACAGAACGAGTACCAGCTATGAAAAAACGCAGAAGACGTCGTACAAACTTTAAATTTTTAACACTAGTGACGATTTTTCTTTTTATCATTATCATACTTCTTTATTTTCAATTACCTTATAGTGATATAAAAAAAATTGATATAAAAGGGGCAGTCCTTAAGGAAGATACGTATTACATCGAACAGTCGAATCTGAAAATTGAAGATTCGTTATGGGGCTTCAAGATTTCTGAAGTGGAGCAGGCAATTGCTCAGCATGAATGGATAAAATCCGTTAATGTCGAAAGAAAATTCCTGAATGAAGTTCAAATTACTATAGAAGAGTGGCAAAAGGTAGCTTATATTTCACAGGGCGGGGAATTTTACCCTATGCTTGATAATGGTGTTGTTTTTGAGGAATCCAATGAGATTGTCCCGATTGATGCCCCGATTTTCCGTGATTTTGAAAATGAGGAACTTCGAAAAAAGCTATTAAAGGAACTTGCCAATTTAAAGCCGGAAGTACTGTCACTCATTTCACAAATTAATGCAAATCCTTCAGAAGCGGACCCGTATTCAATTACGCTTTTCATGAATGATGGCTATGAAGTACGCGCTGATGCGAATACTTTAGCAGAAAAATTGAATTACTATCCATCAATCATTGCACAAATTGAAAGCGAGGACGTTTCTGAAAAAGGGATTGTAGATATTGAAGTCGGCTCATATTACCGACCTTTTTCAGGTGAATATTCTTTAATAAAGGAAGACACTCAAAAAACCGAAGAACTTACAGATGAAACAGAAAATGCGGAGACTGACGAAGGGGGGCAACTGGAAGAACAAAATGAAGAAGAGCCAGAGTGATAACAGCAGGCAGCCGAAAAATAAATCTGCTTTATTTTCAGGAAAGTACGCCGCCATACTAATTGTATGCATAATCACAGGATTTATTATCGGCTTTTCCTATAATTTATCAAAGGACAAGCGTACATTAAGTTCTGCCTCTCCCCAGTTTGAGCAGGAAAATCAGTACATGGAAGATTTGATTGAAAAACAGGAAAGAAATAAAGAGCTTGAAGATGAATTGTCCCAACTAGAAGAGAAAATTCGAACTTATGAAAAGCAGTTTTCCTCGAACGAAACGCAATATGAACAGAATCATCAGGACGCTGAGCAATTGCGGCTCTTATTAGGACTAACAGATGGAATTGGGCAAGGGATTAAAATTACACTGCAAGATGGTGATTATAATCCGAATACTACCAATCCAAATGAGTATATTGTGCATGAAAGTCACATATTTAAAGTATTAAATGAGTTGAAAATTGCAGGTGCCGAGGCAATTTCGATTAACGGGCAACGTTTAAAACCAAATTCTTACATTGCCTGCAACGGTCCTGTCATTACAATTGATGGACAACAGTACCCAGCACCATTTGTAATCGAGGCGGTAGGTAATCAGGATGTACTGATTTCTTCGTTAGAACTGGCAGGGGGAGTATTTGACCAACTATTGAATGAACAAATTGTCGTTACTTTGGAAACAGACAATCTAATTGAAATGAAAACAGTCAGCGATGAATAAGGCATAGGATCGGAGGGAAGATGATGACGAAAAAAATGTACCGCAATATTACAATCATCTCGTTCATCATTGGTTTTATGCTCGCAGTGCAGTACAACACGGTTCAAAATCCGACCGAACGAACTACAGTCGATATTTGGGAAATTCGTCAGCAATTATCTGCGGAACAGGAGCGTCATTCGGAGTTGCTGACTGCAATAAGCGAATTATCCGAAACAGTAAATAAATACGAGGATGCAGAGTTTGATAATCCGGAAATACTATTGCAGCAAACTGTCGATCAATTAAAAGAACGTGCAGGGATCTTGCCGGTTGAAGGACCGGGGTTAACATTATCGGTTGGCACTTCGCCCGAATTAATGGGTTTAGGCTATGAGATAAAGCCTGTATCACCTGAACTGTTAATTCGCCTTATAAATGATTTGAATCGTTATAATGCCCGGGCAATTGAAGTGGATGACAAGCGTCTAAGCTACAATTCTGCCATTCGCGACATTAATGGGAAAACGACGATCAATGGCGAGCCGATTCAAAATACGGATATCGAAATAAACATCATTACATTTACGTATGAGCAAGCTGAAAAAATGAAAAACCATTTATTGGCATCTTCGTTTCAGGATGAATTTTATATTGATAATCTCGTATTGACAATTCATGAAGCAGAGCAGAATGTACAAATAGATTCAGTTGCGCCTGTACAAAGAAGTAAGTATTTATCAGAAAAGTAGAAGGGGATGCGAATATGTGGCTACCACTATTAGGACTTATATTAGGTGTGGTATTAGGAATTTTAACAGATATTCAAATTCCATCTGTTTATGAAAACTATTTATCCATTGCTGTACTAGCGGCTCTCGATACAATGGTCGGCGGTATCCGTGCATTATTGCAGCAAGTTTACGATGACAAGGTATTTATTTCCGGGTTTTTCTTTAATATACTTTTAGCAGCAGGATTGGCTTTTCTCGGTGTCCATATAGGTATCGATCTGTATTTAGCCGCTATTTTTGCATTCGGAGTTCGACTGTTTCAAAATATTGCAGTCATTCGTCGGTTATTATTGGCAAAATATGAGAACAGTAGATTGAAAAAGGAGGAAAACTCTTAACAATCACGTTAAAATATCATTACAAATTATCGTTTTACTTAGACAATCAGCGGAATTTACAATAGAATGAACTATAGGAGTAATCGAAGGAGGTGCAGAAAGTTGAATCATCAAGAAATTTATGTTTCTCTCGATATTGGATCATCTTCAATAAAAGTCCTGATCGGAGAAATGAACGGTGATCAATTGCACGTAATTGGTGTAGGTCATGTGAAATCAACAGGGATAAGAAAAGGTGCAATAGTTGATATAGATGCAACTGTACAGTCCATAAAAAAAGCTGTAGATCAAGCAGAGCGAATGACTGGTATTAATATAGAAGAAGTGGTGCTTGGAGTTCCTGCAAACCAGACAGTTTTACAACCTGTCAAAGGGGTTGTAGCGGTAAACGGTGAAGACCGGGAAATCACGGACGATGATTTAGCTAGAGTAATAGACTCTGCACAGGTAATGTCGATTCCACCAGAGCGAGAGTTAGTAAATTTAATACCTAAACAATTTATCGTGGACAACCTAGATGAGATTAAAGACCCGCGAGGTATGATTGGCATTCGTTTAGAGATGGATGCGACAATGATTACGACATCCAAGACGCTTGTACATAATGTTTTAAGATGTGTAGAACGTGCAGGCTTGCAAATTCGCGAAATTTATCTACAACCATTAGCAGCAGGGTATTTTGCGCTGACGGAAGATGAAAAAAATCAAGGAACTGCCTATATCGATTTAGGAGGCGGATCGACAACTGTTGCGGTGTTCCAAGATGGACTGCTGACAAATACAGCTGTGATTCCTGTAGGTGGAGATCATATTACGAAAGATTTATCGATCGTATTAAAAACACCGACTGAACAAGCCGAAAAAATCAAAAAGCAGTATGGACATGCCTTTTACGATGATGCTTCCGAGGAACAGACGTTTGATGTTCCTGTTGTTGGTACTGATACAACAGATCAATACAGTCAACGTTTCATCTCGGAAATTATCGGTGTACGTTTAGAAGAGTTATTCGAATTAGTATTGGATGAATTAGCACGTATGGGGGTACAGGATTTACCGGGTGGTGTCGTCATTTCCGGCGGAGTAGCACAGCTGGAGGGAATTGCCCAGCTGGCGCGACAAGTGATGTTAACGCGTGTTCGCATTTATACACCTGATTACATCGGTGTACGTGAACCGGCCTTTACAACGTCGGTAGGTTTAATTCGATATGCACATGCAGAAGACGAATTTTACGGAAGAAGCGAGCCGGTACCAGCTTCTTCATATGCAGCACCTTATCCTACTCAACCAACTCCTTCTAAAAAACAATCAAATGTGCCGGAGAGAGTAGAAAGCGCAAGTAAAGTTAGTGTGATTGATCGCGCAAAAAACTTATTAAACAAATTTTTCGATTAATACGAAAATGAATGACGTGAACAATTAGGAGGAGAAGAGTATGTTAGAATTTGAAACGGATGTTGAACAATTAGCCGTTATTAAAGTTATCGGCGTAGGCGGAGGCGGTAACAATGCCGTAAACCGCATGATTGAACATGGTGTACAAGGTGTAGACTTTATCGCTGTTAATACAGATGCTCAAGCTTTAAATCTTTCAAAAGCTGAATACAAACTACAAATCGGCGGTAAATTAACACGTGGACTTGGTGCAGGGGCAAACCCTGAAGTAGGTAAAAAAGCTGCCGAAGAAAGTCGCGAGCAATTGGAAGAAGTATTACGAGGTGCCGATATGGTATTCGTAACTGCCGGTATGGGTGGTGGTACTGGTACTGGTGCAGCACCGGTAATCGCATCAATCGCACGTGATTTAGGTGCATTGACAGTAGGTGTTGTAACACGTCCGTTTACATTTGAAGGCCGTAAACGCCAAACACAGGCTATTGGCGGTATTACTTCAATGAAGGAAGCGGTTGATACATTAATCGTTATTCCAAATGACAAGTTACTGCAAATTGTGGATAAATCCACACCGATGCTGGAAGCGTTCCGTGAAGCGGACAATGTATTGCGTCAAGGTGTACAAGGTATTTCAGACTTAATCGCAACACCTGGTTTAATCAACCTGGACTTTGCCGATGTAAAAACAATTATGTCCGATAAAGGTTCTGCATTAATGGGTATCGGGATTGCAGCAGGTGAAAACCGTGCAGTTGAAGCCGCTAAAAAAGCAATTTCTTCTCCATTACTGGAAACATCAATTGATGGGGCAAAAGGTGTCATTATGAACATCACAGGCGGTACGAACTTAAGTTTATTCGAAGTTCAGGAAGCTGCGGATATTGTACAGCTTGCTTCTGATGAGGAAGTAAATATGATCTTCGGTTCGGTTATTAACGATAACTTAAACGATGAAATTATCGTAACAGTAATTGCAACAGGTTTTTCGGATGACTTTATCATTCAAAAGCCACAGCCTGTACGTCCGTCAATCGGTGCTCGCCAGCAAGCTGCAACAAGCTCAGCTCAACAGCAACAGCAGCCTGTACGTTCACAAGAGCCGGTACAGCAAGAAACACCACGTCAAACACAACAAACAAACTATCAGCAGGACGATGCATTGGATATTCCGACATTTTTACGCAACCGTCGCAATCGCTAGTAGTACTAGCTTTCATAATATGAAGAACGATTATTTGCATGATGATGCGAATAATCGTTTTTTTTAGTTTAAGAGATGTTATGAAAAGTAGCGTGCTGTGCATGTATTGGAAAGAAAAAGCAGAATAGCAGATTTTCTCATTCCATTGAAACTTCTTTCTAACCCCTATTAGCATTTAACTTTCCTGCCGCCAACTTTTTGTCGATTGCATTTGAATGTCGTAACAATATGTCAAACGATTCTTCCAGATTTATGCAACAGTTAGACAAAAAAGTATAGGGGGGTTTGATAATCTTGTTTACAGGAGGACAATACATGTATGCAGAGTGGATTCTTTTAATGAATTTCTTAATGAATCTCGTACTACTAAAATTTACCGCAACAATAACATATACCATCATTCCAATTTGGAGATTACTATTAGGGGCCTTTTGTAGTGCGCTGATCGCTGTGTTATTTATAGGAAACATATTCATGTTGCTTGTAAGTTTCATCGTACTATTGGGGATTGCCTTTAGATTTAAATGGAAAATATTTTACGAGCAAGGAAAGTGGATTGTTGTCGCTACTTTGCTCGCAGGTGGATTAATAACAGCATTACAACCATTTTTGCTTGCATCTCCGTTTTTCGTTTATATTTTTTTATGTTTCGGCATAGTATGTATTAGTTTGACAGTGATGAAACAAGGCTGGTTTCAAAAACTGCAAAATGTTGCACAAAGTCGTTATGTAACGACAAGCAAAGTAGAACTGTTCGAACAACAGATGGAGCTCGTAACATATATCGATACCGGAAATGAATGCACTGAACCTTTAAGTCAGGCACCGGTCCATTTTATTTCGTTTAAAACAGTTCAATCGATGTTACCGGATGAATTTAGTGAATGCCTGCTCAAATGGAATGAGCAGGAGCCTTACTCACTGACAATGTTTTCAAAGGAAATACAGAAAAGAATACGTATTGTTCCCATTACAACGGTTCAAAAAGGCACATTACTCGTACCTGCCTTTCGTGCCACAATTGTCATTCAGAACAAAACGTATCCAAATCACTATGTTGTATTTACGAAAAATGATGCGCGCTTTCCGCAAAATGCACAAATGATTGCACATGTGTTTGTCCTAACGAATTCATAAGGGAGGATCGATATTGCTTAAAAAATTTCAATCGATAATTTTAAACATACTAAGCTACTTTAGAAGAAAAAAAGGGACATACTATATAGGGGGACATGATTCATTGCCTATTCCATTAACTAGAGAAGAAGAAGTTGTCGTAGTCGAAGCATTTATGAATGGTGACTTGCATGCCAGGGATATGTTAATTGAAAGAAATTTACGTTTAGTCGTTTATATCGCAAGACGTTTTGATAATACAAGCACGCCGATTGAGGATTTAATCAGCATCGGTTCAATTGGTCTTATTAAAGCGATTGAAACATTTAATTTAGATAAAAATATTAAATTAGCGACGTATGCATCGCGCTGTATTGAAAATGAAATATTGATGCATCTGCGAAAGACGAGCCGCATGAAAGGCGAGGTTTCCTTTGATGAACCTTTAAATGCGGATGCAGACGGCAATGAATTATTACTTTCAGACATATTAGGGACAGAAGAACATATTATAACACTTGATGTGGAACGTAAAATTGAGCGTCAGCATATGTTTAATGCCATTAATCAGCTGACACCTCGTGAAAAATATATTATGGAATGTCGCTTTGGCCTAAATGGTAAAGAAGAGATGACCCAAAAGGAAGTAGCGGATCATTTAGGTATTTCACAATCTTATATTTCAAGATTGGAGAAAAAAATTATTATGGATTTACGTGAATTCCTGAACGAACCAATTGCATAAGATGGTTAAATTTGGCGCGCATAGCGACGACCATTTCGGACAAAATGATTGAAAAGACAAAAGACAATCTAGTTCGGAAGGTGAAGTTGGATGCGTACAAAAGTGGAGTTATGTGGTGTGGATACATCTACATTACCAGTACTGAAGCCAGATGAAATGAGAGATTTATTTATACGATTACAGCAAGGAGAATGGATTGTTCGTGAGCAGCTAGTTTTCTGCAATTTACGTTTAGTGCTCAGCATTGTCGGCCGTTATGCCTATCGTGGCGAACAGGCGGATGATTTATTCCAAGTAGGATGTATTGGTTTATTAAAAGCGATTGATAATTTTGATTTGAAGCATAATGTTCGATTTTCGACATATGCTGTACCGATGATTATGGGAGAAATCCGCCGCCACCTGCGCGATCACCATGCACTGCGTGTGTCCCGTTCATTGCGGGATATTGCGTATAAAGCGATGAAAGCGAAGGAACAATTTATTGCGGAACATTTAACAGAACCCACAATCGAACAATTGGCACAGGCAATAGATATGAAAAAAGAAGATGTATTATTTGCACTTGATGCAATTCAAGACCCGATGTCACTGCAGGAACCGATTTATTCAGATGGTGGCGATGCAATCTTTATGATTGATCAAATTAAAGATAAAGTGACAGAAGAACATTGGGTTGGCTCGATTTCATTGCAGGAAAGTATGAAAAAGCTGAATAGCAGACAAAAAATGATTATAGAAAAGCGCTTTTTCCTAGGTGAAACTCAAACGGAAATTGCCCAGTCTTTAGGTATTTCACAAGCGCAAATATCAAGATTGGAAAAGAGTGCGGTAGAATTGATGAAACGGGATTTCCGTTAAATAGATAGAAATTCCAAAGGGACTGTCCAACTTGTAGGGCTGTCCCTTTCATCATAATTTCATGATGTTTGAATACTTATAATGAGGTAAAAGTAAATAAATGATACAGAAAGGATGGCGGGATGCGATTTTCATCCGTTCAGGAGAAGGAAATCATTGAAGCTACAAGTGGAAAGTTTATCGGTTATATTGTAGATGCGGAAGTGGACGAAAAAGAAGGTGCCATTACTGCATTTATAATTTCTCCGCCAAAAAAGTTTTACCATTTATTTCAAGGGGAAGAGTTAGTTAAGAAAATTCTCTTTAGTAATATACTCACAGTCGGAAAAGATGTCATCTTAGTGAAGTCACCTGATGAATAGTTCACGCTATTCATTGAAAATTAAACTATCACTTGATACAATGAAAGAAACTATTGTTGTAAAGTTGGGAAAAAAGTGACGAAAATCATAGAAAACTTAAAACAGATTCAACATCAAATAGAAATTGCAAAACAGCGTGCCAATGGCGAACAGGCTGTCCGGATTATTGCTGTAACTAAAGAAGTGGATGTCAACCGGACGGAAGAGGCAATTGAAGCGGGCCTTATCCATTTAGGAGAAAATCGCCCTGAAGGCTTATTGAATAAGTTGGATTCGATCAACTCAGCTGTTTCCTGGCATTATATTGGTTCATTACAGACAAGAAAAGTAAAGCAAGTAATTGACCAGATTGATTATTTACATTCTCTCGATCGATTAAGTCTGGCACAAGAAATTGAAAAAAGAGCAACAAAACGGGTGAAATGTTTCGTGCAAGTAAATGTTTCCGGTGAGGAATCGAAACATGGCTTAACAAGAGAACAGGCGCTTGATTTTGTTAAGCAGCTTGAGCAATTTTCAAAAATTGAAATAGTAGGTTTAATGACAATGGCTCCTTTTACAGAAGATGAAACGATGATTAGACAAGTGTTTAAACAGTTAAAACAATTGCAACAAGAAGTGTCACAATTGAACATTCCAAATGTACCTTGTACTGAATTATCGATGGGCATGTCAAATGACTACGAAATTGCAGTTGAAGAAGGGGCAACATTTGTTAGAATTGGCACAGCTCTTGTTGGTTAAGGAGGATTAATATGAGCATTAAAAATATTTTTGACAAGTTCTTTTATTTAGAAGAAATAGAAGAAGATTATGCTCCTGCCCAAACGCAAACAGTGCAAAAACAAGCACCAAAAGCAGTTCAAAATGAACCACAGCAATTTTACCAGGATTTTGGACAAAAGCAGCAACCACAACTCATTCAAAACCGAATGAAGAAGGAGCGTAAAATGCAACAGCAACCACCACGTAATGAAGTCGTGATGCAAAATCATAATAATGTTGTGAGCCTTCAAGCTGCGTCTTCATCAAAGAATTCAAAGTTAGTATTATTAGAACCCCGCGTGTATGCAGAGGCGCAGGATATCGCAGAACATTTAAAAAATAAACGTGCTACCGTTGTTAATTTACAACGCATCGACCGGGATCAGGGGAAGCGAATAATCGATTTTCTGAGCGGAACAGTGTATGCTTTAGGTGGAGATATTCAGCGTATTGGAAATGATATTTTCCTATGTACACCAGAAAATGTGGAAGTATCAGGAGAAATTTCTAATTTAACGTTTGAGTAATTAAATTTTGTGAGGTAAAAACATGATTCTATTTTCAATTGTATCAACAGCATTTCTTGTTTACCGTTTTATGCTGATAGGATACATATTAATGTCTTGGGTTCCGGCACTGCAAGAATCGGCTGTTGGTCGTTTCCTGGAAACAGTATGTGAACCGTATTTAGGATTCTTCCGCAAGTTTATTCCACCGATTGGCATGATTGATATTTCGCCAATTGTCGGTTTATTCGCGTTAGTATTTATCGAGCGAGGCGTTTATGGCGTCCTAGCATTTTTCTTATAATCTAATTGAACTCCTGCCATTGTAGGAGTTTTCTTTATTTCCGGTCGTTTCGCCGTAATCGGATTGAAGCGGTTCAACAACCATTAGGTAATGGTTTTAAAATACCTGATTGCCTTATACATAAAATAAAAGTTTAATTTAATTTGAAAGTGGAAAAATTAGTAACACAGTTTAAAAGAAAGTAGGAATTGTGATGGAGCATTTAATCCAACATTTTCGTAAAGATGAACAACCTTTCATTGAGCAAGTCATTGGATGGCAGCGTGAGGTAGAAGATCGCTATGCTCCAAAATTGACTGATTTTTTAGATCCGAGACAGCGTTTTATCGTTGAATCTATTGTTCAGCAATCAGATGATTTCCATGTTTTCACAGAAGGGGTTTTTGAAGAGGCGGAACGTAAACGAATGCTGATTGCCCCTTCGTATTACGAGCCGGCAGAAGCTGATTTTCAAATTGCTGTGTATTCACTCAATTACCCGACGAAATTTGTCCAATTGCGCCATCCTGATGTTCTAGGTGCCTTATTATCAATTGGGCTTGACCGCAGCAAGTTTGGAGATATTCGACTTTCCGATAATACGGTCCAGTTTGCAATCGCATCGGAAATTGCGGATTATGTTCGTGCAAATTTAACGGGTATCGGCAAAGTTAAGGTTAGTGCTGAAGAGATGGATCCGACAACGCCGTATATTCAAAACGAAGAGCAATGGGTCGAAAGTTCGCATACGGTTTCATCGATGCGCCTGGATGTTGTGTTAGCGACAATCATCAATATCTCCCGTCAAAAATCACAAAGCCTGATCAATGCGGGTAAAGTGAAAGTTAACTGGACTGTCAGGGAAGCTGTAGCCTTTGAATTGCAGGAAGGCGACATTATTTCCGCAAGAGGATATGGGCGGTTAAAAGTCATCCTGACAGAAGGGCGGACAAAAAAAGACAAGATTCGATTACAAGTAGGACGTTTAGAGCAAAAAGTATAATTTTCAACTGTTTTTTAGGAAAACATGATGTTATTCCGAAAAGAAACGTTTATAATACTTGTAAGAATGTACGTAAAAAAGGAGAGTAGAACGATATGCCATTATCACCTCTTGATATACATAATAAGGAGTTTACACGCGGATTCCGTGGATATGCAGAAGACGAAGTAAATGAATTTTTAGATCAGATTATAAAAGATTATGAGATTGTTTTACGCGAAAAAAAAGAGCTCGAAGAAAAGATTAAAATGATGTCAGAACAAATGAATCATTACAATTCATTGGAAGACACTTTACAGAAGTCAATTGTTGTAGCTCAAGAGGCAGCTGGCGAAGTTCGTCGCAATTCCGAAAAAGAAGCAAAACTTATCGTTAAAGAAGCTGAAAAAAATGCAGACCGTATAGTAAATGATGCATTGGCAAAAGCAAGAAAAGTAACGATCGAGATTGACGAATTGAAAAAACAGTCGAAAGTGTTCCGCAACCGTTTTAAAATGTTGGTGGAAGCACAGCTTGATTTACTGAATACAGGCGACTGGGATCACTTACTCGAATATGACGTAGATTTAACGGAAATTCAGGACAACAATCGTAAAGAAATTAATGAAGAGAGTCAAAATGACGAAAATGCCGTTTATTAGTCAACGGTACTTGACATTTTATACAGCCTTTTCATATACTGAAAAATAATGAATAGGATGCACTTGCATCATGCTTTGACGGAGACAGTAAATTTAACATTGTGGTATAGCGATTCGAGGATGGTGAGAGCTCGAACGAAGCAAGTTAAATCGAAAATCACTCCCGAGCTAAATAACTGAAATTCGAGTAAGTTATTTCGTAGCACACGACGTTACAGTGTCTAATGAGGCTAATTTTATTTAGCGAATTTAGGGTGGTACCACGAGACTAATGCTCCTCGTCCCTTTTTACAGGGATTAGGGGCTTTTTTGTTGTTTAAAAGTTCCAAAACCCCTATTGGAGCATTAAAAGTATGACAATCGATGAAACGCATTCATTTTTGCTGAAACGTTGATTGGAATGGAGGGGAGGATGGAACGAATGCTAAAATCGTCACGTCCTGTGACAATGCATTCGTGACCAACATCGTGTTGGCCCCCGAATGGAAATCAACCATCAACAATCAGCACTCGATAAGATCACTAGGAGGAATTTACAATGGTAGAGTATAAAGACACATTATTAATGCCGAAAACAGACTTCCCTATGCGCGGCGGTTTGCCAACTAAAGAGCCGCAAGTTCAGGCACAATGGGATGAAATGGATATTAACAAATTAGTGCTGGAACGTACAAAAGACCGTCCGCACTATTTACTGCATGATGGCCCTCCATATGCAAACGGAGACATCCATATCGGTCACGCATTAAACAAAGTGATCAAAGACATGATTAACCGCCAAAAATCGATGTCAGGTTTCCACGTGCCATATATTCCAGGTTGGGATACACACGGTTTACCAATCGAACAGGCATTAACAAATAAAGGCGTTAAACGTAAAGAAATGTCGGTTGCAGAATTCCGCGAGCTTTGCGAAAAATACGCTTATGAACAGATCGAAAACCAAAAAAGCCAATTCCGTCGTCTAGGTGTACGCGGTGACTGGGAAAATCCTTATATCACATTAAAACCTGAATTCGAAGCACGCCAAATTGAAGTGTTCGGGAAAATGGCGGAGAAGGGCTATATTTATAAAGGCTTAAAACCGGTCTATTGGTCTCCATCTTCTGAGTCTGCATTGGCAGAAGCAGAAATCGAATATAAAGATGTTGAATCGTATTCAATTTATGTAGCATTCGGTATTAAAGACAGCAAAGATGTAGTACCTGCAGATGCTAAATTTGTCATCTGGACAACAACGCCATGGACAATTCCGGCAAACTTAGGGATTTCGGTAAATCCTGAATTCACATATGTTGTCGTTGAAACTAACGGCAGCAAATATATTGTTGCAAAAGATTTACTGGAAAAATTATCAGCGACATTTGGCTGGGAAGATGTTCAGATCGTTCAGGAAGTACAAGGCGAACAGCTTGACTTGATCGTTGCAGAACACCCAATTTACAAACGTGATTCACTAGTGATGGTTGGTGACCACGTAACTGCTGATGCCGGTACTGGTTGTGTACACACAGCACCAGGTCACGGTGAGGACGACTATCAGATCGGTAAACGCTATGGTCTGGACATTTTATCACCGGTAGATAACGGTGGCTGCTATACAAATGAAGCACCTGGCTTTGAAGGATTATTCTATGAAAAGGCAAATCCGGTTGTCATTGAAAAATTAAAAGAAGAAAATGCATTATTACAAGTTTCTAAATTTACACACTCATACCCGCATGACTGGCGTACAAAAAAACCGGTAATTTACCGTGCAACACCACAATGGTTCGCATCTGTTGAAATGTTCCGTGGGGAATTGCTGGATGCAGTAAAAGCGACAGAATTTACACCAAGCTGGGGTGAAACTCGTCTTTACAATATGATTCGCGACCGTGGTGACTGGGTAATTTCCCGTCAGCGTGCATGGGGTGTACCAATTCCGATTTTCTACGCGGAAGATGAAACACCGATCATCACACCGGATACAATCGCTCATATTTCAAAATTATTCCGTGAACACGGTTCAAATATTTGGTTCCAGCGTGAAGCGAAAGACTTGCTTCCTGAAGGCTTTACACATGAAGGCAGCCCGAACGGCAAGTTTACAAAAGAAAATGACATTATGGACGTATGGTTCGACTCAGGATCGTCACACCAAGGTGTCTTAGCAGAGCGCGGACTGAAATATCCTGCCGACCTTTATCTTGAAGGTTCTGACCAACACCGCGGCTGGTTCAACTCATCATTAATCACATCTGTAGCGATTAATGGGCATGCACCATATAAAGGTTTATTAACACATGGATTCGTATTGGACGGCGAAGGACGCAAAATGTCTAAATCACTTGGCAACACGATTGATCCGATCAAAGTGATGAACCAATACGGTGCCGACATTATTCGTATGTGGGTAGCATCTGTTGACTATACAGGGGACGTTCGTATTTCAATGGATATGTTGAAGCAAGTTTCTGAAACATACCGTAAAGTGCGTAATACATTGCGCTTCCTGCACGGAAATGTGACAGACTTTAACGAAACAACTGATCGTGTAGCATACGAAGAGTTACGCGAAATGGATCAGTATATGTACATGCGCTTACAGGATGTTGTGAAGACTATCCGTGAAGCATACGACCGTTATGACTTCTCAACTGTATACACAACGGTGAATAACTTTGTGGCAATCGAGCTTTCTTCATTCTACTTGGATATCGCAAAAGATGTAGTTTATATCGAAGGAACTGACAACAAAGACCGTCGTGCAATGCAAACGGTTATGTATGATACATTAATGGCATTAGTTAAATTATTAACGCCAATTATTCCGCATACGACAGAAGAGTTATGGAGCTACATCGAATTCGATGGTAAGCCGCAGTCTGTACAATTAACAGATTTCCCGGAAGTAGTAGAACAAGCAAACTTTGCAGACCTACGTGCGAAATGGGTAAAAGTAATTGCAGTACGCAATGAAGTGTTAAAAGCATTGGAAGAAGCACGTAATGCAAAAACAATCGGTAAATCGCTTGAAGCAAAAATTTCGGTTTATGCAGATAGTGAAACAGTCGAGCTATTAAATGATGCCAACATCGATTTTGCACAGCTTTCAATCGTATCTCAATTCATCATCGCAGGCAGTAAGGAACATGCACCTGCCAAAAGCTTAGTACTTGATAAAACAGCATTAGTTGTTGAAAAAGCAGACGGTGAAAAATGTGAGCGTTGCTGGACAATTTCAGAAACAGTCGGCGCAAGCGAAAACCACCCAACACTATGTAAACGTTGTGCAGATGTTGTAGAAAACTATTACGTATAAAAATTTGGAACGCTATTGCCATTTTGGTAATGGCGTTCCTTTATACTTTTTTTATTTTTCCGAAAAATAAAATATATAGGGGTTGTACATTTTGGAACAAATCGAACAAAAGCCATTAACTCCTGATACGTTTATGCAGGGGATAAAAGATTGTGTACCGACATTGCTAGGGTATATTAGCATCGGTCTTGCATTTGGGGTTGTCGGGATTGCTTCAGGGATTTCGGTATTGGAAGTATTTTTACTGTCGGTGCTTGTATATGCAGGGTCCGCCCAGTTCATCTTTTGCGGATTGTATTTAGCGGGAGCCCCTGTAACAGCAGTCATTGTCACAATTTTTATCGTTAATTTACGGCACTTGCTGATGTCACTGACAATTGCACCGTACTTCACAAAGTATTCTACGCTGCGTAATATCGGGTTCGGGACATTGCTGACAGATGAAACATTCGGTGTTTCCGTCGTTGCTGCAGGAAAAGAAGGTCGTCTTGGCGGAAAATGGATGGATGGATTAAACATAACGGCCTATACAACTTGGATAGCGGCTTGTACAATAGGTGGCATAATCGGGCAATGGCTGCCGGATCCGGAAAAATGGGGACTGGACTATGCTTTAGTGGCCATGTTTGTCGCACTTCTTGTTCTGACGCTTGCGAGCATTCCAAAAGAAAAAATAATGCACTACATAAAACTGATTGTCATTATGATCATCAGCATGTACGGGATGCTTTACTTGATGCCCGGGCATTTAGCTGTTCTGTTATCAACGATGATCGTTGCAACGATCGGGGTGGTATTGGAAAAATGACGACTTCGGTAGCGATGGTATTATTAATTTTAGGCTGTGCTTTAGTAACATGGATTCCTAGAATATTGCCGTTTATATTAGTGAAAAATATGAAGATGCCGAAAATCGTTCTGCGATGGCTTGCCTACATACCGGTTTGTATATTGTCCGCCCTCGTAATTGAAGGTTTCTTCGAGAAAGAAGAAGCAATCGTTACGGTTCAATGGCTGAATGTGATGGCGTTTATACCGACATTATTTGTTGCATTACTCACAAAAAGTCTATCGAAAACAGTCATTGCCGGTGTGGTGACAATGGCGGGGCTGCGGTTATTATTTGGTTGAAAGTTTGGGCTTGTTTAGTTGAATGTGACTAAATAAGCTTTTTTTATGAATTTAGTGGCCACCCTTTTATCAGCTAATGTGGATTTGAAAGTTGAGCCTTCCACAAATTAGTTGTGGAAGGTATTTTTGGCTCATCACCAAATGACTTTATCGTTATTGGTGAAGAATAAGGAAGCGTTTAGGCAATGCACTTGAGTTTTGATTAAGCTCAAGTGTTTTTTTTATGGGGGAAAAAAGTAGATACTCTCGGCTCGAAAGTGGAACCCGTAAACTTTATTAACCGATTACCTTACAAAGAATAAAAACGTCCTAAGAACAATCAATAAATTAATTAATCTAAATTTTTAAAATTTACTGTAAATTTTAAAAATTTTGTGATAACATACAAATTACAGTATTACTTTAATTTTTAAATAAAATTATAGTTTTACATTACAACCTAGATTTACTGGGGGTTAGGAATATGAAAGAAGTATCGACCAAAATTCGTGAATTAAGAATTGAAAAGGATTTAACTCTAAAAGAGATAAGTGAAAAAACAGGATTATCTGTAAGTTTTTTATCTCAGGTGGAGAGAGCTTCTTCGTCAATTGCAATAACTTCTTTAAAAAAAATTGCAGATGCGTTAGAAGTTCCAATTACTAGCTTCTTTGAAGATTTTTCGAATGAAAATTTTCAAGTGAAGAAAGAGGAACAGAAACCTTTTAAACTAGAAGGTTCCAGTGTTACTTATACAAGACTTGGTGGAGAGTTTTCAGGAAGAAGTATCGAGCCAATGCTTGTAACTTTCCCTCCAGGACCTACACCTGAAAAAACTTTCAGCCATCCCGGTGAAGAATTTTATTACGTACTCGAAGGAGAACTAATATTTGAGGTGGATGGAAAAGAATATGTAATAAAGCATGGGGACTCTATACATTTTCCATCAACTCTTTCACATTCGATGAGAAACCCATTAGAAGTAGATACTAAGGTCCTTAGTATAGTAACACCAGTTATTTTCTAATAACTGAATTTTATAGATTGATTTATTAAATATGAAAGGTGGCTGGATTATGAGAGTAGCAACAGATATTGGAGGAACATTTACTGACTTAGTTTATATCGACGAGCAAGGAAAAGTTGGTGTAGCAAAAAGTCACACAACTCCTCCTAACTTTGAAAATGGGGTGTTAAATGTTATCGAAGTAAGTGGTATAAAGACTGAGGAACTGGATACATTTATTCATGGAACAACGGTTATTATTAATGCTTTAACTGAACGTAAAGGTGTAAAAACAGGCTTAATTACAACAAAAGGATTCAGAGATGTTCTTGAAATTGCTCGTGGAAACAGACCCGATTTATTTAATATTCAGTATAAAAAACCTACGCCTTTCGTTCCACGATATTTACGTCAAGAGGTAACAGAACGCCTAAATTACAAAGGTGAGGTTATACAAGAATTAGAAACTGATAGAGTAAAAGAGATTATTGAATACTTCAAAAAAGAACAAGTGGAAGCTATTGCAGTTTCGTATCTACATGCTTACAGTAATCCGATTCATGAGATTGAAACAGTTAAACTTGTAAAGGAATTATGGCCAGAGGTTGCGGTGACAGCATCATATGAGGTAACAAGAGAGTGGAGAGAATATGAACGTACCAGTACAACGGTCCTAAATTCTTATGTAAAGCCAATTGCCTCATCTTATATAGAACGTCTTGAAAAAGAGCTAAGTAAACTCGATAATTCAGCTAATAAATATATAATGCAATCTAATGGTGGTACGACTACTTTCGAACAATCAAAACAAACTCCGATTAACATGGTGGAGTCTGGTCCTGTAGCAGGAATTTATGGCGCTGCTATATTAGGGAAAATTCTAGGTGAGGAAAACATCATAGCCTTTGATATAGGTGGTACAACGGCGAAATGTTCTCTAATTGATAGTGGTGAAGTGAAGGTAACAACTGAATACAATATTGAGCGTGATGATCGTACTGCGGGATATCCAATCAAAGTTCCAGTTGTAGACATTGTTGAGATTGGAAATGGCGGAGGATCAGTTGCATGGATAGATGATGGTGGTTCATTAAGAGTTGGACCTCAATCTGCAGGTGCATTACCTGGTCCAATTGCATATGGAAAAGGCGGAAAAGAACCTACTACTACCGATGCAAATTTAGTAACAGGAAGACTTTCACCTAAAAATTTTGATAATGAAGTGGATATGGAAAAAGTGAAGGCAGTAGTAAATGAAAAAATCGCTACCCAATTCAATATTTCAACTGATGAAGCTGCTTTAGGTATTATTCGTATTGCAAACTCAAATATGTTGAATGCTCTAAAATTAATTTCAGTTAGAAAAGGCTATGATCCGCGTGAGTTTACTTTAGTTGCATTTGGGGGTGGGGGATCTATGCATGCTCCCGCACTGGCTAAAGAATTAGGTGTTAAAAAAGTAATTGTACCAGTTGCTGCTTCGGTATTCTCTGCTTGGGGAATGTTAATGACAGATTTAAGACATGACTATATTCAAACATATATACGTCGTGTAGACACAATTGACTATGAAGAGTTTAACAATATTCTGGAGGATCAAGAAAGCAAGGCATTGGCTCAATATGCCGATGAAGGTGTAGCACCAGATCGGGTTATGTTTACTAGGTTTATAGATATTCGCTATATTGGGCAAGAGCATACGGTAAAAGTACCTGTACCAAATGGGAAGGTAACAAAAGAGGTAATGTTAGATGTGATACAAAATTTCCATAATAGACACGAACAATTATACACATTTAAGTTAGAAAATAATCCGACGGAAATTGTAAACCTACACTTAATTGCTTTTGGATCTGTAAAAAAACCTGAGTTATATAAAATGGATAATAATGGATTAGAATTACAAGAAGCACTAAAAGAAGTTAGACCTGTTTTATACGAAGAAAGCGGATGGATTGATACACCTGTATACGATCGAACAAAATTAAATCCAGATGCATTTTTAGAAGGTCCGGTGATTGTAGAGGAATCATCAGCTTCAACAGTAGTTTACCCTGGTCAGTCCGTAACAGTTGACTTATATGGAAACTTAATTATTGATATGGGGGTGTAAATAGATGGAGAAAACAATTTATCAAACAGCAACGAAAGTAGATGCATTTACATTAGATATTGTTAAGGATTCTTTAATAGCAATTGGAGAAGAAATGTTCTATGCATTAGCTCGTACTTCAATGAGTCCTATTATATATGAAGTTTTAGACTATGCGAGTGGTCTAACTGATTCAAAGGGACAACTATTAACTCAAGGTAACGGTGTAACTGGTTTTATTGGAATGTTAAGTTTTATGGTTAGAGAAACTTTAGAAAAGTACAATAAAAATGGAGATTTAAAACCTGGCGACATCATTTTAATTAATGATCCTTATGGTGGAGGCGGTTCCCATTTATGTGATGTGGGGTTAGTTATGCCTATCTTCTACGATGGGGAATTAATTGCATTTTCCGCTAATAAAGCCCATTGGACAGAAGTTGGAGGAAAAGACGCAGGTTCAATGTCTACAAATTCAACAGAGATTTACCAAGAAGGTTTACAATTCCCTTGTGTAAAACTTTACGATCAGGGAGTTTTAAATCAATCTGTTGTTGAAATAATTGCTGCGAATGTGAGATTTCCGGATTTATCATTAGGAGATATGTGGGCTCAAGTCGCTGCTCTAAAAACTGGTGAGAGACGAGTTCAGGAGTTATGCGAAAAATACGATAAAGAAACTGTTGTAAACTCTATTAACTATTTATTAGATCATGGAGAGCAGATTGCACTTAAATCATTAAAAAACCTACCTAAAGGAACATTTGAAGCGGTAGACTATATTGATGATGATGGAATTGAAAAAGGTCCTTTTAAAGTACAAGTAAAAGTTGAAATTACCGATACTGAGTTTATATGTGATTTCCGAGGAAGTCATCCACAAGTAACTGGATCGATAAATTGTACGTTAACCGGTCTGATTTCAGCAGTTCGAACTATTTATCTTGCTGTAACTAATCCATCACAAGATGTAAATGACGGCTCTTTCCGACCATTACGTGTAATTACTGATGCAGGTTCAATATTCAATGCAGTACGACCTGCACCAGTATCTATGTATTGGGAGTCAATGTTATTTGGAACAGACTTAGTTTGGAAAGCTCTAGCGCCATTAGTACCTGACCGACTATCTGCTGGGCACTTCTTATCGGTTTGTGTAGCTATTCTTGGTGGAAAACATCAAGATACAAATGAACCATTCTTAATCGTTGAACCATCTGTAGGTGGATGGGGTGGAGACAGAGAAAAAGATGGTGCCTCTGCTCAGTTCTGTATATTAGATGGCGAAACATTCAATATTCCAGTAGAAGTTTGTGAAACTAGAAATGGTGTATTAATAGATGAATATAGCTTAAATACCGATGGAATGGGTGCCGGCGAATTTAGAGGCGGTTATGGAGTTACAAGAGCCTACCGTTCTTTAACAGATAATCAGTACTTTACTGGTTCCTTTGGCCGTCATAAATATAACATATGGGGAACAAATGAAGGTAAAGAAGGTTCTACTAATTACTTTGAATTTGTTAAGAGTAACGGCGAAACATTCGGACCATATGGTAAGTATAATCAATTCCCGTTAAGTAAAAATGATGTAACAAGACTTGTCACTGGTTCAGGTGGAGGGTATGGGAATCCACTAGATCGACCTATCGACAAAGTGATATGGGATGTAAAAAATGAATACATCACAGTGGAACAAGCTGAAAAAGACTATGGTGTAACTTTCAACCCTGAAACACTAGAAGTTGTGGGGCTTTCTGCAGAGCGTCAACAAAAGGGGGGCGAATAAATGGAAATTGTATCAACTAGCGATGTGAAATCTAGCAGCCAAACAGAAGTCATTATGAAAACTATATTTGACGAAACGGTAATTGAAGGTGGAAGAACATCTTTTGGTACAGTAACTATTCCACCTGGTGCTAGAATTCCTCTAGAAGGTACTGGATCTCATACCCAGGATGAATATGGATTAATATTAAAGGGTTCTATGCTAACAATGAGTGGCGGAAAAGAATATAGAGTAGTTGCAGGACAAGCGACATTTATTCCACACGGAGAAAAACATTGGGCATATAATGATGGCCAAGAAGATTGTGAAATAGTATGGGCTCTAGTTTCTAGATAAATTACATGAGGGTGCTTCCTTCTATTATTACACTAATAATAGAAGGAAGCCTTTTTAAAAAGGAGAATGTTGAATTGATATACCGAGATCGTATCCGAAAAGCTCAGGAAGTTTTGAATGATTTGAATATAGATGCTCTTTTAGTAACGTCTCCAGCAAACTTTTTCTATTTCAGCGAGACATGGCTAGAATCACATGAAAGATTACAGGCGATTGTTATTAATAAAACAGGCCAGCCAATTATGCTTATACATGAAATGACTAAAGAAGAAATTACTAATCCAACGCTATTTCAAACTGTATTTTGGAAGGACGGCGATAAATCTATTGAGATTTTAGGAGAGTTTCTTCCTAATGAAGGGATTATTTCGATTGATAACCAGTGGCCAAGTCAAAATTTAATAAACTTAATTCAGCTTAAAAACAATATTAAATTTGTAGATAGTACTAGTATTATAGGTATATTAAGATTAAGAAAAGATTTACATGAGATAGAATTATTGAAAAAATCAGGGGCAATAGCTGACGAAGTTGTAGGTAAAACAATAGATTTTATTAAAGTAGGTATGACTGAATTAGAAGTTGTTGATGAAATCAAACGTTTGTTTGAGATGCATAATGTCAAAAAGATGTCTTTTAATCCTGTTGTAGGGGCAGGCAGAAATGGAGCAGTTCCTCACCATCATTCAGGTGAAACAAAAATTTCAGAGGGAGATATGGTGGTTATTGATATAGGAGGAATTAAAGATTTCTATTGCTCAGATATTACCAGGACTATATTCATTGGAGATAGTGTGACTGAGGAAATGCAGGCTGTATACAACACGGTTAAGTATGCGCAGGAAGAAGCAGTTAAAGCTATCAAACCTGGCGTCCCATTAAAAGAGATTGATAGAGTAGCAAGAGATATAATTACTGAAGCTGGTTATGGCGCTCAATTTACACATAGGACAGGTCATGGTTTAGGTATAGAAGTACATGAGGAGCCATTTGTGACATTTAATAATGATCAACTTCTTGAAGAAGGCATGGTGATAAGTGTAGAGCCGGGAGTATACCTTAGCGGAAAATTCGGAGTCAGAATTGAAGATATTGTAGTGGTTACACAATCTGGTTTTGAACGTATTAATAATTATCCGAGAGAGCTAGTTATAAAAAAATAGATTGCCGTTAAAGAAGTCTGAAAATTCAGAAAGCGAGTGAATGAAATGAGCGAACTAGAAAAAAAATCAGCAATTGGGAAAGATGAAGCATTAGCTGCAGTACCTTTAAATGAAAGGCAACATTGGATGACACCAGCCATGATCTTTGGCGGTCTAGAGTTTACAATACCTGTTTTAATGGTAGGGGCTTCTCTTGCAGGAGGTTTTTCTTTAACAGAGATTTTACTAATAGTAGTACTGTCTATGGTTGTATTTCAATGGCCGGTAAACTTTATACAAGGTTATATGGGTGCAAAAACAGGTCGTGCATCTTCAGTTATTGCAAAATCAAGCTTCGGTTCTCTACAAGCTAGATTTATTGTAGGATTAACTATTTTTATCGTATCTATGGGATGGTGGGCACTTCAAACTGCGGTTGCAGGTAATGCTATATCTGCGATGTTTGGAATTAACTATACTACAGAGTGGGGTGCGTGGGCTTTAATTACCGTGATAGCTGGAGCATTATTTGCCCTTCCGGCGATAATTGGTTACTCATCAATGAAGTGGACTGATTATATTGCTGTGCCAGCTGGACTTATTTTAATAATCGGTGGAATTTATTTAGCATTTAAGAATATAGGTTGGGACACAATTACTTCTTGGAATCCTGAACCAAATATGACGATTCTTGCAGCGATAAGTCTTGTTATTGGGGTTAACGTTTCGCAATGGGTTATAGCATCGGACTATACTAGATATGCGAAGCCGAAAGTGAAAGATAATTTATTAATACCTTTAGGGATTATTGGTGTAGGAATTCCATTATTTTATGTTGGGGCAATTATGTCTGTTGGTGTAGGAGAAGCAGATATAGTAACTGTTATGTTAAACATGGGCTTCCCTGTTTGGGGCTTCCTAATCTTATGGTTTGCGACGTGGACTAGCCAAATTGTAAATAATTATAGTATGGGATTAGCGTTAGCGAACATGTTAAATGTAAACTCTGGAAAAGGGCGAGCATTACTAACTTTAGGAGGAACAATTATCGCAATTGTCATAGCTCTTGCAGGAATCTTGGATTACTTCACAGATTTCTTATATATGACAGCATTGATATATCCAGCAATTGCTGGGGTAATGATAAGCGATTTCTTCTTAGTACGTAAACAACAATGGGTTGAAAATGAAGGTTGGAATTGGATGGCGACTATCGCTATTATTGTAGGTACTTTTGTGGGATATCTTACTCAATATGTATATCCATTTGGATTACCAGCTGTTCAATCATTACTAGTTTCTATTGTTGCATATTATGTTGCTATGAAAATAAAAGGATCAGTTTCACCAGATCAATTTACAAAAGTTGATATAGAGGACAATCCACAGGGACGGTTATCATAACATATTATAGGTAATTTTATAAGTATTTCACAATATTTTAAATCCTTTGTATAAGAAAAATCTTGTACAAAGGATTTTTTTCCATTTTCATCCCTAAAACACCACAAAATATTTTTTTCAAGTCTTTTAAAAATGTAGGATTGGCCTATGGTTAGCACTACTTTTAGGGGGAATCGGCTAGTTAAAAATGAGTTTTTGAATACCCATTTTCCGAGTGAAATTTTGTTTTGGCTGATTGAAGAAAGGGGAAGAATGTTGCGGTAATATTGATTATTTCCTTTTATAGAAGAAAAGAACCACTAACAAAGACAAGTATGGTGATCCTATGCCTCGCAAGGCGAGATCAATGAGCACTATAGGGATTTATCATGTGATGCTGAGGGGCGCAAATCGACAGGGAGTGCTTGAAATGGTAGTAGAAATTGAGAAATCGGTATTAATTTAAATTATGGAAGAGCTTGTGGAATTAAGATCTCTAACTAAAGGAAAATTATTAAACAAATTAATTTTTAAAATAATAGAGAACCTTGATATTATAAGGCTTTAAGCTTGTTTTTGTAGCTTGTTGCATTATCCATATGATAAAATAGGTAAGATATATCGTAAACGGAGGATCTGCTGTGTATAAATATTACGGAATCGCAATAATTGCAGTCATTTTGGATCAATGGACAAAATGGCTCATTGTTAAAAATATGGAATTAGGGGAACGCATCAGTGTATGGGATCCTTGGTTTGGCATCTTATCGCATCGTAACCGTGGTGCGGCTTGGGGCATGTTGGAAGGACAAATGTGGTTGTTCTCAATCGTAACAGTTGGTGTCATTATCGCCATTATCTATTTTAATCATACAGAAGCAAAGGGTAAGCCACTTTTTCATGTAAGCTTAATGCTGTTATTAGGTGGTGCGGTCGGTAACTTTATTGACCGCTTATTCCGTGGAGAAGTAGTTGATTTTGTCGATGTGTTTATACCGGTAATCAAGTATCATTTCCCGATCTTCAATATAGCGGACGCAGCATTGTCAATTGCTGTTGTAATGCTTTTCATTACGATCATACTAGAAGAAAAAAAGGATAAGAAAAAGGTGAAATAATGACGGTAGTCACATTAACAATAGAAGAATTTGCAGGGGAACGTATCGATAAGGCACTTTCACAAATGGAAGAATCATGGTCACGTTCGCAAATTGGTAACTGGCTGGATGAAGAACGGATTTTAGTAAACGGTACAGCCGTAAAAGCAAAATATAAAGTGAAGCAAGGGGACGTTATTGAAGTAACGGTTCCGGAAGTAGAAGATTTGGAAATCATTCCAGAAGATTTAAATTTGGAAATCGTTTATGAAGATGCCGACGTATTAGTTGTGAATAAACCGCGCGGAATGGTTGTTCACCCGGCACCAGGGCACACAAGCGGCACATTGGTAAATGGTTTAATGCATCATTGCAAAGACTTGTCCGGCATTAACGGTGTGGCACGTCCAGGGATTGTACACCGTATTGACAAGGATACATCCGGTTTATTAATGGTTGCAAAAAATGATATTGCCCATGAAAGTCTAGTGAATCAGTTGGTCGCAAAATCGGTAACACGTAAATATACGGCTTTAGTACATGGCCGTATTGCGCATGAAAAAGGCACAATTGATGCACCAATCGGCCGTGATCAGAAAGATCGTCAAAAGCAGGCGGTTATCGATAAAGGCAAAAATGCGGTTACACATTTCCAGGTAATTGAGCGTTTCAATGAATTTACTTTGGTGGAGTGCCGTCTTGAAACAGGACGTACTCACCAAATCCGCGTGCATATGAATTATATCGGTTTCCCGTTAGCAGGCGATCCGAAATACGGTCCAAGAAAAACAATCGATTTCGGCGGCCAAGTATTACATGCAGGTGTTTTAGGATTTATCCACCCTGTAACGAAAGAATATTTAGAGTTTGAATCACCGCTGCCGGAAGACTTCAAACAATTATTAGAAGAATTACGCGGATAATCGAGAACAGCCGCCTCCTTTTTGGGGGACGGCTGTTTTTTGGTTCGGGAGAGCCTTATGCCGGGCTTTATTAGAACTTTTGAAGCGAATATTAGAAAATATTGTGGAGGTGGCTGGCAATGAGTTCGATTGGAAGCAGTATATACTACGTATTATGGCGGTCGGGTAACCTGAAGTGTTTTTATTAGAACATCTGAAGTAGATATTAGAAGAAGTTGCAGTGAAATTAGAAGTTCTAGGATTTTATTAGAAAATGGGTGGGAATGTTTGTGGTTAGAGGCATTATTCTCTGCATGTAGTGTGGTTCAGAGAGCCTGAAATAATTTTATTAGAACATTTGAAGCGGATATTAGAAAAAGCTCAGCAGATATTAGCACATTGGGACGCTTTATTAGAAGATCTCGAATACTTATTTGAACAATTGACCACTATATTAGAAGAACGGACTTTTATTAGAAGATTTCGAAGTATATTAGAATATTTGATGTACTTATTAGAAAATCCACAACAGGCCCGAAAATTCAAACTTTTCAAACATCAAATTTCAGTTGTCTGACCTTCACAAAGTTTATTGACTTATAAAATAATCAAGCCTATACTGACAACAGTGAGCTACAGAACTTGACGAGAGCAAGCAGGTAGCCGCAGCAAATCAAAGCAATCTGAATATTGTTCACCTTTAATGGCAGTCCAGAGAGGCTGAGAAGGGATAATGTGAAGCAACGGAATTTTTGTGCGCAAAAATACCCGTGTGCAGTTTTTCAACATGACTTTTCAAACCCTCTAGAACTTTCTAGAGGGTTTTTTGTTTGAAATTTACATTGATCATACCCTGTGAACACAGAAAAATGAAAGGAGCAAAAAACATGGAAAATTTTACAGTATTACTTGATGGACCATCGATGAACCGTGCGATTACGCGAATTGCACACGAAATTATTGAACGCAACAAAGGCATTGACGAAGTAATTTTAGTCGGGATTAAAACACGCGGCGCCTATTTGGCAAGACGCCTTGCAGAAAGAATCGAAACGATTGAAGGGAAAGCGATTCGGACAGGGGAGCTTGATATCACATTATACCGTGATGATCTATCACCAAAGCATGATCAGGCACAAGTAAAGCAAGTCGATATTGAGCACCAAGTGAAGGATCAGAAAGTCGTGTTGATCGACGATGTTCTTTATACAGGAAGGACAGTACGCGCAGCATTGGATGCCATTATGGACTTAGGCAGACCGGCACAAATCCAGCTTGGCGTTTTAGTTGACCGGGGCCATCGCGAATTGCCGATACGTGCTGATTATGTTGGGAAAAATATCCCGACATCAAGCGTTGAACGCATTGTCGTCAATCTCACGGAAACAGATAAAGAAGATATCGTAACAATTCATAAATTTGAGGAATAAGTGAATACAGGGAGAGAACATCATGACGAAAGCAGTATTGGATATTCATGAAAAACCTACAGTAGGGCAACTGATTACGTTTAGTTTTCAGCACATGTTTGCCATGTTCGGGTCAACAATTTTAGTACCAAAATTAGTCGGGTTAAGCCCAGCCATTGCGCTTTTAACAAGCGGAATCGCGACAATCATCTTTTTGTTCATTACACAGTTTAAAGTACCGGCTTACTTAGGTTCATCGTTTGCCTTCATCTCTCCTATTATCCTGGTAGCAGGAATGTCGGAAGCAGGTGTTGCGATCAATCCTGGAAATGCAATGATCGGAGCCATGATGGTCGGGGTTGTATACGCAATCGTAGCATTGTTAATTTGGAAAACAGGCTACAAATGGCTGATGAACATTTTGCCGCCAATCGTCGTAGCACCGGTAATCATCGTAATCGGATTAGGGTTATCTGGCACGGCAGTCGATATGGCAATGAATGTGAACGGCGAATACAGCGGCCTTCACTTCTCGGCAGCATTGGTAACATTAGCTACAGCAATTATTTTCACAGTATTCTTTAAAAACATTTTAAGCGCAATGCCGATTCTTATGGGGATTGTCGTTGGTTATATTTATTCAGTCATCGTTGGAATCGTCGACTTTACGGCAGTACACAATGCGAAGTTCTTCGCATTGCCGGACTTTTTAATTCCAGGTGTAAACTATGAGTTCCAACTTACAGGAGCCATCTTTATCGGAATGGTACCGATTGTCATTGTAACGATATCAGAACATATCGGTCACCAGCTAGTATTGGGGAAAGTTGTAAACCGCAACTATATTAAAGACCCGGGCTTACATCGTTCGCTTTTAGGTGACGGTCTTGGAACATTTGCTTCGGCGCTGATCGGTGGTCCGCCAAAAACAACATACGGAGAAAATATCGGAGTACTGGCGATCACACGTGTATATTCAGTGTATGTCATCATGGGAGCAGCAGTTGTGGCCATCGTCGTATCGTTCTCAGGGCAGCTGATGGCACTGATTGAAACGATTCCAACAGCAGTACTTGGCGGTATTTCAATCCTGTTATTCGGGATTATTGCAGCAAGCGGTTTACGTATGTTAGTGGAAAGTAAAGTGGACTTCGGAAATAACCGGAACATGGTCATTGCATCCGTAATACTGGTAGTCGGAATTGGCGGGGCAGCAATGCGCTTTACAGAAAGCTTTGCGATTGAAGGAATGGCATTAGCATCGATTATCGGTGTCATCTTGAATCTTGTATTGCCAGGCCGTGAAGTAACAGAAAAAGATATTTACGAAACAGAAGAATAAAAAATATACCTTTTAAAGATTGTCCAGAGAGGCAAGGAAGGGTATGACATGCATGAAAGGATCATTAATAGGATGATACTTTACCTTGTCACACCCTCCAAGCCTCGCTAATGATGATAGCGGGGCTTATTTATGACGAGATATTGTATATTTAAACAAAAAGTAGATTAAATATTCATAATGTAATAAAATAATATCAAGCTAGCATTTGCGCCGGGGCGTAATTGATATAAGCGGAGGTACTCACATGAAAAACTTATTATCGATGGAACATTTGTCAAATGAAGAAATAATGATGATTTTAAATCGAGCACAGCATTTCGAAGATGGAGAAAAACCTGTGTTACAACGTGAATTTCATGTAGCAAACCTTTTCTTTGAGCCAAGTACACGTA
Source organism: Solibacillus sp. FSL W7-1464 (assembly GCF_038004425.1). Classification (NCBI taxonomy): domain Bacteria; kingdom Bacillati; phylum Bacillota; class Bacilli; order Caryophanales; family Caryophanaceae; genus Solibacillus; species Solibacillus sp. FSL W7-1464. Next base: position 957,327 of record NZ_JBBORC010000001.1, read on the forward strand.
CAAAAACGAGCTTTGAAATGGCGGAGCGTCGACTTGGATGTACAGTGATTCCTTTTGATGCCGAATTCTCGAGCACAACAAAAGGAGAAACACTGTACGATACAGTCAAAACATTGGAAATGATCGGCATTGATGCGGTCGTAATTCGTGATAAGGAAGATGAATATTACAACGAGCTTTTAGAAGGTATAGAATGTGCAGTCATCAATGCAGGAGACGGCGCAGGCCAGCATCCTTCACAGTCACTGCTGGATTTATATACGATTCAAAAAGAGTTCGGACGGTTTGAAGATCTGAATATTACAATCGTCGGGGATATTTCACATAGCCGTGTTGCAAAATCAAACGCGACAGCACTTACTCGTTTAGGGGCAAATGTTCGATTCCTTTGTCCGCCAGCATGGGCAGGCAATTTCGAAGCGGCACATAGCTGGGATGAAGTACTGGAAGACAGCGATGTCATTATGCTGCTGCGTATCCAGCATGAACGTCACTCCGTAAGTAAGAACTTTTCAAAAGAAAGCTACCATGCAGAGTACGGCTTAACGATTGAACGTGAACAGCGGATGAAAGAGAGTGCTATCATTATGCACCCGGCACCTGTAAACCGCGATGTGGAAATTGCGGATGCCCTTGTAGAATGCGGTCGGTCCCGCATTTTTGAACAAGTGCGAAACGGAGTATTTACTCGAATGGCCATTTTAGAAACGATTTTGAAAGGAAGAGATCAATATGACAACAGTTATACAAAATGTGAAGCTACTCAATGAGGAAGGCGAATTAGTAGTATCTACTATTGTAATAGAAAACGGCAAAATCGCTTCGATTAATGGAGACATTCCAGCTGACGCCAAAGTAATTGATGGTAAAGGCCATTTCGCATCACCGGGTTTTGTCGATGTACATACACATTTACGTGAGCCTGGCTTTGAACATAAAGAAACAATCGCAACTGGCTCGGCATCTGCGGCAAAAGGCGGCTTTACAACAATCTGTGCGATGCCAAATACGAAGCCGGTACCGGATTCGGTAGAAAATATGCAGCTCATTAACGGGTTGATCAAAGAAAGTGCAGTAATCCGGGTATTGCCATATGGTTCATTAACGAAAGACATTTCAGGTGAAGTACGCACAAATATGCAAGAGTTAAAAGAACAGGGGGCAGTCGCTTTCTCGGATGACGGAATCGGTATTCAGCTAGCGTCGACGATGTATGAGCAAATGCAGCAGGCAGCAAAACTCGATGCAGTTGTTGTTGCACACTGTGAAGATAATTCACTCATTTACGATGGGGTTATGCATGAAGGAAAACGCAATAAAGAACTTGGTTTACCAGGGATTCCTTCTATTTGCGAGTCAGTACAAATTGCACGGGATGTACTACTGGCTGAAGCGGCAGGAGCACGCTATCATGTGTGCCACGTATCGACGAAAGAATCTGTACGTGCTGTAAGAGATGCAAAAGCGGCAGGAATTAAAGTGACTGCGGAAGTATGTCCACACCACTTATTATTAGAAGAAATGGATATCCCGTCAGATGATGCGAACTGGAAGATGAACCCGCCATTACGTGCTGCAGACGATAAAGACTCACTGCATGCAGCACTCTTGGACGGTACAATCGACTGTATCGCGACAGATCACGCACCGCACACAGAAGAAGAAAAATGCTGCGGTATGGTCGGGGCACCATTTGGAATTGTAGGTTTTGAGACAGCATTCCCGTTATTGTATACGAATTTTGTAGAGACAGGGAAATGGACATTAAAGCAATTAGTCGACTGGATGAGTGTAAAGGCAGCCCGAATTTTCGATCTTCCATACGGAACATTGGAAGTAGGCGCTTCAGCGGATCTTGTACTAGTTGATTTGAATAAGGAACAGGCAATCGATGCAGAAGGATTTGTTTCTAAAGGACGCAATACTCCATTTAACGGATGGACAGCTAAAGGATGGCCGGTAGTAACGATGTTTGAAGGCAATATTGTATATCAGGAGGCAGAATAATGAAAAAGCGTTTATTAATATTAGAAGATGGCACTGTATTTACAGGTACTGCATTTGGAAGCGACAAAGCGAGTCAAGGAGAAGTTGTATTTACTACAGGGATGACAGGCTACCAGGAAACAATTTCTGATCCGTCATTTTACGGGCAAATTGTTACATTAACATACCCGTTAGTCGGAAATTACGGCATCAACCGTGATGACTTTGAAGCAATCACTCCTGCGATCCGCGGTTTTGTCGTACGTGAATTGGCAGAGCAGCCATCAAACTGGCGCTCGGATATGTCTTTAGGGGATTACTTGGCAGCACAGGATATCCCGGGCATTGAAGGAATCGATACAAGAAAATTAACGCGCATTATTCGTACAAAAGGAGCTGTACGAGCGATTTTAACTGAAGCAGACGCCGAAGTGGATATCGCACAGATCGTAGCTCAATTACAGGAAACGCCATATATTACACACCATGTCCGCGAAGTATCGCCAAAAGCGGCTTACCCGTCACCAGGACGCGGAAAACGTGTTGTGCTGATCGACTTTGGGATGAAGCACGGAATTTTACGCGAACTGAACAAACGTGACTGTGATGTAATCGTCGTACCATACAACACGACAGTCGAACAAATTTTAGCAATGCATCCGGATGGCATCATGCTTTCAAATGGTCCGGGGAATCCGGAAGATGTGACAGAAGGAATCGAAACAATTAAAGGACTAATCGGAAAAGTGCCAATCTTCGGTATTTGCTTAGGGCATCAGCTGTTTTCACTAGCTTGTGGCGCGAAATCGTTCAAATTGCCATTCGGTCACCGAGGCGGAAATCACCCGGTAAAAAATCTGCGTACTGGACGTACAGATTTAACGAGCCAAAACCATGGCTATGCAATTGATATCGAGTCATTGGAAAATACTGATCTGGAGTTAACGCATGTCGCATTAAATGATGGAACTTGTGAAGGGGTACGCCATAAGAAATATCCGATCTTCACTGTGCAGTATCACCCGGAAGCATCACCAGGTCCCGAAGATTCAAACTACCTATTTGACGAGTTTATCGAAATGATGGAAATCGAAGCAGCAAAGGAGAACCAATATGCCTAAACGTACAGATATAAATACAATTTTAGTAATCGGGTCAGGGCCGATCGTAATCGGTCAAGCAGCAGAATTTGACTATGCAGGGACACAAGCATGTCTTTCATTAAAAGAAGAGGGATATAAAGTCATTTTAATCAACTCGAACCCGGCGACAATTATGACGGATACTGAAATCGCAGATAAAGTATATATCGAGCCAATCAGCCTTGAGTTTGTATCGCGTATTTTACGTAAAGAGCGTCCGGATGCCATTCTTTCTACATTAGGTGGTCAAACAGGGTTGAATATGGCAATTGAACTTGATGAGTCCGGCATTTTAGATGAACTCGGAATCGAAATTCTAGGTACGAAACTGGATGCGATTCATAAAGCGGAGGACCGCGACTTGTTCCGTAACTTAATGTATGAACTTGGTGCACCGGTTCCGGAGTCTGATATTATTCATAACATGGATGAGGCAAAAGCATTCGTTGCGAAAATCGGTTATCCGGTAATCGTCCGTCCGGCATTTACACTTGGCGGAACAGGCGGCGGAATTTGCTATAACGACCAGGACTTGCAGGAAATTGTGACATCCGGTTTAAAATACTCTCCTGTAACACAGTGTTTACTGGAAAAATCAATCGCAGGCTTTAAAGAGATTGAATATGAAGTAATGCGTGACGCGGCGGATAATGCAATCGTTGTATGTAATATGGAAAACTTTGACCCGGTAGGTATCCATACAGGTGACTCGATCGTTGTAGCACCGACACAAACATTATCGGATCGTGAAAACCAAATGCTGCGTAACATCTCCCTTGATATTATTCGCGCACTGAAAATCGAAGGGGGCTGTAACGTACAGCTGGCATTAGACCCTTACTCATTCCAGTACTATGTAATCGAAGTGAATCCGCGTGTATCGCGTTCATCTGCGTTAGCATCAAAAGCGACAGGCTATCCGATCGCGAAGCTTGCAGCAAAAATCGCAGTAGGACTTACACTGGATGAAATCAAAAACCCTGTTACAGGTTCAACGTTCGCTTGCTTCGAGCCGGCACTAGACTATATTGTTGCAAAAATTCCACGCTGGCCATTCGATAAGTTTGAATCGGCAAAACGTAACCTTGGTACGCAAATGAAAGCAACTGGGGAAGTAATGGCACTAGGCCGTACTTTTGAGGAAGCAATTTTAAAGGCTGTGCGTTCATTGGAAACCGGCCATGTCCATATTGAAATGAAAAATGCGGATGACATAACAGATACATGGATTGAAAAACGTATTAAAAAAGCAGGGGATGAGCGCCTATTCTTCATCGGTGAAGCGCTGCGCCGCGGTGTAACAGTAGAACAAATCCATGAATGGTCCGCAATCGATCTGTTCTTCCTGACGAAGCTGAAAAAAATTGTAGATATGGAAACAACATTGGCAGAAAACATCGGCAATACGGAAATTTTACGCACTGCGAAACGTTTAGGCTTTGCAGATAAAAAAATTGCACAGCTTTGGGAAATGAAAGAGCAAGCCGTTTATGATTTCCGTAAAGAACATGGCATTATTCCAGTGTATAAAATGGTTGATACATGTGCGGCGGAATTCGAATCGAATACACCATACTTCTACGGCACATACGAGGAGGAAAATGAGTCCATCCGTACGGACAAACCATCTGTTGTAGTACTTGGTTCAGGTCCGATCCGTATCGGTCAAGGGGTAGAGTTCGACTATGCAACAGTTCACTCTGTATGGGCAATTCAAGAAGCAGGCTATGAAGCGATCATCATTAACTCAAATCCAGAAACGGTTTCTACGGACTTCTCGATTTCGGACAAATTATACTTCGAGCCGCTAACGATTGAAGATGTCATGCATATTATCGATCTGGAGCAGCCAATCGGAGTAGTTGTACAGTTCGGCGGGCAAACAGCGATCAATTTAGCGGATAAGCTGGAAGCGAACGGTGTGAAAATTTTAGGAACGACACTCGAAGATATCGACCGTGCCGAAAACCGTAATAAATTCGAAGCGGCATTACAAGAAATGAAAATTCCCCAGCCTCCTGGCGATACAGCAACATCAGCTGAAGGTGCGATGAAAATTGCGGAAGGTTTAGGTTTCCCAGTATTGGTTCGTCCATCATATGTACTAGGCGGACGTGCAATGGAAATTGTTTATAATATGGAAGAGCTTGCTCACTATATGACAAACGCGGTAGAGGCATCACCGGATCACCCTGTATTAGTAGACCGTTACTTAACAGGACAGGAAATTGAAGTCGATGCCATTTGTGACGGGGAGAATGTATTGATTCCGGGAATCATGGAGCATGTTGAGCGCGCAGGAGTACACTCTGGTGACTCAATCAGTGTATATCCACCACAAAAATTGACGGATGCTCAGAAAGAAACATTGGTCGACTATACGACACGCCTGGCAAAAGGTCTTGGCATTGTCGGGTTAATGAATATCCAATACGTAATGAGTGAAGGTGAAATTTACGTGATCGAAGTAAATCCTCGCTCAAGCCGTACTGTACCGTTTTTAAGTAAAATTACAAATATTCCAATGGCAAATATCGCAACAAAAGCGATTCTTGGCCAATCGATTATTGAACAAGGCTACCCAACAGGCTTGGCAAAAGAACAGCAAGGCGTATTCGTAAAAGTACCGGTATTCTCATTCGCAAAATTACGCCGTGTCGATATTACATTAGGACCTGAAATGAAATCAACAGGGGAAGTAATGGGGAAAGACGCTACTTACGAAAAAGCATTATATAAAGGCTTCGTAGCAGCAGGCATGGAAATTAAAACACATGGTACAATCCTGTTCACTGTATCGGATAAGGACAAAGAAGAAGCAATCAGTCTGGCGAAACGCTTCTCTACAGTCGGCTACCGTATCGTAGCAACAGAAGGTACAGCAAAAACATTTGAAGCAAATGGTATTAAAACAGATATCGTAGAAAAAATCGGCGGTAAAGGCAAAACATTGATCGATATGATTCAAAATGGTGAAGCCCAATTAGTTGTCAATACATTGACTAAAGGGAAGCAGCCGGCACGAGATGGCTTCCGTATTCGCCGTGAATCGGTTGAAAACGGCGTACCATGCCTAACTTCATTGGATACGGCAGAAGCAATGCTGCGCGTGATTGAATCCATGACATTTACAGCAGAAGAAATGCCGAAAGCGGAGGTTGTACACTAAAATGATTCGTCAAGAGAAAATGACAGTTGTGGCACAGAAGCAGATTGCGACGAACATTTTCGAATTGACACTACAAGGACAACTGGTTCAGGACATGACGCCTGGCCAGTTTGTTCATGTAAAGGTGTCAAATACATTCGAACCTTTGTTGCGTCGACCAATCAGTATCGCCAATGTAGATAAAGAAAAAAATGAATTTACGATGATTTACCGTGCTGAAGGTCGTGGCACAAAATTTCTTGCGACAAACCGCGAAAATGAAATCGTGGATGTATTAGGTCCGTTAGGGAACGGGTTTCCTGTCGAAGCGGCAAAACCTGGCCAGACAGCGCTTTTAGTAGGCGGGGGAATTGGTGTTCCGCCACTCCATGAATTGGCGAAACAACTGAATGCACGCGGTGTGAAAACAATTCATGTTCTAGGTTTCCAATCAGAGGATGTATGCTTTTACGAGGAACAGTTCACTGGTTTAGGTGATACTTACTATGCAACAGTAGACGGAACAAAGGGAACTAAAGGGTTTGTTACAACGGTATTTGATGAAGTGAAGCCCGAGTTCGATCTGTTTTATTCATGTGGTCCATTGCCGATGCTTCGTGCTTTAGAAGGCTATTACCCGGAAAAAGAAGGGTACTTATCTTTTGAAGAACGAATGGGCTGTGGAATCGGTGCGTGCTTTGCATGTGTATGCGATACAACGGAAGGTTACGGAAAAGACTATGTAAAAGTGTGCTCGGACGGGCCAGTATTCCCGAAAGGAGTTGTGGCATTATGAGCCGTTTAAACTTACAATTGCCAGGTTTGGACTTGAAAAATCCGATTATGCCCGCGTCAGGCTGCTTTGGCTTTGGACGCGAATACGCCCAGCTTTATGATTTATCAAAACTTGGTGCAATTATGATTAAAGCAACAACTGTGGAAAAGCGTAAAGGAAATCCGACACCGCGGGTAGCCGAAACATCAGCAGGTATGCTAAATGCGATCGGCCTGCAAAACCCGGGGATTGAAAAGGTAATGGCGGAAGAACTGAAGTTTCTGGAAGGCTATGATGTTCCGGTTATTGCCAATGTTGCCGGTACGGAAGTTGCGGATTATGTGGAAGTAGCAGAGCGTATTTCAAAGGCATCCAATGTAAAAGCGCTGGAATTGAATATTTCTTGTCCGAATGTAAAGTGCGGCGGCATACAATTCGGGACAGATCCGGAAACAGCTGGTCAATTAACTGCCGCTGTAAAGGCGGTTTCAAGCGTACCTGTCTATGTAAAGCTGTCTCCGAACGTGACAAGTATCGTAGACATTGCCAAAGCGGTTGAAGCAGGCGGAGCGGACGGGATAACGATGATTAACACACTTGTGGGAATGCGATTGGACGAGCGTACAGGAAAACCTGTCATTGCAAACGGGACAGGTGGCTTATCTGGTCCAGCCATTAAACCGGTAGCTATCCGTATGGTGTATGACGTTTATAAAGCAGTGAATATTCCGATTATCGGCATGGGCGGAGTAACTTGTGCGCAGGATGTGATCGATTTTATGTCTGCAGGTGCATCAGCTGTAGCAGTCGGGACCGCAAACTTTGTGGATCATTTCGTATGCCCGACAATCATTGAGGAATTACCGGACTTGCTGGACACATTAAATGTGAACCATATTTCGGAAATTATCGGAAGGAGCCACCGTTAATATGAATACAAAACCGATTATTGCTTTAGATTTTCCCGGTGAAAAAGAAGTAATGCACTTTTTAAGGCTATTTGAAGAAAAATTATTCGTAAAAATCGGAATGGAACTGTATATGCAGGAAGGCCCGGATATTGTGCGAAAAGTAAAAGAACAAGGACACGATATTTTTCTGGACTTAAAACTACATGACATCCCGAACACTGTGAAATCAGCGATGAAGGGCTTAGCGGGGCTTGGCGTGGATTTAGTGAATGTCCATGCAGCAGGTGGCCGTACGATGATGGAAGGTGCCCTGGAAGGTTTGGAGGCTGGTACACCAGCCGGAGCTAAAAGAGCAGCATTAATTGCCGTTACACAACTGACGTCAACGACAGCGCAGCAAATGCAAGAAGAGCAGAAAATTGCCCTATCTTTGAAAGAATCCGTTTTACAATATGCGCAGCTGACGAAACAGGCAGGTCTCCAAGGGGTAGTCTGTTCTGTTCATGAGGCACAGGCAATCCGTGAAGCATGCGGCGATGACTTTTTACGAGTAACACCGGGTATTCGTATGCTGGGCGGGGAAGCACATGATCAGCAGCGTATCGCAACCCCTGATGGAGCTAAAAAGGACGGTTCATCACGAATTGTTGTAGGGCGTGCTATTACCGGAGCCGTCAATCCGGTAAAAGCATATCAAGAAGTTTGTAACTTATGGGAGGCTAACTAAAATGTCATTACAAAACGAAATTGCACATGCAATGCTAAAAGTAGGAGCGGTGGAATTGAATCCAACCGACTTATTTACATGGGCTTCAGGAATTCAGTCACCGATTTACTGCGATACACGTTTAACAATTTCGGATCCCGTTATCCGCAAGCAGCTTGCCAATGGACTGTCCTCTTTAATCAGCGAACATTTTTCTGACTGTGAAGTAGTGGCGGGTACTGCTACTGCAGGAATTCCTCATGCTGCCTGGGTAGCGGATATTATGCAGTTGCCGATGGTATATGTGCGTTCAAAAGCAAAAGAGCACGGGCGCGGAAACCAGATTGAAGGAAAATATGCAAAAGGTCAAAAAGTGGTTGTAATTGAAGATATCATCTCAACAGGAGGTTCATCCATTACTGCTGTTGAAGCATTACGCAATGCAGGCTGTGAAGTGTTAGGGGTCGTATGCGTGTATACATATAATCTGCCTAAAGCGGATCACGTATTTGATGAATCCGGCGTTAAATTTGTTTCGTTAACAAATTTCGATTACTTAATTGATGCGGCAAAAGAGGCTTCGGCCATTCAGGAACAGGACATTCCCTTCCTGAAAAAGTGGCATCAAGACTTAAAAACGGGAAAATTAAAATAAAGTTAAAATACAATCCGTGGGGGTATTAAGCCCCCACGGATTGTTTGTTTAACCAATGAAACTACTACTGATAGTATGAATCTCCAGTTACACGAGATAAAAAAATATTAAAAATATTCAAAAACGTTTGAAGTTATCAAAAATATACTTTACACGTTTTTGTTATAGTTATATAATTCCATTAGGCAAAATTATCAGTTTTTTTAATAATGAAGTTTAATGGTTTGAAATTTTATTAAACAACGTAAAAAAGTGTTTCACGTTGTTTTTATGTTGAAAAGGCATAATTATAATCATTAAACGTTAATTTTTATAATGAATTATCGGAAAATTTAAATTTAAAAGAATAGTTTGCTATTGATAAATTTAAAATGTTAAATTAGAATAGTTAGAAAGTTTAATAATTGACATCTAAATATATTTTATGGATAATTTACGAAGTGGTACAAAAAATTAACAAATTATTAATATTTTAAAAAGACTGAGTATTAGCAAGGTTTAAATTTTTTTGAAAAGGGTATTTAAATCTATTTGAAAAAATTTAATTATAGAGCGAGTTTAGCAGAGCCGAAGTTATGTTTAAGGAGAAAGGAGCGGTTATTTAATGTCTACGAATGAATTATTAGAAATCCGAAATTTACGTACGAGTTTCCGAATTAAAGATACATACTACCCAGCTGTAGACAATGTTTCGTTAACGCTTCGCAAAAATGAGATTTTAGCAATTGTTGGTGAATCAGGTTGTGGGAAAAGTACTTTGGCAACATCAGTAGTAGGGTTGCACAATTCTGTTACTACAAAAGTTGAAGGGGAAATTCTTTACAACAATCAAAACTTGGTTAAATTGACAGATGAACAGTTTAATAAGTTAAGAGGGAATGACATCGGTTTCATATTCCAGGATCCACTATCTGCATTAAACCCATTAATGCGCATCGGTGAGCAAATTGAGGAAGGGTTAATTTATCATACAAAATTAACTAAAGAACAACGTGAAAAACGTGTAATTGAATTATTGGATCAAGTAGGGATTCCGAATATGCAACGTGTTGCAAAACAATTCCCGCATCAGTTATCGGGTGGTATGCGTCAGCGTGTTATGATCGCCATCGCATTATCAGGAAAGCCTGCGATCATTATTGCGGACGAACCGACAACAGCACTTGATGTAACAATCCAAGCACAAATTCTGGATTTATTGAAGTCACTGCAAGATGAAATACAATCAGGCATTATTTTAATTACACATGACTTAGGGGTTGTTGCTGAAGTGGCAGACCGGGTAGCTGTAATGTATGCCGGAGAAGTAATAGAGGAAGCACCTGTTGTAGAATTATTCAGGAATCCGAAGCATCCGTACACAAGATCATTATTAAAATCAATACCTCAAACAAACAGTGAGAATGAAAAGTTAGAAATAATTCAAGGAATGGTTCCTTCTTTAATGAAGCTACCACGTCAAGGCTGCCGTTTCTCATCACGTGTCCCTTGGATTCCGCAATCAGCACATGAAGCAGATCCACAGCTTCATGAAGTAGCTCCTGGCCATCTTGTACGCTGTACTTGCTGGAAAGAATTCCGATTTGAGGATGAGGAAGGGAGCGTAAATCAATGAGTTTCATGCAAGTAGAAGATTTAAAAGTTCACTATCCGATCCGGGGCGGGTTTTTCAACACGGTAGTCGATCATGTATATGCAGTAGATGGTGTAACGATGGAGTTTGACCGTGGAAAAACTTACGGTCTTGTAGGGGAATCCGGCTCAGGTAAATCAACAACCGGTAAAGCGATTATCGGATTGGAAAAAATCACATCAGGCCGTATTCTTTTCGAAGGTGAAGATGTTACAAATGCACGCCGTAAACGTGATTCAGCATATAACCGGGATATCCAGATGATTTTCCAGGATTCACATTCCAGTATGAACCCGCGTAAACGTGTATTGGATATTTTAGCAGAGCCAATTCGTAATTTCCTGAAGTTGTCTCCGCAGGAAGAGCGCAAACGCATTAATGAGCTACTGGCAATTGTAGGGATGTCAGAGGACGTACTTCTTAAATATCCGCACGAATTCTCTGGTGGTCAAAAGCAACGTTTAGGGATTGCCCGTGCTGTTGCATGTAACCCGAAAATGATTATCGCGGATGAGCCGGTTTCAGCACTTGATTTATCCGTACAGGCACAAGTTTTAAACTTTATGAAGGATATTCAGGAGCAATATGGAATTAGTTATTTATTCATCTCTCACGATTTAGGTGTTGTTCGCCATATGTGTGACCACATCTCAATCATGTATAAAGGCAGATTCGTAGAAACAGGGAAGCGTGAAGATATTTACACAAACCCGCAGCATATCTATACAAATCGCCTGCTGTCTGCAATTCCCGACATTGAGCCTGAAACACGTATTGAACGCAAGCTTGAGCGTCAGAAAGTTGAAGCGGCATATCGCCAGGAACAACATAAATATTATGACAAGGATGGAAAAGTATATCCTTTAAAATCGATTTCAGACTCACATCGAGTAGCAATGTCTGAAGATGAAAAGGAGCGTGTATAGTATGTGGAAAACGATAGTTCGCCGTGTATTAATAATGATTCCGCAGCTATTTATTTTAAGTCTCCTAATTTTCCTATTAGCGAAACAAATGCCCGGAGATCCATTTACAGGATTAATCACTCCGGAAACAGATCCGAATGTTATCGAAGAATTACGTGTTAAGTCAGGGTTCTATGATCCATGGTATGTACAATACTACAACTGGATTTCAAATGCAGCACAAGGTGACTTCGGTCAAAGTTATACATTTAAAAAGCCAGTTGCAGATATTATCGGTGACCGTGCAATGAATACATTATTACTTTCATTGCTTAGTGTAGTTCTCCTTTATGTGCTGGCGATTCCTTTAGGAGTACTGGCTGGGCGTTACCACGATTCACTTTTGGATAAGTCGATTGTACTTTACAGCTTTATCTCTTATGCAATACCTGCATTCGTACTGTATTTAATTTTCGTATTCGTGTTCGGTTACCGGCTTATGTGGTTCCCGACAAGCGGTACAGTGGATATAGGGGTGGACCCGGGAACCTGGAGTTATTATTGGAGTAAATTCTACCATTTATTATTACCGGCAGCCAGCTATGCATTATTAGCGACGACGGGTGTCATACAGTATTTGCGTTCGGAAATTATCGATGCGAAAACGATGGATTATGTAAAAACTGCCCGCAGTAAAGGGATTCCGATGAAGAAAGTGTATTCACGTCATATCTTCCGAAACTCCTTATTACCGATTGCCGCATTCTTAGGCTTCACAATTACTGGTTTACTTGGTGGATCAATTTTCATCGAAACAGTATTCGCCTATCCTGGTATGGGTAAATTATTTGTCGAATCCATTTTAAGTCGTGACTATAGTGTTATTACTTCATTGGTAATGTTATATGGCTTCTTAGCATTATTAGGTAGTCTATTATCCGATATTATTTTAAGTATTGTGGATCCGCGAATTCGCATAGACTAATCAATTAATAATGACTAAGGAGAGGTGATTTTAATCATGGAAAACAAAAATGAACAGACAGTAGAAAAATTAGAATCTCAAAGCTCTCCACCAACTGGTATTCAAGTAATATGGCGAGAGTTTAAAAAAGATAAATTAGCAATGTTCTCATTAATAGGAAGCATCCTGCTAATGATTGCGATTATGTTCATGGCATTCTTCACTATTGATCAGACAGAAGTCATGAAAATTCAGTTATTGGAGCGTTTTACTGAACCGGGTGTCCGAGGTTATCTGCTTGGAGCAGATGAAGCAGGACGGGATATGTTTGGCCAGCTGATCATTGGCGCTAAAAACTCGATCATCATTGCGGTTGCAATTACAATTATTGCAAACATAGTCGGGATTGCTCTTGGTATTATTATGGGTTATTACGGTGGCTTCATCGATAATTTCTTCATGCGAATTATAGATTTCTTTATTACTCTACCAACTACAATGATTATCATCGTAGTAGTAACAATCATTCCATCTTACGGAATAATAGATCTAATCTTAATTATTGCAGCATTTCAGTGGATGTCGACGGCCAGACTAGTGCGATCTAAAGCACTTTCTGAAGCACGACGCGATTACATCAGTGCTTCCAAAACAATGGGTACAAGTGATTTCGCGATCATGTTTAAAGGATTATTGCCAAACTTAAGCTCGCTCTTAATTGTTGAAGTGACATTGAGTTTTGCGGGAAATGTAGGAATCGAAACAGGTCTTGCATTCTTAGGTTTCGGTTTACCACCGTCAACACCAAGTTTAGGAACTTTAGTAGGTTATGCTATGAACCCGATAATCTTATCGAGTAAATGGTGGGTATGGTTGCCTGCATCAATATTAATTTTAGTACTGATGCTTGGTATAAATTATGTTGGTCAAGCGTTACGACGCTCTGCTGACGCAAAACAACGTTTAGGATAAAAAAGGGAGGAAAAACAAATGATGAAAAAGAAGGGTTTAATGCTGTCTTCAGTATTTGCTACGGCATTAGTATTAGCGGCTTGTGGAGGAGATGACGAAACGTCAACTGAAAAACCGGCTGAAAATGATGGTAAACAAACAGAAGAGAAAACAAATGAAGGCGGTTCTACTGCAGAATCTCCAACATTACCATCTGACGTTACAAATGATGGAGAGGCAATTGAAGGCGGTACATTACAGTTCGCTTTAGTAGCAGATTCTCCTTTCCAAGGTGTTTTATCTTGGGAATTATATGAAGATGGTTATGATTCTGATATTCTAAGCTTCATTACAAATGAAATTTTCGAAACTGATGGGGACTTCCTTGTTACAGATGAAGGGATCGCTAAATTGGATGTTGATGCTGACAACAATAAGGTTACAATCACAATCCAACATGATGATGTAAAATGGTCTGATGGTCAGCCATTGACTGTTGAAGACATCATTTATGCTTATGAAATTATCGGTCACCCTGACTATACAGGTATCCGTTATGATGGCGATTTCCAAAACATTATCGGTGCTGCCGAGTATAAAGCGGGTACTGCAGATACAATCTCGGGTATCAAAAAAATCGACGACAAAACAGTTGAAATTTCAATGACGAAAGTTTCACCGGCTGTTTACTCTCTAGGTGATGGCTTATGGGCATATGCAGTACCGAAGCATCAGTTAAAAGATATTCCTGTCAAGGATCTAATCTCTTCTGAAGCGGTACGTAAATCACCTGTAACATTAGGACCATTCAAAATTGATAAATTAGTTGACGGTGAATCTGTTCAGTACGTAGCAAATGAGCACTACTGGAAAGGTAAACCAAAATTAGACAAAATCGTATTGCAAGTTGTACCTTCATCATCTATCGGTGAAGCATTACGTACTGGTAAATATGACTTAGCGTCTTCATATCCGACAAACCAGTATGACGGTGTAAAAGATCTTGAAAACTTAACAGTATTGGCTCGTCCTGAGCTGGCTTACTCTTACCTTGGCTTCAAGCTTGGTAAATGGGATTCAGAAGCAGGATCAGCAGGTTTAAATATTTCGGATGAAAATGCGAAAATGAACGATGTGAAATTACGTCAGGCAGTTGCTTATGCAATGGATATTGAGCAAGTGGGCGAGCGCTTCTATCAAGGCTTACGTTCTCGTGCAACATCATTAATTCCACCAGCATTCTCGTCATTCCATGATGATTCTTTAGAAGGATATAACTATGATCCGGAAAAAGCAAAAGCATTATTGGATGAAGCTGGATACAAAGACGTTGACGGCGACGGAATCCGTGAAGACAAAAACGGTGAGAAATTTGAAATCCGCATGGCTGGTATGTCAGGTTCTGATACAGACGAAGCAATCGTAGAATACTACCGTCAAAACTGGAAAGATGTTGGGTTAGATGTACAGTTAACAACTGGCCGTTTAATCGAGTTCCAAAGCTTCTATGATAAAGTACAGGCGGATGATCCGGAAATCGATATGTTCATGGCAGCATGGGGTACTGGTACAAACCCATCTCCACTTGGCTTATACGGCGAAGCATCATCATTTAACTACAGCCGTTTCGTAACACCGGAATTACAAACATTATTAGCTGATATCGACTCTAAAGAGGCGGTTGATGCTGGATACCGTGCAGATGCATTCCGTAAATGGGAAGAGTATATGTTTGAACAAGCAACAACAGTTCCAACATACTTCCGTACAGAAATCATTCCTGTTAACAAACGTGTGAAAAACTACGATGTTGACTATGCTAATGCAACTCAATGGCACGAAATTGAGTTAGTTTCTGAAACACCAGTTAAATAATCTTTAACAACAAAAAGCCGCTTAGAAATTTTCTAAGCGGTTTTTTTATATTATTTTTTCAGTTGCATAACGATTGCTTCATCAGGGGTTACATAAAGAGTCTTTTGTTCAAAATAAATAACAAACCCCGGTTTTGCACCATTCGGTTTTTTCACATGACGGATTTCCGTATAGTCGACCGGTACCGATGAGGAATCCCGTGCTTTAGAAAAATAAGCACTTAATACAGCGGCTTCCATTAATGTCTGCTCATCAGGGTTATCCGAATGGATCACAACATGCGAGCCTGGAATATCTTTCGTATGCAGCCAGATTTCATTGCGTTTCCCGATTTTAAATGTTAAATAATCATTTTGCTTATTATTTTTGCCGACCGAAATTGCAATACCTGAAGAAGATACAAATTTTTCGGGTTCGGGTTTTGCCGTTTTCTTTTTTCGTTTTGTCTGGCGGATTCTGAGTAAACCTTGTTCAGCCAGCTCTTCACGGATTTCTTCAATATCTTTAGTGGAGGCCTGCTGCACTTGCTGTGTCAGCATTTCCAAATAGTGGATATCTTCGGTTGCTTTTTGTTTCTGTTCTTCAATCATCACTAACGCAGTTTTCGCTTTATTGTACTTTGTGTAATAGCTTTGCGCATTTTCAATTGGTGTTTTTCTTGGGCTGACCGGTATTCTAATGGTTTCGGCGTTTTCGCTGTAATAGTTTTCAACATCTACAAATTCTGCGCCTTTTTCGAAATTATAAAGATTGGCCATCAAAAGCTCGCCGTAAAGTTGGAACTGTTCCAGATTTTGGGCGCGTTCGAAATCTTTTTGAAGCTTTTTTTGTTTCAGCTTCAATTTATTCAGTTCATTTTGCAGCCAGCGTTCGAGATCACCGGCTTGCTGTTTCACCCGGTCACGTTTTGCACGGGCAAAAAAGACACGGTCAAGCAATTCGCCAAGTGTTTCGTAATTCGTAACAGCACCTGATAAATGTGTCAGCGCTGTCGGTGAGAAATAGATTTTCCCGTCCTGCTCGACATAGGTCGGGTTTAATCTCGTTGCGATTTCATTCATCAGCTGTCTGCATGCCGTTACAGCATCATTTGTTGTGATGCGGTGCAGCAGTTCGTTTGCATGCAATGGAGAGAAACCGGCAAACTGTTCGACAATGTCTTTAGAAGTTGGCTGTTTTGAGAAAACCTCTTTCAATTCAACATCCGATAAACTTGTCAGTGCAATTTTCTGTTGCTGTGGCGGTGCGACATATTGCTGACCCGGCAAAACAGTCCGGAAGCTGTTCATCGATGGTGGCAGATGCTTAATGCTGTCAATAATGACATCGTTTTGAGCATCGATTAACAGCAAGTTACTGTGACGCCCCATAATTTCGATGACGAGCTTTCGCTTTACCGCATCGCCGATTTCATTTTTACTGTCAATTTCAAAAGTGATCACCCGTTCAAAGCCGTCCTGAACGACAGATGAAATAAAGCCCCCTTCAATATGTTTGCGTAACAGCATACAAAACATAGGCGGATCAGCCGGGTTTTCGATCGATTGATCTGTTATGTGAACGCGTGAATAGGAAGGGTGGATAGAAAATAATAGTTTACTGTTTTGGCCTGCTGCACGAATCTGCAATACAACTTCAAGTGCATTCGGCTGATAAATTTTTGTAATACGTCCGGAAGTCAGGCTTTGTAGTTCCTTGCTCATCGAACGAGTAAATAGTCCGTCAAATGCCATCTTTATGCCTCTTTCATTAAATAAGTCTTTTTGATTGTTTCATCATACCATTTTTTCGTTCAAACCTGTAGTTATCGTAAATTACTATAGATAAGCTAATTATAGGAAGCTAATTTTTTCCTTCTTGCATAAAATAAAAAGTATTTTATTACATCCTATCTATGATAAAATATATATTTGGATAATAGACGCTAAAGCAAAATCGATAACACATATGCTATAATTGAAACAATTAAGTAAAGAAGGATGTGACGAACCTTGGTACGTAGTATGACCGGATTCGGCAGGGGGGTCACAACAACGAAACACTTTCAGCTCACTGTTGAAATTCGTGCTGTGAATCATCGTTTTTTAGAAATTAATACAAAGTTTCCGAAAGAATGGATGGAATCTGAAGTAGTAGCAAAAAAAATGTTGTCGGATGCAGTTTCTCGTGGGAAAATAGATGTTATCATTTTTCTGAAGGAGCTCCATGACACTGAACAGACAATTCAAATCAATTGGTCACTGCTCAATGCTTTTCTCCAGGCTAAAAAGGAATTGTCACAAACGGTTCCGATGGAGGAAAAGTGGACAATGCAGGAGATTGTTAGTTTGGACCAGGTGTTGCAAGTTGAAAAAATTGAGTTCATGCAGGATGAGATCATCGATGCTGTAAAAAATGCATTGGCAGAAGCGATTCAAAATCTCATTGCGATGCGAGATCGTGAAGGGCAAGAACTACAGCAAGTGATGCTGCAGTATAAAGCAGACCTTGAAGCACAAATTGCTGAAATTCGGCAATTTGCACCGCGCGCAGTTGAAAAATATCGTGAACGCTTAATGAGCCGTTTAGAAGAAGTGGCGAGCGGTCAAACACTGGATGACCGTCTACTTACGGAAGTAGCGATTTTTGCAGAGCGAATTGATATTACAGAAGAGTTGGACCGATTGGAGAGCCATTTCAGTCAGTTGTCCGAAACATTAAATGAAGACATTGCGATTGGACGCAAGCTTGATTTCATCATGCAGGAGATGAACCGCGAAATTAATACAATCGGTTCAAAAAATCAGTCAACCCAATGTTCGGCTGCAGTAGTGCAGGCAAAGACAATTTTGGAAAAAATGCGTGAACAAATTCAAAATATTGAATGATATAAAGGAGTTACTTATGAAAAAACAACGTGGATTATTAATTGTTTTATCTGGTCCATCAGGTGTTGGTAAAGGGACAGTTCGCAAAGAGCTCTTTTCACAGCCTGATACAAATTACGAATACTCGATTTCAATGACAACACGTAATCCTCGCGAAGGAGAAGAAGATGGTGTAGACTATTTCTTTAGAACACGTGAGGAATTCGAAGCGTTAATTGAGCAGGGAGGCTTACTGGAGCATGCAGAGTTTGTCGGCAATTATTACGGTACACCACTTGCATATGTACATGAGACGCTAGAAGCAGGACGTGATGTATTTTTAGAAATTGAAGTACAAGGAGCAGCACAAATTCGTGAAAAAGCACCAGATGCGTTGTTTATCTTTTTAGCACCACCAAGCATTACGGAACTGGAACAACGGTTGGTAGGTCGTGGTACGGAAACAGAAGATGTAATCGCCCGTCGTATCGCTACAGCACGTGAAGAAGTCGAAATGATGAGTTTATATGATTACGTTGTAGAAAACGACCAAGTTCAAAATGCATGTGATAAAATAAATGCTATCATAGTAGCAGAACACTGCCGTCGTGAACGTGTGGAAAAACGCTATTTGTCAATGTTGAGAGGAGAATGAAACCATGTTATATCCATCAGTAGATAATTTAAAAAAACAAATCGATTCTAAGTATTCTTTAGTGAGCTTAGCATCAAAACGCGCGCGCCAAATGCAAGAAGAGGGCGGCGAGCACTTAACCTCATACGTTTCTTACAAACCAGTAGGAAAAGCATTGGAAGAAGTAGCTGCCGGAAAGCTTCGCAAAGTTCAACAAGACGCTTCAACTGTTTACGAAGACGAAATCTAGTTGGTAATGTAAAAAGAATACTCCCTGAGTAGAAGCTCCCTAAGAATTTTTCTTTGGGAGCTTATCCTTTGAAAGGACGGTAAAATAATGAAAAAAAACAATATACTATTGTGTGTTTCGGGTGGGATTGCCGTATATAAAGCGGTAGCGCTAGTGAGCAAACTGTCTCAGGCAGGCTTTAATGTAAAAGTGATCATGACAGCTTCTGCACAAAAGTTCGTTACCCCTTTAAGCTTCCAGGTGATGTCTAAAAACGACGTGTTTTTTGATACTTTCGATGAAAAAGATTCCAATGTCATTGCACATATTGATTTGGCAGATTGGGCGGATTTAGTTATCGTGGCGCCTGCAACAGCCAATATAATTGCGAAAATGGCACATGGCATGGCGGATGATATGGTAACCACAACTTTACTTGCAACGACTGCACCTGTATGGGTGGCACCGGCGATGAATGTACATATGTATGAACATCCTGCCGTTTTGCGGAATATTGCACAACTTCACGAAGATGGCATCCGCTTTATCGAACCGTCTGAAGGATTTTTGGCATGCGGCTATGTAGGGAAAGGGCGTCTGGAAGAGCCGGAAAAAATTACGGCAATTGTAGAAAAGTATTTTCGTGAACAATCGGGAAGCGATGGACAATGAGATTTGCGCAAGTGATCGTCGATGTTTCCGCATATCCGGTTGACCGTCCTTTCGATTATTTAATACCGGAAGATTGGGAAGAGCTGGTTGACATAGGCTGTCGTGTCAAAGTGCCATTCGGACCGCGCAATGTGCTTGGCTTTGTCGTCGGCATTACAACTGAATCAGACGTACCGGCAGAAAAAATAAAGCCGTTATCAGAAATACTCGATTTGGAATCTATTTTGACTGAAGAAATGCTGAGCCTGGCAAAATGGCTGAAGCATCAAACGATCTGCTATGAAATTGATGCATTGCAAGTAATGCTGCCAGGTGCTTTGCGGGCGAAATATGAGAAGTATGCCGTCTTACAAGGTGAAGTATCACAATTACCGCAAATGCTGCAATCGTACTTTGAGAAATCTGAAAAAGTGAATTTAGCCCAATTTGAAAAAGCTGATTTATTAAAACCGGTAAAACGCGCAGTAAAAGACGGCCTTCTCAGTATTGAAAATGAAGTAAAACAAAAAGGGCAAGTGAAACAAGTACGTAAAGTCCAAATTCATTCCCGTGAACAGATAGAAGAAGTCATCGGGCAAATGGGAAAACGGGCACCGAAACAGCTGGCGTTAATGGAATGGATGCAGGAGCATGCGGGAGCCGTCGTTTTACCGGAACAAATTTTTGAAGCCGTTCAAGTGACAAGCAGTGTATTGAACAGTGTCATCGATAAAGGGGCAGCGGCGTATATAAAAGAAGAAGTTTATCGCGATCCATTTACAAAAGAAGTCGTGAAAACGGACTTTTTACAATTAACAGCTGAGCAAGACGTGGCACTGAAAAAAATAACAGAAGCGATAGATGAAAAGCGTCAAGAAACGTTTCTTCTCCACGGCATCACAGGCAGCGGGAAAACGGAAGTGTATTTGCAGGCGATCCAGCGGACTATTGCAGATGGAAAAGAAGCGATTGTACTCGTTCCTGAAATCTCATTGACACCGCAAATGACGGAACGTTTCAAATCGCGTTTCGGTGACGAAGTGGCGGTGATGCATAGCGGACTGTCTGTCGGTGAAAAATATGATGAATGGCGGAAAGTGCAGCAAGGAAAAGTAAAGGTAGTCGTAGGTGCACGGTCAGCTATTTTTGCACCGTTTAAAAATCTTGGTCTGCTTATTTTGGATGAAGAACATGAGTCCACATACAAGCAGGAAGATTCGCCTCGCTATCATGCACGGGATGTCGCGATATGGCGCGGAAAATATTATAATTGCCCTGTTATATTAGGGAGTGCGACACCTGCACTGGAATCGTTTGCACGTGCCAAAAAAGGTGTGTATACATTGCTGACATTGTCACAGCGTGCAAAGAATCAGGCATTGCCGACTGTTCAGATTATCGATATGCGGGAACAGCTGCAGGCAGGAAACCGATCGATGTTTTCTGAACCGCTTATGGAGGCGTTACGTGACCGTCTTGATAAAAAAGAGCAGACCGTCCTGTTTTTGAATCGCCGCGGCTATTCATCCTTTGTATTATGCAGGGATTGCGGGACAACGGTGCAATGTCCGAACTGTGATATTTCGTTAACGTATCACCGCTATCAGGAAAAGCTGAAGTGCCATTATTGCGGTCATGACGAATATATTCCGGAAACATGTCCTGAATGCCTAAGTGAGAACATCCGTTATTTCGGTACCGGTACGCAAAAGGTGGAAGAAGAAATTTATAAGCTGTTCCCGGAAGCACGTGTGATGAGGATGGATGTCGATACGACCAAACAAAAAGGGGCACATGAAAAAATGCTCGATGCGTTCGGCCGAGGGGAAGCGGATATTTTGCTCGGTACGCAAATGATCGCAAAAGGGCTTGATTTCCCGAATATTACATTAGTCGGCGTATTAAGTGCCGATACATCGCTTCATCTGCCGGACTACCGGGCTGCCGAAAAAACATTTCAGCTCATGACGCAAGTAAGCGGAAGGGCAGGACGCCATAATAAGCTTGGAGAAGTATATATCCAAACGTATACACCGGAGCATTATGCGATCCAGCTGTCTAAAGATCAGCATTATACACCGTTTTATGAACGTGAAATGCATGCAAGGCATATTGCCGGATATCCGCCCTATTATTATATTGCGCTTATTCAAGTATCACATGAAGATGTCATGTTTGCTGCAGAATATGCCGGACGTGTAGCAGAGTATCTGCGTTCCAATTTATCATTTAGTGTTTCCGTCATTGGACCGACAACAGCCAGTATTGCCCGTCTCCAAAATAGATATCGTTATCAATGTTTGATAAAATATAAAGTAGAGCCAAATTTGATTCCGGTTCTTTTACAGCTTATAAAACTGTATCGATCGGAATGGATTAAAAAAGGCATTGTGCTAACAGTTGATTTAGATCCGACAATGATCTAATGCATATAGAAAGAGGTATTAAAATGGCAATTAAAGAAGTAGTGAAAAACCCAGCAAATGTATTATCACAAAAAACGAGAGAAGTTGAAGTGATCGATGAATTTATCATTCAACTTTTAGATGATTTATATGACACGATGGTAGAAAATGACGGTGTAGGAATCGCTGCACCCCAGATTAATGTTGATTTACGTGTAGCAATCGTAGAATTGGGCGAAGATATTTTAGAAATGATCAACCCGATCGTAATTGAAACACGTGGTGAAGAAGAAGACGTGGAAGGCTGTTTAAGTTTCCCTGATCTGTTTGGTATGGTAAACCGTCCAACTTATGTGAAAATTGAAGCATCTGACCGTGAAGGACGCATTTATGAACTTGAAGCCGAAGACTTTGAGGCACGTTGTATTTTGCATGAAATCGATCATTTAGACGGCGTTTTATTTGATTCTAAAATGACACGTGTATTAACAGAGGAAGAAATAGAAGAGCTGTACGCGGACGCTGAGGAGGAATAATCGATGACAAAAATCGTATTTATGGGAACACCTGCCTTTTCAGCACCAATTTTACGTATGCTTCATGAAGAAGGCTATGACATTGCAGCGGTTGTGACTCAGCCGGACCGTCCAGTTGGTCGAAAAAAAGTACTAACACCGCCACCTGTGAAAGAGGAAGCATTACAACTGGGTATACCGGTTATTCAGCCTGAAAAGCTGCGCGGTTCACAGGAGCTGGAAGAAATTTTGGCGTTAAATGCGGACCTTGTCGTAACGGCGGCATTTGGACAGATTTTGCCGAAAGAACTGCTTGATGCACCGCGATTGGGCTGTATAAATGTCCATGCGTCATTATTGCCTGCATACCGGGGTGGTGCACCGATTCATCAGTCAATTATTGATGGACAGTCAACAACAGGTGTCACAATTATGTATATGGCGGAAAAGCTTGATGCCGGGGATATTATTTCGCAACGGGAAATTGCCATTGAAGATACGGACAATACAGGCACAATGTTTGATAAATTAAGTGCGGTTGGTCGTGAACTATTAAAAGAAACAATGCCATCGATCATCGACGGAACAAATGCCCGCATTCCCCAAGATGAGTCACTCGTAACGTTTGCGCGCAATATTAGCCGCGAACAGGAGTTGATTGATTGGAATAATGAAGCGCGTGCATTGTATAATCAAGTACGCGGATTACACCCTTGGCCTGTTGCCTATACGACATTTGAAGGAGCTAACTTTAAAGTCTGGGCGGCAAAGGTTGGGGAAACTTCAACAAATGCTGCACCGGGAGAAGTCGTGAAAATCGAAAAAGATTACTTTGAAGTAGCGACAGGTGATGGCGGTACATTAGCGCTGTATGATGTACAACCTGCAGGGAAGAAGCGTATGACAGCAGAAGAGTTTTTACGTGGTACGGGCTCGAAATTACAGATTGGGGACCGTTTTGAATGAGTAAAAAGAAACAAGTGATTTGGGACGGTAATGTTCGGGATGCCGCTTTAACGATTTTATTGACAGTCGACAAAAGCCAGGCATACAGCAATTTATTATTACACCAAACAATTGAGAAATATAAAATCGATGTAAAAGACCGTGGCCTGTTAACAGAGCTCACATATGGAACATTGCAGCATAAAATGACACTGGATTATTATCTGGAGCCATTTATCCGAGGTAAAGTGGATATTTGGGTGCGTTGGCTGTTGCGTATGTCGCTCTATCAAATGCAGTATTTAACGCGCATTCCTGCACACGCTGCAGTAAATGAAGCCGTGGAAATCGCAAAGCGTCGCGGCCATAAAGGGATTGCCTCAATGGTAAACGGTATTTTACGATCTATTTTACGTGAAGGTGTCCGTTCGACCGAGTTGATAAAAGATGCAAATGAGCGTCTTGCAGTCGAAACGAGTCATCCGCAGTGGCTTGTTGACCGCTGGGTGGAAAGCTACGGCTATGATAAAACACGTGAAATGCTGTTAGAAAATAATATTGCACCACTGCAGACAGTACGTGTCAACACGACAAAAGCGACTGTCGAGCAAGTATTGACAACACTTGAACGTGAAGGTGTCAAAGCGCGCCGCAGTGAATATATACCCGAATGTCTGCATCTTGAAAGCGGGCAGGCTGCACGTACGGGAGCGTTCCGGAACGGGCTTATTACGATTCAGGATGAAAGCTCGATGCTTCCAGCAAAAGTGCTGAATCCGCAGCCAGGTATGAAAGTACTCGATATGTGTGCAGCCCCAGGGGGAAAAACAACGCATCTTGCCGAAGTCATGAAAAACGAAGGCTCAATTTTAGCGACCGATCTTCATCCGAAAAAATTGGATTTAATCGAGGAAAATGTCGCGCGTCTAGGGTTGAATATTATCGAAACAGCCCCGCTTGACGGAAGAAAAGCAGCAGACTTTTTACAGAAGGAAAGCTATGATGCGATTCTTGTTGACGCGCCATGCTCAGGTTTGGGCGTAATGCGACGAAAACCGGATATTAAATATACGAAACGCGAAGAAGATTTGGAGAGCCTGCAAACAATTCAGCTTTCGATTTTAAATAATGCAGTCCAGCTATTGAAACAAGACGGACGACTAGTATATTCAACATGTACAGTAGACCGTAGTGAAAATGAAGGGACGGTACAAGCCTTCCTAAAAGAGCACCCTGAAATGAACTTGGTGCCAATTGAAAATTTACCGACACAACTAGAAGCGAAAGAGCAAGACGGGATGCTGCAAGTATTCCCGCAAGATATAGGCAGTGACGGATTTTTCGTAGCTGCATTCGTAAAAAAAGGAGCGTCCAATTAACTAATGGAGCAAGAACAATTAAAACAATTTGATGAACGAATTCAGGATTTAGTGGAAGAAACAGCAGATAAGCCGGTACGTCGTGCGAAAAAAGAAAAGCCTCAGTTAAAACCTTCGATCTATTCATTACGTCTGGATGAAATGAAGGAATGGCTTACAGCAAATGGAGAAAAGGCTTTCCGTGCAGCGCAAATTTATGAATGGCTTTATGAAAAGCGTGTCCAAACATTTGAAGAAATGTCGAACTTGCCAAAAGCATTGCGTGAAAAGCTTGAAACCGAGTTTGCTTTAACGACACTGTCGACGATTATTAAGCAGGAATCAAAAGACGGTACGATCAAGTTTTTATTCCAGCTGCAGGACGGCTATTCAATTGAAACAGTTTTGATGCGACATGAATACGGGAATTCGATTTGTGTAACGACTCAAGTAGGCTGCCGTATCGGCTGTACATTCTGTGCCTCTACGTTAGGTGGCTTGAAGCGTCATTTAATGGCTGGAGAAATTGTCGAGCAGGTCGTAAAAGTACAACAACAGCTTGATGAAACAGAAGAACGTGTATCATCAATCGTAATTATGGGGATCGGTGAGCCGTTTGATAACTATGATGCAATGATGAACTTCCTTAAAATTATGAACGATGATAAAGGATTAAACATCGGGGCCCGTCATATTACGGTTTCGACTTCGGGAATCGTACCGAAAATCTATGAATTCGCAGATGAAGGTATGCAAATTAACTTTGCGGTTTCTCTGCACGCACCAAACCAGGAAGCGCGTCAGAAATTAATGCCGATTGCCAAAGCATATAAATTAGAGGAATTGATGGAAGCAGTAAAATACTATACGAAGAAAACAGGACGTCGTGTCACATTTGAATACGGTTTAATGTCAGGTCAAAATGATACAGAAGAAGTAGCATTGGAACTGGCGAAGCTGATCAAAAATGTTAAATGTCATGTTAACTTGATTCCGATTAACTACGTGCCGGAGCGTGATTATATACGTACATCACGCAGCAAAATTTTTGCTTTCGAAAGAACGCTTAAGGAGCAGGGGATTAACGTAACAATCCGCCGTGAGCAAGGTGCAGATATTGCAGCTGCATGTGGCCAGTTACGTGCACAGGAACGATCACACGAAACAAAGTAGGTGGATTATAGTGAACTTTACAGTGGAAAGTGATATTGGGTTAAAGCGAAAAATAAATGAAGATCGGGCCGCGTTTTTAGAGCGCCCCGATCATTTTAAGCTTGCGATTTTAGCAGATGGTATGGGTGGTCATAATGCTGGTGATGTAGCGAGTGAAATGGTTATTACCGAAATGCATGCACTCTTCAAACAGGAGAATGCAGAAAGTTTTGCAACAAAACAGTTAAAACTGGAATGGCTGCGAAATGCGGTGTCGCATATCAATCAGAAAATATATCATTACTCATTAACACATGAAAATTGCCAAGGTATGGGTACGACTATGATCGCTGTGTTGCTTGACAAGAATGATTGCACGATAAGCCATGTCGGCGACAGTCGTGTATACCATATTACAAACGAAACAGTAAAGTTAGTAACGCGTGATCATTCTTATGTAAATATTTTATTGGAAAATGGAGAAATTAGTGAAGAAGAGGCACAAAACCATCCACAACGGAACTTTATTTTAAAAGCTCTCGGTACAGAGATTTCGATTGAACCTGATTTTTATGAAATGACATTATCAAATGAGGCCTTTTTACTCATTTGTTCTGACGGGTTAAGTAATAAACTATCCACAGAGGAAATGGGCGAGATCATTACAAAGCCGGCTTCCGTTCAGGAAAAAGGAAAAGAATTGGTTCAAATTGCAAATGATCGTGGCGGAGAAGATAATATTTCCCTTATCTTAATGACAACGGTGCAGGAGGTGTAACAATGCTAGTAGGAAAACATATAAGTGGCCGTTATAAAATTTTAAAATTAATTGGCGGAGGCGGGATGTCAAATGTTTATTTGGCACACGACATCATTTTAAGTCGTGACGTCGCAATTAAAATTTTGCGTTATGATCTATCAAATGAAGAAGAATTGCACCGTCGTTTCCAGCGAGAAGCATTGTCTGCAACAAGTTTGACTAATCCTAATATCGTAAGCATCTATGATGTTGGCGAAGATGCGGATATGCACTATATTGTTATGGAATATATTAAAGGGAAAACATTAAAACAATACATACAAGAGTTTTCGCCTTTATCTGCAGCGCGAAGTGTCCATATTATGAAGCAGCTAACATCTGCGATTGCCCATGCACATGAAAACGGTATTATTCATCGAGATATAAAGCCTCAAAATATATTGATGGACGAAGAAGGCAATGTGAAAGTTACTGATTTCGGTATTGCGACATCGCTTGGAGCAACAAGCTTTACACAAACAAACTCTGTCATCGGAACCGTCCATTATTTATCACCGGAGCAGGCGCGCGGCGGTTTGGCAACGATGAAGTCCGATATATATGCACTGGGAATTGTTTTTTACGAGCTTTTAACAGGAGAATTACCGTTTTCCGGAGAATCTGCTGTATCCATAGCGCTAAAGCATTTACAGGCGGAAACACCGTCAGTTCGTGAATTCGATGCAAGCATTCCGCAAAGCGTGGAAAATATCGTACTAAAAGCAACAGCAAAAGATCAAAATCACCGTTACAGCGATGCAGAAGAGATGGAAGAAGATTTAAATTCCTGCTTATCTTTGCAACGGATGAATGAACCTAAATTTGTGCCGCCGGTCGATGATGGGGCGACAAAGCTGATTCCGATTATAAAAGATCCTAAGCCTGTACCTGTCCCGGTTCCGGAGCCATCTACCGGAATAACGGAACAAACCGTCCGGATCGATGCAAAACCGCCAGTCAAGGAAGAACCAAAGCCATCAAAGCCAAAAAAGAAAAAGAAAAAATGGCCGCTAATCGTGGGGCTATTAGTTCTTTTAACAATTGGTGCAGTAGTAGCTGCTGTTCTTCTGACTCCAAATAGAGTCGTCGTAGAAGATGTGACGGATATGACGGTAGAAGAAGCCATTCGAATTTTAGAAGAGCAAGGTTTCGTTATCGGGGAACAAGAAGAACGCAATAATGAAGAGATTGAATCCGGAAATATCATTGAAACAAATCCGCAAGCTGGTCGGGAACGTGATAAAGGCACTACAGTGGATTTAATTGTCAGTATCGGCAAGGAATTGACAAAGATGGAGGACTTCGTCGGTAAGCACCGTGATGAGGTAATGGATGCTTTAGAAGAATTTAACGATACAGAATTCAGAGAGGAATATTCTTCCGAGCATGCAGCAGGTGTGATTATCGCTCAGGAACCTGAAGCCGGAGAGGAAATTCATGTCAGTGAGACGGATGTTGTATTAACGGTCAGTAGAGGACAAGAGCAAGTAACAGTGCGTGATTTAATGGCGTTTAACGAAGCAAACCGTACAGAATATGAAAAAAGCTCAGGTTTTATAGTGAATGAAACAGGCGAAGAGTATTCAGATAGACCTGCAGGTGAAGTAATCAGACAAACACCAAAAGCAGGCACAAAGCTTGAAAAAGGCGGCACAATTAATGTCGTCATCTCGAAAGGTCCGAAAGCAAAACAGGAAAAGTTCTATACAAATACAATAGAAATTCCATACGAGCCTTTTGAAGAAGGAATGGAACAAACAGTATCCATTTACATTCAGGATAAAACACATACGATGGCAGAACCTTTCGATACGATAACAATAACTGAAGACACTGTCTATACAATTAAGCTGTTAATTGTTGAAGGGGACAAAGCAGCCTATCAGGTTGTACGGGATAACAATGTAATCGAAAATAAAACAGTTACGTATGAAGAGTTGCCGGAATAAGGAGGAATTGGATGGCGCAAGCCCAAATTCGAAAAGCATTAAGCGGATATTATTATGTTGAAAAAGACGGTGTTTTAATTCAATGCCGTGCTCGTGGGATTTTCCGCAATCGCGGAGAATCTCCACTTGTCGGCGATTTTGTGGAATACTCCTATGATGGGGAATCGGATGGTTCCATCGATAAAATTCTGGAACGAAACAATGAACTTGTTCGACCGCCGATTGCGAATGTGGACCAGGCATTATTAGTGTTTTCCGCAAAAGAACCTGATTTTAATACAGTATTGCTCGACCGGTTTTTAGTCGTACTCGAGTCGTTCCATGTGCAGCCGATCATTATTTTAACAAAGATGGATTTAATGAATGATGCAGAACGTGCGCATTTACAAACATATATCGACGACTATAAAGAAATCGGCTATGAGATTATTGAAACTTATATTGATGATCCAACATTACTGGAAACGATCAAACCATACTTGCAGGAAAAAACATCGGTGCTTGCGGGACAGTCAGGTGTTGGAAAGTCTACATTACTAAACACATTACTTCCTGAGCTTGATTTGAAAACAGGTATTATTTCAAAAAGTTTAGGACGCGGGAAACATACAACGCGCCATGTAGAGCTTATTGAAGTGTGCGGCGGACTATTGGCAGATACACCGGGATTCAGTTCTTTCGATTTTGAAATGATAGAAAAAGAAGAGCTGACATCTTGTTTACCAGAGTTCGAACGAATTAGCGAGAATTGTAAGTTCCGTGGCTGCCTGCATATAAAAGAACCGAAATGTGCAGTAAAACAAGCGGTAGAAACCGGTGAAATCCGTTCGTACCGCTATGAGCATTACGAACAAATTTTACAAGAAATTATTGACCGAAAGCCGAGGTATTAGACATGATTAAAATTGCACCATCAATTTTAGCAGCAGACTTTGCAAAGCTGGGACAAGAGGTAAAAGAAGTAGAAGCAGCAGGAGCCGAATTGATTCATATCGATGTTATGGACGGCCATTTTGTGCCGAATATTTCATTTGGTGCGATCGCATTGGAAGCAATTCGTCCTCTTTCCACATTACCGATGGACGTGCATTTAATGATTGAAAATCCGGACCAGTACATTGAACAATTTGCGAAAGCCGGCGCAGACTACATTACAGTACATGTTGAAGCATGCCGCCATTTGCACCGTACGATTCAGTTAATCCGTTCATATGGTGTGAAACCGGGTGTTGTATTAAATCCGCATACGCCGATTGAGTCGATTCAGCATATTTTGGAGGATATTGATATGGTGCTGTTTATGACGGTGAACCCAGGCTTTGGCGGGCAAAAGTTCATTGAATCGGTTGTGCCGAAAGTTGAAGCATTATCGAACATCATTAAAGAACGTGGCCTGAATATCGAAATTGAAATTGACGGCGGAATTAACGCTGAAACAATCGTACCTTGTGCAAAAGCAGGTGCAACGGTTTTTGTTGCCGGTTCAGCTATTTACAGTAAAGAAGATCGCGCAAAAGCTTTACAGGAAATCAAACAAGCAGGATTAGCGGCAATTCAGTGATTGTGGCAATCTGCTCAGGCGGCCCCGTTCACGAGGTCGCCTTTTCTTTAACACCGGATATATGGGTCGGAGTCGACCGGGGGGCATTGTATTTGGTGGATAAAGGGATACAGCCGCATAGCATTGTCGGCGATTTTGATTCCATTACAGCAGAGGAATTTGCGCGGATTTCCGAAGTTGTAGACCATGTTGAACAGTTTCAGGCGGAAAAAGATGAGACGGATACAGACTTGGCTTTGCAGAAGGCGCTTACATATGAACCGCAGGAAGTTTTTTTGACGGGTGTCACAGGCGGGCGCCTAGATCATTACGAGGCGACTCTAAGATCTGTTTTTCTTATGCAGCAGCAGTATCCTCACATTACTTTTAAAATCATTAATTCTCATAATATTATTCAATTTTTACTGCCGGGCGAACATATTTTGACAGAAGACCATTATTCCTATATATCCTTTTTCGCTTACGGGAAGACTCTTGAGAACGTTACGTTGCGTGGGGTTAAATATGAAACGACAGATGAAGTGATTGAGCAGGGGACAACGCGTTTCACAAGCAATGAAATAATAGGTACAGGGTCTATTTCATTTAGGGAAGGCATATGTTTAATGATAAAGAGTAAAGATTAAGGAGGAACAACGCTGAAAGTATATACATTCCAAATGCCTAAGTGGTTAAGCGGTGTGGCAAGAGGTTGCGTGAAGTTGTTTCGTAGAGATAAGAAAGAAAAATAAAGATCCAGGCTACAGCTCATAGCGATTTTATGGGCTGTATTTTTTTGTTAAGGAAATTATACTACCGCACTATGGATAACCTGGAAATGAGTTTTTGTCCCTGTCCAGCATGCCGCAAGGACGCGGCGTTATGCCCCCTAGTAGTTGACGGGCGCTTTTGTTCATTCTTTGCATAAAAATAGAGTACCAGCAATTGCTGGTACTCTATACGCGATTATACGCGTTCGATTTTACCTGATTTTAAAGCACGAGCAGAAACCCATACACGTTTTGGCTTACCGTCAACTAAGATACGAACTTTTTGAAGGTTAGCACCCCAAGTACGTTTGTTAGCGTTCATAGCGTGTGAACGGTTGTTGCCTGTACGAGCTTTACGGCCAGTAATTACGCATTGTTTTGGCATTGTAAAATTCCTCCTTACAGCTGAATCTGAAATCTTTATTTCAGTTCGTTATTTCACATACCATAATAATTTAACACACAGAATCAATGAGTGCAAGACATTTTGCATAACCTTTCAAGAAAAAAACCTTTACACCCCATTTTGCTTAATCGTGATTAAAAACTTCCTGGAAAAGGTAATGTACTATAGAATCTAATTATTTGGGGGATACGGTTATGAAAAAATGTATGGTCATCATAAATCCATCTTCAGGAAAAGAAAATGCGAGTGAGTATGAAAAGAAAATAATCGGACAATTACATAATTATGAAGTCGTTGTAAAAGAAACGGCAGGCGAAAAGGATGCAACACGCTTTGCGAAAATAGCATGTGACGAGCATTATGATGCGGTCATTTTAGTCGGCGGTGACGGTACATTAAATGAAGGGATCAATGGTATCGCTGAACAGCCTCACCGTCCTGTTGTTGGAATTGTTCCATTAGGCACAGTCAATGATTTTGCAAGGGCATTGGACATTTCTCTTGATCCGGACGAGGCAATAGCTTTACTGGGCGGAAAAACTACAAAATCGGACATCGGCAAAGTGAACGATCATTATTTCACGAATGTCATCGCAATCGGAATGTTGGCAGAAGCGGTTGGCGATGTATCAGTTGAGCAAAAAACATCCCTTGGTTCGCTCGCCTATTTATTTGAAGGTGTAAAAGCAGCCATTCAAAATGAGTCTTACGAAATGGAAGTAACGGCAGATGGACAAACGTATAAAGAAAAGATGATGCTCTTCATCTGTGTGTTGACCGATTCGGTCGGAAGCTTCCGCCAAATGAATGAAGAAGCCGACAAATCAGACGGCCTCTTGCACGGATTTATTATTAAAAGTACGAACACACTACAGGTAGTGGGCACGGCTAAAAATCTGCTGACAGGCAATTATGAGAACGACGACAATATTATTAAATTCAATGCACGTGAAATGCATATTAACGCGAATGATGCACTTCCGCTGAATGTAGACGGTGATTTAATCAGCCAACTTCCGGCGAAAATCTCCATTTTGCATAATCATATCGAATTTTTCTCGAAATAAAACTAAGCGATACGTTTTATAAATGCATCTTTGTATAACAACCGGAAATTGTCGAATACTCTAATTAGAATGTGCTAAATAATTACTATAGTATGATGTTGTTCTGATTAAAAATAAAGTGGAGCTTGAAAAAGAGAAATATTAAAAAACGACTTCAGGCTAGACGTAGATGAACGTTTTCTTTTATAATCGACTTTTGTGTAGTACAATATAAATTAGTCAAATAGAGCCAAGGGGGCATTCACTATGTCAGTAGAATTAAATAACGAATTCGGTCATATTGATATATCCAATGATGTTATTGCTCAAATTGCTGGTGGAGCAGCGATTGAATGCTATGGCATTGTAGGCATGGCATCAAAACATCAAATTCGTGATGGTTTAACAGATATTTTACGAAAAGAGAATTTTGCAAAAGGTGTGCTCATCCGCCAAGAAGGTGATGACTTACATATTGATATGTACATTATTGTAAGCTATGGTACGAAAATTTCTGAAATCGCTTATCAAGTACAATCCAAAGTAAAATATACAGTAAATAAAACATTAGGTATGAGCGTTAAATCAGTTAATATTTTTGTTCAAGGCGTTCGTGTTGCGAATGTGTAAGAGGAGGAAATGAATCGAATGAAGTCTTTAGACGGAATTAAATTTGCTGAAATGGTACAAATGGGTGCACATCACCTGTACCAAAACGCAGCTTATGTAGATTCGCTAAATGTATTCCCTGTGCCGGATGGCGATACAGGGACAAATATGAATTTATCAATGACATCTGGTGCAGATGAAACAGAAGCCAATGTAAGTGCACATATCGGTAAAACAGCTCAGGCTTTATCAAAAGGCTTATTAATGGGCGCTCGCGGTAACTCAGGCGTAATTTTATCGCAGTTATTCCGCGGGTTCGGCAAAGCGATTGAAAAAGAAGCTGAAATCGATGCAAAAGGTTTAGCGAACGCATTTCAGGCCGGTGTAGATACGGCCTATAAAGCCGTTATGAAACCAGTGGAAGGGACAATCCTGACGGTTGCTCGTGAAGCGGCAGCAAAAGGTGTGGAAGTTGCTGAAACAGAAGAAGATATGATTGTCCTGATGGAAGCGTTCATCGAGGAAGCAAAACAATCATTAAACCGTACGCCGGATCTTTTACCTGTATTGAAAGAAGTGGGCGTTGTTGATAGCGGCGGACAAGGATTGCTTTTCGTTTACGAAGGATTCCTTGCTTCCATGAAAGGCGAGCCACTACCGGAAAAGAATGAATCTTCACTGGATGATTTAATAAATGCAGAACATCACCGTGTACAAGACTTCATGGACACATCTGACATTGAATTTGGCTATTGTACAGAAATCATGGTGCGTTTCGAGGAAGATAAATCACCATTTGATGAGGAGCAGTTCCGCCAAGAACTGAATCCGATGGGCGATTCATTACTCGTAATATCGGATGATGAAATTGCGAAAGTACATATACACTCGGAAACTCCAGGTGCCGTACTTGCAGCGGGTCAAAAATATGGTAGCTTAATTAAGATTAAAGTAGATAATATGCGTGAACAGCATTCTGCAATTGTCAACGATGCACCACAAGCACCTGCGAAACAGCAAAAAACAAAAGTACCATATGCGATTGTAACGATTGCAATGGGTGAAGGTGTATCCAATCTACTCCGCTCGATCGGTGCTTCTTATGTTATCGAAGGCGGACAAACGATGAACCCTTCTACAGAAGATATCGTAAAAGCGGTAAAAGAAATCGGTGCAGAACGTGTACTGATTTTACCGAACAACAAAAATATCATTATGGCGGCAGAGCAAGCAGCTGAACTTCTTGAAATTGAAGCAGCGGTTGTGCCGACAAAAACGATCCCTCAAGGAATGGCAGCTATTTTAGCGTTCAATCATGCTGAATCGGTTGAAACGAATAAAGCAAATATGACACAAGGCTTTGCGCATGTGAAGACTGGTCAAGTAACATTTGCTGTACGTGATACATCGATTGACGGTGTTGAGATCCGTAAAGATGATTATATGGCATTGGCTGAAGGTAAAATTATTTTATCGACTCCTGAAATGATGGATGCAGCGAAAAAAGTGCTTGAAGGATTGATGGATGAAGATTCGGAAATCATCACAATCATTTATGGTGAAGACGCAACAGCGGAACAAGCAGAAGAATTACAAAACTTTATTGAAGAAAATTATCCGGATGCTGAAGTGGAAATTGTTGAAGGTAAGCAATCCCTGTATCCGTTCATTTTATCTGTAGAATAAAATCAATAGTGAAAGCAGTGCATACATTCATGTATGCACTGCTTTCATTATGTTTAAGTGGACACGTCTGCGTTAACTTATGGAATTAAATCTTCAATTTGGTTATTATTCTGTTTTTACAACAAGAAGTTTGTTAATTGCAGAGAAAATGAGTACACTAGGAGTAAATGAAAGTATGAAAGAATATGGGGGGATAACTTTATGAAATTTACATCAGTTTTTGACATTATTGGACCTGTTATGATTGGTCCGTCCTCTTCACATACAGCAGGGGCAGCACGAATCGGACGTGTTGCACGCGACTTGTTTGGGCGCCAGCCGAAATGGGCGAAAATTTATTTATACGGCTCTTTTGCCGAAACATACCGCGGTCATGGTACGGATGTGGCGATTATCGGCGGGTTACTAGATTACGATACGGATGATGAACGTATTAAAACTTCTTTTGCAGAAGCAGAAAAAGCAGGCTTGCAATTTGAATTTATTCCGGAAACAGCTAATAAAGAGCATCCGAATACCGCACGTATATTAATGGGTGATGACGAATCGGAAATGAGCGTTGAAGGCATTTCAATCGGCGGCGGTAAAATTGAAATCAGTGAAGTGAATGGATTTAAGCTGCGTCTGACAGGCGGGATGCCGGCAATTTTAGTTGTGCATGATGACCGTGCAGGCTGTATTGCGAACGTGGCGAACTGTCTAGCCATGCATGATGTCAATATTGGACATATGGAAGTGTCGCGTATTGAACGTGGTTTAACCGCTTTAATGGTAATTGAAGTCGATCAAAACATCGATCAGCGTCTGTTGGAGCAGATTTCATATATTCCACATATTACGAAAGTATCGAAAATTAATAACTAAGGAGTGACCAATATGGATGTTTTATTCCGCAGTGTTCGTGAGCTGGTGGAGTTGGCCGAAAGAGAAGGAAAGCTTATTTCCGAATTGATGATTGAGCAGGAAATGTTGATTACAGGTCGCTCGCGTGAAGAAATTTTTAAACAAATGGACCGTAACTTAACGATTATGGAAGAAGCGGTTGAGCGCGGCTTAAAAGGTGTACAATCCGTAACAGGTTTAACGGGCGGCGATGCTGTCCTCATTCAAAATTATATTAAAAAAGGCAATACATTAACCGGTGATCTTTTACTTGATGCTGTCAGCAAAGCTGTTGCGACAAATGAAGTAAATGCGGCAATGGGGACAATTTGTGCGACACCTACTGCAGGTTCGGCGGGAGTTGTTCCGGGAACGTTATTTGCAGTGAAAAATAAGTTGAATCCGACACGTGAACAGATGATCCGTTATTTATTCACATCGGGAGCATTTGGTTTTATCGTTGCGAACAATGCTTCCATTTCAGGTGCGGAAGGCGGCTGTCAGGCAGAAGTTGGCAGTGCATCGGCAATGGCCGCTGCAGCAATTGTGGAAATGGCTGGCGGAACAGCACAGCAAAGTTCGGAAGCATTTGCGATCACATTGAAAAATATGCTCGGCTTAGTATGTGACCCGGTTGCAGGGCTAGTGGAAGTACCTTGTGTTAAACGTAATGCAATGGGGGCATCCAACTCATTAGTCGCAGCAGATATGGCATTGGCTGGTGTGACAAGCCGTATTCCGTGTGATGAGGTAATCGGCGCAATGTACCGCATCGGTCAGGCAATGAGCCCGAACTTGAAAGAAACAGCTCGTGGCGGTTTAGCCGCAACACCAACAGGCAAAGCCATTACCCATGCAATCTTTGAAGGCGGAGACCTGAAAAGCCTGCTTAAATCACGTGTAGGCAGTAACTAACGTCTGTTTATGATAATAAAAATTTAATTTGAGATAAAAATTGAGCACAAATTTTTGTGTTCTTTTTTTAGTTTATGAGAGAACATATGCACCCATTTTATGATATTGTTAAACTATATAAAACTCGTAAAGGAAGTGTCGACAATGATTCATGAGCCAGTTTCACAATTAAAGGGAATCGGAAAAGAAACAGCCGAAAATTTAATGAAAATTGGCATCGAGACAATCCATGACTTGATTTGGACATTTCCATACCGCCATGAAGATTTTCGATTAAAAGATCTGACCGAAACACCGCATAATGAACGTGTGACGATTGAAGCACGTGTCGAAAGTGAACCGACCGTATTATTTTTAGGGAAAAACAAATCCCGCCTGCAATTTACAGCCCTTGCAGGAAGACATTTAATTAAAGTCGTGTTTTTCAATCAGAATTATTTGCGGCAAAAAATTTCAACTGGCGGCATCATTACGGTAACCGGGAAATGGGATCGCGGACGTCAAGTAATTGTCGGATCGTCCGTGACATTCGGACCAAAAACAGAACAAGTCGATTTTGAGCCTGTCTATAGTTTAAAGGGGAATATTCAGCAAAAGCGTTTCCGTAAATATATGCGCCAGGCGCTGGATACTGTAAAGGACCAACTGCCTGAAACATTGCCGAATTTTCTGCGTGAAAACTACCAGCTGGTCAATATTCAAGAAGCACTTGAAGGGGTGCATTTTCCGCAAAGTGCAGACCATGCCAAACAGGCGCGACGCCGCTTCGTATACGAGGAGTTACTGCAGTTCCAGCTCCGTATTCAAGCATTGAGAAAAGCGAATAAGGAAAATGAAAAAGGGATTTCCGTCCGCTTTGATCTGGAAAAATTAAAGGAATTTATTGCAACTTTACCTTATGAGCTTACAGGTGCACAAAAGCGGGTTGTCAATGAAATTTGCAAGGATTTACTGCTGCCGCAACGTATGAACCGTCTGCTTCAGGGAGATGTTGGTTCAGGGAAGACGGTCGTGGCGGCAATCGGCCTGTATGCAGCTGTAACGGCAGGGTATCAAGGGGCTTTAATGGCACCGACCGAAATTTTAGCAGAACAGCATGCAGAAAACTTGCATATGTGGTTTGATCCGATCGGCGTCAAGATCGCTCTATTATCGGGCTCCACAAAAACAAAGGCGCGCCGTGAATTGTTGGCGCAGCTCGCAGGAGGAGAAATCGATATTCTCATTGGGACACATGCACTCATTCAGCCGGATGTTGAATTCAGGAAGTTAGGATTCGTCATTACGGACGAACAGCATCGTTTTGGTGTTGAACAGCGTCGTGTACTGCGTGAAAAAGGCGAAAATCCGGATGTGCTTTTCATGACCGCAACGCCTATTCCGCGTACATTGGCCATTACGGCTTTTGGCGAGATGGATGTTTCGATTATTGATGAATTGCCTGCCGGACGGAAAGAAATTGAAACACATTGGCTGAAAAAAGAACAGCTGAACAGCGTGCTGATGCGTATGACCCAAGAACTTGAAGCGGGTCGACAAGCGTATGTCATTGCTCCGTTAATCGAGGAGTCCGACAAGTTGGATGTACAAAATGCAGTGGAAGCTTATGAACAGTTGAAGGCGTATTTCGGCAACCGTTTTGAAATCGGTCTGATGCATGGTCGACTGCATTCGGACGAAAAGGATGCGGTCATGCGTGCATTTAGTGATGGGGAAATTCATGTACTTGTATCGACAACTGTTGTCGAAGTTGGGGTAAACGTACCGAACGCGACATTCATGACAATTTATGGTGCCGAGCGTTTTGGTTTAGCACAGCTTCACCAGCTGCGCGGTCGTGTCGGCCGTGGTGAACATCAATCGTATTGTGTACTGATTGCGGACCCGAAAACAGATGAAGGAAAAGAACGTATGATGAGTATGACCGAGACGAATGACGGTTTCCGCCTGGCTGAAAAAGATTTGGAGCTGCGCGGATCCGGGGATTTCTTCGGGAAACGACAAAGCGGATTGCCGGAATTTAAATTAGCCGATCTTGTCCATGATTACAGGGCACTTGAAACAGCTAGACAGGATGCCGAGAAAATGCTCTATGATGAAGCATTCTGGCAAGATCCCGAATATGAATTTTTGCGGGAAGATTTAACGGCCTCTGGTGTTCTGCAAGGAGAACGAATCGATTAAACGATTAGATTCTGTAATTGGTGGGAAACTATTTAGGCTACTTAAAAATGGTGAAAAGAGGTTATAAGATGGGAAACATGTATCCGTATTTCGTGCTAAATGGACAGGCAAAAGAGGCAGTGGTGTTATACGCAGAACTGTTTAATGCCAAAAGTGTAACGATTTCAACATTTGGAGAATTACCGCCAAATCCTGAACACCCCATTCCGCCAGAAGCGAAAGATTTGGTCATGAATGCACAAATTGAACTGCAGGAAGGTCAAATGATGTTTTCCGATACGTATCCGGGCTCTCCGCAAGTGACGGTAGGGGACAATATCAGCATTGCCTATACGTCAAAGGACGAGCAGGAAATCCGATTTATTTTCGATGGTTTAAGAGATGGCGGAAAGGTCGTAATGGAGTTGCAGGAAACCTTTTGGAGCAAGTGCTATGGGCAAGTAACAGATAAGTTTGGTGTGCTGTGGCAGCTAAGCCTTGAGGAATAAGATTTCAGGAACGCAACAAAAAGTTGTTGCGTTCTTTTTTTTATACATGTATATTGATATTAGTACCAAGTGCTAATACTAATCTTTTAGAAAATTAAAGGTAGGTAACAAATACGATGAAGCGTTCCAAAAAAGAGCGACAGTCGTTATTGACTGAACAGATCGCAGACAATCCTTTCGTGACAGATGAACAATTAGCAGCTGAATTTAATGTGAGCGTTCAAACAATTCGATTGGATCGCATGGAACTCGCTATTCCGGAATTGCGTGAACGTATTAAGGATGTTGCTGCTAAGAAATATGATGAAGTAAAATCGTTGCCACTTGATGAGGTCATCGGTGAAATTATTGATATAGAGCTGGATAATCGGGCAATTTCAATATTTGATGTTGGAGAAGAACATGTTTTCCAGCGCAACGGCATAGCGCGCGGTCACCATTTATTTGCACAGGCCAATTCTTTGGCGGTTGCTGTGATTGATGACGAGCTTGCCCTTACTGTAAAATCAAATGTTGCTTTCGTGAAGCCGGTTCGTGCAGGCGATCGTGTCGTAACGAAGGCAATTGTAAAAGGTGAAAACCCTCATAAAAACCGTACATTTATCGAAGTGACTTCTTCTGTTGATAATGAAATAGTTTTCAAGGGAGAGTTTGAAATGTATCGGATGAAAGGTGAAGAAACAACATGAAAATAGCAGTAGATGGTATGGGCGGAGATAACGCACCACAGGCAATCGTAGAAGGTGTTTATATTGCGCTTGAAGATTTTCCGCAATTAACGATTGACTTATATGGCGATGAACAGAAGATGGCACCGTATTTAAAAAATCACGATCGCCTAACAGTTGTTCATTGCAGTGAAGTTGTTGAGGCAGAGGATGACCCGGCACGCGCAGTACGCCGCAAAAAGGATTCTTCAATGGCTCGTATGCTGGATGCCGTTGCTGAAGGAAAGGCGGACGCTTGTTTATCGGCAGGGAATACGGGTGCTTTAATGGCGGGCGGACTTTTCAAAGTAGGGCGAATTGATGGGGTAGCACGTCCCGCATTGGCAACAACATTACCGACGATGAATGGTGATGGCTTCCTTATGCTTGATTTAGGGGCGAATGCCGATGCAAAACCTGAAAACTTACTACAGTACGCCATTATGGGTGATATTTATGTGAAGCAGGTACGCGGTCAAAAAGCGCCTCGTATTGGACTGTTAAACATCGGAACTGAAGATAAAAAAGGTAATGAATTAACGAAAGCGGCATTCACAATGCTGAAAGAAGCGGATTTTAACTTTGAAGGCAACGTGGAGGCACGTGAATTATTGAATGGGGTAGCTGATGTTGTCGTAACGGACGGGTTTACAGGCAATATGGTGCTGAAAACGATTGAAGGTACGGCAGGCACGGTTTTCAAAATGCTGAAAGATGCGTTATTTGCCACAACAAAAACAAAAATTGCTGCTGCATTAGTAAAAAATGACTTAAAACAGTTAAAAGATAAAATGGATTATACAGAATACGGTGGGGCGGCTTTATTCGGCCTGAAAGCACCTGTTATTAAAGCACATGGTTCTTCGAATGCACGTGCGATTTACAGTGCAATCCGCCAAGCGACAATTATGGTAGAGCATAAAGTATGCGAGACGATTGCCGAAAAAATCGAGCAATTGCCAAAGCCGGAATAAGCTTTTTTACAAAGGGGATTATCAAATGACAAAAATTGCTTTTATTTTTCCAGGACAAGGTTCACAAACTGTAGGGATGGGTGCGGAGTTTGTTGCGAATGATGAAGTAAGCAAACAGTATTATGAACGTGCAGATGAAGTGTTGAACCTTCCATTGACGGACTATATGTTGAACGGTCCACAGGAAACATTAACACTGACATACCATGCTCAGCCGGCATTATTGACATCAGGGGTGATGATCGCAAATAAGCTGATTGAAGCTGGTATTGCACCGCATTATACTGCGGGACATTCATTAGGAGAGTACAGTGCATTTGTCATTTCAGGAGTAATTGATTTTGAAGATGCAGTTCAAACGGTTCATAGACGGGGTGTATTTATGGACGAGGCAGTACCTGCAGGTCAAGGAGCAATGGCAGCTATATTGGCGTTGGATGGAGAAAAGCTAGATGCCATTTGCCAACAAGTATCCGCTGAAGGAGAAGTCGTTCAAGTAGCGAACTTCAACTGTCCTGGCCAAATTGTGATTTCAGGGACGAAACAGGGTGTTGACGAAGCATGTAAAAGAGCGAAGGAAGCAGGAGCAAAACGAGCTTTACCATTAGTTGTAAGCGGTCCTTTCCATAGTTCATTAATGCAGAAAGCGGCACATAATTTAAAAAATACGGTAGCCAATCTACCATTACAGGAACCGAAAATTCCGGTAGTGAGCAATGTGACTTCAGAGCTTTTAACAACGGTTGAAGCGATTAAAGAAGAAATGGTTGCACAAGTTACTAGCTCCGTACAATGGCAGCAAAACATTGAAAAGCTTATTGCTGAAGGGGTAACGGTCTTTATCGAATGCGGACCTGGAAAAGTATTATCAGGCTTAGTGAAAAAAATCGACCGCAATGTACAGACATACTGTGTATATGATGAGGCGAGTCTGACGCAAGTTGTTGAGGCATCAAAGGAGTGGAAACAATGGGTTTAACAGGGAAATGTGCTGTCGTAACAGGGGCATCCCGCGGTATCGGTCGCGCGATTGCATTACAATTGGCAAGTGAAGGTGCGAAAGTCGTTGTCAATTACAGCGGGAGCGAGCAAAAGGCACAGGAAGTCGTAGAAGAAATTAAAGCAAATGGCGGCGAAGCAATTGCCGTACAGGCGAATGTAGCAGATTCGGATTCTGTACAGAATTTGATGAAATCGGCGCTTGATACGTACGGTTCGATTGATATTTTAGTGAACAATGCGGGCATTACGCGCGATAATTTATTAATGCGTATGAAAGATGACGAATGGGATGACGTCATCAATACGAATTTAAAAGGCGTGTTCCTATGTACAAAAGCTGTAACGCGACAAATGATGAAGCAGCGTGCAGGTCGCATCATTAATATTTCTTCCATTGTTGGGGTTGCCGGAAATGCCGGACAGGCAAACTACGTAGCGGCAAAAGCAGGTGTGATCGGTCTGACGAAAACAACTGCGCAGGAGCTTGCATCACGTAATATTTTAGTCAATGCGATTGCACCAGGCTTTATTACAACGGAAATGACAGAAGGCTTACCGGAGGATTTGAAAGAAGGTATGCTTAAGCAGATTCCATTGGCAAAACTTGGTCAACCGGAAGATATCGCAAAAGCGGTCGTATTTTTCGCATCAGACAGTGCCAATTACATTACTGGTCAAACCCTGCAAATAGACGGCGGCATGGTAATGGCTTAATATGATTAAAATATAAGCTTCAGGCTGTAAATATTTATGGAAGAATTAGCGAAATGAGCTCGAGTGTAGCTGACGGCTAAGCCTTTCGCTACAAGATTTTCTCTGTGACGAAAGCGTTAGCGACAGTCACAAGCAAGCTCCCTACGGGAATAGCGGGACTGCCGATACACCGCAGGAAATTTATTTGCGACGAAAGCGAAAGCGACAGGAGCACCGTAGCGACGAGGAGGATTGGCACCGCCCGTGGAAAGCGAGCTCTAATTTCGCTTGTTAGTAGTAGAAAGTATTGTTAGTGATATTATTAAAGTAGCGTGCATTGAGGGGAGGTGACTGATTTGTCTACAGTATTTGAGCGTGTTTCAAAAGTAGTCGTTGACCGTTTAGGCGTTGACGAAAGCGAAGTGAAATTAGAAGCATCATTCCGTGAGGATTTAGGTGCAGATTCATTAGACGTTGTTGAGTTAGTAATGGAACTTGAAGATGAGTTCGATATGGAAATTTCTGATGAAGATGCAGAAAAAATTGCAACAGTTGGTAATGCAATTTCATACATCGAAAGCAAAATTAGCTAATTCATTTATAAAACATAGGGCTGTACTAAGTCACAACGACTTTTGTACAGCCTTTTTCTCGTCTGAAAATTTCGTTAAATAGCGGTTTCTAGTGAGCTGAATAAATATAACGAAATTTGATAGGATTTTGACTGATACCCTTTGCACAATGCTATAGAACAAGGTAAACTAAACGATAGAAACTAGAAGGAAGGCAGAAAGTACATGACCTATAGAAAAAAAGGGAACAACCAGAAACCCGGTGTACTCCCTGAAAAAGTGAAATCACAATTTCAAGTATTAGAAAACGAAATGAACATTCATTTCCAGAATAAAGATTTATTATATGAAGCATTTACACATTCATCTTATGTGAATGAGCATCGCCGCAAATTATTTACGGACAACGAGCGATTAGAATTTTTAGGGGACGCTGTATTAGAGTTATCTGTATCAAAATATTTATTTGAAAAATTTCCGAATATGAGCGAAGGGGAACTTACGAAATTACGTGCTTCAATCGTATGTGAGCCATCACTTGTTGTTTTTGCGAATGAACTGAACTTCGGACAATTTGTTTTACTCGGTAAAGGCGAAGAATTAACAGGTGGTCGCGAACGTCCTGCATTGCTTGCTGACGTATTTGAATCATTTGTCGGAGCCCTGTATTTAGACCAAGGTCTGGAAGTAGTTGTCGCATTTTTAGAACGTGTCGTATTCCCTAAAGTTGAAGTCGGTGCTTTTTCGCATGTGATGGATTTTAAAAGTCAATTACAAGAAATTATTCAACAAACAAACAACGGCCTTTTACATTATGAGATTGTTGATGAAAAGGGCCCAGCGCATAATCGAACATTCGTTTCGCGCGTATTGTTAAACAGCCAGGAGTTAGGTATTGGCCGTGGGAAATCAAAGAAAGAGGCTGAGCAGCAAGCAGCGCAAAGTGCCATGCTGATGCTTAAGCAGTCAAAGCAAGAGGAGGAATAACATGTTCCTTAAAAGACTCGAAGTAGTAGGCTTTAAATCATTTGCCGAACGGATCGGGATTGATTTTGTACCTGGTGTTACAGCAGTTGTAGGACCAAACGGTAGTGGGAAAAGTAATGTAACAGATGCAATCCGGTGGGTATTAGGAGAGCAGTCTGCCAAAAGTCTGCGCGGAGCCAAAATGGAAGACGTTATTTTTGCGGGAAGTGAATCAAGAAGAGCACTGAACTTTGCTGAAGTTACACTCGTTTTAGATAATACAGACGAACAAGTAGC
Organism: Solibacillus sp. FSL W7-1464; assembly: GCF_038004425.1. Lineage (NCBI taxonomy): Bacteria > Bacillati > Bacillota > Bacilli > Caryophanales > Caryophanaceae > Solibacillus > Solibacillus sp. FSL W7-1464. The sequence goes on from NZ_JBBORC010000001.1 coordinate 1,002,198, forward strand.
AATTCCTTATACAGAGGTAAGTGTGACAAGACGTGTCTATCGCTCGGGCGAGAGTGAATATTTATTGAATAACCAGCAGTGTCGTTTAAAAGATATTACAGACCTGTTTATGGATTCGGGGCTTGGGAAAGAAGCCTTTTCAATTATTTCCCAAGGACGGGTCGATGAAATTCTCAACAGCCGCCCAGATGACCGCCGCAGTATTTTTGAAGAGGCTGCAGGTGTTTTAAAATATAAGCTGCGCAAGAAAAAAGCGGAGCATAAACTTGTTGAAACAGATGAAAATCTAAATCGGGTTCTCGATATTTTGCATGAAATCGATCAGCGCCTGGAGCCATTGAAAATTCAGGCTTCCAGCGCGAAAGATTATGTGCGGATGACAGAAGAACTGAAGGATTTTGATATAGCATTAATGGTTCATGATATCCGTGCGAACGGGAAAGTATTGCAAGACTATACCGAAGAGCAACGGAAATTGACGGCAACCGAAAAAGAACATGCAACTGAAATTGCGGCAGTTGAACAACAATTGCGCCAAATGCGTACGGAGTTAAAAGCGATTGATGAAGTACTGGACAGCTCCCAAGAACAGCTTGTTGAGGCGAGCGCAGAAGTGGAACGTTGGGAAGGGCGTAAAGCGCTGTTTAATGAAAAGCGTTCAAATGCCGAAAAACAAATCCAGCAATTACGCGAAAGCTTAACGGAAGCATCCAATACGGTAAAAGATCTGCTAGAGGCGGAACGGGAAAAACGCGGTCAGTATGTTGAGAAGCAAAAAATCGTATCCGAAATCCGTTCGACATTAAAGCAGGTCGAGCAAGCTTTAACACGCTCTGCTTCGGAAATTGAACAGGAAATTGAAGATGCGAAAAATACGTACATTAACTTGCTTAACGAGGAAGCGACAGTAAAAAATGAATTAAAACATATCGACCAGCAACTTTCGCAGGAGCAGGCAACTGTTGAGCGAATGACTGGTCGTTCATCCGAAATTCAAAAAGAACTGACTGAAGCACTTATTACAAAAGAAGTGACGGAACGTGCGTTGGAACAGGCAGAGCTTTCTGTCAAAGAGCAGCTTAGTCATTTTGATGTTATGCAGCTTCAGTTGAAATCAGCGACTACCGATTTAGATGAAAAACAAGCGTTATTGTATAAAGCATATCAGCATCATCAGCAATTAAAATCACGAAAAGAAACGTTGGCAGAACTTGAGGCTGACTTTTCTGGCTTCTTCCATGGTGTTAAGGAAGTCCTTTTAGCGCGGGACCGTAAAGAGCTGCAAGGAATCGAAGGCGCTGTTGCCGAGCTGATCCAAGTCGAGGCGAAATACTCGCAGGCAATTGAAACAGCATTAGGTGCAGCTTCCCAGCATATTGTGACTGAAAATGAACAGCATGCCCAAAAAGCAATTGGCTGGCTGAAACAAAAACGTGCAGGCCGTGCAACATTTTTACCGAAAACAGTCATGCGTTCACGGAAAATCCATGCACAGCAATTAAGCGATATTCAATCACACCCTGCATTTGTTGCCTTGGCATATGAGCTAGTAAACTATGCACAAGAAAATACTACAATCATTGAAAACCTTTTAGGGAATGTACTAGTTGCATCTTCATTAGAAGGCGCAAGTCAAATTGCACGCTTATGCGGGTTTAAATACCGTGTTGTAACACTTGAAGGGGATATCGTGAATGCCGGTGGTTCCTTAACCGGTGGTGCCGTAAAACAGCAAAGTTCATTGTTCTCGCGTAAAGCGGAACTCGACAAACTCGTATCAACATTGGGAGAAATGGAATCAACAATCCATTCTGCCGAGCAAACAGTAGCGACGAAAAAAGAACAGATTGCTGCCTTACGACATTCATTGGAAGAGATGAAGCTGCAAGGTGAATCATTGCGTGAGCAAGAACAAATTCATCGTGCAAAACTTATGGAGCTCGATATGATCGTGAAGAACCTGCAGACGACGGTCACAATTACGCAGTCGGAACAGACTTCATTATCGACACGTAAGGAGTCATTAAGCGAACAGCAGGCAGCCGCACAGGCACGATTAGCCGAATTAAGTGAAGAATTACAGGAAATTCAGCAAACCGTTGATGAATTGACACTTGCTAAGGTGCAAAGTGAAACACAAAAAGATGTGTTGCGCGAACAGCTGGCCCAACAAAGATCTGAGCTTGCTGTAGCCCAGGAGCAATTGACACAAGTACAGGCATCGATTGCAGGAATCGAACTGAACTTGTCGAAAGCACAGGCAAATGTCGAAAAAATTTCCCGGGAAATCGACTGGGTGGAATCGGAAGATGGCTTAAACGGACCATCAACAGAAGAATTGGCCCAAACAATTGTCGAATGGACGGAGAAAAAAGACGCACTGACAGAAATCATTCAAAAGAACCGTACTTTGCGTACTACTTTGCATGAGCAAGTTACGGAAAATGAAATTCACCTGCAGGAAATACAGCGTGTACACAAAAGCTATGTCGATGCATTGCGTACTCTGGAGCTGAAGTGCAGCCGAATTGAATTTGAAATGAATAGTTTGCATGAGCAGTTGCTCGAGCAATATGAACTTGATATTTTATCTGCCGGGGAAGAAGCGATCAGCATAGAAGACGAAGAACAGGTTCGACGAAAGGTGAAGCTTTTGAAGCAATCGATCGAAGAACTTGGTCCAGTCAATTTAACATCGATTGAAGAATATGAGCGTGTCCAGGAGCGCTATACATTTTTAAGTGAACAACGAGAAGATTTGGTCGCTGCAAAAGATACGCTGCACAAAGCAATCGGTGAGATGGATGAAGAAATGACAGAACGCTTCAGTGAAACATTTAAGCAGATCCGCAAGCAATTCGTCGTTTCCTTCAGAGAGCTGTTTGGCGGCGGTACGGCTGACCTGGTGCTGTTGAATCCTGATAATATGCTGGAGACAGGCATTGAAATTATTGCCCAGCCACCAGGGAAGAAACTGCAAAGCTTAAGTCTGCTTTCCGGCGGAGAACGTGCATTAACAGCTATTGCTTTATTGTTTGCGATTTTAAATACACGACCTGTACCATTCTGTATTTTGGATGAGGTTGAAGCAGCATTGGATGAATCGAATGTTGTGCGTTATAGTGAATATTTACGTAAATTTAGTGAGCATACTCAATTCATCGTCATTACGCACCGTAAAGGCACGATGGAAGGGGCAGATGTTCTGTACGGGATAACAATGCAAGAGTCGGGTGTATCGAAACTTGTATCGGTAAAACTGGAAGAACATGCTGAATTAGTAGCGCAAGGGAGTGGCGGAAAATGAGTTTTTTTAAGCGACTGAAAGAAAAACTGGCAGGTAGCAGTGAACAAAAAGAACAGCAAGAACTGCAAGATCAACAGGTGGATTTGTTACCGCTTGACGATCAAGTACAGAAAGAAAATCAATTAATCGCAACGGTAGAGGAAGAAGTATCCGAAACTGAACAAACTGCTGTTAAAGAGCAGGAAGAAACAGTTGAGCAGCCTGCAATTGAAGAAGTACAGCCTGTGGAAGAAGAGAATTTGAATCAATCGGACGTAGAAGTTGAAGTTGAGGAGCAACCTCAAAAGCAGTCTGCGTGGTCGATTACACAGAAGTTTAAAGCGGGATTGGAAAAAACTCGTAATTCTTTCACTTCTAAAGTAAACGATTTAGTTGCACGTTACCGCAAAGTGGATGAAGATTTCTTTGAAGAGCTGGAAGATGTACTGCTGCAAGCGGATGTCGGCTTTGAAACAGTGATGGAATTAATGGATAAATTACGTTTTGAAGTACAGCGTCAAAATATTAAAGATACAAATGGAATTCAGGCGATCATCTCCGAAAAGCTTGTTGAAATTTATGAGTCTGGTGAAGAAAATTTAACAGAATTAAATATTCAGCAAAGCGGAGATTTAACGGTTATTTTATTTGTTGGTGTTAATGGTGTCGGCAAGACAACGACAATCGGTAAATTGGCTCACCGTTTAAAATCGGAAGGGAAATCTGTGATGCTGGCAGCGGGAGACACTTTCCGTGCCGGTGCCATTGAGCAGCTGCAAGTATGGGGCGACCGTGTCGGTGTAGAAGTCATTGCCCAGTCAGAAGGTTCCGACCCTGCAGCAGTAATGTATGATGCGATTCGTGCAGCGAAAAACCGTGGTGTCGATATTTTAATTTGCGATACAGCCGGCCGTCTGCAAAACAAAGTCAACTTAATGAACGAACTTGAAAAAGTGCATCGTGTAATTTCCCGTGAAATTCCGGATGCACCGCATGAAGTACTCCTTGCTTTGGATGCGACAACAGGCCAAAATGCGCTTGTTCAGGCTCAAATGTTCAAAGAGGTAACAAATGTAACAGGTATCGTTTTAACGAAACTGGATGGTACGGCAAAAGGCGGTATCGTATTAGCTATCCGCAACAAATTGCACATCCCTGTCAAATTTGTAGGACTTGGTGAAAAAATGGACGACCTGCAGCCATTTGATGCAGAACGTTATGTATATGGTTTATTTGCCGAAGGACTGGAAAAAGAACTGGAAAAAGCAGAAGAGTAACAATTATTTTTCAATAATTATATTCAAAAAGCAATTCGTATAAAATTTTACGAATTGCTTTTTCTAATCAGAAGAAAAGGTTGGACTTACGGACAAGGGGATTGCCTTGACAGTAACTGCCCACAAGATTATGATAAGATAGACAAATTATGATTGGAGAGATAAAAATGCTACTTGAAAAAACAACACGCATGAACTTTCTCTTCGACTTTTATCAAGCGTTATTAACGGATAAGCAGCGCAGCTATATGGAACTATATTACTTGGACGATCACTCATTGGGAGAAATCGCCGAAAGTTATAATATTTCACGTCAGGCTGTTTACGATAATATTCGCCGTACTGAGGCGATGCTTGAAGAATATGAAGAAAAACTAAATTTATTCGAAAAGTTTCAACAACGTCAAATTGTGTTAAAACAGTTGGCAGATGCGATTGAGGATGAGGCTTCTACGATAGAGGCGAAACTGGCATTGGTTGAACAACTGAAGGAATCGGATTAGGGGGCGAACGAGTTGGCTTTTGAAGGTTTAGCAGAGCGACTCCAAGGTACGATCCAAAAGATTAAAGGTAAAGGGAAAGTTACGGAACAAGACGTTAAAGAAATGATGCGTGAAGTCCGATTTGCCTTAATCGAAGCGGACGTAAACTTAAAGGTAGTTAAAGAATTCGTTAAAAAAGTTAGTGAGCGTGCAGTCGGTGTCGACGTCATGAAATCATTAACACCTGGTCAGCAAGTCATTAAAATTGTACAGGATGAATTGAAGAATTTAATGGGCGGCGAACAAAGCCCGATTAAATTCAGCAACCGTCCGCCGACTGTCATTATGATGGTTGGTTTACAAGGTGCAGGTAAAACGACGACTACAGGTAAGTTGGCGAATGTATTACGTAAAAAATATAATAAAAAACCATTGCTAGTAGCAGCAGATATTTACCGTCCAGCCGCTGTTCAGCAATTACAGACATTGGGGAAACAGCTATCTCTGCCGGTATTTTCACTAGGTACAGATGTTTCACCTGTTGAAATTGCACGTCAGGCAATCGAGCATGCAAAAGAAGAGCACTTGGACGTTGTATTAATCGATACAGCCGGTCGTCTTCATATCGATGAAGAGCTGATGCAGGAACTGAAAGACATTCGCGGTTTAAAAGAGCCGGACGAAGTATTTTTGGTTGTAGATGCAATGACAGGTCAAGATGCTGTAAATGTTGCACAAAGCTTCAATGAAGCAGTCGGCATTACGGGCGTTGTCTTAACAAAATTGGACGGCGATACTCGTGGTGGTGCGGCACTGTCGATTCGCTCCGTTACAGAGAAGCCGATTAAATTTGTCGGGATGGGCGAAAAGATGGATGCACTTGAACCTTTCCATCCGGAGCGTATGGCTTCACGTATTTTAGGTATGGGTGATGTACTTTCTCTGATCGAAAAAGCACAGGCGAACGTCGATATGGAAAAGGCGAAAGAGCTCGAAGAAAAGTTCATGACACAGAGTTTTACGTTTGATGACTTTATCGAACAGCTTCAGGCAGTGAAGAAAATGGGACCACTTGACGAATTATTGAAAATGATTCCAGGTGCAAACAAAATGAAGGGCCTTGACAATGTCAAAGTCGATGAAAAGCAGATGGGACGCATCGAGGCGATTATCTATTCGATGACACCAAATGAAAAAACAAACCCTGAAATCATTTCAGCGAGCCGAAAAAAGCGTATTGCTACAGGTTCAGGAACGTCAATTCAGGAAGTGAACCGCTTATTGAAACAGTTTGAAGAAATGAAAAAAATGATGAAACAGATGACAGGCATGGCTCAAGGCAAAGGGAAAAAGAAAATGAAAATGCCTGGTTTTGATTCATTATTTAAATAAAAAATAAGGTGTTAAGAAAAAACACTTTACAAACCATCAAGACATTGCTAATATAATATCTTGTGTGAAACTTATTCGGAGGTGCTATTAAAATGGCAGTTAAAATTCGCTTAAAACGTATGGGAGCTAAAAAATCTCCTTTCTATCGTATCGTAGTTGCAGACGCTCGTTCACCACGTGACGGTCGTCAAATCGAAACAGTAGGTACTTACAACCCACTTACAGTTCCAGCTACAGTACAAATCGATGAAGAGAAAGCTCTTAAATGGTTAACTGATGGTGCAAAACCATCTGATACTGTACGTAACCTGTTCTCAGAACAAGGTATCATGGAAAAATTCCATAACGCTAAATACAGCAAATAATTCAATGATTAATTCGGAGGTGGCATTATGCAGCAGCTGATTGAAGCAATTGTGAAACCGTTAGTCGATTATCCGGAAGACGTTCGTATTGAGACGGACGAAACTTCAAATCGAGTTGTTTATAAGCTTTTTGTTCATCCAGAGGATCGAGGGAAAGTGATAGGCAAGCAAGGACGTGTTGCGAAGGCAATTCGTACGATTGTGTACTCAGCAGCGGGCGGCCACCAGAAGAAAAAGACATATGTCGATATATTGGATTAGTAAAAGAAGGGTGGCATTTTGCTAACCCTTCTTTTTTTGTTATGATAATGTTGTTTTCCGTTACGGTAGGAGTTTATTGCGGTTACCGTAGAAGCATTGTTCATGTGCTCCTGTCGCTCCGCTTTCGTCGCAAAGCAACATTCAAATCAAAAGGCATTTGAATGTTACTTCGCCGCCTTCACTCCAAACAACGGTGTATATAAAAGTTATGTGGTAACAAATTATTATAAAAGGTGGAATATACATGGAATGGTTTAATGTAGGACGTATTGTGAATACACATGGTATTCGCGGAGAGCTGCGAATTTTATCGACAACAGACTTTGAAGAAGAACGTTTTGCGGTTGGATCCAAACTCGCGGCATTCAAAAAGGATGATAAAAAGCCGACTTGGGTAACGATCAGTTCATCCAGACGCCATAAAAACTTTATATTGGTGACATTTGAAGGAATGGAAAACATTAATTTAGTGGAACCATTTAAAGAAGGCCTGTTAAAAGTATCGATGGATCAATTGGCGGAAGATGAGCTTGAAGATAATGAATACTATCACTTTGAAATTAAAGATTGTGAAGTGTTTTCAGAAGAAGGCGAACTGATCGGCGTTGTTACCGATATTTTAGAGACGGGTGCAAACGATGTATGGGAAGTTAAAGCCCAAAATGGTAAGAAGCACTACATTCCTTACATTGAGGATATCGTAAAAGATATTGATGTCGACGAAAAGAAAATCACTATTCATGTAATGGAAGGTTTATTGGAATGAAGATACACGTATTAAGTTTATTTCCCGATATGTTCACAGGTGTGTTTGGGGCATCCATTTTAAAAAAGGCTCAGGAAAAAGGGGCAGTCGAGCTGGCAGTGACCGATATTCGGGAGTACAGTGAAAACAAGCACAAACAAGTGGATGATTACCCATACGGCGGCGGTGCGGGAATGGTGTTAAAGCCGGAACCGATGTTTAAGGCGGTTGAAGCCATTACAGAAGGCCGCAAGCCCCGTGTTATTCTCATGTGTCCACAAGGCGCGCGTTTTACGCAGAAGAAGGCTGAGGAGCTTGCAAAGGAAGAAGACTTAGTATTCCTTTGCGGACATTATGAAGGTTATGATGAACGCATAAGGGAGCATCTTGTAACAGATGAGATTTCGATCGGCGACTTTGTTTTGACAGGTGGAGAACTTCCTGCAATGACAGTCATCGATGCGGTTGTACGTTTATTGCCGGGTGTATTGGGTCAGGAAGATTCACATATTCAGGATTCATTTTCTACAGGATTGTTAGAACATCCTCATTACACACGTCCAGCTGATTTTAGAGGGATGAAAGTTCCGGATATACTTTTATCGGGCAATCATGCGAAAATCGATGCATGGCGTGAAGAACAGTCATTCAAACGGACACTGGAGCGTAGACCGGACTTATTGGAAGCGCTCGAATTAACGGACAAGCAGCTGAAAATAATCGAAAAAATTAAAAGTGAAATGTAAAGCAAAACTACTTGCAAGCCTAAAATAATTATGGTAAGATTCAGTTTGTGCTTCAATGTAAGCACTGAATTACGGTGTTCCGCTGTGGCTTGAATTAGCGTGCAAGAGCATCTGTCTAAGGAGAGAAAACAATGTCAAACATTATTACAGAGATCACTAAAGATCAATTACGTTCAGACTTACCTACATTCAAACCAGGTGATACAGTTAAGGTACACGTTAAAATCGTAGAGGGTACTCGTGAGCGTATCCAATTGTTCGAAGGTGTAGTTATTAAACGTCGTGGTGGCGGAATTAGCGAAACTTTCACAGTACGTAAAATTTCTTACGGTGTTGGTGTAGAGCGTACTTTCCCAGTACACACTCCAAAAATCGCTAAGTTAGAAGTAATCCGTAAAGGTAAAGTACGTCGTGCTAAACTTTACTACTTACGTAACTTACGTGGTAAAGCTGCTCGTATTAAAGAAATTCGATAAGAACTTTTTAGAAGGGGGCTTGTATCTACAAGTCCCTTTCTTTCTTTAAATTAAAAACTGTGTATTAACATGTGATTTTGACAATAAACTATAGATAATCTGATGTAATATATAGACTGGATTTTTGCTTGATATACATATTTCGTATACAATAAATGTGATGAGCAAGGGGGATAGCTACGTGGAAAAAACTGAAAAAGAAAAAAATGAGCTGTGGGAATGGACAAAAGCTCTACTGATCGCATTTGCGATTGCAGCATTTATTCGTTACTTTTTATTTACACCGATTGTAGTAGACGGGGATTCAATGATGCCTACCCTTGAAAATGGTGATCGTATGATCGTCAACAAATTCAGCTATAAAATCGGCGAACCCGAGCGTTTTGACATCGTCGTATTCCACGCACCTGAACAAAAGGACTATATTAAACGTGTCATCGGTGTTCCAGGGGATTTTGTAGAATATAAGGATGACCAATTATACATTAATGGTGAACCAATCGACGAACCATATTTAGACGCGTACAAAGCAGAAATAAGCGAAGGTAATTTAACCGGCGACTTCTCGCTGAAAGATATCGATCCGTCACTCGATGTGATCCCGGAAGGCTATGTATTTGTAATGGGCGATAACCGTCGCTTCAGTAAAGACAGCCGCCATATCGGAATCGTCGAACAGAAAGAAATTATCGGCAATACAAGCATCATTTTCTGGCCATTAAACGAAATTGAGATTGTAAAGTAATATTTAGCGATTTTAATCAATAGATGAGGATGACATATTTAATTGTTATAGCAGTTGATAAGGGGAGGCGAGTTGATTTCGCCTTCTCATTTATCAAGTCGTTGGTTGCGGAAAGCGTCCGACCTGTAATGGAAATCAACCCCCATATTTGATGAAGGATTATTTATCACAATAAATATTAAATATTGTCTAAAATGAGGGGGCAGTTTAAACTCCTCATTTTTTTGTTGAAAATAGAAGTACGTAATTTACAGGAGGTTATACATTATGACAATTCAATGGTTCCCGGGACATATGGCAAAGGCACGCCGCCAAGTATCGGAAAGTTTAAAGCTTGTCGATATCATTTTTGAGCTGGTCGATGCACGTTTACCGTTATCTTCACGTAATCCGATGATCGATGAAGTCATCCATCAAAAACCGCGCCTGCTCGTTTTAAATAAACAAGATATGGCCGATGAGCAGGAAACACGCCGCTGGATTCAATATTTCGCCGACAGAGGCTTTAAAGCAGTAGCAATTAACTCATTGGAAGGTAAAGGCTTACAGGCGGTCACAAAAGCCGCACAGGAGATTCTGGCGGATAAATGGGAGCGCATGAAGTCTAAAGGAATGAAGCCGCGTGCCATCCGAGCAATGATCGTCGGTATTCCGAATGTCGGGAAATCAACTTTAATTAACCGTTTAGCGAAGAAAAACCTTGCGAAAACAGGTAATATGCCAGGTGTGACGAAAGCGCAGCAATGGATCAAAGTCGGAAAAGAAATCGAACTTCTGGATACACCAGGAATTTTATGGCCGAAGTTTGAAGATCAGGAAGTCGGCTACAAGCTTGCTTTAACAGGTGCGATTAAGGATACGATTATGAACATGGAAGATCTTGCTGTATATGGCCTGCGTTTTTTAGAAACACACTATCCGAATCGCATGGAAGAACGGTATAACATTTCTTCTGTATCGAAAGAGCTTGTCGAGACATTTGATGCAATCGGGAAATTGCGCCGTGTATTTGGACAAGGCGGGGAGATTGACTATGATCAGGTATCCGTATTAATCGTACGCGACATTCGTGAACAGAATCTGGGGAAACTGACATTTGATTTTGTTTCCGAGCAACTTGAAAAAGAGAAGCTGGAAGAAGCGATCGCCCTTGAAAACGAAGAGCGCCGGAAAAAAACAGCCGCGCTGAATCGCCAGAAAAAGCAAGAAAACAACGAATAAAGAATGGCAAAACCTTTTTCATTTATTTGAGAAAGGTTTTTTCTTTTATAATAAGAAAAGTAGACGATATAACAGTAAGATTGAGAGATTTGAGGACTTGAAATGAAAACAATTAAAGAGATTACAGAAGTATTGAAAACAGCAGCACAAATCGAACCATGGATGGATTTGATAGCGAAGGATGAACGGGCAGGCGTTCAAAAAGCATGGAAACAATTTCAAAAACGTCTGGAAAAGATAGAGGCGCTCCAACAAGCACATAATGAAAAGCTGCTATTTGACGCAAGCTATTTACCATATGAAGATGCGTATATCGCGGGAACAGATGAAGCCGGGCGCGGGCCGCTTGCAGGACCTGTCGTAACTGCGGCTGTAATATTGCCGAATCACTGCCAGGAACTGCTTGGTGTAAACGACTCTAAACAATTATCAAAAGAAAAGCGCAATGACTTTGCTGAAAGAATAAAAAAACATGCATTGTATTATGCGGTTCATTTTCAAAGTGCCGAAGAAATTGATCGCCTCAACATATATGAAGCAACACGACAGTCGATGTTAAAAAGTATCGAAGCACTTGAAGTTACACCGAATTTCATATTGGCCGATGCGATGAGCCTTTCGACGTCGATTCCGCAAGCATCTATCATAAAGGGGGATGCACGCAGCCTGGCGATCGCGGCAGCGTCCATTTTAGCGAAAACGGCACGTGACGACTATATGGAGAAGCTGGATACCGAATATCCGCAATACGGCTTTGCCCAGCATGCAGGGTACGGAACAAAACAGCATCTGGAAGCAATCGCGCAATATGGACCTACAGATCATCACCGAAAAACATTTGAACCGATTAAATCAATGCTTCAAAGAAGGGAGTAACGGCATGAACTTCTCATCGTTTAATGCAATCCAAACAAATAATTCGCAGCAAATAACAGCAAATCAGCCATTAACATTAAAGCAAGATCAAGTATTGCATGGGACGATTAAACAGCTCTACCCAAATCAAATGGCGGAAGTCCAAGTAGGGAATCAAAAGTTTATGGCAAAGCTGGAAGTTCCATTAAAGCAAGGCGATGCACACTTTTTTCAAGTGACAGCGACAAATCCGCAAACAGAATTAAAAGTCGTTACTGGGCCGATGTCACCATCAATGACAGCCGGACAGCAAATATCCCAGCTGCTTGAAACGATGAATTTGCCGAAATCGAATGAAATGCAGCAAGTACTTTCGCATTTTGTGAAAGCCCAGCTTCCACTTGCGAAGGAACAGCTCCTTGCCGCGGAAAGCTTGATGAAAAACTTGCCTGCCGGAGTGGATAAAAGTAATGCTCTTCAAGCACTGCAGCGTATGGTTGAGTTGAAAATGCCTTTTACGAACACTGTATTTCAAGCATTGACTCAAGGAATCAAAACAGATGGCATGTCGGCAAATTTGGCGAATTTAGCGCAGCTCCTGGCAAATCAGCCTGGCGGAAATGAAGCGGTGAAATCATCGCTATTACAGCAAATTGACCAGCTGGCAAAGCCGTTGAACAATGAAACAGGCGGTATTCTCCTTGCACGGGCGACCCAAAATTTACTGGATAATAATGCGCCTGTGGCAACGAAACTTCAATCGCTGACGGTATTGAAGGACGCAGGAATATTACCGCAAAATGCAACATTGCAAAATTGGCAAACGGTAAACCAGCAAGGGAACCAACAGTCCATGAACCCGATACAGTCAGCTGCAGCACCGCTGTTAAAAGAAGCGGGTCCAATGCTTCAGCAGCTCGGGCAAACGAGCCCTGAACAAATAAAACCGATGCTAGAGCAAGTAAAAGCATGGGTCAATAATGAAAGCTTATTATCGCCAACGCAAAAACAGCAAGTTCAGCAGTTATTAACGCGTTTTGAACAAATTCCGGCCTCAAAGCAGGCAGTCGAAGCATTGGTAAACCAAATGCGTCAGCAACTGACAAATGCATACAGTGAAAATGTGACTACACGGCTGTTTGTGCAAAATGATCAGGGCATCTCCGCAAAGGATCAATTGCTTACATTACTGAAGCCGGATGCGAATTTACCGGTTGCAGATCAGCTCCTGCGCAATTTAGTGAAAGTGACTGCCGATAGTCCGCAGCAATTGATGCAAAGTACTCTTACGCAAGCGGAAGGCCAAGTACAGGCAGCAGTTGATAGTCGTGCGATGGAACAGGCCATCAAAACTGTTTTGAAAGGTCTCGGTGTCAGCTATGAGGCGACACTGGCAAATAAGGCTGGAGATATTCAGGCAGTCGCACAGCAAATAAAGCCTCAATTACTGGGGCTTCTTCAAGATGTCCAAACACCGGTCGCAATAAAAGATGCTGCTGAAGTGGTGATGGCCAGACTAAATGGAATGCAGCTCACTTCCGGTGAAAATGGTCATCAGCATCAGCTGGTAATGCAAGTGCCGTTGGATTTTTTCGGCAAGAAAATGGATGCCACACTGCAATGGAACGGCCGCATGAAAGAAGATGGAAAAATTGATGCCAATTTTGCGCGCATCCTATTTTATTTAAGTATGGAAACATTGCAGCAAACGGTAATTGATATGCAAGTACAAAACCGTGTTGTCACAATTAATGTATATAATGATATGCCAAATTTAGATTCGTTGGCGACTTCGCTGAAAGGAACATTAAAGGCGGGGTTGCTGGAAAAAGAATATACATTATCCGGATTGTTTATCAAACCATTTAAAGAGCAAGGAGAAAAAACTTTCACAAAACTGTCGAATCAGCCAGAAGATGAGCAAGGAGGGGTGGATTTTCGCGTATGACCGAAAAAAAATATGTGCGAAAAGAAGCGATTGCCCTTTCCTATGATCCGCAAAAAAGCAATGGTCCGACAATCGTCGCAAAAGGCAAAGGGAAAATTGCGGAAAATATATTAGAGAAAGCAGCGATGCATGAAGTACCTGTTTATGAAGACCCGAACCTGGTAGAGCTGTTAGGGCAGCTCGATTTGAACACATCAATCCCGGAAGAACTTTACCAGGCGGTTGCAGAAGTTTTTGCTTTTATATATCACTTGGACGAAAAACAGAGGTTAACATTTAAAAATAAATAATCGGTGTTTTTCAATTTTATGTAGAGAATATCTTTCCGAAAATTAGAAAATATCTATACAAAGAATATTTTGACATAAAGCAAACTAAAAACTGTTTGTGTGACAAATATAGACATTGTCTGAATAATTGTATAAAATAGATTATGTTAGTAGAATAATTTCCAAATGTCCGATGGGAGGATGTATCATGAATATCCATGAGTATCAAGGGAAAGAGATATTAAGACAATACGGTGTAGCGGTTCCAAGAGGGAGTGTCGCGTTTTCACCAGACGAAGCAGTAAAAGCAGCAAAAGAGCTAGGTTCAAACGTAACAGTAGTAAAAGCACAAATTCATGCAGGGGGCCGCGGTAAAGCGGGGGGCGTTAAAATTGCTAAAAACCTCGATGAAGTTCGCTCTTTCTCGAAAGAATTGTTAGGCAAAATTTTAGTAACTCACCAAACTGGTCCAGACGGTAAAGAAGTTAAGCGTCTTTATATAGAAGAGGGTTCGGACATTAAAAAAGAGTATTACTTAAGTTTAGTATTAGACCGTGCAACTTCTAGAGTCGTAATGATGGGTTCTGAAGAAGGCGGTATGGATATTGAAGAGGTAGCCGAGACAAATCCGGAAAAAATCTTCAAAGAAGTAATTGATCCGGTTACAGGATTAAATGCTTTCCAGGCACGACGCATGGCATTCAATATGAATATCCCTGCTAAGCTAGTAAATAAAGCAGTAGGATTAATGCTTGGTATTTACAAAGCATTCATCGACAAAGATGCATCGACAGTAGAAATCAACCCGCTAGTTGTAACAGGTGATGATCAGGTAGTGGCGCTTGATGCAAAATTCAACTTTGATGCAAACGCTTTATATCGTCACAAAGATATCGTAGAATTACGCGATTTCGATGAAGAAGATCCAAAAGAAATTGAAGCATCTAAGTATGATTTAAGTTATATTTCGCTGGACGGCAATATCGGCTGTATGGTAAATGGTGCAGGTCTTGCCATGGCGACGATGGATACGATTAGTTACTACGGCGGATCACCCGCAAACTTCCTTGATGTTGGGGGCGGTGCGACAGCTGAAAAAGTAACAGAAGCTTTTAAAATTATTTTATCAGACAAAAATGTTAAAGGAATTTTCGTTAACATTTTTGGCGGAATCATGAAGTGTGACATCATTGCAAAAGGTGTTATTACGGCTGCAAAAGAAGTTGGTTTAGCGGTTCCGTTAGTAGTGCGTTTGGAAGGGACAAACGTGGAGCTAGGTAAAAAGTTATTAAATGAATCTGGTTTAAATATTGTGGCAGCCGACTCAATGGCAGACGGCGCACAAAAAATCGTGAAATTAGTTGAAGCTGAAGGCGGGGTAATGGCATGAGTGTGTTCATTAATAGAGAGACAAAAGTAATCGTACAAGGGATTACTGGGGAAACAGCCCTTTTCCATACAAAACAAATGCTTGAATATGGAACGAAAATCGTTGCAGGGGTAACACCAGGCAAAGGTGGTCTTGAAATCGAAGGTGTGCCTGTGTTCAATACAGTACAGGAAGCAGTCGATGCAACAGGTGCAAACGTATCCGTAATTTACGTACCGGCACCTTTTGCGGCAGATGCTATTATCGAAGCAGTGGATGCAGATCTGGATATGGCGATTTGTATTACAGAACATATTCCGGTACTTGATATGGTAAAAGTAAAGCGCTATATGGAAGGCAAGAAGACACGTTTAGTTGGTCCAAACTGTCCGGGTGTCATTACTGCTGATGAATGTAAAATTGGTATTATGCCAGGCTACATTCATACGAAAGGACATGTAGGTGTAGTTTCGCGTTCTGGTACATTGACTTATGAAGCGGTACACCAACTGTCTCAGGCAGGAATCGGTCAAACAACAGCAGTAGGAATCGGGGGCGACCCGGTCAACGGGACAAACTTTATCGACTGCTTAAAAGCATTCAACGAAGACCCGGAAACTTATGCGGTTGTCATGATTGGAGAAATCGGTGGTACAGCGGAAGAAGAAGCTGCTGAATGGATTCAGGAAAACATGAACAAACCGGTAGTAGGCTTTATCGGCGGTCAAACAGCACCTCCAGGAAAGCGTATGGGTCACGCAGGTGCCATCATTTCCGGCGGTAAAGGAACAGCTGCCGAGAAAATCAAAGCAATGAATGCTGCGGGTATTGAAGTAGCTCCGACGCCTTCTGTAATCGGGGAAACACTGATTAAAGTAATCAAAGAAAAAGGCTTGTACGAAGCTTGTAAAACACATTAAAATGAAAGATGTAGCGGTCGCCTCGCTACATCTTTTTCGTATGTTCCCCTATATTAGGTTGCGTGGAGGGGTTATGGGCCCTTATCCATTGGCAATACTATGGTTTACACGATGCTTACCTCACACTTGAAAACAGCGGTCATCTGAATTTCTTCCATTAAAAGGAGTGTTGATATGACCAATCCAACAAACGAACAATTACTGAAACTGCATTATATTCTTCCTCTCTCCTGGGAAAAGGTCCGGAATTTAATGAAAATTACAGATGATTTCGACGATATACCACATATTTCGCCAAAATTTTTAGCGACTCAGCTAAATATAAATCAAGAAAAATCCTCACAGCTCATAAACCATTATAAAGAGCTCATACCAAGGTCAATGGCCATCTATTATGACCAACATAATATTAAGGCCATCTCCTATACGAATCCTTTATATCCGGAACGTTTAAAACAGCTGTACGATGCGCCTGCTGTAATCTATGCAAAAGGTGATGTTCAGTTACTGAGCAGAAAGAAAATGATTGCTGTCATCGGTTCAAGAGCAGCGACGGGCTATAGTGAGAATATATTGAAATCGATTCTCCCGCCATTGATTCGTGAGCAATTTGTCATAGTGAGCGGACTTGCGAAAGGTGCAGACCGACTTGCACATGAAGCAACTATCCGATATGGTGGAAAGACAATAGGTGTTTTAGGTCATGGCTTTTTCCATAGCTACCCACCACAAAATAAAGAGCTGAATGCATATATGGGCAAGGAACATTTACTTGTAACAGAATATCCACCCTATGTAAGTGTGCAAAAATGGCATTTTCCCGCACGAAACCGTATTATTAGCGGATTGAGTGAAGCGCTTGTCGTTACGGAAGCCGCATTGAAAAGCGGGACACTCATCACAACAGAGCTTGCTCTTGAGCAGGGAAAAGATGTTTTTGCAGTGCCGGGAAATATTTTTAGCGAGCAGTCACGAGGAACAAATAAATTAATAAAAGAAGGTGCAATTCCAGTGTGGGATGGCTTTCAAATCTTAGAGGAAATCCAGTTGTTTTCAAAATTGCGTTGAAAAAAAGTTGCAATATTAGCCAATCTGTTATACATTTTGCAACAGGAAAAGCTTTGACATACATGGATAGCTTCATGTGCGTGAATATAAGAAAAATAACTATACCTCTATAAGGAGGACAACAGATGGCAGATTATTTAGTAATTGTTGAATCACCTGCAAAGGCGAAAACAATTGAACGATATTTAGGAAAAAAATATAAAGTAAAAGCTTCGATTGGACATGTACGTGATTTACCACGTAGTCAAATGGGAATCGATACCGAAAATAACTATGATCCAAAATATATTACGATTCGCGGTAAAGGTCCGGTACTTCAGGAACTGAAAACAGCGGCAAAAAAAGTGAAAAAGATTTATCTCGCAGCCGATCCAGACCGCGAAGGGGAAGCAATTGCGTGGCATTTAGCCACTGCTTTGAACATTGATATTAATTCGGATTGCCGTGTCGTATTTAACGAGATTACGAAAGAAGCAATTTTAGAGAGCTTCAAGCACCCGCGCCCGATTAATATGGATTTAGTCGATGCACAGCAGGCGCGTCGTATTTTAGACCGTCTAGTAGGCTACAATATTAGTCCGATTCTTTGGAAAAAGGTTAAGAAGGGCTTATCGGCAGGACGTGTACAATCCGTTTCATTGCGCCTGATCATTGACCGTGAAAATGAAATTAAAAATTTCGAGCCGGAAGAATACTGGTCGATCGAAGCAAGCTTTGAAAAAAATAAAAAGCAATTCGATGCCTTATATTATGGAAACGGCAAAGAAAAAATTAAATTAACAAATGAACAGCAAGTAAAAGACATATTAAAAGGTGTAAAAGGCTCGGAATTTGAAGTAATGAATGTTGTAAAAAAAGAACGAAAACGCAATGCCTCTCCGGCCTTTACTACTTCTTCACTTCAACAGGAAGCCGCACGTAAATTAAATTTCCGTGCCAAGAAAACAATGATGCTTGCACAGCAGCTTTATGAAGGTATTGAACTCAGCAAAAAAGAAGGCGCGGTCGGATTAATCACATACATGCGTACCGATTCAACGCGTATTTCCGATACAGCAAAAACTGAGGCCAAGTCATATATCGAAACAAAATACGGCAAAGAATTCATAGCCGGGGAACAAAAACAGGTAAAAGCAAAAGCAAATGCACAAGATGCCCATGAAGCAATCCGTCCAACGAGTGCAATGCGCACACCTGAAGAGCTTAAAGCTATTTTAAGCCGTGACCAGCTGCGATTGTACCGTCTGATTTGGGAGCGCTTTATCGCAAGTCAAATGGCGCCAGCCGTACTTGATACCGTGACAGTTGATTTGCAAAACAATGATGTACTGTTCCGCGCGAACGGATCTCAGGTGAAATTTGCCGGATTTATGAAGCTTTATATTGAAGGTACAGACGATCAGGAAGAAGAAACAAATAAGCTTTTACCTGAAATGGAAATCGGCGATAAAGTAAAATCGCTTGAAATTGAACCGAAGCAGCACTTCACTCAGCCACCTCCACGCTATTCAGAGGCGCGTCTAGTAAAGACATTGGAAGAGCTAGGTATAGGCCGTCCATCGACATATGCTCCAACACTGGATACTATCCAAAAGCGCGGTTATGTGCAGCTTGATGCGAAGCGCTTTGTGCCGACTGAACTTGGAGAGATCGTTCATCAGGCAACATTGGAATTTTTCCCGGAAATCATCAACATCGAATTTACTGCACAGATGGAGCAGAATCTGGATGAAGTCGAAGAGGGCATTACACAGTGGGTAAATGTTATCGATCAATTTTACAAAGATTTTGAACCTCGGGTAAAACATGCGGATGAAGTGATGGAAAAAATTGAAATCAAAGACGAGCCTGCAGGTGAAGACTGCGAAAAATGCGGCGCGCCAATGGTATTCAAGCTTGGACGTTACGGGAAATTTATGGCTTGCTCAAACTTCCCGGATTGCCGCAATACAAAAGCAATCGTGAAACCGATCGATGTGAAATGCCCTTCATGTGAGACAGGTGAAATTGTCGAGCGTAAATCCAAAACTAAGCGTATTTTTTACGGATGCAACCAGTATCCGGAATGTGACTTCGTATCATGGGATAAGCCGATTAGTAGACCTTGTCCGAAATGTAGTGCATTATTAGTAGAGAAGAAATTGAAAAAAGGTGTTCAGATTCAGTGTACAAACAATGAATGTGATTATGAAGAAGCACCGTCACAATAAAATGAAGAGGTAACAAAAATGACACAACAAGTAGTAAATGTAATTGGTGCAGGTTTAGCCGGTTCAGAAGCAGCTTGGCAAATTGCAAAACGAGGTGTGAAGGTACGTTTATATGAAATGCGTCCAGTAAAACAAACACCGGCACATCATACAGATAAATTCGCTGAGCTAGTATGCTCAAACTCTTTACGTGCGAACGGGCTGACAAATGCTGTTGGTGTAATTAAAGAGGAAATGCGTAAATTGGATTCTGTCATTATTGCAGCGGCGGACAATAGTTCTGTACCTGCAGGTGGCGCTTTAGCGGTAGACCGTCATGAATTTGCGGGAATCGTAACAGAAAAAGTGAAGAACCACCCGTTAATCGAAGTAATCAACGAAGAGGTAACTGAAATTCCGGAAGGGATTACAGTGATCGCAACAGGCCCATTAACTTCTGAAGCATTGGCAAAACAAATTCAGGGGCTTACAGGTGAAGATTATTTGTATTTCTATGATGCGGCAGCACCGATCATCGAAAAAGATTCGATCGATATGGATAAAGTATACTTGAAATCACGCTATGACAAAGGTGAAGCGGCATACTTGAACTGTCCGATGACAAAAGAAGAATTCAATGCTTTCCGTGAAGCACTAATTACAGCGGAATGCGCACCTCTAAAAGAATTCGAAAAAGAAAAGTATTTCGAAGGATGTATGCCGATTGAAGTAATGGCAGCACGCGGCGAAAAAACGATGACATTCGGACCGATGAAACCGGTTGGTCTGGAAGATCCGAAAACGGATAAGCGTCCATATGCTGTTGTTCAATTACGACAGGATGATGCAGCTGGGACACTTTATAATCTAGTAGGTTTCCAAACACATTTAAAATGGCCGGAACAAAAACGTGTCTTCTCGATGATTCCTGGATTAGAAAACTTGGAAATTGTGCGATACGGCGTAATGCACCGTAATACGTTCATCAATTCTCCAAAAGTGCTGACACAGACATATCAGTTGAAAGCACGTCCAAATCTTTTCTTCGCAGGTCAAATGACTGGTGTAGAAGGCTATGTAGAATCTGCCGGCAGTGGTCTGATTGCAGGGATTAATGCAGCACGTATGGCTTTAGGCCAAGAGTTGCTTTACTTCCCGCATGAAACAGCCTTAGGTGCAATGGCGAGGTATATTACACATACAGATGCGAAAAACTTCCAGCCGATGAACGTGAACTTCGGGATTTTCCCGGAACTTGGAGAACGCATTAAATCAAAGCCGGAACGTGCAGAGCGACATGCTAACCGGGCATTGGAATCAATTCAGAATTTTATTAATAATCAGGCAATTTAATTGCGAAAAGCCCTTAAAGACTGTTATACTTTAGGGGCTTTTAATTTTGTGTTAATTATTTGGCAAATGGTTATGAAAAGAAGTATTACTTGACACGATTTTGCGAAATTTGTCGAATAATACAAAGAAGTTGAATAACTCCAGCAAATTTTACTTGAAAAGTAATCATAATAGGTATAGTGTCAATATGTGTGTTTTTTTAGTAGGAAAATAAACATATTTATTCATACAACATCATTTCTCTTTTGTAATAACAGGGGGTATACACGATGGATGAAAATTTGCAAAGCCAGCTTGATCAATTTATTCGCTACGTGCAACTAGAAAAAAACTTTTCCCTACATACTGTTCGCGAATATACTTCTGATTTAGAAGAATTTTTTGCATTTTTGCATGCTGAAGGTATACAAAAAATTACAGAAGTTGAGTATATCCATGCACGTCTATATGTAACAAAGCTTTATGATGAACAAAAAGCAAGAACTTCAATTTCCAGGAAAATCTCATCGATCCGTTCTTTTTTCCGATTTTTAAATCGAGAACAGAATATTGATGATGCTCCGTTTCGTTCACTTTATCATCCGAAAAAGGAAGAGCGATTACCGAGCTTTTTTTATGAGGAAGAACTGAAGGAATTATTCGAGAAAAATGAAGGCGATGAGCCAATCCAGATTCGTAATATGGCGCTGTTGGAACTTCTCTATGCAACGGGAATGCGTGTAAGCGAGTGTGTCAGTTTGGAACTGACAGACATCGATTTTCATTACAATATCGTCCGTGTAATGGGAAAGGGCCGGAAAGAGCGAATTATTCCGTTCGGTCAATATGCGCATGATGCACTGATGCGGTATATAAATCAAGTACGTCCAACGTTAATGAAGAAGGAAAATCATCAGAAAGTTTTTGTCAATATGCGCGGTGGCGAACTTACTACCCGTGGTGTGCGTTATATATTAAGTGAGATGATAGACAATGCCAGTATGCATACGAAAATTTATCCACATATGTTGCGACACACATTTGCTACGCATTTATTGAATAATGGGGCAGATATGCGTACAGTCCAGGAGCTGCTTGGGCACGCCAATTTATCTTCAACTCAAATTTATACTCATGTAACGAAGGAAGCTTTAAGAAAGACATATATGAATAGTCATCCGAGAGCATAGTTAAGGAGGAAATAAAGAATGGGTCAAATTCATGCGACAACGATTTTCGCTATCCACCATAATGGTGAATGTGCAATGGCCGGGGATGGTCAGGTAACATTGGGAAATGCAGTTGTAATGAAGCATACGGCACGTAAGGTCAGACGTCTGTTTAATGGGAAAGTCTTGGCAGGTTTCGCAGGTTCTGTTGCGGACGCTTTTACATTATTCGAAATGTTTGAGGCAAAACTGAATGAATATAATGGTAACCTGCAAAGAGCTGCAGTAGAAGTAGCAAAGCAATGGCGGGGAGATAAAATGCTCCGTCAATTGGAAGCGATGCTGCTTGTAATGGATAAATCAACATTGCTCCTTGTTTCAGGTACTGGTGAAGTAATTGAGCCGGACGATGGCATTTTAGCAATTGGCTCAGGTGGAAACTATGCTTTATCAGCCGGAAGAGCATTAAAAAAACATGCGGGCGAGCATTTATCGGCAAAAGAAATTGCAGAGGCTGCGCTGACGACTGCTGCGGATATTTGTGTTTTTACAAACCATAATATTATCTTGGAGGTATTATAATGACTGCGATCAATTTAACACCAAGACAAATTACGGAACAATTAAACCGGCATATAGTAGGCCAGGAAGCAGCGAAACGTGCAGTTGCGGTTGCATTGCGTAACCGGTACCGCCGTTCTTTATTAAGTGATGAGTTAAAAACAGAAGTAATTCCGAAAAACATTTTAATGATTGGACCTACCGGGGTAGGTAAAACAGAAATTGCACGCAGAATCGCTAAACTGACGAATGCGCCTTTTATTAAAGTGGAGGCGACAAAGTTCACGGAAGTTGGTTATGTTGGGCGTGATGTCGAATCAATGGTACGTGATTTGGTAGAAGCTTCACGCCGACTTGTAAAGGACGAAATGGTCGAACGAGTCAAAGATCAGGCGGAGCGCAATGCGAATGATGTACTTGTAAAATTGCTGGTACCTTCTAAAGTGAAAGAGAAGCTGACGCAAAATCCGTTTGAAATGTTATTCGGTCAAAAAGAGTCATCTGAAGAAGAAACAGCAAACCAGGATGAACCGGAAATTCGTTCACGCCGTGCACAAATTGCCCAGGATTTAAAAGACGGAAAATTGGAAGAGCAATGGGTAACAATAGAAGTAACGGAAAATGCCCCATCTCTTTTTGATGCAATGCCTGGCATGAATATGGATAATGCAAACGGAATGCAGGATATGCTGTCGAACTTAATGCCGAAAAAGACAAAAAAACGTAAAGTCCAAGTAAAGGATGCCCGTCGTCTATTAACACAAGAAGAGGCGAATAAGCTGATTGATACGGATGCGTTGTCAAGTGAAGCAATTCATCGTGCAGAACAGGCCGGCATTATTTTTATTGATGAAATCGATAAAATTGCGAGCAAAGGTTCATCATCTGCGGAAGTATCCCGCGAAGGTGTTCAGCGTGACATATTACCGATTGTGGAAGGGTCCACAGTTACGACAAAATACGGCACTGTAAAGACGGATTATATGCTCTTTATTGCAGCAGGTGCTTTCCATATATCAAAACCGAGCGATCTTATTCCTGAATTGCAAGGACGATTCCCGATTCGTGTAGAACTTGAAAAATTAACGAAAGATGATTTTGTTCGTATTTTAAAAGAACCGGATCAATCGTTAATATTACAATATAAAGCATTGCTTGAAACAGAAGGTGTTACGCTGAACTTTACGGATGAAGCAATTGAACGCATTGCGGAAATTGCAACAGAAGTGAACCAGGAGACGGATAACATCGGTGCACGCCGACTGCACACAATTTTAGAACGTCTGCTTGAGGAACTATCCTATGAAGCTTCGGAAATTGCTCCGGCACATATCGATATTACACCGAATTATGTCGATCAAAAATTGGCGAATATAGTAAAAAATAAAGATTTATCGCAATTTATTCTTTAAGTATAAGTTGAATTAGTATCTTTAAATTGTAAAAACCTTTAGAATATTAAGTGAATTAAAACGTTCCGTAGGAGGAAACAGAAATGAATTTATTAACAAAAACACGAAAAATCAATGCAATGTTACAAGCATCTGCTGGTAAACCAGTTAACTTTAAAGAGATGGCAAATACTTTAGGCGATATTATCGAAAGTAATGTATTTATCGTAAGCCGTAAAGGAAAATTGCTTGGCATTTCAATTCATCAGCAAATCGAGAATGAGCGTATTAAAAAAATGTTCGAAGAGCGCCAATTCCCTGAAGAATATACGCAAAACTTATTCAATATTACAGAAACTTCTTCAAACTTAGATATTAACAATGAGCACACTGCATTCCCAATCGAAAATAAAGATCTATTTGCATCTGGTTTAACGACAATTGTGCCAATTATCGGTGGTGGTGAACGTTTAGGTACTTTGATGCTGGCGCGTATCAGCGATCAGTTTGAAGATGATGATCTTATTTTGGCTGAGTACGGTGCAACAGTAGTAGGTATGGAAATTTTACGTGAAAAATCTGAAGAGATTGAAGAAGAAGCACGCTCTAAAGCGGTAGTACAAATGGCGATCAATTCATTATCTTATTCGGAGCTTGAAGCAATCGAGCATATTTTTGAAGAATTAGATGGTAATGAAGGTTTACTAGTTGCTTCGAAAATTGCGGACCGTGTTGGTATTACACGTTCGGTAATCGTAAACGCATTACGTAAACTGGAATCAGCTGGTGTTATTGAGTCACGTTCATTAGGCATGAAAGGAACTTATATTAAAGTATTAAACGACAAGTTCCTGAATGCATTAGCAGAAATTAAAATGAAATAAGAAATTATCAGACGCAGCAAGGAGATTTTTTCCTTGTTGTGTTTTTTTTTATAAAGAAAAATGAAGAATATTGTCGAATAAAATTACAATAAACGAGAAATTTTATTGATTTGGAATTTAATTTAGGTACAAAGTCTATGCTTAAAAAAATAAATAAATATCATTTATACCTAAATGATGATAAAATTTATAAGACAAATGATTTGTTACAAATTTATGAAATGTATGTATATAAATACTAATGCAAAGGGATTTAATGTATGATGTTTAAGGAAATAAATAGTATATCTTCGTCTATATTCTCGATAATTTTTTTATTGCAGTTTCGATAAATTCAATTATTTAGTTAAGTGAAAATATATTGCTAGAAACATTTGGTTTGAAATATAGTAAACTGGTATTTTTTACATATGAAAACGGTTCTTTTGGACTATTCGAAAGGGTCTAAAGTCGATAGACACTCAGGTCTAATCTAATTACAATAGTAATATTGAGTTTCTGTACGCAAATTTTAGAAAAATATGAATGAGGTGAGAGAATTGGATTTATTTGGCGGGACAATAAGCAGCCTTGAAAAGGGGCTTTCCTACGCTACGTTGAAAAATAAAACAATTGCGCAAAATATAGCGAATGTTGACACACCGAACTATAAAACAAAAGAAGTAAGTTTCAAAGATGTTTTAAATGATGCTAAGCAATTAACGATTTCTGCAAATCGCACAGATGCGAGGCATTATGATTTTAAAATTAATATTGGCAACAACGGTGTTTATTCAAATGAAAACTTCCGCAGCAGAGCAAATGGGAATGCTGTAAATATGGATGCGGAACAAGCGAAATTGGCTGAAAATACAATTTACTATAATGCGCTAATAGATCGTGTCAGCAGTAAATTTTCAACATTGAATAATGTTGTTAAAGGAGGAAGATAGCGATGTCGATTTTTCATAGCATGAATACGACAGCTTCTGCATTAACCTCGCAGCGATTACGAATGGATGTCATTTCCTCCAATATTGCCAATGTCGATACAACGCGAGCAAAGCAGGTAAATGGAGAATGGGAGCCATACCGTAAAAAATCAGTCACATTAAAAGAGCAGCAAGGACAATTTTCCAGCTTTTTAAATATGGCAATCGGAAAAACGGTGAAAAGCGGTGTTGGTGCCGGTGTTAAAGTTAGTTCAATTAAAGAAGATACGGAAACACCTTTTAAATTAGCCTATGATCCATCACATCCTGATGCGAATGCGGAAGGCTATGTGCAAATGTCGAATGTTGATGTATTAAAGGAAATGGTTGATCTGATTTCGGCGAGCCGCTCTTATGAAGCGAATGTCACTGCTTTTAATGCAAACAAGAACATGCTGACAAAAGCATTAGAAATCGGGAAAGGATGATATAAATGGCGATAAACCCAATAACGTTCATGTCTCCCGCACAACCAATGAATGAAATAAATGTTCAGAATCAACTGACTCCTGCAAATGCCCAACAGCAATTTGCAGACACATTAAAAGAAGCGATTGCAAGTGTCAATGAACATCAAAAAACATCAGATACAATGACACAAAAATTAATTAACGGTGGAGATGTTGATTTATTTGAAGTAATGATTGCTGCACAAAAAGCAAGTGTTACTTTAAACACAACAATTGAAGTTCGTAATAAAGCTGTGGAAGCTTATCAAGAAATTATGCGTATGAGTGTGTAATGATTTGGAAAACGACTGACAAATTGTTGGGCATTCACTTTAAGCGGAGGATTCATAATGAATGAACGACTTACAAAAATTAAAAGCGACTCGACCGGTTTCTGGAAAAGTCGCACTAAAAACCAAAAAGGGGCATTACTCGGGGCGTTTGTTGCTGTTGTTGCAGTTGCAGCAATAATCACATATTTCTCAACCCGTACGACAATGGCCCCTTTATTTCCGGAGATGTCTCAAGCTGAAGTCGGAAGAATTACGGAAGTACTTACTTCTCAAGGTGTAACGTATGAAGTAACAAATGGCGGAACGGTAATTTTAGTTCCGGAAAATCAAGTGCAGGATTTACAAGTGTCTTTAGCAGCCCAGGGTTATCCTGATTCTGGGGAAATTGACACGTCTTTTTTTACATCTAACGCAGGCTTTGGTATGACAGATAATGAATTTAACGTAATTAAACAAGCGACAATCGAAACAGATCTAGCGAATTTAGTTCGGAAATTCGAAGGAGTCAAAGATGCAAGTGTGATGATTTCTTTACCTGAAGAAGGTGTGTTTCTAAAAGATGCCAAAGGTGAAGCTAAGGCAGCCATAGTATTGAATACAGCACCTGGACACAAATTCTCGGACGATCAGATTAAAGGATTATTTAATTTAGTATCGATGAGCATTCCGAATTTACCTAAAGAAAATATTACAATCATGAACCAGTATTCTGAATACTATGATCTGGCTTCAGCCGAAAGCGGTGGCGGCGGAATCGATTCAGTTACCGGACAAATGGAAGTGAAGAAAACGATTGAGCGTGACTTGCAGCGCCAAGTGCAGCAAATGCTCGGTACGTTGATCGGTCCGGATAAAGTTGTAGTAAATGTATCGGCTGATATTGACTTTAAAAAAGAAAATCGTGAAGAAAACTTAATCCGACCTGTTGATGAGGAAAATATGGCAGGTATTGAAATAAGTGCCCAACGTATTACGGAAACATACTCGGGCGGTACTGCAGGAGCGGCAGAAGGTACTACTGAAGCCGGAAGTGTAACAGATAACTTTGTAGATTACGTGGAAGGAACAAACGGTGACGGAGATTATGAACGTGTAGAAGAGACGATCAACAATGATGTGAACCGAATTCGCCGTGAAATACAGGAAAGTCCTTACAAAATTCGTAATTTGGGTATTCAAGTAATGGTAGATCCTCCAAGTACAGAAGAGGGATTTGACCAAGGTGTTCGTACAGACATTGAACAAATTTTATCGACAATTGTCCGTACATCGATTGATCAAGAAGCTGCCGGTAACCTGACAGACGAAGATATTGCGAACCGCATTGTCGTGTCTGTGCAACAATTCCAAGGAAATGATGCAGCGGAAGATCAGCCGCAATCGGTTATTCCATGGTGGGTATGGGTAATTGGCGGTATATTAGTTGTTGCGATTATATTACTTGTTGTTAGCATGTTGCGTGCACGCCGTCGCAAGCAAGATGAAGAAGAACAGGAAATTTTAGAACAGCAACAGCAGTTAATTGAAATAGAAGATATTTCCGAAGAAAAAGAAACTGAAGCGACTGTACGCCGTAAGCAATTAGAAAAAATGGCTAAAGATAAGCCGGAAGATTTTGCGAAATTATTGCGTAGCTGGATTGCTGAAGACTAATAGGAGGTTCCGCTGTGTCCAAGAAAGATAAAGACCTATCAGGAAAGCAAAAGGCTGCTTTACTGTTGATTTCTCTAGGACCGGAAGTTTCGGCTTCTGTATATAAGCATTTAAGTGAAGAGGAAATTGAGCGTTTAACACTGGAAATTTCAAGTGTGAAAAAAGTGGAATCGACTGTCAAAGAAGAAATTATAGAAGAATTTCATCAAATTGCACTCGCACAGGACTATATAACGCAAGGCGGTATCGGTTATGCGAAGACGGTTCTCGAAAAAGCATTAGGTGCTGAACAGGCCCAGGCGATATTGAATCGTCTAACTTCATCATTACAAGTAAGACCATTTGATTTTGCGAGAAAAGCAGATCCGGCACAAATCTTCAATTTTATCCAAAATGAACATCCTCAAACGATTGCCCTTATACTCTCTTATTTAGAGCCAGGGCAGGCAGGGGTTATTCTCTCTTCGTTACCACAGGAAGTTCAAGCGGATATAGCGAAGCGTATCGCCATTATGGAATCGACGTCTCCGGAAGTCATCAGTGAAATTGAATCGGTATTAGAGCGAAAACTATCATCTACTGTAACACAGGACTACACAGAAACTGGTGGCGTAGATGCAGTCGTGGAAGTATTGAATGGTGTTGACCGTCAAACAGAGAAAACGATTCTGGATGCGCTCGAAATTCAAGACCCTGAACTTGCCGAAGAAATTAAAAAGCGCATGTTTGTGTTTGAAGATATCGTTACACTCGATAATCGTTCAATCCAGCGTGTTATTCGTGACTGTGAAAACGAGGACTTATTATTGTCGATGAAAGTTTCTTCAGATGAGGTAAAAGATATTATTTTCCGCAATATGTCCCAACGTATGGCGGATACATTCCGTGAAGAAATGGATATTATGGGTCCTGTACGTTTACGAGATGTGGAAGAAGCACAGTCTCGAATTGTAGCGGTTATCCGACGTTTGGAAGATGCAGGTGAAATTATTATTGCACGTGGCGGAGGAGATGATGTAATTGTCTAAAATCATCCGTTCAACAAATGCACAGCAGCCTGAAGATTCATCAATTGTAGAAATTAAACTTCAAAATTTTTTCGAACCGATTCATTATGGGAAAACGGAAGATGAACAACTAGAGGAATTGTCACAACAAAAATCAATAGATATTGAAGCAGAACGTCAGCAATTGCTGGAACAGGCAAATTATGAAATTGAACAGCAAAAAGCCCAATTCGAGCAATATCGAACAGAGCAGCTTGCTGCAATTGAAGCATTAAAGCAATCTTGGGAAGAAGAAAAACTCATTCTTCAGCAGGAAGCTTATGACGCCGGTTTTGCGCAAGGGTATGAGGATGGCGTACAAAAGGCAAATGCAAATATGCAGCAGTCTATACAAGCGGCAAACGAGACGATGGCAAATGCACAAAAAAATGCAGCATCCTATATCGAGTCCCAGGAGGCAGTCCTTTTGGATCTTGCATTAACAGCTGCAGAACGTATCATCCACACAACACTGGATCGTGAAGATGAAATATTCGTTTCGATTGTACGACGCGGTTTGAAAGAAGCACGTGAAATGAAAGAGATTAAATTATACGTCTCGCCAAAGTATCATCCGATTGTGACAGAGCACCAAAAGGAATTGGCGGAAATGTTTCCGGTAAATGTTCCATTTATGGTATTTGTCAATGAAGATTTACTGGATTCGGAAAGTTATATCGAAACAAATCATGGACGCATCGTCGTTTCAATAGATGAACAATTGCAGGAACTTCGCAGACAGTTATACGAACTAATCGAAAGTAAGGAATGATAAGGATGAAAATGACTCAATTAGTTGAACAGATTCCTAATCTTAATACATTTAAAAAGTATGGTAGAGTGACGAGAGTTGTCGGCTTGATGATTGAGTCCCAAGGTCCTGAAAGTTCCATCGGTGACGTATGTAAAATCCATATTCAAACATCAAAGAACGGTCCGCAAGTTATGTTGGCAGAAGTAGTAGGGTTTAAAGATGAAATCGTGATTTTAATGCCCTATTCTTCGCTGAAGGAGATTTCGATTGGCTGTCTTGTTGAGGGGACTGGCTCACCGCTCGAAGTGAAAGTAGGTCCTGAACTGATAGGAAAAGTACTCGATGCAATGGGGAACCCATTTGATGGACAACCATTGCCAAAAGGGTTAATGACGGTACCAACGGAAAAGGAGCCGCCAAATCCTTTAAGTCGTCCGCCGATCAACGAACAGTTAGAGGTAGGAGTTAAAGCGATTGACGGAATGCTTACAGTTGGCAGCGGTCAGCGTGTAGGTATATTTGCAGGATCGGGAGTCGGAAAAAGTACATTACTTGGTATGATCGCCCGAAACACGGAAGCAGATATTAATGTCATTGCGCTTGTAGGAGAACGTGGACGTGAAGTACGGGAATTTATCGAACGAGATTTAGGTCCGGAAGGGTTGCAACGGTCGGTTGTCGTAGCAGCTACGAGTGATCAGCCGGCATTAATGCGCATTAAAGCGGCATTTACCGCAACAGCCATTGCAGAATATTTCAGGGACCACGGCAGGAATGTCATGCTGATGATGGATTCCGTAACACGTGTTGCGATGGCGCAGCGCGAAATCGGACTTGCAATCGGCGAACCGCCTGCAACAAGAGGGTATACACCTTCCGTTTTTGCAATATTACCAACATTGCTGGAACGGTCAGGGACAAATATACATGGAACAATTACCGCGTTTTATACAGTGCTTGTAGATGGTGATGATATGAATGAACCAATTGCAGATGCGGTACGGGGGATATTGGACGGTCATATTGTACTGGACCGGAATCTTGCCAATAAAGGACAGTATCCGGCAATCAATGTATTAAAAAGTGTAAGCCGTTTAATGAATCATATTGCACAGCCTGAGCATGTCCGTGCAGCGAGCCGTTTGCGGGAATTATACTACAGCTATTCAAAATCAGAGGACCTGATTAATATCGGGGCATATAAGCGTGGGACATCGAAGGAAATTGATGAAGCGATTATGTATGAGCCGCTCATTACGGATTTTTTAAAGCAAGGGTATAAAGATAAAATTTCGATCGATCAGACAGTCAATGAAATAATTGCATTATCGAATGGTGGTGCCCGTTAACTATGAAATACAATTATCGTTTTGAAAAAATTCTTGTCGTTAAAGATCAGGAAAAAACGGAATCGGAACTTGCTTTTAAAGAATCGGTTCAAGTGTTTGAAGAAATCGCTACAAAGCTGTATGACCTGTTAAAGAAAAAAGAAGATTTAATCGAGTTTCAGCAGGAACGGTTAATAATAGGATCTTCGATTGATGAAATCAACCACTATTCGAAATTTATCGATAGTATGGAAAAAACAATCCAGGATGTACAGCAAAAAGTAGTGCAGGCACGTGCAAAAATGAATTGGCATGAGCAAAAATTATTGGAAAAAAGTTTGGAAGTACGTAAATATGAAAAAATGCGTGAACGAGATCATGAAAAGTTCAAAGAAGATCAACTTCATATAGAAGCAATACAGTTAGATGAACTTTCAACAATTGCGTATTACAAGAAGGAAATCAGGTGATTCCGTGGCAAAAAAAATAGAAAATACGATGGAACAAGTGGAAGAAATGGAGCTGGAAAGCCAATCTCCAGGTTTTTTCAAAAAGTTTTTCTACCTATTTTTAATCCCGTTCATGTTTCTCATCGCAATTTTATTAATTATTACAACTATGACGGAATATAACGTTTTTAAGATGGCAGACGATGCGATAGAAAAAATCCCGTTCCTCAGCTCGGATGAAAAAGACGGGACAGTAGAAAATAGCGCATTAAATGAACAGAAAGTAGTAGAACTGCAAGCAGAAATTCAGGAGAAAGAAGCGCAAATTTCCCAGCTTCAATCACAAATTGATGCATCAGCGACTGAAAAGGAAGAGCTTTTGACTGAGCAAGAACGATTGCAGTTTGAAATTGAAAAACTTCAGCGGGATCAGGAAGAAACGAAAAAAGAATTCAAAGAGATTCTTTCTACTTTTGAAAAAATGTCTGCAGGAAAAGCGGCACCTATCCTGGTAGAAATGAATGACACAGAAAGCGTGCGTATTTTGTCGGAGATGAAACCCGATACATTATCAGCCATTTTTGCAAAAATGGCGCCAGCAGACGCTGCCCGCTATACAGAGCTTTTATCGCAGCAATAGTCCTTGAATGGAGGGAGGTGTACTAATATGGATATAGCAATGTTACAAACAGTTAAAATACCGAAACAAGATTTCCAGTCAAACACAGTGAAAACAGCGAAGCCAGATGCAAATGCATTTGGAAATGTGTTTAATTCCATAGTCGCAAAGCCGACTCCAACGGCTAAGCAAACGGAACCGTCAGAACCGGTGCTAGCTGAAAGTATTTCTGAAGTTTTGGAAGTGGACTCACTGGAAAGTTTACTCGAGCAATTAGGAGTGGAGATGGATGAGTCGGGGTTATTTGCATTAGTAGGTGAAGAAAGTACACCGGTCGCAATCGACGAACTGATGACGCTGGAAAACTTAACGGAGCTTTTAGGCATGACAAAAGCAGAGTTGAATGAAATTATTGACCAGTTATTAGGCGATTCAAAACAAGACATTACGGATATTTGGACTCTTATCGAACAAGCACCGCAAATTTTAAGTGAAGTATTGGCAACTATGCAGAAGCCTGAGCAAAATAATGTACAGCCTAAGGAATTGCAGCAAATTGTGCAGCTGTTAAAGTTAGCTCAATTAGCGGGAAATAAGGTAGATACGGTCTATCAACAGGAAGTCCAGCTAGCAAGTTTAAAAGATGCATTACTGGCAATGGCAAATGAAACAGGAAAAATTGCAGATACAAAAGACCGTGCAACAAAATTTTCTGACTTTCAGCAAGCAGTAAAACAATCTTCACTACAAACTATTCACAATCCGTCACAACAAGCGGCAAAGGAACCTACACAAAATATACAAAATCAGTCACAGCAAGCAGTGCAGCAATTAACTCAACAGAATACACAAACCCAGTCGCAGCAAAATCAGCAGACAACAGTAAAAGTTGAGACGGATATATTATCGGGCGGTCAATTACAACAGCAAATGACACAAACAAAAACCGTGACACTCACTTTACCTGCTGAGAAGCCGGCTCAGTCGGAGGCATTATTGAAGGAAATTCAAAACCTGATCAATCGCAGCCAGCTTTCTGGACAGTCAGGAAATATGAAATTATTCCTGAAACTGTTTCCGGAAAACCTCGGACAAATCCGAATTGAGTTAGTACAGAAAGATGGTATTATGACTGCTCGATTATTGGCGACAACAGCGATGGGGAAAGAATTGCTTGAAAATAATATCAATCAGTTAAAAGCCGGTTTCGTCGCTCAAAATATTCAAATGGAACGCATCGATGTAGCGCAATCTTTACAGGATGCGGATCGAAATGCACGTGATCAAAACTTCTTTAATAACTTCTTCCGTCAAAAAGATGAAGAAGAACAGGACAATAAGGAAGATACACCTGAAGAAGATAAACTATCGTTTAAAGAACTATTAAGTGAGGAGGCAGAATAAATGGCAAACTCGATTTCAAATGAATATTATTTACCGACAAATAATCCTAATTTCAAAGTGACGGATAAGCAGGATAACGGGGCGCTTGGAAAAGATGCATTTCTGAAAATTTTAATTACACAATTGCAGAATCAGGATCCGACAAGCCCGATGGATGATAAAGAATTCATTTCACAGATGGCGCAATTTTCTTCGCTGGAGCAAATGCAGAATATGACAAAGGCGATGGAGAATCTGCTTGAATCCCAACAACAGTCACAATTGATGAATTATTCGACATTCGTAGGCAAAGAAGTAAAGTGGCACGAAATTACAGATGAAGTGGATGCAGACAATAAGCCGATTTACAACGAGGGGACCGGTGCAATTCAGGAATTGAAATTTGTTGACGGCGAGGCTGTTTTTGTACTGGCTGACGGCAAGGAAATCAAACCGGGCAATATTTCATCGATTCTTGACAGTGGCAGTACGAGTGAAACACAGCCGACAGCTCCAGCTGGAAATCCGTTAGCAGAAGCGAGTCAGATGATTGGACATACCGTTCAATACAAAAATGGTGACCAGGTCATCGAGGCAATTATTGAAGCTATAAAAACAAATAATGTGAATATCGAATATATTCTAAATGACGGATCCCGTATCACAAAAGACCAATTTACAGTGAGTTCTCAAACAGCCCAAAATGAAAATGCAATAGAATAAGAGGTGGGTCTGATGAACCGAGTCAATATTCAACATATACCGTACCATCCACCGATAAAGCCGGTACTAAAGCAAAATACAGAGCAAGTTTCCAAGCAGTCCTTTATGGAGCATTTAAAACAGGCAACCGGTGAGGAATTGAAAATAAGCAAGCATGCTTCAGATCGGTTGAGTGAACGGAATATTTCGATAACGGACCGTGAGTGGCGGCAAATTACAGAAAAAGTTTTTGAGGCAAAGAATAAAGGTGTGAAGCAGCCGTTAGTCCTGCTGGATCAGGCAGCCTTAATTGTAAGTGCAAAAAATGCGACAGTGATTACGGCATTGGATCGTAACGAGGCGAAACAGCAACTTTTTACAAATATTGATGGAACAATCCTATTATAGGCCGGACCTTCAGAAGTAAGGAAGCCTACAGTCGTTGAATGATCGAGACGACTGAACTAATAAACAGATTTGAAAAACGAAGGGAGAACGACATTTTATGTTACGTTCAATGTATTCAGGGATTTCAGGCTTAAAAAACTTTCAGACAAAATTAGACGTGATCGGGAATAATATTTCGAATGTTAATACGTACGGCTACAAGAAAGAACGTACAGTATTTAAAGATTTAATTTCTCAAACACAAGCAGGCGCGTCTGCACCATCAGCAACTCGTGGTGGGGTGAACACGATTCAAGTAGGATTAGGTTCACAACTTGCGGCAATCGACACGATTCACAATGCCGGTTCAATGCAAACGACTGGACGAACTTTGGATTTAGCGATTTCCGGGGACGGTTTCTTCATGGTGGCAGATGCTGCTGACTTTGTTCAGGGCGATCCAGCTGCAGGTGAACCTGCTACGGCTGGAGGATTCACAAATACACTCTATACACGTGCAGGGAATTTCTACATGGATCAAAATGGTTTTGTAGTTAACAGTGATGGTAAATATTTAGTTGGTTTTGCTGCAGATGTAACTGCATATGATGCAATAGATCCGGAGAATGCCCCAGGTTCACAATTTACAGATAACAAACCTGCAGTTGCCGGAGGAATGAATTTGTTGGATCCAGCAACTGGCGAATTACTTCCGGAAGGGAACACAACGGCTTCTCCAATTCGAATTCCAACTACAGCTCAATCAATGAGTATTGCTCAAGATGGATCGGTTTCATTTGTCGATTCAGCAGGGGATCTTCAGTATGCGGGTACAATTGTGCTGGCGAAATTTGCAAATGCAAGTGGTCTTGAAAAAACGGGAGGGAATTATTTCCAAACTACTCCAAACTCAGGAGCGATTTATGCTCAATTAGGAACTCAAGATGGTATCGGTTCGATTAACTCGGGCTTCATGGAAATGTCCAACGTAGACCTTTCTGAAGAATTTACGGAGATGATTGTTGCACAGCGTGGCTTCCAGGCGAACTCTCGTATTATTACAACTTCGGATGAAATTTTACAAGAGCTTGTTAACTTAAAACGATAGTATAATAACTTTATATACTCATTGAAAATTCATTATAGAAGGGGGGCGGGCCGGCTCTCAAATGCAGGTCCGGTCCTATTTCAATGATTGAGGTAACTCGCCTTAACGGTAAAGCTTTTACATTAAATGCTCTATACATAGAAACGGTTGAAGCATTTCCAGACACCCAGATAACGCTGACGACGGGACGTAAATACATTGTGTTAGAAACTGAAGAACAGGTGCGGCAAAAAGTGAAGACATTTTATCGGCATGCCCAGGTTTTATCTAACCCGCACCTTAGAGGTGAAGAAGATGAAGAATAATAAATTATTGACAATTATGGTAATTATATTAGTGACGATTACATTATTCGGTGTTATTGTAGTTGTGCTGTTGACACAGCTCAACAAAGAGAAACCGGATGGTCCGACTATTGATGATATCATCGAATCATCGGTTGACATTCCTGAAATTACGACGAATTTAGCAGATGGAAGTTTTGTCCGAATTACATTGAAAATCCAGGCATCAGATAAAAAAGCTGGTGAAGAGTTATTTAAGCGAGATTTCCAAGTGAAAAATATCGTCATTCAAGAGCTTTCTGAAATGGAAGAAGAAGCTTTGGAAGGTAAGCAAGGAAAAATTACATTCCAGGATGCAATTAAATCTCAAGTAAATGAGTTAATGCAAGAAGGGGAAGTTACGCAAGTGTATATTACTTCATACGTACTTCAGTAATTATTAGTACTACAATTTTAATTTTTGAAATGGAGGTGGGCAAATGGCAGGAGATATAATGTCGCAATCCGAAATTGATGCACTTTTATCAGCGATTTCGACCGGAGAGATGTCTGCAGAAGACATAAAAAAAGAAGATGAAACACGAAAAGTAAAAGTTTATGACTTTAAGCGGGCTCTGCGCTTCTCAAAAGACCAAATCCGAAGTTTGACCCGTATACATGAAAACTTTGCGCGACTGTTAACAACTTTCTTTTCTGCACAGCTAAGAAGTTATGTCCAAATAACAGTTGCATCTGTGGACCAAATACCGTTTGAAGAATTTGTTCGATCAATCCCAAACATGACTTTGATCAATGTATTCGAGGTTCCGCCTTTGGATGGCAATATTTTAATGGAGATTAACCCGAACATTGCCTATTCGATGCTTGATCGACTGATGGGCGGCGCAGGGGGAAGTCATAGCAATGTAAACAATTTAACTGAGATCGAAACGAAAATCATGACGAATTTATTCGAACGTTCTTTTGATAATTTACGTGAAGCTTGGGAAAATGTAGCTGAAATCGATCCTATGCTTGTGGAGCTGGAAGTGAATCCGCAGTTTTTACAAATGATTTCGCCAAATGAAACAGTTGTAGTCATTTCGTTTAATACCATTATCGGGGAAACGACAGGAATGATTAATATTTGTATCCCGCATGTAGTATTGGAGCCTATTGTTCCAAATTTATCAGTTCGATACTGGATGCAGACAAATACGAAGGAAATTTCACCCGAACAATCGAAAATGCTTGAAAATCGTGTGAAACAAGCAAAATTACCGGTTATTGCAGAGTTAGGTTCAACAGATATTACAATTGAAGATTTCCTGACGATGTCGATCGGTGATGTTGTTCCGTTAAATCAAAAAATTGATAATCCGTTAACATTGAAAGTGGGCAGTTTACCGAAATTTACCGTGCAACCGGGGAAACTGAATAATAAAATGGCTGTACAAATTATCGACCCTTTGAAAGGAGGAGACGAAGATGAGTGATGATATGCTCTCCCAAGAAGAAATTGAGGCTCTATTAAGGGGCGAAACACTGGAGGATTTACCAGCGAACACTGAAAGTCCGAAAGAAGAAATTAAAGTTGAGGCTCACTTAACTCCAATCGAAATTGATGCACTAGGTGAGGTAGGTAATATCTCATTCGGCAGTTCGGCAACTGCATTATCTTCATTACTAGGTCAAAAAGTGGATATTACAACACCAAGTATATCAATGATTAACCGAAATCATCTGGAGCAGGAATTCCCGCACCCATATGTTGCTGTGCAAGTAGAATACACAACTGGACTATCAGGAATGAACCTGCTTGTAATCAAACAATCGGATGCTGCAATTATTGCAGACTTGATGCTGGGCGGAGATGGAATCAATCCAAGACCTGAACTAAGTGAAATCCAATTAAGCGCTGTTCAGGAAGCGATGAATCAAATGATGGGTTCAGCTGCGACATCCATGTCAACAGTATTTAACCAAAAGGTGGATATTTCACCACCTACAATTGATTTGCTGAACATTTCACAAAATGAAGGCACTGAAACGATCCCGACGGATGAGTTATTAGTTAAAATTTCATTCAGATTGCGTATCGGTGAACTGATTGATTCGAATTTAATGCAATTACTACCTTTAAAGTTTAGTAAAAAGATAGTAAAGTCATTAATGGGAGAAACTGATGAGCCTCTCACTGCAACAACAACAGTGGAGCCTAAGCCAGTTCAGCCAGAACAACAGCAGCCATTGCAAGAGACTCAACAACCGACTGCACAGCAACCTATGTATGAACAACCGGTGCAACAGCCGGTCTATCAGCAACCGGTGCAACAGCAAGCATATCAGCAACCTGTATATGAACAGCCAGTTTATCAGCAGCCTGCTTATACAGCGCCACCTGCCAATATACAGCAAGCTCAATTTGCCAGCTTCGAACCGGCAAATATTACACAGTCGGAAGCACGCAACTTGAATATGCTGCTTGATATTCCGTTGCAAGTTACAGTTGAGCTGGGCCGGACTAAACGTTCAGTAAAAGAAATACTCGAACTTTCCAGCGGGTCTATTATAGAATTAGATAAGCTTGCAGGTGAACCAGTGGATATTTTAGTGAACAGTCGGTTAATTGCAAAAGGTGAAGTTGTAGTAATCGATGAGAACTTCGGTGTTCGCATCACAGATATTTTAAGTCAGGCAGACCGCTTGAACAATATTAGATAGTTTTAATTGGAGGAATTGGATTATGTCTAAAAGGATTTTAATTGTTGACGATGCAGCTTTCATGCGCATGATGATCAAGGATATTTTAACGAAGAATGGTTTTGAAGTAGTAGGAGAAGCAGCTGACGGAATTCAAGCGGTTGAAAAGTACAATGAATTACGTCCTGATTTAGTAACAATGGATATTACAATGCCTGAAATGGACGGTATTGCAGCATTAAAAGAAATTAAAGGCACGGATCCAAGTGCGGTAGTTATTATGTGTTCAGCGATGGGCCAACAAGCTATGGTAATCGATGCGATTCAAGCAGGTGCAAAAGACTTTATCGTAAAGCCTTTCCAAGCAGATCGCGTAATCGAAGCGATTCAAAAAGCTTTAGGTTGATGTGATGAAAGCAAAAAAATCATTTCGATTTTGGCTCGCTGTTGGAATTGTATTGATGACGGCATTATTTACACCAATCTCAAATGGAACTTTTGCGATGGTAAGTAACGTATACGAAAACTGTAATGAAAACCCTGAAGTATGTTCAGAAGAAAAAATTTCAGATGAGAATACTCCGGATGCCGACGAAGAACAAACTGACTCGGCATCCGTTAGTATTGGATTTTGGGAATATCTGAAAGTTTTAATAGCACTTATCTTCGTCATAGGGCTATTATTGTTCATTTTAAAGTATTTAAACAAGCGTAACTTCAACTATCAACAAAATGCCGTAATCAAAAATATCGGTGGCTTGTCTGTAGGACAGCAAAAGTCTGTACAATTATTACTAATTGGTAAACGAGTTTATGTAGTTGGTGTCGGCGATAACATTCAGCTTCTGAAGGAAATCGATTCCGAAGAAGAAATCGACCATTTACTGAATCAAATTGAATCCAAACAGAGCATGGTGAATACTTCGCCATATATAGCACAATTATTTAATAAGTTTTCACAAAAAAAACGCCCGCAGGATATTTCGGAAAGCCCTAAATTTAATGATTTATTCAATGAAAAAATCGGTAAAATCAAGCAGCAACGAAGTGATGAGCTGGAGCGTTGGAAAGAACAGGAGCGTGATGATCGATGAATGACCTTCTTTCCGTGTTTTCTGAAAGTGATCCGGGAAATGTATCCACATCGGTTACGCTGTTATTCCTGTTAACCGTTCTCTCTTTAGCGCCGAGCCTGTTAATATTAATGACTTCATTTGCGCGTATCGTCATCGTTCTGTCGTTTACTAGGACAGCCCTTGCCACGAACCAGATGCCGCCAAACCAGGTAATTATCGGGTTGGCATTGTTTCTGACATTCTTTATTATGGCTCCGACATTCCAGCAAGTAAACGAGCAAGCATTACAGCCGCTCTTTGATGAAGAAATTAATTTGGAAGAGGCATATGAACGGGCAACAATTCCGTTTAAACAATTTATGGCTCAGCATACAAGACAAAAAGATCTGGAACTTTTTATCGAATATAATCAGGCGGAGTATCCGGATTCCATTGAGGAAATTCCGATGACACTGCTCGTACCTGCATTTGCGTTAAGTGAAATTAAAACAGCTTTTCAAATGGGCTTTATGATCTTCATTCCGTTTTTAGTTATTGATATGGTAGTCGCAAGTACACTGATGTCAATGGGGATGATGATGCTGCCTCCGGTAATGATTTCACTGCCATTTAAAATCTTATTATTTGTACTCGTCGATGGTTGGTATTTAGTGATGAAATCTTTACTTCAAAGTTTTTAGGGGATGATATAAAGTGACACAGGAAATGGTCATTGCAATAGCAGAAAATGCAGTATTCACGATATTGATAGTTTCGGGACCATTACTATTAATTGCGCTTATCAGTGGTTTAATAGTCAGCATATTTCAGGCAACAACTTCAATTCAAGAACAGACATTGGCGTTCGTACCTAAAATCGTAGCGGTATTAATGGCGATTATTTTTTTTGGCCCGTTTATGATCAGTAAAATGACGGACTACTTTCACGATATTTTAAATAACCTAGTTCGGTATATTGGGTGAGAAGATGACAGAATTACTGCCGAATTTATCAATATTGCTATTAATTTTAGTACGTGTTTCTGCATTTTTCGTCTCCGTTCCTTTATTTTCATATCGTACAATCCCACCGCAAATGCGCATTATATTAGCTGTCGCTTTAGCGTGGATGATGTATTACACGTTTGATATGGAGCCATTTGAAATTAATGCGTTCTACTTGCTGCTCGTTTTAAAAGAGGCGATTATCGGGCTGATGCTAGGATTGGCCGCGATGATCATCGTTTCCGCAGTTCAAATAGCAGGCGGATTTATCGATTTCCAGATGGGTTTTGCGATGGCGAATATTATCGATCCGCAAACAGGTGCCCAGTCTCCGTTAATGGGACAGTTTTTAAACTTTTTAATGCTTTTATTATTGTTGTCAATAAATGGTCATCATCTTATTTTAGATGGGATTTTTTATAGTTATCAGTTTATGCCGATGGATCAGTTTTTCCCGAATTTCGGTGAAGAAGGAACCGCACTGTTTATTATAAAAATATTTGTTTCTGTTTTTGCCATAGCATTTCAAATGTCAGCTCCAATAGTTGCAACATTATTTTTAGTAACGTTAGCGTTAGGAATTACAGGGAAAACGGTACCGCAAATGAACATATTTGTAATCGGATTCCCGATCAAAATTGCAGTAGGGTTTCTCGTATTGATGGTGACAATGGGTGTATTAATAGGAGTTATGAAGGAGCTAATTGAGTTTATGATTATTTCTTTACGTGACTTGATGGTTATTTTAGGTGGTGGCTAACATGGATAGAAAGCTATTGATTAATGTTGATCTTCAGTTTTTCGCAGGTGAAAAAACTGAAAAAGCAACACCGAAGAAAAGGCAGGATTCACGAAAAAAAGGACAAGTATTAAAAAGTCAGGACGTCACAGCCGCCGTATTACTCCTATTGTCATTTTTCTTTTTGCTTTTCTTTGCACCATTCATGTACGAAGGAATGAGAGATTTTTTACTGCAGGCACTTAACCGCAATATGCTAATTGAAACGCTGAATGCTGAAACTGTAATGGATATGTATGTTGAATCCATTAAAGAAATGGCAATTATCGTTCTGCCAATTATGGTCATTGCCATTATTGCAGGTATTGGAGCTAACTTTTTTCAGTTTGGCTTACTATTTACAACAGAAACTTTAAAAATAGATTTAAAGAAAATGGACCCTATTAAAGGGATCAAAAAGATTATATCTGTACGTGCAATCGTCAATTTAATTAAATCATTATTAAAAGTAACGTTGATCGGAACCGTGACAACCGTTGTCATTATTGTCTATTTGGAAGATGTATTATCGCTTGCATTACATAGCCCGGCAGAAATTTTAGCCACTGTCGCCTACTTGTCGGCGATTATGGGAATTGCCGCTTCGATTATGCTTGTCTTCATTGCATTGTTTGATTATATATATGAACGTTATGAATATGAAAAACAACTGAAGATGTCGAAACAGGATCTTAAAGATGAGCATAAAAATGCAGAAGGTGACCCGTTGATCAAGTCGAAAATTAAGCAGCGTCAACGCGAAATGGCAATGCGCAGAATGATGCAGGAAGTACCTGCTGCAGAT
The DNA here is from genome assembly GCF_038004425.1 of Solibacillus sp. FSL W7-1464. Classification (NCBI taxonomy): domain Bacteria; kingdom Bacillati; phylum Bacillota; class Bacilli; order Caryophanales; family Caryophanaceae; genus Solibacillus; species Solibacillus sp. FSL W7-1464. Next base: position 1,044,900 of record NZ_JBBORC010000001.1, read on the forward strand.
GTCGTCATTACAAACCCGACCCATTTTGCCATTGCATTAAAATACGACGAAGATATGATGGAAGCACCGAAAGTTGTCGCAAAAGGAACCGACTTTGTTGCACAGAAAATAAAACTTATTGCAAAAGAACATGATGTCATTATGGTAGAAAATCGTCCGCTTGCCCGCGCGATGTACGACCAGGTGGAAATCGGCCAGGCTGTACCGGAAGAGTTTTTCAAAGCAGTTGCCGAAGTTCTTGCATATGTATACCGGATCAAACGCAAAATTTGACATAGATTTCAGGAGGGACAACAATGCAAATACGCGACTTAGGGGTTTTAGCTGCAGTGATTATGGTTGTAGCGATGCTCATTATCCCTCTTCCACATTGGCTACTCAGTTTTTTAATTATTATTAATATTACATTGGCACTTCTTGTATTATTAACTTCGATGAACATGAAGGAAGCGCTCGATTTCTCGATATTCCCTACTGTTATTCTATTATTGACACTGTTCCGTCTGGCACTGTCCGTATCGACGACTCGTGCTATTTTGGCGGAAGGTGACGCAGGTAAAGTAGTAGAGACATTTGGTAATTTCGTAACAGGCGGTAATATTTTAGTAGGGTTAGTTATTTTCTTATTATTAGTTATTATCCAGTTCATCGTTATTACAAAAGGGTCGGAACGTGTTGCGGAAGTTGCTGCACGTTTTACATTGGATGCGATGCCTGGTAAACAAATGAGTATTGATGCGGATTTAAACGCAGGAATGATTTCGGAAAAGGAAGCGCGCGAACGCCGTGAAAAAGTATCGGGAGAAGCGGACTTTTACGGAGCGATGGATGGTGCAACGAAATTCGTAAAAGGGGATGCAATCGCCTCGATTATTATGGTCGGCATTAACTTACTGTTCGGTATGATTATCGGTATGCTTCAGATGGAGCTAAGCTTTGGTGAAGCTGCCTCGAAATATTCGATGCTGACTGTCGGTGATGGACTTGTATCGCAGATCCCGGCTTTATTGATTTCCACAGCTACAGGGATTGTTGTTACACGTGCCGCTTCAAAAGGAAACCTTGGTTCGGATATTACAGCGCAGTTATTTGCACAATCCAAGCTATTGTATGTTGCTGCAGGTACAATTCTCCTGCTCGGATTATTTACTCCGATTCCGGACTGGATTACGATTCCGATTGCACTTGCATTAGCGGCCGGTGCCTTCTTAATGGACCGTAAAAAGGAAGAAACACCGGAAGAAATTATGGAATTCGAAGAGGAAGTTGCTTCTGATACGATGAAAAGCCCTGAAAATGTTATTAATCTATTAAATGTCGATCCGATAGAGTTCGAATTTGGCTACGGGTTAATTCCGTTAGTGGATACTGCGCAGGGCGGAGATTTATTGGACCGCGTAGTAATGATCCGGCGTCAGCTTGCATTGGAGCTTGGAATCGTCATACCGATTGTCCGAATCCGTGACAATATTCAGCTGCAGCCAAATGAGTACCGGATTAAAATAAAGGGAAATGAAATGGCAAGAGGTGAATTACTGCTCGATCATTATTTGGCGATGAGTCCTGGCGATGATAATTCAATCGATGGTATTGATACAATTGAGCCATCATTCGGCCTGCCTGCAAAATGGATCACAGAAGCAGTAAAAGAGGATGCCGAAATGTTCGGTTATACAGTAGTCGATCCGCCAAGTGTTGTTTCCACACATTTAACTGAAATGATCCGGGCAAATGCCCACGATTTGCTTGGTCGTCAAGAGACGAAGCAACTGATCGATCATTTACGCGAAACACATGCGATTTTAGTGGACGATTTAATTCCGACGCCATTATCGATTGGGGAAGTACAAAAAGTATTGGCCAAATTATTGCGTGAGAATGTGTCGATCCGTAATTTGCCGATCATTTTTGAAACACTGGCAGATTATGCAAAGCTTACGAGTGATCCCGATATTTTAACTGAGTATGTGAGACAGGCATTGGCCAGACAGATTACATCTCAATTCATAAACGGCCAACAAGCACTGAAAGTTATTACAGTGTCCGCAAAAGTGGAAAAACTTGTAGCGGACAGCATTCAGCAAACAGATCACGGGAACTATTTGGCGATGGATCCGCAACAGTCACAATTGGTATTGGAAGCTATTGCAAAAGAGGTAGAGCGTGTATCCTATACGGAACAGTCGCCAATTATTTTATGTTCGCCTGCTGTGCGCCTTTATGTAAGACAAATGACAGAACGTTATTTCCCGCAAGTACCGATTCTTTCATATAACGAATTGGATGCAGCCGTTGAAATTCAAAGTGTAGGGGTGGTGAATGTTGAATGAAGATGAAAAAATATAATGCACCTTCCATTGCTGAGGCGATGAAGCAAATTCGCGCCGATTTAGGGGAAGATGCAGTTATTCTGAATTCAAAAGTCGTCGTGACAAAAAAGTTTTTCGGGTTGGTAAAAAATAAAAGCTATGAAGTCGTGGCAGGATATGACAAGGTAGAAAAGAAACCTACATTGCCGTCTTTTGAAGATATGCCGGCATTTGCACCGAGATTGATAGAGGAAGAGATCAGTGAAGTGGCTTCGTCTGTGGAACAACCTAAAAAAGTTCCGCAAGGCGCTGCTGCCGGCTTGCCTGATAACTTGGTCAAAGAAATTGCTGATTTAAAATCGATTATGCAATCGATGCAGCGAAGGTCTACCCAATCTCATTATCCTGATGAACTCTTAACATTTATCGACTTTCTACGTGAGCAGGAACTTGGAGAGGAGCTTATCACAGGAATCAGTGATGAGCTTTTTATGTATTATACCAAGCAGGGTAAACAAATTACTTGGAACGAAATGCAGGGAGTTGCCCAAGACTTTTTAAGAAAAGAATTGTATGACTTGCCGATTAGCGGAATTTCATATGAAAAAAAATATATAAATGTGTTAGGTCCAACCGGTGTCGGAAAAACGACAACGATAGCGAAAATGGCCGCACGCGCTGTCCTTGAAAAGAAAAAGAAAGTCGGGTTTATTACGACGGATACGTATCGGATTGCTGCAATCGAACAATTGAAAACGTATGCTGCATTGCTTCAGGCACCTGTTGAAATTGTCTATAATGCAAAAGATTATGCAGAGGCGATTCAGAAACTTGACCATATGGATTTAATTTTTATCGATACGGCCGGGAGAAACTATAAAGAAACGAAATATGTTGAAGACTTGAAATCGCTAATCCAATTTAGCGAACAAATCGAATCTTATTTAGTCTTATCGTTAACGTCTAAGCAAAAAGACTTAGAATCAATTATTGAACAATTTAAGAACTTGCAGATTGAAAAATTTATCTTTACAAAGCTTGATGAAACAAATTCTATTGGCACTATGTTTAATTTAATGATTAAATATAATAAAGGACTAGCTTATTATACAAATGGTCAAGAAGTACCAGAAGATATCGAACAACCAAATAGTGATAATTTACTAGAACTTTTCTTCAAGGAGAATTCGGATGAAAGATCAAGCTGAAAAACTGCGCCAGAAATTGTTTGAAAGTGAACATAAGCCAGGGCGATCAATTGCAGTTGTTAGTGGAAAAGGTGGAGTAGGTAAAAGTAACTTTACGACAAACTTTGCCACCCTTTTATCAAAAAGAGGGAAAAAAGTAGTCATATTAGATATGGATATTGGAATGGGTAATGTACACCTTCTCATTGGAAGCTCCGTGAAATATAGTTTAAAAGATTACCTCGATGGTCAAATACCACTTGAAGATGTTCTGTGCGAAACAACGGAAGGGGTAAGCTATATTTCCGGCGGTTCCGGTATGTCGTCGTTAATGGAATGGTCTGCTGATGTTTTTGCCCGGTTAATCACGGCTTTTGAAACATTGCAGAAAAATTATGATTTTGTCTTGTTTGATATGGGAGCGGGTGTTGTTGATTGGTCTCTTGATCTATTAACATCCATTGAAGAAATTATCGTGATTTCAACAGCGGAACCGACGTCCATTATGGATGCCTATTCTATGATGAAATTTATCCATCTTAAAGACCCGATGAAGAAATTTTATCTGTTATGCAACCGTGCATTTACCGTAGAGGAAGGGCAAGATACGACACAGCGTCTAAAAACAGTGATGCAGCGCTTTTTGGAGAAGGAAGTATCGATTATGGGCTCGCTGCCGGAAGACCCGGTTGTGCGTCAGGCAGTACGCCAGCAAGCCTTATTTACACTGCTTTATCCTGATGCCCCTGTTACAAAAACGATGGACAAGATTGTCGAGCAATTTTTAACAAAGCAGCCAGTTATGAAAGAAGTGCATGCAACGAACGAGTCAATGAAATTTATATCAAAGTTAAAAAGCATCTTTTCGAGAGGTCGTGAGTAAATGAGCAACTTACAGAAAATCAAACTGCTGGTTGTTGATGATTCCGCCTTTATGCGAAAGCTAATAAGCGATTTTTTTTCGGATCATCGACAGATTGAAGTCATCGGCACTGCCCGGAACGGGAAAGACGCGATAAAAAAAATCGAGCAGCAAAAACCCGATGTCGTGACAATGGATGTGGAAATGCCGGAAATGAATGGGATGGAAGCATTAAAAGAGATTATGCAAAAGTACCCGTTGCCTGTTGTCATGCTTTCAAGTACGACAAAGCGTGGAGCAGAAAATACAGTAATGGCAATGGAGTACGGAGCAGTCGATTTTGTTGCTAAACCAAGCGGCTCCATTTCATTAGATTTACATAAAATTAAGGATGAACTTGTACGGAAAGTGGAAGAGGCTTCTAAAGTATCAATTTCCAAGTTGAAAAATCCTTTCCGTAAATCGACTGTTGCAAGTCAAACGATCCGTCAGCCTTCCAACAATGACGAATCAAAGCTGAACAATATGACAAAGCCATCCGCCAAAATCGATGTGCAGGTTAAAAAGACGGAGTGGAGCAAAACTTCGAAGAAAATCATTTTAATCGGGACTTCAACAGGCGGCCCGAGGGCTTTACAAGAAGTCATTACGAAAATCCCTGCAAATGTGGGTGCACCGATTTTAATCGTGCAGCATATGCCTGCCGGTTTTACGAAGTCGTTGGCAGGCAGACTTGATCAATTAAGTGAAATACATGTAAAAGAAGCAGAACAAGGCGACCTGTTGCAAAAGGGAACGGCTTATATTGCCCCAGGTGGCTACCATCTTAAATTAAGAAAAGTCGGATCGGCATTTGCTGTCGTACTCGACGACCAGGAACCGCCAAGAGCAGGACATCGCCCGTCTGTGGACGTTATGTTTGAAGATGTCAGCCAGTATTCGGATTTCGATAAAATTGCCGTCATTATGACAGGTATGGGTTATGACGGATCAAAAGGATTAGTCTCACTCAAAAAAACAGGTAATGTCACGGCTATTGCCGAGTCAGCAGAAACGTGTATCGTTTATGGAATGCCAAAAGCTGCCGTGGAAACGCAGCTTGTAGATGAAGTGGCGGATGTTGATGATATTGCCCGAACAATTATGAAATATATGCCTTAAAAAGGGGTGCCCTCTAAATGGAATTAAATCAGTATTTGGAAATGTTCATTGAAGAAAGTAAAGAGCATTTACAAGCATGCAGTGAACACTTATTGGAATTGGAAAAAAATCCGGAAGACTTGACGATTGTCGGGGAGATTTTCCGTTCGGCACATACTTTAAAAGGTATGGCAGCAACAATGGGCTTTGAAGACTTAGCCGACTTAACGCATAAAATGGAAAACATTTTAGATGCAATCCGCAACAGCAAAATTAAAGTGGACGCGGAAATTCTGGATGTCGTTTTCGAATCTGTCGACCATTTGGAAGAAATGGTATTCGACATTGCAGATGGCGGAGACGGTAAACGCAACGTGCAGGCGACAGTGGAAAAGCTAAAGCGCATTGAAGCAGGTGAACCGGCAAATGCCGCTTCGGAAGAACCAGCATCAGGTCAGGAAGTTGCTGCTGCAATGGTGGCAAATGAATATAAACAGCCAGCCGAAGCACCTGAACTGAAATTGTCCTATGATGATTTTGAAAAAACGGTCATTCTACAATCCTCTGAACAGGATTTTAATGCATTTGAAATTACAGTGGCTTTGCGTGAAGATTGTTTATTGAAAGCTGCCCGTGTATTCATGGTATTCGAAATACTGGAGAAAAACGGAGATGTCATCAAATCTTCACCAACAGTAGATAAATTAGAAGAAGAGCAGTTTGACAGTCAATTCCACGTTGCCTTTATTTCAAAAGAGTCTGCTGAAGATTTGCAAAAGATGCTGTTGAAAGTATCCGAGGTTGACCTTGTAGTTGTGAAAAAAATAGACCGAAATGTTTTTGTTACAAAAACTACAGCAATCGAAGTGCCTGCAGAAGAAGCACAGCCAGCAGTACAAGAAACTGTGAATGCCGTGCCTGAAGCACAGCCAAAAACCGCATCAGCTAAAAACAGCAACAGTAAATCGGGGCATGCATCGAGTAAAACGATCCGAGTAAATATTGAACGCCTTGATATATTAATGAACTTGTTTGAAGAGCTTGCAATTGATCGCGGTCGTCTTTTATCAATTGCCAGTGAAGTGAATCATGGAGAACTGAATGAAACAGTTGAACGTATGAGCCGTACAATGGGAGATCTGCAAAATATCGTTTTAACGATGCGCATGGTACCTGTAGATACTGTATTTAACCGTTTCCCGAAAATGGTACGTCAATTGTCGCGTGATTTAAACAAAAAAATTGAACTCAATATTGTCGGTGCCGAGACAGAACTTGACCGCACAGTAATTGATGAAATTGGAGATCCTTTAGTTCACCTGATCCGTAACTCTGTTGATCATGGAATCGAAAGTCCGGAAGTACGCCGTGCAAAAGGCAAACCGGAAGAAGGAACAGTAGAACTTCGTGCCTATCATAGCGGGAACTATGTATTCATCGAGATTGAGGATGACGGAGCAGGAATCAACCGTGATAAAGTATTGGCAAAAGCGCTGTCTAAAGGAATTGTTACACAAGAACAATCATTGACGATGACAGACAAGCAGATTAACGAGTTAATTATGGCATCCGGTTTCTCGACAGCCGACGTCATTTCAGATGTTTCAGGCCGTGGTGTCGGTTTGGATGTTGTTAAAACAACAATCGAATCATTAGGCGGCAATATCTCGATTGAATCGACTCAAAATGTCGGGTCGGTATTCTCAATCCAATTACCGCTGACACTATCGATTATTTCAGTAATGCTCGTAGAAATTGAAAATGAAATTTATGCGATTCCGTTATCGTCAATTATTGAAACATCGATTATCCGTCACACAGACATTTTAAACGCTCATAATCAAAAAGTAATTGATTTCCGTGGTAAAGTAGTGCCGCTTGTATTCCTGGAAGAAATTTTTGAAGTGCCGCGTGCTGAGCAAATAAATGATGGCTTCCACTCAGTTGTAATCGTCCGCAAAGGCGATAAATTAGCTGGTTTAGTCGTCGATTCATTTATTGGACAGCAGGAAATTGTATTGAAATCATTAGGTAACTACTTAACGAATATTTTTGCGATTTCAGGTGCGACGATATTAGGAAACGGAAAAGTAGCGTTAATTGTAGACTGTAACGCACTGATGAAGTAAAAGGATAAGAGGTGTGAAGAATGACGAATGCAACAGAGCAAAAAAACTTGAAAGTAATTGTGTTTCAATTAGCAGATAAAGAATACGCGATTCCTGTTTCGCACGTAAAGGGAATCGAAAAATTAATGCATATCACACGTGTACCGAAAACAGAACATTATGTAAAAGGTGTCATTAATCTTCGAGGTGTTGTAACGCCAGTCATCGATTTACGTGAACGGTTTGACTTGCCTGTTTCAGGTAACGAAGAAACAACCCGAATTATTATTATTACGCTGGAGACGATGGAAGTCGGCTTTATCGTCGATTCAGCAAACGATGTGTTGGACATCAACGCGTCCTCCATTGAACAGCAGCCGGAAGTGGTCGGCTCATTTGAAGAAGATTTTATCGCTGGTGTCGCAAAATTGGAAAACCGTTTATTAATTTTACTTCATTTAGATAAAGTGTTAAATCCGATTGATTGAATTCAATGAATAATTTTCCGGGTGAGCCTCGCTTGCCTGGAATCTATTAAAGTAGGGATTGAAAATGAACTTTAGTGAAAAAATTACGTTGCTTCATTTAGATGTTTTAAAGGAAATCGGAAATATTGGTGCTGCACATGCCGCTACAGCATTATCGGGTTTATTGGGAAAAAAGATTGATATGCGCGTACCTGACGTGAAAATGGCTTCATTTAATGAAATGATGGAGCTTGCTGGCGGTTCGGAAAATGCCGTCGTCGGTATTTATCTTCGTATCGAAGGGGATGTCAAAGGAAGCATGTTTTTCATTTTGCCGATTGAGCAGGCAAACCGATTTATTCGAAGTCTCATCCATGACGAATCTTTTGATTTTCATACCCCGCCTTATTCGGAAATTGGCTTATCGGCAATGCAGGAAATGGGCAATATTTTATCCGGCTCTTATTTATCGGCTTTATCCGATTTTACAGGTCTGAAAATTTATCCGACAGTACCCGGATTAAGTGTTGATATGTTTGGTGCAATTATAAGTATCGGTCTTATTGAACTTTCACAAGTAAGCGATTCGGTCATCGTCATCAACACATCTATATATGAAGAAGTCATGTCGGATGATGGAGCGGTAAAAGGGCAGTTCTTCCTGTTGCCTGAACCCGATTCATTTGAAGCAATTTTTAAATCATTAGGAGTGCCTACGACATGATAGTTACCCATTCAAATGAAGTGATTAAAGTAGGCATTGCGCAGATGGATATTGTGAAAGTCCCAAAGACAATCCGTACTTCCGGTTTAGGTTCTTGTGTGGGTGCCGTCATTTATGACGAATCCAAAAAAGTTGCCGGAATGGTCCATGTCATGCTGCCGGATTCCAGTTTAAATCGAACAGCAACAGTAAATACAGCAAAATTTGCCGATACTGGAATTGCCGCTTTAGTCGATCTTTTAAAACAACAAGGAGCCCATCACCTTAAATTGAAGGCAAAAATTGCGGGTGGTGCCCAAATGTTCCAATTTACTGCGGACAAAGATTCGATGAGGATTGGACCGAGAAATGTGGAGGCTGTTAAAGCTCAGCTAAAAAAACTGGGAATACCGCTCATCGCTGAAGATACAGGTGGGAACAGCGGTCGTACTATCGAATTTAATCCTGAAACGAGCTTGCTTCAGGTTCGTACCGTCAATAAAGGAGTGAGTGAAATATAATGTTTGGTTCAATATTTTATAATTTTTGGGCAGCACTACTTTCATTCGCTGTATATTTTATTGCTGCAATTCAAAATCCGTATGCAATGCCATTGCCGACAATTACCACAGCTTTTGTCGTCGCTGTCATTGCGTTTAGTTTGATGTTTCTTATCCGTTATTTCCTTGGTTATGTATTTTATACACCAGAAGCACCTGTTTTGATACAAACTGAAGAAGAACTTTCTGGTGCTGTAGCGAATGAGACGGACAAAACACAAACTGTTCCGCAACGCGACCATACGGCAATGGAAGTAGATGATGAGAATACGGGAGAAATTGCACAGGTCGTTCGTACAATGCTACAAAGCGATGAAGCCATTTCACGGTAAAAGAGTCGTATTTCCGACTCTTTTTTATTTAGCGGAATATAAGGAAATACTGTGTCGAATTACTGGATTAAATGTATATTAAAAGGCATTTTGGTATAATAAACACAAATGATTTTATTTTTCAAAAAAAAGGGGTGGGCATGTTTGACAGAACAAAGGCATAGAGACGAACAATCATTATGGGTTCGTTGGACAAAGAACCGTGATCCCGAAGCAGGCGATTTATTAATAAAAAAGTTTAAACCACTCGTATCGTATCATGTACAGCGTATAGCTGTCGGGCTTCCAAAGAACATTTCCCGGGATGATCTAGTGAGCCTGGGGATGATGGGGCTGTTTGATGCGTTAAATAAATTTGATATAAACCGGGATTTGAAATTTGATACGTATGCCTCATTCCGGGTACGTGGCGCTATTTTGGATGGTTTACGTAAAGAGGACTGGCTCCCGAGATCGGCACGAGAAAAAGCAAAAAAGCTAGAAGCGCAAATTGAATCACTTGAGCAGAAACTGATGCGCCATGCGTCACCCGAAGAAGTCGCAGCACATATGAAATTGCCTGTCGAAGAAGTTTACCAGACTTTTCAGGAACACTTTTTCTCGAATGTACTATCCATCAATGAGCAGCTGGATCAGGAAGAATCGGAAGGTAAGTCCTTTGTTATCCGTGATGACAATACGAAAACACCCGAGCAGCAAACTGTACATGTAGAGCTATTGGGCGATTTGGCTGAGAACATTAAAAAGCTGAATGAAAAAGAACAGCTTGTCATCAGTTTATTTTACTCGGAAGAATTAACATTAACCGAAATCGGTGAAATACTGGACCTGTCCACATCAAGAATTTCGCAAATCCACTCAAAAGCATTGTTTAAATTACGTAAATTATTGTCTTCGGAAATGATTAATACGTAAGGAGGCGGCGTTATGAGTTTAAAGGGCCTGGAATTGCAGATTGCGATTCCGAAAACATTTGATGCAGGGAAAATGGCGGACCAGCGTCAACAAAATACAATCCTGCAGCAAATGCATGCAAATGACGCATTAAACAAAGAACTGGAACGCAAACAATTATCCGTCAATGAAACAGAGCATCTGAACACAGTCAATGATGAGGAACAAGAAAAGCCTTCCGAAAACGAGGATGAGCAAATGCAGGGAAACAAGAAAAATAAGGAACAGCTGGAACAAAAAGTGCAGCATCCGTTTAAAGGGAATCTTTTTGATTTTAGCGGCTAGGAGCAGTCATCATGATCGCAGTAATAATTACCTTATTTCTTATCCAAATGATTACGATTTTTGTCATTGTTCTTTTATATAGTAAGCTTTCAAAGTTTAAGAATTTAGAAAAGCGCCAAAATGAACTGATGAATGAAATGGACAATGCGGTTAGCGTATATTTAATGGAAATGAAAGAAGAAAATGACCGGTTAATCAGCGAGTTGAAAAAACCGAATGTTGCCCAAAAGGCCGCCCCATCCCGTAAAGAGGAACAGGCGGAGATAGTAAAAGAACAGCCGGTAAACGATCAGGAAATAGAACCGCGCAAATTCGTACCGGTAAAGCAAGCTGCAAGTGCCTATCAAAAGCAAAAAATACAGCAGCAAGTTGAGGGAGAAACCGAAGAAGCTTTAGTAAAAGCGGAATCGCTTTCTGGAGACAAGGAACTCCAAGAGCAAACCCTGACGTTCGAGCAGCAAGTAATCAATCAATATCGCAACGGGAAAACGATAGAAGAAATTGCAAAAATGATGGGACGCGGAAAAACGGAAATTGAACTTCTCGTAAAGTTTCACGCGTAAAGTAGTTGCACTTGAAAGACCAGTATGATATAGTTACAAGCGGTGTTAACAATACACACGTATTTTGATGTAGTAAGTGGTGCTCGTAAGTCTACGGGTAGCTTGTTGCAGATGAAAAATACGGAGGAAAAAAACCAAACATATTAGGAGGAAACACTCATGTCAGTAATTTCAATGAAACAATTACTAGAAGCTGGTGTACATTTCGGTCACCAAACTCGCCGTTGGAACCCAAAAATGAAGAAATATATCTTCGTAGAGCGTAACGGTATTTACATTATCGATTTACAAAAAACGGTTAAAAAATTAGAAGAAGCATACGATTTCATGCGTCAAGTTGGTCAAGACGGTGGTAAAGTTTTATTCGTAGGTACGAAAAAACAAGCACAAGAAGCGATCAAAGAAGAAGCTGAACGTTCAGGCAACTACTACATCAACCAACGTTGGTTAGGTGGTACGTTAACAAACTTCGGTACTATTCAAAAACGTGTAAAACGTATGAAAGATATCGAAAAAATGGAAGAAGACGGTACTTTTGCTGTACTTCCTAAAAAAGAAGTAATCCAACTTAAAAAAGAGCACGAGCGCTTAGTTAAATTCTTAGGCGGTATCCGTGATATGAAAGCTATTCCGGACGTAATGTTCGTTGTAGACCCTCGTAAAGAGCGTATCGCAGTTGCAGAAGCAATCAAATTAAACATCCCTCTAGTTGGTATCGTAGACACTAACTGTGATCCAGATGAAATTGATTACGTAATCCCTGCAAACGACGATGCTATCCGCGCGGTTAAATTATTAACTGCTAAAATGGCTGACGCTTTATTAGAAGCTAAACAAGGTGAAGAAGAAGCTCCTGCAGTAGAAGAAGCTACAGCTGAGTAATTCACTGTTAGAAAAGGTGATAAGTGGATGAACCCCTTATCACCTTTTTTTGAGAAATGAATTGGAAGATGTATGAATCGTTGAAAAATCGCGGTTTATCGCTTAAAGTATGAAATAGTGTGAATAAATTTTTCATTATATTTAGGAGGAAACTCAATATGGCAAACATTACTGCACAATTAGTAAAAGAATTACGCGAAAAAACAGGCGCAGGTATGATGGACTGTAAAAAAGCATTAGTATCTACAGAAGGTGACATCGATGCTGCAATCGATTTCCTACGTGAAAAAGGTTTAGCTGCTGCTGGCAAAAAAGCTGACCGTATCGCTGCTGAAGGTACAACTTACATTTTAGAAAATGGTAATGAAGCGATTCTTTTAGAAGTAAATGCTGAAACAGACTTCGTTGCAAAAAACGACAAGTTCCAATTTTTAGTTTCTTCTTTAGCAGAGCAATTATTAGCTGCTAAACCGGAATCAGTTGAAGCTGCTTTAGAATTAGAAAAAGACGGCGTGAAAATCGCTGATCAAATCTCTACAGCTACAGCTACAATCGGTGAAAAAATTTCATTACGTCGTTTCGAAATCAAAACAAAAACTGATGCAGATGCATTCGGTTCTTACTTACACATGGGCGGACGCATTGGTGTATTAGTAGTTCTTGCAGGTTCTACTGACGCTGCTGCTGCAAAAGATATCGCGATGCATATCGCTGCAATCAACCCAACTTACGTTTCTCGTGACGAAGTTTCTGCTGACGAAGTTGAACGTGAGCGCAAAGTATTAACTGAGCAAGCGTTAAACGAAGGTAAACCAGAAAACATCGTAGCGAAAATGGTAGAAGGCCGTCTTGGTAAATATTTCGAAGACGTATGTTTATTAGACCAAGCTTTCGTTAAAAACTCAGATCAAAAAGTACGCGACTTCGTAAACTCATTAAATGCTACTGTAACAGGTTTCACTCGTTATGCAGTTGGTGAAGGTATCGAAAAGCGTGAAGATAACTTCGCTGAAGAAGTAATGAACCAAGTTAAAGGTAACTAATTAAATTACAACTTAAATTAGCATTAATTTAAGCAAAGAGTAGGGAGCACCATTTGCGTGTTCCCTATTTTTAAAGAAATCTATATATTTCAGGTCTTGAACAATAGAGGTGCTTGATGTATAAAAAGCACATGGAACGAAAGGCGGCGACTCCAGCGGGATAAGCGTGACGGCCGATACGCCGAAGGAGCAAAGCGACGAGGTGGATTGGCCCACGCCTGCGGAAAGCGTCCGCCTGTAGCGGAATGTGCGGGCAGGTACTTATTTTGTTTTTGAGCCTTATTTCTAATTAAATAAATGAGTAACGGAGGTCTACTATGGGTGTGTCAGAGTACAAACGAGTAGTAATTAAACTTAGCGGGGAAGCATTAGCTGGAGAATTAGGCTTCGGTTTCTCACCGGATGTTATTAAATCGATCGCTGCAGAAATTAAAGACGTTATCGACTTAGGTGTAGAAGTCGCATTAGTTGTCGGCGGAGGCAACATTTGGCGCGGAAAAATCGGCGCTGAAATGGGAATGGAACGTGCCAATGCAGATTATATGGGTATGTTAGGGACAGTGATGAATGCGCTGGCATTACAAGACTCACTGGAAAATTTGGGTGTTCCTACACGTGTTCAATCATCGATCGTTATGACACAAGTGGCAGAGCCATATATTCGACGTAAAGCAGTTCGTCATTTAGAGAAAGCACGTGTCGTAATCTTTGCTGCGGGAACAGGTAACCCATACTTCTCGACAGATACGACAGCCGCTTTACGTGCCGCAGAAATTAATGCAGATGCAATTTTAATGGCGAAAAACAATGTTGATGGGGTTTATTCGGCAGATCCAAAATTAGATCCTGAAGCAGTTAAGTATGACACACTTACGTATTTAGACGTTATTCAACAAGGTTTACAAGTAATGGATTCTACAGCTTCGACATTATGTATGGATAATGATATTAAGCTTGTCGTTTTCAACTTATCAGAACCAGGTAATATTAAACGTGCCGCATTAGGCGAAAAAATTGGAACAGTTGTTAGGAGAGATGCGTAATGACACAACAAGTATTAAATCAAGCACAAGAAAAAATGACGAAATCTATTAATGCTTTCTCACGTGAATTAGCTTCAATTCGTGCAGGTGTAGCAAATGCTTCACTATTGGACCGTATTACAGTGGATTACTACGGGACACCGACACCAATCAACCAAATGGCAGGTATTTCTGTACCGGAAGCACGCCTTTTAGTAATCCAGCCTTATGATAAATCAATCTTGGGCGAAATCGAAAAAGCGATTATGCGTTCTGACATCGGAATCACTCCGACAAACGACGGTAATGTTATTCGTTTAGCAGTGCCGGCATTAACTGAAGAGCGCCGTAAAGAATTAGTGAAACAGGTGAAAAAAGAAGCGGAAGAAGCGAAAGTTGCTGTCCGCAACGTGCGCCGCGATGCAAACGATGACCTGAAAAAACTGGAAAAGAACGGTGAAATCACAGAAGACGAACTACGCGGCTTCAATGATGACATTCAAAAACTAACAGACAACTCGATCGTTAAAATCGAGGAGTTAGTGAAAGAAAAAGAAAAAGAAATTTTAACAGTTTAATTTTAAGAGTATTTTATTGGAAACTGGTTGATTGGAATGGTTTTGCGGCAGGAGTGCTGAGTGATAGTAAAAGGAACAAATGCTAAAAACGCCACGTCCTGTGGCAACGCTTTTGTGACCAACATCGTGTTGGCCTCCGACACGCAATGGAAATCAACCCGAATGTTAATAAGGTAATATCTAATTTTTAATAATTTTGTTTCGCGCTGGTGGATTACATTAGCGCGAAATCTTTTTCTGGCGAAGTATGAACTTTACATGGATTAAAACGTCCTGCTAATAAGGACGTTTTTTTACAATATATAGATAAAATATAAATTTGTTAGGGAAATATAGCTGGAGCAAAAAGAACATGCACATGAACCCATTCCCCCTAATTAAAAGTATAAATTGTGGAAAAAATACATATTAAAGTTAAAAGAAGAACAATTATTTTTCAGGATACTAAAGAACTTCATTAGATAAAAAGGACAGGCTATCCCTTTTTTGATATGATAAAAAGGAAAGCAGTCCGATTTGTGCAGTTGGGGGTATTAACTATGTTTAAAAAACTTTTTGGGAAAAATACAAATAAAGAACAATCATTCGGTAGTGAAAATGTGGACTTAGTTAAGGGAGAGGATATCCCTACCCATATTGCAATTATTATGGACGGAAATGGACGTTGGGCAAAAAAGCGTTCGATGCCACGGGTTGCAGGACATCATGAAGGAATGAAAACCGTTCGAAAAATAACACGTTGCGCTTGTGATTTAGGAGTGGAAGTATTGACGCTCTATGCGTTTTCAACAGAAAACTGGAAGCGTCCTAAATCAGAAGTGGAATTTTTAATGCGTTTACCGGAGCAATTTTTAAATTCCTTTTTACCGGAGCTGATGGAGCGGAATATTAAAGTAGAAATGATCGGTGTGATGGATTCATTGCCGGAATATACACAATCTGCTTTGAAAAAGGCGATGGAAGCAACTGCAGGGAATACCGGTTTGGTCCTAAATTTTGCGATGAATTACGGTGGGCGTGCTGAAATTGTAATGGCGATGCAACAGCTTCTGAAAGAGGTAGAAGCGGGAAAGATTACAATTGATGAATTAAATGAACAACATATTTCCCAGTATGTAATGACGGCTCATTTACCTGAACCTGATTTACTGATTCGCACGAGTGGTGAAGTGCGCATAAGTAACTTTATGCTATGGCAGCTTGCCTATACGGAGTTTTGGTTTACTGATACGCATTGGCCTGATTTTGACGAAGCATGTTTAAAAGAGGCGATCTCTGTGTATCAAAACCGTAACCGCCGTTATGGAGGGCTGAAAGGAGAAGGAACAAATTGAAACAACGCATCATTACCGGAGTAATTGCTGCAGCATTATTTATTCCATTCGTAATTTATGGAGGAGCGCCGTTTGCGGTTTTAATGAGTATCATCGCAGTGATCGGTTTCTATGAATTGTTGAAAATGAAAGGAATTTCAATTGCATCTGTTCCAGGTATTATTGGTACACTTGCATTATTAGTGTTGGTTGTACCAAATGAATGGTCACTTAATGTTGTAGAGTTTTTCCAATATGATTCGATTTTAATGATTGTATATGGAATCGCGGCATTATTGTTGATTTATATTGTACTGGTAAAAAATAAAATGACGTTTGATGAAATTGGTTTTATATTGCTAGGGGCATTTTATGTCGGACTTGGTTTCCACTATTTTATCGAAACACGTTTTATCGGATTGGAATTTGTCGTGTTTGTGTTATTAGTCGTATGGACAACAGATTCCGGTGCCTATTTTGTTGGCCGTAAATTAGGAAAGAACAAATTATGGCCGGAGATATCACCGAAGAAGACAGTGGAAGGTTTTGTTGGCGGGATCGTGATTGCAGTTATTTTCGCAATTGCTATGCAGCTGATCTATCCTTTTGCTTCAAGCTGGCTGCAATTAATCGTTGTGACAATTATTGCTTCGATCATCGGACAAATGGGTGATTTGGTTGAATCGGCTATTAAACGTCATTATGATGTGAAAGATTCAGGCAATATCCTGCCAGGACACGGCGGCATATTGGACCGTTTTGACAGTTTACTATTTGTTGTACCATTACTGCACTTTTTACATTTCTTTTCCTAGGACATAGAAAGGACGTATCATTGTGAAAAAAATTAGTTTATTAGGGGCAACAGGTTCCATCGGATGGCAAACTTTTGATATTCTACTTGCCAATCCGAATGAATTTAAGCTTGTTGCATTTTCAGCTGGGCAAAATATTGAAAAGTCCCGTGAAATCATTAAAAAACTGCAACCAGAATTAGTTTCAATGCAAACAGAGGAAGCGGCAGGCACTTTACAAAAAGAATTCCCGCATGTTTCCTTTACATATGGAGAAAAAGGATTGGTCGAAGTGGCGACACATCCGGATTCGACAGTGCTTGTCAATGCGGTATTAGGCAGTGTTGGACTGGAATCGACACTTGCTGCAATCCGTATGGGGAAAACGATTGCGATTGCCAATAAAGAAACACTTGTAACAGCGGGACATCTTGTAATGGCTGAAGCGAAAAAATACAATGCCCCGATCTTACCGGTAGACAGTGAACATTCAGCTGTTTTCCAATCGATGAACGGTGAAAATAAAAAGCGTATCGAGCGCATTGTTTTAACGGCATCCGGTGGTTCATTCCGCGATCGAACAAGGGATGAGCTGGCAGGTGTAACAGTAAAAGATGCATTGAATCACCCGAACTGGTCAATGGGAGCCAAAATTACGATTGATTCAGCAACAATGATGAACAAAGGGCTTGAAGTTATTGAGGCACATGTACTGTTTGATATGCCATATGACAACATCGATGTGCTGCTGCACCGTGAAAGCATCATTCACTCGATGGTGGAATATGAGGATACAAGTGTCATCGCGCAGCTCGGAACACCGGACATGCGTGTGCCGATTCAGTATGCGCTTAGCTACCCGGATCGTTTACCGCTTGCAAATGGCCAACGTTTAAATTTGGCCCAAATTGGACAGCTTCATTTTAAGGAAGTGGATTTTGACCGTTTCCGCGCACTAAAGCTTGCTTATGATGCAGGACGTATGGGCGGAACAATCTTAACGGCGATGAACGCGGCAAACGAAGCTGCAGTTGCATTGTTTTTACAGGAAAAAATTACTTTTTTAGAAATTGAAGAATGTATTGAGCGTATTATGAATAGTCATAACAATATCGCTTTGCCAGATTTAGCAACTATTTTGCATGTAGACAGTGAGACGAGAAAAACAGTCGCAACCATGGTAAAATAGGAAAGTGTGAAAAACGGATGTGAAGAACGAAAAGGTGGACATCCCCTTTTGTACAAGCATGCCTTTTTTCAAAGAGCTTAATTGCTAGAAAAGATTGAGCGAAATACTATTCGGCTCAGTTCCAATGAAGGTGGGAGATTATGCAAACAGTTATAGCCTTTATTTTAATTTTTGGCTCACTCGTTTTTTTCCATGAGCTAGGTCACTTCTTATTTGCAAAGAAAGCAGGCATTATGGTGCGTGAATTTGCGATTGGTATGGGACCGAAGATTTTTGGGATGACGAAAGGAGAAACAGTCTATACGCTACGACTATTGCCGATTGGCGGTTATGTAAGAATGGCCGGCGAAGATACCGATACGGTAGAACTGCAGCCCGGTTACCGCGTAGCTTTAATAACGAACGAAGAAAATATCGTAGAAAAAATCATACTCAACCAAAAAACACATTACCAGAACGTCATCTTTTTAGAAGTAGAGCGTGCAGATCTGGAACGTGAACTTTGGATTGAAGGTTATGATGAGGATGACCAGTTCATTCGCTACAATGTATCGCGGACAGCAAGCGTCGTTGAAAATGGTACGGAGCAGATGATTGCACCGCTTGATCGCCAATTTAATTCAAAATCTGTTGGTGCTCGTGCAATGGCAATTTTCGCGGGTCCATTGTTCAACTTTATTTTAGCGTTTTTCATCTTCTTGATTATCGGGCTCATTCAGGGGATTCCTTCCGATGAACCGGTCATTGCCGAAGTTGTGGACAATTCTGTTGCAAGCAGTGCCGGATTGGTCGATGGCGATAAAGTCGTCAAGGTGAACGGGCAGTCGATTTCAACTTGGGAGGAACTATCCGAACAAATTTTCGACAATCCAAACAAAGCCGTAACATTCGAAGTGGAACGTGCAACGGGCAATGAAATAATTGAACTGACACCAAAAGCTGTGGAACAGGAAGGCGGTCCAGACTACGGACAGATCGGCGTTATGCGTTCCATTGAAAAAAATCCGCTGCAAGCCGTAGTTTACGGTGTGGAAGAAACATATAACATGATTATTACAATCGGGACACTTGTCGGCAAACTGATTACAGGCCAATTCTCGATTGATGCATTATCAGGCCCGGTAGGAATTTATAAAACAACGGAAACGGTCGTCACTTTCGGTTTATATAATATTCTATACTTTGCGGCGATGCTGAGCGTCAACTTGGGGATTATGAACTTGTTACCACTACCGGCACTTGATGGTGGCCGTTTACTTTTCTTCGCTGTGGAAGCAGTAAGGGGAAAACCGATCGACCGACAAAAAGAAGGTATGGTTCATTTCGTCGGAATCCTCCTCCTGATGATCCTAATGGTCGTCGTAACATGGAACGATATCCAGCGATTCTTCTTTTAAAATTTATTAAGATGATTTAACTGGATGGAAATCAACCCCATGTCAGATGCAGAATCTCTTTTAAACAAAATACGTTTTAAAATGGCAGCTTTGAGCGTTTTGTATGAATAATACTAGCGTTCAAAGCTAAATTTGATTAGTATTATAAAGAGCAGCAATTTAAATAAAAAAGGTGGCACTATTTATGAAACAGACCAAAACGTTTATCCCTACTTTAAGGGAAAATCCATCCGATGCAGACGTGAAATCGCATCGCATGCTACTGCGTGCCGGATTTATCCGTCAAAATGCAGCCGGAGTATATTCATACTTACCATTAGCGCGCAAAGTATTATTCAAAATCGAACAAATCATCCGTGAAGAAATGGAAGCAATCAATTCAATCGAGCTATTGATGCCTGCATTGCAACCAGCAGAACTTTGGCAGGAATCAGGTCGCTGGGAAGCATACGGTCCAGAACTTATGCGTTTAAAAGACCGTCATGACCGTGACTTTGCTTTAGGTGCTACACATGAAGAGGTCATTACTACTTTAGTGCGTGATGAAATCAAATCATATAAAAAATTACCATTAACACTTTACCAGATTCAAAGTAAATTCCGTGATGAAAAACGTCCACGCTTCGGCTTACTGCGCGGTCGTGAATTCATTATGAAAGATGCTTATTCTTTCCACTCATCACGTGAATCACTTGATGCGACTTATGATGATATGTACCAGGCATATTCAAATATCTTCACGCGTCTTGGCCTGAACTTCCGTGCCGTAATTGCGGATGCAGGTACAATTGGCGGTAAAGGTACACACGAATTCATGGTGCTTTCTGAAATTGGTGAAGATACAATCGCTTATTCGGATACATCGGATTATGCGGCAAACATCGAGATGGCAGAGGTTGTTGTAGAATATACAGCACCGACAACACCGATGAAAGACATTGAAAAGATTGAAACACCAGATCAAAAAACAATCGAAGAAGTATCGGCATTTTTAAATGTGGAACCTTCAAATGTGATCAAATCACTAGTTTTTGATATTGATGGTGAGCTGGTTGTTGTTTTAGCGCGCGGTGACCACGAAATTAACGATATTAAACTGAAAAATGCATTAGGTGCTACATCTGTTGAGTTGGCAGAGGACGCAGCTATTAAAGAATTATTAGGCTGTACTCCAGGTTCAATCGGTCCTGTGAAATTGCCGGTGAATGTGAAAGTGATTGCGGATAACGCAATCAAATCGGTCCGTAACGGCGTTGCAGGTGCAAACGAGGATGGATTCCACTTATTGAACGTCAATCCGGAGCGCGACTTCGCGATCAGCTCTTATGAAGACATCCGTTTCATCCAACAAGGTGACCCATCTCCGGACGGCCAAGGTATCATCAAGTTTGCAGAAGGCATCGAAGTTGGACATATTTTCAAATTAGGTACAACCTATTCAGAAAAACTAAATGCAACATTCCTTGATGAGCAAGGGAAAGCACAACCTTATATTATGGGATGCTATGGTATCGGGGTTTCTCGTATACTTGCTGCAGTTGCGGAACATTTCCAGGATGAGAACGGATTTGTATGGCCTACACAATTAGCGCCATATGACTTGCAGCTAGTACCGGTCAATGCAAAAGACGAAGCACAAGTTCAATTAGCGGACGAGCTTTATGGTGTACTGAAATCATACCGCTACGAAGTGTTATATGATGACCGTCCAGAACGTGCCGGCGTAAAATTTGCGGATGCAGATTTAATCGGATTACCTGTTCGTATTACAGTAGGTAAAAAAGCTTCAGAAGGACTTGTGGAAGTGAAATTCCGTTCAACAGGCGAATCTGCAGAGTGGGCGAAAGAAGAAGTAGTCGATCGCTTAAACGAATATTTCCGCCAAAACTAGTAATGATTAAGATAGAGAGAACGGGAAAGTACAATTTTTTATGTACTTTCTTTTCTTTTTCATTGGATGTGGAGGGGCCGACTTTGATCGGTGTGGCGGTCAGTATTTTGACATGCCCGGCGAATCCCTTAGCCTCCCAATGAAAACAGTTATTGAAAGGGTGAAATAATTGTCAAAACAGGAAGGAAGACAAAAATTCCTACTTTTGTTACAGCAGCTTGAATTGACTGATGATGTCTATATGTCCTTTTTTGAAAATGGAACACTCGAACGTGTAACGGTTCATAAAAAGAAACGTATTTGGGACTTTAAAATTAAAATAGAAAATATATTGCCTTATCAGGTGTATCAGTTACTGCGTATGCGGATGGTCGAGAAGTTTTCTCCTATAGCCAATGTGTTACTGACAATCGAGTCGCATAATCCGGTAGTTAATGAGCAGCATATTTTGGATTATTGGCAAGTAGTCATTGAGCAATTGGATGAAATGTCGCCGCTCCTGCGTGCAAATTTATCGAAGCAAACACCGAAATGGACAGGACATAAGCTTATTGTGACATCGATGCTCGAAGTCGAATACTTGTCATTAAAAGCGAAATATACAGATAAAATTGCCGAGTCGTACAAAACATTCGGTTTCCCTCATATCCCGCTGGAGTTCCAGCTTGTAGAGGAAAATGATGAATTTATCGCACAGCAAGAAGCGTTTTACCAGCAGCGCAGGGAAGAGGAAGAGCGATTGTCCAAACAGGCGATGGCCGACTTTGCGACACGTGAAAAAGAAAAGGCGGCCAATCCGGGTGCAGTTTCCAATGGAGATACACCATTCCAGATTGGAGCACTCATTAAAAATCCGGATCCGGTCGAAATCCGTACAGTACTGGAAGAAGAACGCTCGATTGTACTGGAAGGGTTTATTTTTGCATGTGATATTAAAGAACTTCGAAGCGGTCGATCATTGCTTGAGTTTAAAATTTCCGACTACACCGACTCACTAATGGTCAAAATGTTCTCAAACGGTGATGAGGATGTCGCGAAGATGAAGCAGATGAGCAAAGGGATGTGGGTGCGTGTACGCGGATCCATTCAGCTTGATACATTTGCCCGCGATCTGGTCATGATGGTAAAAGACATCAATGAAATCAAGCGTGAACCTAAAAAAGACCATGCTCCGGAAGGCGAAAAGCGTGTTGAGCTCCACCTGCATACACCGATGAGTCAAATGGATGCGATGACATCTGTCGATAAACTTGTCGCACAGGCAGCCAAATGGGGACATCCTGCAATTGCGGTAACCGACCATGCAGTTGTTCAGGCATTCCCTGAAGCGTATGCTGCCGGCAAGAAAAATGGCATTAAAGTCATTTACGGCGTGGAAGCAAACTTAGTGGATGACGGAAAACCAATTGTTTACGATCCGATTGATGTGGACCTTGAAGATGCTACGTATGTCGTATTTGACGTAGAGACGACCGGCTTTTCGAATGTGTATGACACAATTATCGAGCTGGCGGCAGTTAAAATAAAAAATGGTCAAGTCATTGATACATTTGAACGTTTCTCAAACCCGCACCGTAAATTAACAGCAAAGATTATCGAGCTGACACATATTACCGACGATATGCTCGTCAATGCACCAGAGCTGAGTGATGTCATCCGCGAATTCCATGATTTTATCGGCGATGGCGTTGTTGTCGCGCATAATGCAGCGTTTGACTTAGGCTTCTTATATGTTGCCTACAAAAATGCGGGCATAGAAGTTCGCCACCCGGGGATCGATACGGTCGAGCTTTCCCGACTTGTCAACCCAGGGCAAAAATCGCATAACTTAAAAACATTGACGAAAAAATACAATATCGAACTAACCCAGCATCACCGTGCCATTTATGATACCGAAGCAACAGGTGAGCTCTTCTTGCATCTATTGAAGCAGGCAGCCGATTTAGGCATTAAAAATCTGATTGAAATGAATGACCATGTCGGCGGTGAAGAAGGATACAAACAGTCACGTCCAAGTCACTGTACGATTTTGGCGGTAGATGATGCCGGACTGAAAAATCTGTTTAAGCTAATCTCTATCTCGCATACGCAAACATTTTACCGTGTACCGCGTATTCGCCGATCCGATTTGCAGAAACTGCGACAAGGTTTGATTGTTGGCTCAGGCTGCTCGAATGGTGAGCTATTTGAAACGATGATGAATAAAACGCAGGAAGAAGCAGAGCGTATCGCAAAATTCTATGATTATTTGGAAGTCATGCCGAAACCGGTCTATTCTCCATTAGTGGATGGCGGTACGGTGCATGATGAATGGGCATTGGAAGACATTATCCGCCGTATCGTCAAGCTTGGCAAAAAGCTGAACTTACCGGTTGTAGCTACTGGAAATGTCCATTACCTGCATGAAACCGATGCAAAGTTCCGTCAAATCCTTGTTGGTTCAATGGGTGGGGCAAACCCGCTGAACCGGAATCCTTTACCGAAAGTCCATTTCCGTACAACGGATGAAATGCTGAAGGAATTCGACTTTTTAGGTCCGGATTTGGCGAAGGAAGTTGTTGTGACAAATACGCAGCTAGTTGCCGATATGATCGGCGATGTAAAACCGATCAAAGATGATTTATATACACCGAAAATTGAAGGATCGGATGATGAAGTAACGAATCTGACATATGAAATGGCACATAGCATTTACGGCGAAAATTTACCGGAAATTGTACAGGCACGGATCGATAAGGAACTGAAATCCATTTTAGGGCATGGATTCGGGGTAATTTACCTGATTTCCGCAAAGCTCGTAAAAAAATCGCTCGCTGACGGTTACTTAGTAGGTTCGCGTGGTTCTGTAGGATCATCCCTTGTCGCGACATTTATGGAAATTACCGAAGTGAATCCGCTGCCTCCGCATTATGTTTGTCCAAGCTGCAAGCATTCTGAGTTTATCGCGGATGGTTCGGTTGCATCGGGCTATGACTTACCGAACAAACAATGCCCGGAATGTGGTGCCCCGTTTAAAAAAGACGGCCAGGATATCCCGTTCGAAACGTTCCTAGGGTTCAAAGGAGATAAGGTACCTGATATCGATTTGAGTGCGACACGTTGCTAATTGAAAAGATTAGCCACCAATAAGGTAGAACTGCTATTTCGAAGTATGGAATGAAGGAGTAACTTCCTGAAACATGCTCGCTGAAGCTACGACATGCAAGCAGATGACTGCAAAACTGAAACTTGTATGAAGCTCGTTAAAGTAGGCTAAAGTTCACCCAAACAGCTCGGCTGTGGAAAGAGAGTAATCTTGTGAATGATAGGCCTGGCGTCTATAAACTTTCTATGGTTAGAATCAGTAGAATCACTGGGACGAACCCTCGACTGACTTTTCGTGAATGTCACGCGGTAGAAATGCTGCGGAGTCCAAAGTAGGACTTCTAGGTGTGGATGAGTAAGCGTTTGGTTATGAAAATCCATCTTGTGTTACAGGCACATGCAAGCCTAGCGGAATTTAGGGGGAACCTAAGGAAAGATGTACAGATAGAAATAGTGGAACGTGTGAAGCTCCGAACGTAAGAGACAGTTGCATGTCAATGACGACGGTACGAGGAAAGGCTTTTAGCTATAACTCGTTTTAACGGAGTGGCAGTAGTGCCGTAGTACTGATGATGAAATGCCAATGATGACTGAATAACAAATAGGTCGGAGGAAAAAACATTTCTGAGGGAAGGGCACAAGTCGTTAGTGTTGAAAACAAACCTACACAAGTCAGATTCTAGTATGACTAAAGAGAACGAAAGCTCATAGGGAGTGATTAGTTGGCTGACTTAATGATACAAAAATTAAGAAACAATGAATATTTTGGGTTACAAACAACTTTTGATAATCTTTATGAAGAAAGCAAAAGTGGTCGATATTTTACAGACCTTTATGAATTAATTATTTCTAAAGAAAACATTCAACTCGCCTTTCGAAACCTGAAGAGTAATACAGGTAGTAAAACGAAAGGGACAAACGGACACACAATTAAACACCTGAACAAAATGAATGCTGATAAACTAATCAAACTTGTTCGAAAAAGACTGGAAAATTATTCACCACATGCAGTTAGAAGGTTGTTTATACCAAAACCTAATGGAAAGATGCGACCTCTTGGTATCCCGACAATTGAGGATAGACTAATACAGCAAATGTTCTTACAAGTATTAGAACCAATTACAGAGGGAAAATTCAATCCACAAAGTTATGGATTTAGACCGAAGCGAAGCACACATGATGCACTCGCAAGATGCTATCATATGGTGAATCATAGCCATCAACATTACGTTGTTGATATTGACATTAAAGGTTTCTTCGACAATGTGAATCATAAAAAGTTATTGAGACAATTATGGACGATTGGTATTAGGGATAAAAAAGTATTAGCAATAATTAAGAAGATGCTTAAAGCTGAAATTAGTGGTGAAGGAATACCACTGAAAGGAACCCCACAAGGAGGTATTTTATCTCCATTGCTTACAAATGTAGTTTTAAACGAGTTTGACTGGTGGATTTCAAATCAGTGGGAAACGAAACCGACAAAAGTACCTTACAAGTTAAAACGCAATAAAACGGACGCTCTTAAAAAGACGAAACTAAAGCCTATGTATTTAGTTCGATACGCAGATGATTTTAAAATCTTCACAAATTCTTATCAAAACGCCTGTAAGATCAAAGTAGCTGTTAAGAAATGGCTAAAGGAACGACTAGGGTTAGAAATTAATGAAGAAAAAAGTAAAATTACAAACTTGCGAAAAAACGGTACAAACTTTTTAGGGATTCGATTTAGAGCGGTACAAAAGGGCAATTCGAAAACGGGATACATCGTTAATTCGAAAATGGACCCTAAAGCAAAAGAAAAGGTACAAGGTGTAATTAGGCATCAATTGGTAAAGCTAAGAAAAAGCCCTACTCCACAAAAGGTGATGAATTTTAATGCAAATATTATAGGCCTGCAAAATTATTATAAAATCGCTACCCGAATATCGCAGGACTTTAATGAAATAAGGCATAAAGTTCATCCGAATATTAAGTCACTTCTATTTAGAAAGATTTTTGCTAAGACAAAAGAATCAAATGGAGTGATTGATAAGTTTTATGGGGATTACAATTATCCACGTTTCAAAAGCAATGGATTACTGGTCTATCCTATCGAAGCGGTTCGACATGATATACGAGGACAGCGCAAGCCTGAATTCACGATTTACAATGAAATTGATAGGAAAGTAATTCATAAAGATTTAAAACAAGTGTCTGTTAGAGAAATTGAAATGTTTCGTAAAGGAATATATAAATCGAAAAGTGTTCTGTATGAGAATAACCGTCTAAGTAAGTATGTAGCGCAAAAAGGTTGCTGTGGAATTACTGGTGAGCGATTAACTCCTCATCAAGCAATATGCCACCACAGAAAACCGACAGCTCAAGGCGGCTCAGATGAGTACGATAATTTAATTATTATCAACAAGCAATATCATACAATCATTCATCATTCAGACCCGTTAATAAATAAAGATTACCGAAAGATAATAAGTAAGTTCGAAGTAAAAGCATTAAATAACTTAAACAGACTAAGAACGGAAGTAGGAAATCCAAAGCTTAGTCTATAACATTCAACAAAACTAACGATGGAACGCCGTGTGAGTGTGAAAGCCTCATGCACGGTGTGGGACGGGGGAAAAGCTGGTGATAACTTCAAAGGCTTACCTATCGTCATACTTCTCCGGCGAATATCAGCCACAGGCGCATAACTATACGAAAGTGCTGTTCGGTGAAGATTATGTATTCCGTGCCGGAACGATTGGTACGGTCGCTGAAAAGACGGCCTATGGTTATGTAAAAGGATACGGAAGCGACAATGGCATCACTTACCGAAATGCGGAAGTAGACCGCCTTGTGCAAGGATGTACAGGGGTAAAACGTACAACAGGACAACACCCTGGGGGCATTATCGTAGTACCGGATTATATGGATATTTACGACTTCTCGCCAGTACAGTTCCCTGCGGATGCCCAGGATTCAGAATGGAAAACAACTCATTTCGACTTCCACTCGATTCACGATAATATTTTAAAGCTCGATATACTCGGGCACGATGATCCGACCGTCATTCGTATGCTTCAGGATTTATCCGGAATCGATCCGAAAACAATCCCGACAGACGATCCGATAGTTATGAAAATTTTCAGTTCGACGGAATCGCTCGGTGTGACGGAAAAGCAAATAGGTACGAAAACAGGAACGCTCGGAATTCCGGAGTTCGGGACAAAATTCGTACGCCAGATGCTTGAAGAAACAAAACCGTCGACATTCAGTGAACTTGTTCAGATTTCAGGACTGTCACACGGTACAGACGTATGGCTTGGAAATGCACAGGAACTGATTAAAGACGGCACTTGTGTATTAAAAGAAGTAATCGGCTGTCGTGACGATATTATGGTTTATTTAATTTATCAGGATCTGGAGCCGTCATTTGCCTTCAAAATTATGGAATCCGTTCGTAAAGGTAAAGGGTTAACAGATGAAATGGAAGCAGAAATGCGTGCAAAAAAAGTCCCGGAATGGTATATCGATTCTTGTAAAAAGATAAAATACATGTTCCCGAAGGCCCATGCGGCAGCCTATGTACTAATGGCCGTACGTATTGCCTGGTTCAAGGTGCATCACCCGATTCTTTACTATGCGGCGTACTTCACGGTGCGTGCGTCGGACTTTGATTTAATTGCGATGACACAAGGTTCTGTCATGATCCGCAAAAAAATCGATGAGATCAATATGAAGGGGCTCGATGCGGCGCCAAAAGAGAAAAGTTTACTGACAGTGATGGAACTTGCACTGGAAATGTGCGAACGCGGCATGAGCTTCAAAAAGGTTGATTTATACCGTTCACAGGCGAGTGAATTCATCATTGAAGGTAACTCATTGATTCCGCCATTTGATGCGATTCCAGGTCTAGGTACAAACGTAGCGAAACAAATTGTTGAAGCACGTAAAAACGGAGAGTTTTTATCGAAGGAAGATCTGCAGCAGCGCGGCCGTGTATCGAAAACGTTAATCGAGTATATGGATGAGCTTGGATGTCTGGAAGGAATGCCGGATGCCAACCAGCTATCATTATTCTAATGTTTGGATTGACCAAAAGAGCGGATTTTGTGTTTACGGATGCATAATCTCTTAAATGTTGTTAATTCTATCTGTTAATAGGCAAAATTTGCATTAGGATAGCCTTTGTGCTATGCTGAGTGTAATAATTTGTTGATAGTTCACCAGCAAAAGAGTGGGGTTTCCCGCTCTTTTCTGTTGTTTACACAACTATTTAATTCCGATGAGCAAGTGTTCTGATCATTTGTACAATGGAGTTGAACCTTTGGCGAATATCACAAATTTTAAAATGAAAAAAATGAAGTCCGTCAAAAACGTCGTATCTTACGGCAATGACTGGCTGACCCACGTCCTGTGGGCCTCAAAAGAAATCTGGACGCAATTGCATATTGATGTAAATGTCTCCATTTTTTTCAATGAAAACTCGTCTTTTGTTTAACCAATACTATGAAGATTTAAAACAAACAAAGACGTTAGGGAGGATACGATGAGCAAAGTTACGTCGATCATTGAAGAGCTAGTGACACCGATCGTGGAAGAGCTTGATTTGGAATTAGTTGATATCGAGTTCGTGAAAGAAGGACGCGACTGGTTCCTTCGTATTTATGTTGACACACCTGAAGGCGGCATTGATATTTTACAATGTGCACAAGTGAGTGAACGTTTAAGCGAGAAGTTGGATGAAAATGATCCAATCGAGCAAAACTATTACTTAGAGGTTTCTTCACCAGGAGCAGAACGTCCGTTAAAGAAACAGCAGGACTTTGAAAAAGCAATCGGCAAATATATTTATGTAAAAACTTATGAACCAGTTAAGGATTTAAAAGAATTCTATGGTTATTTACGCGCATATACAGATGAATTTTTAGAAATCGAATTCCGTATTAAAACACGTAAAGTTACAGTACAAATTGAAAAAGAAAAAATTGCGCAAGCGCGTCTTGCTATCGATTTTTCAGATAAGCAAATTTAGGAGTGAAAACAAAAATGAGTAGTGAATTACTAGATGCCCTAACTGCCCTTGAAGAGCAGAAAGGTATTTCAAGAGATGTATTAATTGAGGCGATTGAGGCGGCTTTAGTAACTGCGTACAAACGTAACTTCAACCAGGCGCAAAACGTTCGTGTGGATCTTAACTTAGCGACAGGTTCAATGGTTGTTTATTCTCGTAAAGACGTAGTAGAAGAAGTAGAAGACGATCGTCTGGAAATCGCATTGGAAGATGCGAAATTCATTAATGCAGCTTATGAAATTGGTGACGTCGTAGAAGAAGAGGTAACACCACGTAACTTCGGACGTATCGCGGCACAGACTGCTAAGCAAGTTGTGACACAACGTGTTCGTGAAGCGGAGCGCGGTTTAATCTATGAAGAGTATGTAGACCGTGAAGATGACATCGTAACAGGTGTAATCGAACGCCAGGATGCACGCAATATTTATGTGTCAATCGGTAAAGTGGAAGCGGCATTGCCTGTCAACGAACAAATTCAAGGTGAAGTATATAAGCCAACATCACGCATCCGTGTTTACATTACAAAAGTTGAGCGCACAACACGTGGTCCACAAGTAATCGTATCTCGTACACATCCTGGATTATTGCGCCGTCTGTTTGAGATGGAAGTTCCGGAAATTTATGATGGCACAGTTGAAATCAAATCAATCGCGCGTGAAGCGGGAGACCGTTCAAAAATTTCTGTATATGCACATAATGAAGAAGTAGATCCAGTAGGTTCATGCGTTGGAGCAAAAGGTGCCCGTGTGCAGACAATTGTAAACGAATTAAACGGTGAGAAAATCGATATCGTTGAATGGTCAGAAGATCCGGTTGTATTCGTTGCAAACGCACTAAGCCCTTCAAAAGTCCTTGACGTTCAGGTGAATGAAGAAGAAAAATCAACAACAGTTGTTGTACCGGATTATCAATTATCACTAGCGATTGGTAAGCGCGGACAAAACGCTCGTTTAGCAGCAAAATTAACGGGCTGGAAAATCGATATCAAGAGTGAAACAGATGCACGCGAATTAGGAATTTATCCTTCTGAAACGAGCACATTCGTTCCACGTGAAGATGAAGAAGAAGTACAATTTGATTTATATGGTGATGACGAAGAATAAGCCGTCATTTGGAATGATTTTGCAAGGAGGGTAAGCAATATGGTCGTTAATAAAAAAATTCCTTTACGCAAATGTGTCGCAACAGGCGAGATGCTTCCGAAAAAATCAATGATTCGCGTCGTTCGTTCTAAAGAGGGCGAAGTGACTGTTGATATAACAGGAAAAAAATCCGGTCGTGGAGCATATGTTTCTAAAACGGAAGATGCTGTTGAACTGGCGCGTAAAAAGAATATTTTAGATCGCCAGCTTGATGCAAAAGTGCCGGATGATGTGTATGAGGAGCTGCTAACGCTAATCCGCAGGGAGTCGATTTTATGACAAACCCTGCCTTGCTGCAGCTATTAGGTTTAGCGGCACGTGCACGAAAAACAATATCCGGAGAAGAGCTTGTCGTAAGGGAAATTCGCAGCGGCAAAGCGAAACTTGTCTTTTTAGCTTCGGATGCTTCGGCCAATACGAGCAAAAAGATTCAGGATAAATGTACGTTTTATAATGTTGAGTATTATGTTTTCGGAGATCGATATGATCTTGGACATGCTACCGGGAAGGAAGCCCGTGTAGCGATTGCTATTACAGATAGCGGATTTGCTAAAAAAATGTCTAGTCTACTCAACGAAAATTAATCGGGGGTGAGCAGATGAGCAAAGTAAGAGTTCATGAATACGCGAAAAAGGTAAATAAAACAAGTAAGGAAGTTATTGAGGTGCTAGCAAAACATAATCTGCCGGTGAAAAATCACATGGCGGTCATTGATGAGCAGGCGGTCTCAAAACTAAATTCTGTCTTTAAGCAAGCAGTGGAACCAACGAAAGATTCTCCTGCAAAGACATCTGCCAAAGCTGTAAATGTAACACCAAAACGCGGTGAACAAGGGCAGAATAAAGTGCAGCAAGGTCAAAAGCAGGATCGTCCACAATCTGCTTCAAATAACCAACAACCGAACAAAGCTTCAAACGCCCAAGGGCAAACAAAATCGCAACAAGGCGAAAAAATAAGAAATGATAAAGGTAACCAAAATCGAAATATGACTCAAAATAACTTTAACAACCGCAAAGGCGGCACAACACAAAACACTACTAGTAATAATAAAGGCGGGAATACGCCAAACAAAGGCGGTAACACGCCAAACAGAGGCGGAAATACGCCAAACAAGGGTGGCAACACTCAAAATAAAGGCGGCTATCAACAACGCAGAAAGCCAGGTATCAACGGTGGTAAACGTCGTACGCATCGCCCAGCACCACAACCAATGGTGCAAAAAGAATTACCGGAAAAAATTACTTTCTATGAAAGTTTATCAGTTGCAGAACTTGCAAAAAAATTACACCGTGAGCCATCGGAAATTATTAAAAAATTATTCATGCTTGGCGTAATGGCAACAATTAACCAAGAGCTGGATAAGGATGCAATCGAGTTAATCTGTGCAGACTACGGGGTAGAAGTAGAAGAAGAAATCCGTATCGACAAAACAGATTTAGATACGTACTTCGATGATACAATCGTGGAAGTTGACGAAAACGCATTAGAAGAGCGCCCACCAGTTGTAACAATTATGGGACACGTCGACCACGGTAAAACATCATTGCTTGACTCAATCCGTAAAACGAAAGTTACTGCGGGTGAAGCAGGCGGGATTACGCAGCATATCGGTGCATACCAGGTAGAAGTTAACGGGAAGAAAATTTCATTCCTTGATACTCCTGGACACGCGGCATTCACAACAATGCGTGCGCGTGGTGCATCAATTACAGATATCGCAATTATCGTAGTTGCAGCGGATGACGGCGTAATGCCTCAAACAGTTGAAGCGATCAACCACGCAAAAGCTGCAGAAGTACCAATTATCGTTGCAATCAACAAAATGGATAAACCATCTGCCAACCCGGACCGTGTACAACAAGAATTAACTGAGCACGGATTGGTTCCTGAAGCATGGGGCGGAGATACAATCTTCGTACCAATTTCAGCACTAAAAGGTGAAGGTATTGACCAGCTTCTGGAAATGATTTTATTAGTTTCTGAAGTAGGCGAATTAAAGGCGAACCCGACTCGTTCAGCAATCGGTACAGTAATTGAAGCACAGCTTGATAAAGGCCGTGGAGCAGTTGCAACACTTTTAGTTCAAGATGGTACATTACGTGTTGGTGATCCAATCGTAGTCGGTCATGCATATGGTCGTGTACGTGCAATGGTAAATGATCTTGGCCGTCGTATTAAAACAGCCGGCCCTTCTATGCCGGTTGAAATTACGGGCTTAAGCGAAGTACCACAAGCGGGTGACCGTTTCGTAGTATTCGAAGATGAAAAAACAGCTCGTCAAGTTGGTGAGTCTCGTTCAATGACGGCTATCCAAGCGTCACGTTCAGAAAAACAACGTGTAACACTTGATAACTTATTCGAACAAATGAGCCAAGGCGAAATGAAAGAGCTGAACTTAATCGTAAAAGCAGACGTACAAGGTACAGTGGAAGCAATGGCTTCTTCATTAATGAAAATTGATGTTGAAGGCGTTAACGTTAAAATCATCCACACTGGTGCGGGTGCGATTACAGAATCGGATATCTCTCTTGCTGCTGCATCAAATGCCATCGTTATCGGATTCAACGTACGTCCGGATACGAATGCAAAACGCGCTGCTGATGAAGAAGGCGTAGATATTCGTCTGCACCGTATCATCTATAAAGTAATTGAAGAAATCGAACACGCGATGAAAGGGATGCTTGATCCGGAGTTCGAAGAGAAAATCGTTGGTCAAGCGGAAGTTCGTCAAACAATTAAAGTATCTAAAGTGGGTACAATCGCAGGTTCATACGTTATCGAAGGTAAAATCGTCCGCGATGCCGGTGTACGTGTAATCCGTGAAAACGTTGTTGTTTTCGAAGGTGAACTGGATTCACTAAAACGCTTCAAAGATGATGCAAAAGAAGTTGCAAAAGGATATGAGTGTGGTATTACGATCAAAAACTACAACGACATTAAAGAAGGCGACATTATCGAAGCCTTCGTAATGGAAGAAATCGTTCGTAAATAATGATTGTATACGCAGAAGTTGAATTCATGATTCAGACTGCCCACTCATTAAAAGAAAAGCGCGCCGTCCTTCAGCGGATGGTGACGCGTACGAAACAAAAATTCAATGTTTCCGTTGCTGAAATTGATCATCAGGATGTATGGCAGCGTACGAAGCTTGCACTTGTCTCAGTTGCTTCTTCCAAAGAAGCGGCTGAGCGCGAGCTGATGCGGGCCGTTCATTTCCTGCAGTCAAATCCAGAGTGGGAACAGCTTGATTTTTATCGGGAATATTTATAAAACCCATAAATCCGGCAAATGTACTATTAATTACGCAATTTAAATGAGGTGACATTTATGTCTCTACGTTCTAATCGAGTTGCTGAGCAAATGAAAAAAGAAATTACTGAAATCATTGCCCGCAAAATCAAAGATCCGCGTGTAGGCTTCGTTACGGTTACAGATGTAGCAGTAACAGGAGACTTACAGCAAGCAACTGTTTATATTACATCGTTAGGCAATGACCGCGAACGTGCGGAAACATTGCAGGCGCTGGAAAAAGCATCCGGTTTCATCCGTTCGGAAGTCGGTTCACGTATCCGCTTACGCCGTACGCCTGAACTGGCATTCGAATTCGATACAGCAATCGAATACGGAAACAAAATCGATGCATTACTACGCGGCCTACACGAAGATAAATAAAACCAAGAAGTCTGCACTGCATAACTATGCAGGCAGACTTTTTTGCTTTTTAGAGTTCTTCACTGAATTTTTTTAAGAAATTGAGTACAGAAGTTTTGTTAAAGGAGTAAACTCTATGTTAGGTTGGAGTGACGCGTAGCGAAGCAAAACGGATGATGTGAAAAGTACCGACTATAGAACGAACTTAAAGTAAAGAATCAATTATATATGAAATCCTCATTTCGAATAAAGGAGCAAAACAATGAACGGTATTTTGCCATTATGGAAAGAGCGCGGTATGACAAGTCATGACTGTGTGTTTAAGTTACGGAAAATATTGAAGACGAAAAAAGTAGGCCATACCGGGACACTTGATCCGGGGGTGGAAGGCGTCCTGCCGATCTGTATCGGTCAGGCAACACGTATCGCCGAATATTTAACAGATGCCGGCAAAACGTACGAGGCCGTTGTATCGATCGGACGCACGACAACAACAGAAGATGCGGAAGGCGAAACAGTAGAGCAAAATACAGATTTCAAATCATTTACACGTGAAGATGTTTTACACGCACTTCAAACGCTGACTGGCGAAATCGAACAAACGCCCCCGATGTTTTCCGCTGTAAAAGTGAACGGCAAAAGGCTTTACGAGTATGCAAGAGCAGGTCAAACAGTCGAGCGTCCGACACGTAAAATCACAATTTACGAGCTGGAGTTACTGGATGATGCCCAAACATTTGAAGGGGAAGAAGTGACGTTCTCGATCCGCATCAAATGTTCGAAAGGTACGTATATTCGTACATTAGCCGTACAGATCGGTGAAGCATTAGGCTACCCTGCACATATGCATGAACTTGTACGAACAGCATCAGGCACATTCACAAAAGACAATTGCTTCACATTGGCCGAAATCGCTGAAATGATGGAAGCCGGGGAGCAGGAGAAGTTCCTGTTGCCGGTTGAATATGCACTATCTGACTACCCATACGTCGAGATCACGGAAGACATTGAAAAGCAAATTTTTAATGGGCAAGTTCTCCCGATGCATACTTTATTAACGGAACATGATAAAATTGTATATGGTGTAGAGGGACGAGCATTTGCGGTTTACATCGCCCATCCAACAAAAATTGGGCAAATGAAGCCGGATAAGATGTTTCCCGAAATTAATTAGGAGGCACGAGATGAACGTTATTCATTTGAAATACCCCCATCAATTAGCACAGGAAATAGAAAAAGAGGCGTACTCATTAGCAATCGGATTTTTTGATGGGGTACATAAAGGACATCAGGCGGTTATTGAAGCGGCAAAGCAAAAAGCCGAGCAGCTGAATATTAAAAGTGCCGTGATGACATTTGATCCGCATCCATCGATTGTATTGGGGAGACGTAATGAAAAAGTGTTTTACATTACGCCACTTTCACAAAAAATAGATACACTGAAAAAATTGAATATCGATACAGTATTTGTTGTGAACTTCACGTCAGATTTCGCAAAGCTTACACCGGAAGAATTCATTAAGTATTTTATCGTAGATTTAAATGTCCAGCATGTAACGGCAGGCTTTGACTTCTCATTTGGCGCATACGGCAAAGGCAATATGGAGCTGATGGAACAACTTGCTAACGGACGGTATGGTGTCACGGCAATCGAAAAACAGCAGGATGCAGTCGAAAAAATCAGCTCAACACGTATTCGCCAAGCATTGCAGGACGGGGAAATGGAGCAGGCTCGTAATCTATTAGGACGTGCATTTGAAGTGCCGGGAATCGTCGTCCACGGAGATAAGCGCGGACGGACAATGGGTTTCCCGACAGCGAATGTCCAGGCGATGGAAGGCTGCTACATACCGGCAACGGGTGTGTATGCTGTGAAAATTTTGGTTCAGAATAAATGGTATGACGGTGTTTGTAATGTAGGGTATAAACCGACATTCAATAACCCGGAAGAAAAGCAGCTGTCGATTGAAGTGCATATTTTAAATTTCAATAAAAATATTTATGGTGAAGAGGTCGTTGTCGGCTGGTATAAACGTATCCGCAGCGAACGGAAATTTAACGGCATCGAAGCGTTGATTGAACAAATTGAATTGGACAAACAGCAGGCGATCGCTTATTTTGAACAACTGCGCTAAATAGTTGCGCATCCATAAACAATTATGGTACTATTCACTAGTACGAAATTCTCGTATGAACCTTAGCTCGGCTTTACGCAACTCCAGCGACTGCTGTGCTATTGGGGATATTTTAATTATTAGGAGGTCATTTAAAATGGCAATTACACAACAACGTAAAAACGAAATTATCGCTGAGTACCGCGTACACGAAACAGATACTGGTTCTCCAGAAGTACAAGTAGCTGTATTAACTGCGGAAATTAACGCTTTAAACGCTCACTTATCTACTCACAAAAAAGATTTCCACTCTCAACGCGGTCTTCTTAAAATGGTAGGTAAACGTCGTCATTTATTAAAATATTTACGTGAAAACGACGTAGCTCGTTACCGTGAATTAATTACTAAACTTGGATTACGTCGCTAATACGTCGATAGTCTGACAATAAAAAGCGGGATTTTTCCCGCTTTTTATTATGTTTGAAAAGATTTTGCTTTCCGAATCAATGGTGCGATGTTTAACTTCTTTGAGCAGGTGTCGATACGCCTGTTGAAAGAAGTTAAACCATTGCTGGAAAGCCAAAATATTTTATTGAATTTATCGATATTTAGATCAAAAAATTTAGCATAGAAAACGCTTTTTTGATACACTAACTATGGTACATAATATGATACGTAGAGTGTTTCAATAAGAAAGGGGTTCATTTAATGAACGAAAAAAAGGTCTTTTCGTATGAATGGGCAGGCCGTCCACTAGTAGTAGAAGTAGGACAGCTGGCAAAACAAGCAAACGGCGCTGCAATGATCCGCTACGGCGAAACAGCAGTTCTAGCTACGGCAACAATGTCAAAACAACCGAAAGCATTAGATTTCTTCCCGTTAACAGTTAACTTTGAAGAACGTCTTTATGCAGCAGGTAAAATCCCTGGTGGTTTCATTAAACGTGAAGGACGTCCATCAGAAGCGGCAGTATTAACTTCTCGTCTAATCGACCGTCCAATCCGTCCAATGTTCCCGGATGGTTTCCGTAATGAAGTACAATCAATTTTAATGGTTATGTCAAATGATTCAAACTGCCCTGCTGATGTAGCGGCAATGTTTGGTTCTTCATTATCATTGGCAATTTCCGATATTCCATTCGACGGACCGATTGCAGGTGTACATGTAGGATATATCGACGGAGAA
Source organism: Solibacillus sp. FSL W7-1464 (assembly GCF_038004425.1). Lineage (NCBI taxonomy): Bacteria > Bacillati > Bacillota > Bacilli > Caryophanales > Caryophanaceae > Solibacillus > Solibacillus sp. FSL W7-1464. The sequence continues at coordinate 1,082,708 of NZ_JBBORC010000001.1, forward strand.
TTCGTTGTGAACCCGACTGTTGAACAATCGGCAAAATCGACTGTTCACTTAACAGTAGCCGGTAACAAAGACGCGATTAACATGGTAGAAGCAGGTGCTTTGGAAGTAACTGAAGATATTATGCTTGAAGCGATTATGTTCGGTCATGAAGAAATTAAAAAGTTAATTGCTTTCCAAGAGCAAATTATTGCTGAAGTCGGTAAAGAAAAACTAGAAGTAACATTATATGAATTGGATGCAGACTTAACAGCAGCGATCAAAGCTGAATGTGAAGCTGATATGAATACAGCGATCCAGACAGTGGACAAGCAATTACGCCAAGAAAATATTACAGCAGTAAAAACACGTGTTATCGAATCATATGAAGCTAAGGAAGCTGACGATGAGACGATGAAACAAGTGAATGCTATTTTAGATAAAATGGTTAAAGACGAAGTGCGTCGTCTAATTACAGAAGATAAAGTGCGTCCGGATGGTCGTAAACAAGATGAAATCCGTGCATTATCTTCTGAAGTGGATTTATTGCCACGTGCACACGGTTCAGCATTATTCACACGTGGACAAACGCAAGCATTATCAATTTGTACTTTAGGTGCTTTAGGTGACGTTCAAATTATTGACGGCTTAGGTATTGAAGAGTCAAAACGCTGGATGCACCACTATAACTTCCCTCAATTCTCAGTTGGGGAAACAGGCCGTTACGGTAGCCCGGGCCGTCGTGAAATCGGTCACGGTGCATTAGGTGAGCGTGCGATTTTAGCGGTAATGCCAACAGAAGAGGAATTCCCGTATGCAATCCGTTGCGTATCGGAAGTATTGGAATCAAACGGTTCTACTTCACAAGCATCGATCTGTGCATCAACAATGGCACTTATGGCTGCAGGTGTGCCAATTAAAGCACCGGTTGCAGGTATTGCAATGGGTCTTGTTAAAAAAGGCGAACACTATACAGTATTATCGGATATCCAAGGTATGGAAGACCACCTTGGTGACATGGACTTTAAAGTGGCAGGTACAGCTAAAGGTGTAACAGCACTTCAAATGGACATTAAAATCGATGGTCTGTCTCGTGATATTTTAGAAGAAGCGTTAACTCAGGCGAAAATCGGCCGTATGCACATTTTAGAGCATATGATGTCAACGATTTCAGAGTCTCGCACTTCATTATCACAATACGCACCAAAAATCGTTTCAATCAAAATTAATCCTGACAAAATCCGCGACGTAATCGGACCGGGTGGTAAAGTAATCAATAAAATTATTGATGAAACAGGCGTTAAAATTGATACAGAACAAGATGGTACAATTTACATCGCTTCAGCTGATGAAGCAATGATTAACCGTGCTAAAGAAATGATCGAATCAATCGTACGCGAAGCTAAAGTAGGCGAGTACTACATGGCAACAGTAAGACGCATTGAAAAATTCGGTGCTTTCTGTGAAATCTTCCCAGGCAAAGACGGCTTACTGCACATTTCTGAAATTCAGGAAGAACGTACGAAAGAAGTGGAAGACGTATTAAAACTTGGTGATGAATTACTTGTGAAATGTATCGAGATCGACAAGCAAGGTCGCGTAAACTTATCACGTAAAGTAGTAATCAAAGAAGAAAAAGAGCGCGCGGAACAAGGAAAATAATTGTTTCCAGGCGTTTATAAAAAGGGAGGTTGTACACTACTGTACAGCCTCTTTTTTAAATAACTTATGGAATGAATGCTAAGGGCGTCACATCGTGTGACAACGCGTTTGTGATCAATATCCTGTTGGCCACCGGGCATTTAGTTGGTAGCCATGCCCGCGGAAAGCATCCGCCGTAACGGAGCAGAACGGCTCAAAAAGAAAGTTTTTTTCATCCCCGACTATTGGTGAAGAGTCATACTACGATTTATTAAGTCATACTTATAGTTTACTAGCCGAAATAAAGGAGAAATTTATGGTACAAGTAATTACAGCAAAAAATGGCGTGCGCATCGTTACCGAGCAAATGCCGCATGTCCGGTCATTATCGGTCGGCATTTGGGTCAATGCAGGCTCACGCTATGAAACAAAAGAAGAAAATGGGATTACCCATTTCATCGAGCATATGCTATTCAAAGGAACAAAAAACCGTACAGCCCGTCAAATCGCGGAAGAGTTCGACCGCATCGGCGGAGAGATCAATGCCTTCACATCGAAGGAACATACATGCTATTACGCGAAAGTGCTGGATCATCGCGGGGAGCTCGCAATCGATATCTTGTCCGATATGTTCTTTAACTCCTTATTTGCAAAAGAAGAAATTGAACGCGAACGCCAAGTTGTCCTTGAAGAAATTTATATGAGCGAAGACGATCCGGCAGATGACGTCCACGAAAAATTATGGAGTGTCATGTTCCCGGAAGATGCGCTGGGCCGTCCGATTTTAGGAACACCGGAAACGCTGGCAACATTCGATGAAGAAATGATCCGAGGGTATATGGCGAAACATTACGGCCCTCAAAATGTAGTCATTTCGATTGCAGGGAATATTGAAGAGCATTTACTGGAAAAAGTGGAAGCATTATTCGGAAACTATGAAGCAAGTGAAGAATCAATAGTTTCAAAACCGTCTTATCCGGTATTTACACCAGGCGAAGTTGAAAAATTACGTGATACCGAACAGGCGCATATCGCCATTTCATTTCCGGCCATTGCGGTAAAAGATCCGAAAATGTACAGCTTTATTGCGTTGAATAATATTATCGGCGGCAATATGAGTTCACGACTGTTCCAGGAAATACGTGAAGAGCGCGGCTTGGCGTATTCTGTATTCAGCTACCAGTCGAGCTATGAAGATGTCGGGACGTTTACGATTTATGCGTCGGCATCAAAACAAAACCTGGATGCATTGAAGCAGCAGATTGACCAGACGTTATTTGACCTTGTGGCAGGAGGGGTAACGGAAACCGAGCTTGACAATGCGAAGGAGCAGCTAAAGGGCGGCTTCGTTTTAGGCCTTGAAGGAACGGAAGACTTTATGAACCGTAACGGAGTCAATGAACTGATCCATCAAAGTCATCGTTCAGTCGATGAAGTGCTGGCTAAAATCGATGCCATTTCGATGGAAACGATCGATGAGTTGATTACACAGATTCTATTATCCGAACCGGCCATTGCGATTATCGGACCGGAAAACGAATAACGAAAAGGACAGCGCATGCTAACTACTAGCCCGCGCTGTCTTTTTAAAATTCGGCTGCCTGGAATTTTATGATGGCTGTTTTAAAGTAGCGATAATAAACAATCAATCCTAAAATAGGAACAATCGCTGCGCCCAGCAGTTTGAGATCTACAATACTCAGTAAAACCATAAACAAAATGTGAGCAAATAAAAAGATCAGAAAATAACCGATAATTGTCCAAACCGATATGCTTTTCGTACCCTTTGTCGGATCACTTAAATAGTTTTTCAGCATCGAGCCGATAGAAGCAATGCCGGCAGCAAAGACGATTGAAATCAGTGAAAGTTCAAAACTGCTCATCTGGTTATTTAAATATAAATAACCTTGATAAATCCCGATTGGAATCGTAATGATAAGCAAAAGAAGCAAACTGAAGAGAAATAAACTTTTGACTATGTCCTTTGGATCAATCGGCATGATCCGTAAGCGTTTCATAAAATGGTTTTCGAGCAAGTAGCTAGTACCTAAAGCAGGAGACAAAGCTAAAAAGTAGAGTGTCAGAAAGCCTAAATTAACTTCTTTAATGATCAGCCACTGAATCCCTGTCATTAATAAAATGAAGAAAAAAGCGGCGATGAATAGTTTTTTCGATAAATGAAAGTGCATTTTAAGCAGTGCAATCATAGGACATCCCTCCTGTATTCACGAAAGTAAGTGATGCATGCGGCAATGATGAGAAGAAATAATAAAACAAAGAATACTATAATGCTCTGAAAAGTAGCCAGCGTTTCAAAGAGTGATAAAAATTGTGTAAATGCTACTGGAATAAAAACGATGGACAGGTTTACAAAGTAGCCGAATTTCACACGACGTATGAGCAGAAAAATAGTAATAATAGAAAAACTGACACCAAAGCTTAACACCAGCTGTTTGACGGAAGGTAAAACAAGCTGCCGCTCCAGCAATGTTTGAATAACGGTCGTTGCCGCGAGTGTATAAAGGTTATAGTATAGTGTGTATCGTCCTAAAAAAGAGAGATCCACAATGAAATAAGTCTTTTTGGAAACCGGAAATAAGCTTGTCATGACGAGCTCGCTTTCCCGCATATCCAAATAAGTCGCACAGAGCGCTGTAATACTGATGGACAGTATAAAGTACGCAGCCGATTCTGCACCTTCAAACAGCAAGGGAAGGCCGAAAAAAGAAGCGGCAACAGGTATAAACAAAATCCAGGAAGCCAATTTCTGTTCGTAATAATGAAGGAACATTTTTCTCATTATTTCCGCCCCTTTACGAAGAACAGCATCAGATCATCAATCGTCGGTTTATGCAGTTCAATAACTGGATTTACAAACTCCCGCATGACCAAGTATTCGATGCCAAATACATAATCCCGTTTACCGATAATCGCATGATCCGGTATAACTTTCGATTCTTCAAGGGATCCTTTCCAAATTCCGTAACCGTAAAGCAAATCGTCTTTATTTTCACTGAACAGAATTTCGCCGTCATGGATAAATGTAATCGTATCCGCGATTTTCTCTAAATCCGTTGTAATATGCGAAGAAAAGAGAATGGCATGATCTTCCTGTTCCATGAAGTTTTGAAGCATACCGAGCACTTCATCGCGCACGATCGGGTCAAGACCGCTCGTTGGTTCATCAAGCAGCAAAAGTTTCGGCCGGTGCCCCAATGCAAGTGAAAGAGCGAGCTTCATTTTCGTTCCTTTGGACATCGTTTTGATTTTGTCGTACTTCGGCACATCCAGCTGCTCCAGCAACTCATCAAAATAAGGACGGTCCCAAGTAGGATACACATTTCCGTACAGCACATCGAGCTCCTTTGGGGTGAAGCTTTCCGGTATATGCAGTTCATCAAATACAACCCCGATTTGCCCCTTCAGCTCCACTTCATGTTCGATATGATCTTTCCCAAATAAAAGAATTTCGCCGTCAACTTTTTTCAGCAAATTTAAAATCAGTTTGATCGTCGTTGATTTCCCGGCACCGTTTTGTCCGATAAAGCCGGCAATTGTCCCGCTCTCAACGGTGAACGAAATATTATTTAAACGGAACTTTTTGAATTGCTTCGAAACATTTTTAACTTCAATTGCGTTCATCATCATTCCTCCAATAGTAAATCGAGTAAGTCATGCAGTTCCGCTTTCGGCATATTTGCCGTTTTGGCGATGAATACCGCTTTCGTGAAATGTACTTCAATTTGGCGGATCAGCTCTTCACGCAGGAAATCCTGATTGCGCTCCGATACATAGCTGCCTTTACCGGCGATTGTGACGATAAAGCCATCCCGTTCCAAATCGGCATACGCCCGCTTTGTTGTCATGACACTGATTTTCAATTCTTTCGCCAACGCCCTTATAGAAGGCAGGGCATCACCTGTCAGCAGCTTGCCTGTCAAAATGGCCTGTTTTAACTGGTCGGTAATTTGTTCATAAATAGGCTTTTCACTGTTATTGCTCAATTTGATAATCAATTGTTTCACCTCACATGATCAAACTGTATATACACAGTATACACAGATGTGGCAGATTTTGTCTATCGAAAATTCTGCAAAATTAATTTTTGTTGGAATGGTTTATAATTAAGAGTAATTTCTACCTTTATTAATGCGAACAATGGCTATGTGACCCGCTGCCTGCGAATAGGTCCTTTAAACTTAAATGATGAACCATTTCACTTCTGCCAAAGTTGATGCATATAGTAATGTAGGCTCTTACAAGAGGAGGGATGCAATGCTTTTATCAGAGCTCGCTGAAAAAGAACTGATCGAAATGGAAAACGGTGTTCGATATGGATTTTTAGCTGAGACGGAATGTATTTTTGATGCCAAAACAGGGAAGATTGCCGGATTTGAAATGCCGGCGCAAATGGTGAAAATGCCGTTCCAAAAGAAAAAGACCGGGATGGTAAAATATATTCCTTGGAGTGAAATTATTTTAATCGGGGAAGACCGGGTATTATTTCAAAAAACAACATCGACATTGAAGCATGCCAATGATGACTGAACGCTGGCTTGTGATCGGTACAGATGAGCGGATGAAGTTTTTGGCGAAGCAATTATCGACAAATGATCGCACGGTGTACTACAAAAACACGACTGTTTGGGATGAAGCGCTGAACAAAGTGGCGCTGGAGCTGCACCCTACAGAAATTGTGTTGCCGATCCACCCTTTATCGATCCAAGTGGAGGAGCTTCTAGGTATTCGTCAGGCACGATTCTTTGCGGGGAAATTGACTGATCAGTGGAAACAGATTCTTGAAAACAAGCGCCTGCATTATTATCTGGAAGATGAAACATTCATCTGGAAAAATGCCGCGCTTACTGCAGAAGGCTTTTTAGCACATTTGTATAAAGAAAAAGTAAATGTGCAGTATAAAACAATTATGATTACAGGGTTTGGACGTGTAGCAAAAATGCTTGCCCTGTTTTTAACACGTCTCAATGCAAAGGTCATCATCGCCGTACGTTCGGAAACGCAAAAAGCCGAGGCCCTTGCATATGGTTATCAAGGTATTGAATTGAACGAGAAGAATAGTATGGAAGCGGATTTTCTGATCAATACAATTCCGACAAAATGGCTGACGAAGGATTTTGAAGGCTGGATGATCCGTCCGATTTATGATGTCGCATCAAGCCCGGGATGTTTGAACGACATCAAATTATCTCAGTATGAGCTGCTACCTGCATTACCTGGGAAATACTTTCCGCAAGCTGCAGCAAACCTATTATACGAAACGATACTAGAATTACGAAAGGAGGAAGCAAATGCTTGAGGGAAAACGCATTGGTTTAGGAATTACCGCATCACATTGTACGTACGAAGATGTCGTACCGAAAATAACCCAATTTCGTGAAGCCGGTGCAACCGTTGTACCGATTATAACGCCTTCTGTATTACATGCTGCTACACGATTTGGAACTGGTGAAGAATGGATTGCAAAAATCGAAGCCCTCGCAGGAGAAAAGGTTGTCAGCTCCATTGCGGAAGCGGAGCCGTTTGGACCGAGTAATCCGCTGGACTGTATGGTCATCGCGCCGATGACAGGGAACTCCATCAGTAAATTTGCGAATGCGGCAACAGACAGTGCCGTACTGATGGCAGCAAAGGCGACACTTCGAAACGGGTCACCAGTCGTACTTGGGATTTCAACGAATGATGCACTTGGATTAAACGGAATGAATTTAATGAAATTAATGAATGCGAAAAACATTTTCTTCATTCCGTTCGGTCAGGATGATCCAATTAAAAAACCGACGTCGCTCATAGCGGATTTCACAAAAATGCTCGATACTGTAGCATATACGCTCGCTCATAAAAAACAGATTCAGCCGATATTTATACAATATTTTAAATAATCAAATTATCTTACACAATTCAAATAATATATGATACAATATCCAACATTATATACATACCGATATTTTTAGGAGAGATGAGACATGACAAAGAAATTGAATGTTGCCGTAGTTGGGGCAACAGGAGCTGTAGGTTCAAAAATGATGGAGAAGCTGATTGAGCGCAAATTTCCAATTGCATCGATCAAGTTTTTAGCTTCTGCTCGTTCAGCAGGAAAACAAATCCAATTTAATGGTGAAAACTATACGATAGAAGAAGCGAAACCGGAAAGCTTTGAAGGTATCGATCTGGCGTTATTTTCAGCAGGCGGCTCTGTATCAGAAGCACTGGCACCTGAAGCAGCAAAGCGTGGAGCGATTGTTATTGATAACACAAGTCATTTCCGTATGGATCCAGAGGTACCGCTTGTTGTACCGGAAGTAAATCGCCATGCACTAAAAACAATTCCAAAAGGGATTATCGCAAATCCAAACTGTTCGACAATTCAAATGGTTGCAGCATTACAGCCAATCCGTGAAAAGTTCGGTCTAACAAAAGTTGTCGTATCAACATATCAAGCGGTATCCGGTTCTGGTGTGGCAGCAATTGAAGAACTGCGTGAGCAAAGTGCACAGTGGGATGCAGGGAAAAACGTTGAAGCGAAAGTGTTACCGGTAAAATCAGATAAAAAACATTATCCGATCGCACGTAATGTCATTCCGCAAATCGATAAATTTACGGACAATGGCTTTACATATGAAGAAATGAAAATGATCAACGAAACGAAGAAAATTATGGGTGCACCCGAGCTGAAAGTCGCTGCAACATGTGTACGTGTTCCAGTCGTTTCAGGCCACTCAGAATCGGTTTATATTGAACTGGAGCAAGAAGCAACAGTACAGCAGATTTTTGACGCTTTAAAGGATGCACCAGGTATCGTTCTGCAAGATGACATTCGCGAACAGCTTTACCCGATGCCGATTTTTGCGGAAAACGAAGAACCGACATATGTTGGACGTATTCGCCAAGATTTAGACAACAAAAAAGGATTCCACTTATGGATTGTGTCAGATAATTTATTAAAAGGGGCTGCACTCAACTCTATTCAAATTGCAGAAGCTATGCTAGAGGATCACTTACTATAAGGGGAGGATTATCAGTTATGGATTTCGGACGTATTGGTACAGCGATGATTACGCCGTTTAAAAAAGACGGTACGATTAATTATCCTGAGTTAGAACGTATCATTAATCATTTAATTGAAAATGGTACGGATTCAATTATTGCTTGTGGAACAACTTCGGAAAACCCGACAATGTCAACTGAGGAAAAAATCGAGGTCGTGCGTTTTACAGTAGAAAAAGTGGCAGGACGCATACCTGTTATTGCCGGTACAGGGGATAACGAAACAGCTTACTCGATTATGATGACTCATAAAGCCGAAGAAAATGGGGCAAACGGGATCATGCTCGTAACGCCATATTACAATAAGCCAAATCAGCGCGGCATGTATGCCCACTTTAGTACGATTGCAAAAGAAACGAAACTTCCAGTCATGCTGTATAATGTCCCGGGCCGTACAGGTGCCAATATTTTAGCGGAAACAACGATTGCAATCAGCAAAGATGTACCGAATATTACATGCATTAAAGAAGCAAGCGGTAACCTGGATCAGATGGGTGACATTATCGAAAACGTCGATCCGGATTTCCATGTGTACTCAGGGGATGACGGGTTAACATTGCCACTGCTTGCAATCGGCGGACGCGGTATTATTTCTGTCGCTTCACATGTAGTAGGGAAAGATATGCAGCAAATGGTTCGTGCATTTGAAGAAGGCCGTCATCAGGAAGCGGCACAAATCCACCGCGCATTACTGCCGCTCGTTCGTGCGTTATTTGCACAGCCGAACCCGTCGCCAATTAAATACGCGATGACAAAATTAGGCTTCGATACGCTTGATGTACGGATGCCGATGATGGAAATGCTACCGGAAGAAAAGGCAGCATTTGATGAAATTTGGGATACGTATCAGGAAAAAGCAAAAAGTTTCCGCACATTACAAGTGAATTAACACATAAACAGTCACACCTTCCGATGAGAAGCGGGTGACTGTTTTTTTATTTTTAGTCAGTTTGAGGAATATAGCGGATGAAGTGAGGGTTAATGGTCAGCAACTGAGGATTATCCAAAAAAAACGAGGATTAAAGTTTCGACATTCTGTAAAACGGTTGCGATTTTAATTTGCCCGGCGCTACGTGAAAAAAGAAAATCACTTTTTTATTTGTACTAACGTCATTCTCACCGTATAATGAACTTTAAGTGGTTGCTGTTCGGAACAATTTAGGAGGAAATAAAGTGACAAAATCAAAAAATGAACTTATCCGTGTCATTCCATTAGGTGGAGTTGGCGAAATCGGAAAATCAATGTATGTAATAGAAATCGATGAAGAGCTTTTCGTAGTAGACAGTGGGCTCATGTTCCCAGAGACCGAAATGCTTGGAATTGATATCGTCATTCCAGATATCACGTATTTAGAGGAAAATAAAGAGCGCGTAAAAGGTATTTTCCTGACTCATGGACATGAAGATGCAATTGGATCGATTGCGTATGTATTAAAGAAAATTAAAGCACCGGTATATGGTTCAAAGTTAACGATCGCTTTGGCGAAGGAGCATTTGAAAGAATTACCTGCACCTTACCAAGTGAAGTTTTTTGAAGTATCGAGCAATAGTCGCATGAACTTCAATTCTACGTATGTGACATTCTTCCATACAACACATAGTATTCCAGATTCATTAGGAATCGTTTTCCATACTTCTGAAGGGGCAATCGTTCACACAGGCGAATTCAAATTTGACCAGTCGGCAACAGGCAAGTTCAAGCCGGATTTGGCTAAAATGGCAATGCTTGGTGAAGAAGGGGTATTCATGCTTTTATCAGAATCAATGGAAGCGGAGCGCCCAGGCTATACAACAAGTGAAGCAGTGATTGCGGAAGAATTGCAAAAAACGTTCCATTCGGCACCAGGTCGAATTATTGTAGCATTATATGCATCAAACTTTATTCGTATTCAGCAAGTGTTCAGACAAGCTGCTGCATCACACCGTAAAGTTGCGGTCGTTGGGAAATCCCTGGAGAAAATGGTCGATATCGGTGTTAACCTAGGCTATTTGGAAATCGATGAAACAACACTTGTACCAGTAAACGAAATTCATAAATACCACGATGATGAAATTATTATTATGGCAACGGGCAACAAAGGTGAACCACTTGATGCACTGGATAAAATTGTGCGTAAACATCACCGTGACATTAAAATCAGAAATACAGATACAGTCCTAATTACATTCACACCATCACCAAGCATGGAAGTGCAAATGTACAACACGATGAACCAACTGGCAAAAGCGGGCGCAAATGTCATGACTTCGAACAAGAAAGTCCATGTTTCCGGCCACGGCAGCGCGGAAGATCTAAAGCTGATGCTGAACTTTATGAAGCCGAAATACTTCATCCCTGTTCAAGGTGAGTACCGCATGCTAATCGCACACTCGAAACTTGCACAACAGGTAGGTTTGCAAAAATCTCAAATTTTCATTGCAGATAAAGGCGATATTGTCGAATACAAAAACGGCAAAGTGCGTATGACAGGACGTGTACAGGCAGGGAATGTACTAATCGACGGAATCGGTGTAGGCGATGTAGGCAATATCGTTTTACGCGACCGTAAACTGCTTTCCCAAGACGGTATTTTCATTGTTGTTGTAACATTGAACCGTGCACAGAAGAAAATCGCGTCAGGTCCCGAAATTTTATCGCGCGGTTTCGTATATGTGCGCGAGTCGGAACAGTTAATGGAAGAGTCTGCTGAAATCGCACGCGAAGTGATCGAGAAATATGTTGGTAAAGAAACGTTCGAATGGACAAACATTAAGCAAGAAATTCGCGACACATTAAATCAATATTTATTCCAAAAGACAAAACGTCGTCCAATGATTATTCCGATCATTATGGAATACTAATTAACATTGGAATGAAGGGGAGGCAACTATATCCCCCCATATCTAATAATCAAAAAGGGTTTTCTTACATTAAGCGTGAGAAAGCCCTTTTTCCAACTAAAATTCCGGAGTGGAGACGTGCCTTGCTTCCATAATTAGAGAAGGCTGGATTAATACGGTAAAAACTGAACTTTATTTTAAAAAAAACTGATTTTTCGGTACATAGCGGTAAAAGTAATTCCAAATTCAGCACAAACTAAGTCAATCGATTCAAGTACGCATCACTAATAACCGGAAGCCTATTCAGCAACTTTGGCGTCTAACATTAAGGAACAATTTTTAAGTAGGTGAACAAAGATTGGATAAAAAGAAAAGTACTAAGACAAAAGCAAAAACAAAGCCGACGCTAAAGCCAAAAACAAAAGAGGAGCTCCATCCGCTCGCATATGAAATTATCGGACTGCTGCTCATCGCACTGGCCATTATCGAATTTCTGGAGTTCGGACTTGTTGGCAGAATGCTCCATTCAGTCGCGATGTTTTTCTTCGGCAATCTGCATTTTATCATCCCGCTACTCTGCTTTTTAGTAGCTGGGATGCTCATGGTCAAACGCCGGGGTGTCGCATTTAATACCCGTGTCGTATATGGCGTGCTGTTTGTCGGGGCAAGCCTGACAATTTTCAGCCATAGCCTGTTAATCGAACAAATGCATGCAGCGAACACCCTGTTGTCCAATTCGGTATTAAAGGAAACATGGAGAATTCTTATCAGTACTGATGGAATAGTAAACCGCAGCAATGCGCTCGGCGGCGGGATGATCGGCGGATTATTATTCAGTCTGTTCCATGTTTTATTCGACGCATCCGGTGCAAAAATCGCCGCCTTTGTATTATTGGCAATCGGGATTATTTTAATTACCGGAAAAGCGCTCGTACCAATATTAGTGGAGAAAGCCCCTACACTTAGGGGAAAGTTCAAAAGAACGAATCGCAGCAAAAGAAGTAAGTCAAAACCTGAACCTCAGCAGAAGCAGCGTCGTTCTAAAACCGAACCGATGATAGAAGAGGAAGCGGCTGATTTGGAAGACCTGATTATTACAACTGCAACGCCGACACATCATGAACCGATCATTTCGAATTTTGTGGAGCAAGTGAAACAGGAACAGCAAAAAGGTATCGAAATCGAAGTTGAGGAAAAAATAAGTGAGCCGATCATGGCCGTAACATCTGAAACGGACCAAACCTATATTTTGCCGTCCATGCAGCAACTGAACCCACCACCAGAACATGATCAGAGCGGCGAATATTCGGTCATTCAAACAAATGCAAAAAAACTGGAACAAACATTTTTAAGCTTTGGTGTAAAAGCGAAAGTGACACAAGTTCATTTAGGTCCTGCAGTTACTAAATATGAAGTAATGCCGGATACAGGGGTAAAAGTTAGTAAAATTGTCAGCCTTCAAGATGACTTGGCACTGGCCCTTGCAGCAAAAGATATTCGTATTGAAGCCCCTATCCCAGGGAAGTCGGCTGTCGGGATTGAAGTACCGAACAGTGAAGTGGCGGTCGTAACGTTACGTGAAGTACTTGAAGCAAATGAGCAGGTGAAAGTCGGAGCCAAACTGCTCGTGAGTTTGGGACGTGATGTAACAGGCCAGGCAATTGCGGCAGAGTTGAACAAAATGCCCCACTTATTAGTCGCCGGTTCGACAGGCAGCGGTAAAAGTGTGTGTATCAATGGCATTATTGTGTCACTATTAATGCGCGCAAAACCGAGTGAAGTAAAAATGATGATGATCGATCCAAAAATGGTGGAGCTAAGTGTGTATAACGGCATCCCGCATTTACTGGCACCGGTTGTAACAGATCCACGTAAGGCGGCTCAGGCGCTGCAAAAAGTAGTGTCGGAAATGGAACGGCGCTATGATCTGTTTTCGCATTCCGGTACAAGGAATATTGAAGGATATAACGAATATATCGATATAAGCAATGAAGGTGCAACGGAAAAACAGCCGAACCTTCCGTACATTGTCGTAATTGTCGACGAGTTGGCGGATCTGATGATGGTTGCTTCAAGTGAAGTGGAAGATGCGATTACACGTCTTGCCCAAATGGCGCGTGCTGCAGGGATTCACCTGATTATCGCAACGCAAAGACCGTCTGTTGATGTTATTACCGGCATCATCAAAGCAAATATTCCATCCCGTATTGCATTTGCTGTCTCATCTGCCGTCGATTCCCGCACGATTCTGGATATGGGCGGGGCTGAGCGATTACTTGGACGGGGCGATATGCTATATTTACCGGCAGGGGCATCCAAACCAGTCCGTGTGCAAGGGGCATTTGTAAGTGATCATGAAGTGGAAAGAATTATTAACAGTGTCATTGAGCAGCAAAAAGCACAATATGAGGAAGCGATGATCCCGACCGATGAACCGATCGTTGATGTGATGGATGAAACGGACGACTTGTATGATGAAGCCGTGCAGCTTGTACTGGAAATGCAGACAGCTTCCGTATCATTACTGCAGCGCCGATTTAGAATCGGATATTCCCGTGCAGCCCGGATTGTTGATCAGATGGAACAAAGAGGGATTGTCGGACCACCCGAAGGAAGCAAACCGCGTCAAGTACTAGGAAATAGATACTAGAAACCCTTGACATTATCGGACTTTTCGGAATATATTCTTTTCTATAAGTTTTGAAATAAATTCGCTGATTTTTCACATTAACATGACACATTTAAAGAAATATGTTTTCTTTTTTCATTTAAAGTGTTATATTATTCACGAATTAGTAGGAATGTTGTACATCAGATGTCTGATCTCTATGTTATGGTGGTGATACTAATTGACAATTAAAGCAGATCATCGTCATTTATACTTACAAGTTATTGATCGTTTGAAGTCAGATATAGATAAAGGGACATATCGTGAGAACGAAAAATTACCCTCAGAGTTCGAACTTTCAAAAACATTAGGTGTAAGTCGTGCAACGCTTCGTGAAGCACTGCGACTTTTGGAAGAAGAAAACATTATTGTCCGTCGTCATGGTGTGGGTACATTCGTCAATCCAAAGCCGGTCTTTACGTCAGGCATTGAACATTTATCGAGTGTATCATCTATGATTGAAAATGCTGGTATGAATCCGGGCACAATCTTCATCAGTGCGAAGGAAGAAAAAGCCACGGAAGATGATGTGGAACGTTTCCAAGCTGACATTGATGACAATGTTATCACGATTGAACGTGTAAGAACGGCCGATAACGAACCGGTCGTCTACTGTGTAGACAAAGTGCCGGCAAATCTATTGCCAAAAGAATTTATAAGTAATCAAAATGTTTCGATTTTCTCGGCTTTAGAGCAAACCGGATCCATCCGTGTCGCATATGCAGTGACATATATCGATCCTGTAGGCTTCCACGATGAAGTATCACCGATATTGAAATGTGGGCCGGAAACAGCATTGCTTGTATTAAAGCAACTTCACTATGATGAAAATGATCGTGTTGTTCTTTATTCAAAAAATTATTTCAGAGCTGACAAATTCAGCTTCCATGTAGTACGTAAACGGGTGTAGAACAATAATTTCTATTATTTAATTCCTGCTAATATCAATTACCTTTGAGGGGGACTCATTAATGAAAAAGCGTAAATTTGGTTTATTAATTTCTTCTGTAGTAGCAACTGGTGCAATTTTGGCGGCATGCGGAACTGACGAAGAGTCAACTGATTCAAAAGACACTTCAAACAATGATTCTAATTCTGGTTCTGAAACAAGCACTGACACAGGTTCTGGCGATTTCTCGATCGCAATGGTTACAGACGTTGGTGGCGTAGACGACAAATCATTCAACCAATCAGCTTGGGAAGGTGTTCAAAAGTTCGGTGCTGACAATGGCTTATCTAAAGGTAACGGTGGTTTTGATTACTTACAATCACAATCAGATGCTGACTACAACACAAACTTAAACAACTTATTACGTCGTGACTTCGATTTAGTATTCGGTGTTGGTTTCATGATGGGTGATGCAATTGAAGAAATCGCTAATGACAATCCAGATGCACAGTTAGCATTAATCGATGCTGAAGTTGCAGCTGACAACGTAGCGAATATCCTGTTCAAAGAGCAAGAAGGTGCTTTCTTAGCGGGTGTTGTTGCAGCTTCAATGTCTGAATCAGGCAAAATCGGTTTCGTAGGCGGTACAGATATCCCAGTAATCAACCGTTTCCACGCTGGTTTCATCGAAGGTGCAAAAGCTGTTAACCCGGATATCGAAATCCAAGTGAACTACACAGGCGTATTCGATGATGCATCTAAAGGTAAAATTGCTGCGAACTCAATGTACTCTTCTGGCGTAGATATTATTTTCCACGCTGCTGGTGGTACTGGTAACGGTGTATTCTCGGAAGCTAAAGAGCGTAAAGCAAAAGATCCGGACGCTAACGTATGGGTAATCGGTGTTGACGCTGACCAGTATGCAGAAGGTCAAGTGGACGACTCTACAAACATCACATTAACTTCTATGTTAAAAGGTGTTAACAACGCAGTAGTGGATATCGCTACTAAAGCGAAAAACGGCGAGTTCCCGGGCGGTACAACAACAGTTTACGGTTTAGCTGAAGACGGTGTTGGCTTAGCGGATTCTCGTGGTGCAATTCCTCAAGAAGTATTAGATAAAGTGGAAGAATATAAAGAGAAAATTGCTTCTGGCGAAATTACAGTTTCAGAAGAAAAACCTAAAGAGTAATAATAATTCTTAATGGAGTAATCATCATAGGGGAATTATTCCCTATGATGATTTTCTAATGTACAGGTTAATTTTTAATATTCAGTAAATTTAGTATTGAGAGAAATGTAAGCGTTATATTTACATTAAATTGTAAAGTAATGGAAGAATCTAGTGTAGAATTCTTCTGAAAAATTAATAGATGAAAGATTTTACCAAAAATCTTTCATGTGTTAATTTTATAAAAATAATTTTTAGATAAATAGCCTAAGGGAGTGAGTCTAGTGGAATATGTGATTGAAATGCTTGGAATCCGAAAAGAGTTCGGTAATTTCGTAGCAAACAATAATATCACCCTCCAGTTAAAAAAAGGCGAAATTCATGCACTACTAGGGGAAAACGGTGCAGGTAAATCGACTTTAATGAATGTACTTTTCGGTCTTTATCAACCAGAAGCCGGAGACATCAAAGTACGCGGGGAATCAGTAAAAATTACAGACCCGAACAAAGCGAATGATTTAGGAATCGGAATGGTGCACCAGCACTTTATGCTCGTGGAAAACTTTACGGTTACTGAAAATATCATTTTAGGAAGCGAACCTACTAAACTGGGTGCCATCAACATTAAAGATGCTGCAAAAGATATTGCTGCATTATCGAAGAAATACAACTTGGATGTGGATCCATATGCGAAAATTGAAGATATTTCTGTCGGAATGCAACAACGTGTAGAAATTTTAAAAACGTTATACCGAGGTGCGGAAATCCTTATTTTTGACGAGCCGACTGCATCATTAACACCGCAGGAAATTACGGAATTGATGGCGATTTTAAAACTTCTGATTAAAGAAGGCAAGTCGATTATCATCATTACGCATAAGCTGAAAGAAATTATGGAAGTATCCGACCGTGTAACGATTATCCGTAAAGGTGAAGGGGTTGGAACAGTCGTAACGAATGAAACAAACCCGGACCAGCTTGCGGAATTAATGGTAGGCCGACAAGTAGAATTCAAAACAGAAAAAGGGGAAGCAAACCCTACTGAAGAAATCTTCAAAATCGAAAACCTGGTTGTAACGGATTACCGGGATGTCGAAAAAGTAAAAGGGCTGAATTTATCGATTCGCCGTGGTGAAATCGTTGGTATTGCGGGGATTGACGGAAATGGTCAGTCAGAATTGATCGAGGCCATTACAGGACTGCGCAAAATTAAGAGCGGTAAAGTAACTTTAGGCGGCAAAGATATTACAGGTTTAAAACCGCGTGAAATTACGGAAACAGGGGTAGGCCATATTCCTCAGGACCGTCACAAACACGGACTTGTTCTGGATTTCCCGATTGGGCATAATATCGCACTGCAAACTTACTATAAATCGCCAATTTCAAAAGGCGTAATTATGGACTATAAAAAAATTAACGAAAAAGCACGTCAAATCATTAAAGAGTATGATGTTCGTTCAGGTCAAGGCGAAATGACGCCTGCACGTGCGCTTTCAGGCGGTAACCAGCAGAAGGCGATCATCGGACGTGAAGTCGACCGTGATCCGGATCTGCTCATCGCAGCACTTCCTACTCGCGGATTGGACGTAGGGGCAATTGAATTTATCCACTCTCGTTTAATCGAACAACGTGATAAAGGAAAAGCCGTATTACTGATTTCGTTTGAATTGGATGAAGTAATGAACGTATCCGACCGCATTGCCGTTATTTATGATGGAACAATCGTCGATACGGTTTATCCGAAAGAAACATCTGAGCAAGAACTGGGCTTATTAATGGCCGGTGAAAAACGTAAAGCAAAGGCAGTTAAGGAGGGGAACGAATAATGTCAAATCGAGTTGTGAATCTGCTCGTTCCACTCATTTCGGTAGTTTTAGGATTACTCGTCGGCGGAATCATCATGGTTGTCAGCGGCTATGATGCAATCGATGGCTATACTGCATTATGGAATGGTATTTTCGGAGATTCTTATTCTATCGGGAATACGATTCGTCAAATTACACCGTATATTTTAGCCGGTCTTGCAGTAGCGTTTGCGTTCCGTACGGGACTGTTCAACATCGGTGTTGAAGGTCAGCTGTTAATGGGCTGGCTTGCAGCGGCATATGTCGGGTATGCAATTGAAGGATTACCACGTGTGATCCACTTGCCATTAGCATTACTGGCGGCTGCGGCAGCAGGTGCATTCTGGGCATTTATCGTCGGTTTCCTGAAAGCAAAACTGCAAGTACATGAAGTAATCGCTTCGATCATGTTAAACTACACAGCATTATATTTAACAAATGCTGCGATCAAATCATTATCGGACGGCGGATTCAAAACGCCGACAGTTTTAGAGTCAGCGACATTACGTAATCAGTGGTTACGTGAAATTACGGATAATTCAAGTCTTCACTTAGGGATTATCGTGGCACTGATCATGGTTGTTGTCATGTGGTTCATTTTAGAGAAAACAACGCGCGGCTATGAGTTGAAAGCAGTAGGGTTCAACAAAAACGCTGCTGAATATGCGGGTATGAACGTAAACCGCAACATCATTCTGGCGATGACAATTTCCGGTGTATTCGCCGGTCTTGGCGGTGCGATGGAAGCATTGGGAACATATCAGAACGCATCGATTAAAGCTGCGGCTTCCGGTATCGGATTCGACGGGATTGCCGTTGCCTTACTAGGTGCAAACAATCCGATCGGTGTATTCTTCGGAGCTTCATTATTCGGTTCCCTGAAATACGGTTCATTAAACATGCCGAACGAAGCAGGTATTCCGGAAGAAATCGTATCGATCATCATTGCAGTAATTATTTTATTCGTAGCTTCAGGCTATATTTTACGTGTTGGTTTACAGAAATTCGGAAAGAAAAAGGAGGGCAAGTAACATGAGCTTTTTAGAAGTGTTATACTTTATCGTCCCTTCTGCCCTTTTATACGCAACACCGCTTATTTTAACAGGTATCGGGGCTCTATTCTCGGAGCGTGCAGGGGTAATTGGTCTTGGTGTTGAAGGGTTAATGATCGTCGGTGCATTTACAGGTATTTATATCAACCTGGAATACTATGATGACTTTGGAAGAAATGTAATCTGGCTTGCATTACTGGCTTCATTGCTGGCAGGAGCAATTTTCTCGCTGATTATTGCAATTGCTGCCGTAACATTCCGTGCAGACCAAACGGTAACGGGTGTTGCTCTGAACATGCTTGCTGCAGCCATCACGGTTTTCCTGGTAAAACTGATTTACGGTAAAGGTCAAACAGATATGGTTCAAGCACCATTACAACGTTTTGAAATACCATATTTAGCCGATATACCGTTTTTAGGACCACTGCTGTTCCATAACGTGTATTCAACAACAATCATTGCATTCATCGTGGCAATCGGTGCATGGTTCGTGCTCTACAAAATGCCATTCGGCCTGCGTATCCGCTCGGTCGGGGAACACCCGATGGCAGCAGATACAATGGGGATCAACGTAGCAAAAATGCGTTATATCGGCGTTATGATCTCAGGGGCTTTAGCAGGTGTCGGTGGTGCATCATTAGCGATGACATCATCAAGTGACTTCTCTGCATCAACAGTAGCCGGACAAGGATTCATCGCCATTGCCGCAATGATCTTCGGTAAATGGCATCCAATCGGTACATTAGGTGCTGCACTATTCTTCGGTTTGGCGCAAACATTAAGTATCGGTGGCGGGAACATCCCATACATTCAGGAAATCCCACCAGTCATTCTGCAAGTTCTGCCATATGTCCTGACAATCCTGGCATTAGCAGGCTTCGTAGGAAAAGCAGTAGCACCAAAAGCATCAGGCGTCCCATACATCAAAGGAAAACGCTAATAATAGAACCGTCTGTACAAAGTCAATTTGTGCAGGCGGTTTTTGTTTTAAAAAATTGGAGTGAATAAAGTACACGCTTCAGGCCCGTTTCGCATCGTCCATAGGCTAAAATGGAAACTACTCTATTAGGTATTCTTGAAAAGTAGTAAGTAAAGCGTAAACTTTGAATTTAAAGGAAATAAAATTTCAGCATACCTTGCCTCGAATTAAATAAGAAGCCAAAACTTTATCCTAATACTGAGTTGTGCGGAGTGGAGGGGCCGACTCCTTGGGGATTAAGCGTGCGCGGAAAATCCACTTGATGTTTGCCGCCGTAGAGGCATACATAAAGTTAGTTGGAGCCACGCCCCCAGGAATAAAGGAACGAATGCTAAGAGCGTCACATCGTGTGACAACGCATTCGTGACCAACATCGTGTTGGCCTCCCGGAACGCAGCACAACGGACCCCATTAAAAAACGCAAAATGCGTCTAGAAATTTTATTAGAAAATTAATTTTTTTATTTTTCAACACCTGCACACTTTCTATTCATAAATGTTACGAATTAGGGAACACTTAGTACGGATAATAACTTTGCACAAATTGAGGCAACACATGTATAGTAGAGAAGAAGCATTTATATTTATATTCACGAGGTAGTCAGGAGGAGTTTTTTTGTTTTTAACAACAGAAATCGCGAAAGGTGTTTCGCTTCATATACGACAAACCGCCCAATTCAAAACGGTGAACTTTTCGGTCAAATGGAGAGCACCATTAAATGAAGAAACAGCGGCACAGCGTACAGTATTATCGAATGTCCTACAGCACAGCAACGAAAAATTTCCAACATCGGCAAGTTATCGAAGCTATTTAGATGACCTGTTCGGCACAGTATTGTATTTTGACACAGCAAAGCGCGGTCAGGAGCATACCGTACTCTTGAATGTCGAAACAGTAAACGACCAGTATTTATCGCATGGCAATGTATTAAATGAAGTAATCGACCTGATCCAGGAAGCGATCTTCAAACCGAACTACGAAAACGGTGTGTTTAAAGAATCGATCGTCAACCGTGAAAAAGAAATGGTCATCCAACGAATCCAGTCGATTTTTGATGACAAATCACGCTACGCTCAAAAACGTTTAACGGAAATCCTCCGTCCAAACAGCGCAGCATCATTTTCTGCAAACGGAAATATCGAAGCCGTAAAAGCAATTACACCACAATCATTGACAAAAACATATGAAGATATGCTAGCAAATGATGTCATTGATATTTATGTTGTCGGCGATATTAATGTTGAAGAAATGACGCAAAAGCTAAAAGCAGCGTTCCCGTTTGCTGACCGCAATGCGCTACAAAAGACACAAGAAGATACAACTCCTGCAAACGTTGAACCGTACACGAAAGAAACGCAGGAAATGAAACAAGGGAAACTGCATATCGGCTACTCGACACCTGTACGATTCGGCGATGAAGACTTCCCGAAAATGCAAATTTTCAACGGGATCTTTGGCGGGTATGCCCATTCAAAATTGTTTATGAATGTCCGTGAAAAAGAAAGTTTGGCTTATTATGCATCAAGCTCTTACTCTTCACAATATGGATTACTGTTTGTCGTGTCAG
The DNA here is from genome assembly GCF_038004425.1 of Solibacillus sp. FSL W7-1464. NCBI lineage: Bacteria > Bacillati > Bacillota > Bacilli > Caryophanales > Caryophanaceae > Solibacillus > Solibacillus sp. FSL W7-1464. Next base: position 1,104,380 of record NZ_JBBORC010000001.1, read on the forward strand.
GTATTGAACCGGCAAATGAAGAAAAGGCACGCCAATTAATTGCAGAACAGTTAAAAGTGATGCAAAATGGGGAAATTACCGATTTGGAATTGGCGCAAACGAAGGCGATGCTTATTAACCAGTTAAAAGAAGCATTGGATTCACCTCGTGGCCAAATTGAAATTTTTGACCAATACAAAGCATTAGACGAACCGTTTACTATGGATACGTGGACAGCACGCTGGCAATCCGTGTCAAAAGAAGATGTGCAGAAAGTGGCACAGGATATTAAATTAGAAGCAACGTATTTCTTATGCGGTAAGGGGGAGTAATCCATGGAAACAATTGAATTCCAGCAACTAGATGAAACATTATATTACAAGCAGCTAAACAATGGATTAGACGTTTACATTTTGCCGAAAAAAGGCTTTTCAAAAACATTCGTAACTTTCACAACAAAGTATGGTTCGATTGACCGTACATTCGTACCGATCGGAGAAACAGAGCCGGTTACTGTACCGGACGGGATTGCCCACTTTTTAGAGCATAAAATGTTCGAAAAGGAAGACGGGGATGTATTCCAAAAGTTCAGTGAAGTCGGCGCGCAGGCGAATGCCTTCACATCATTTACCCGCACAGCTTACCTGTTCTCTGCAACAGACCATATTTATAAAAGTACGGAAACATTACTCAATTTCGTACAGGAGCCGTACTTCACGGAAGAAACGGTAAATAAAGAAAAAGGCATTATCGGACAGGAAATTACGATGTACGATGATCAGCCGGACTGGCGTCTATATTTTGGCGCGATCGAAAACATGTACCATAACCACCCGGTGAAAATTGATATTGCCGGCACGATCGATTCAATCGACGGAATTACTGCCGAGCATTTATATACTTGCTACAACACATTCTACCACCCGTCAAACATGCTGATGTTCGTCATCGGTGCAGTAGACCCTGTTGAGATGATGGCATTTATAGAAGACAACCAAAACAAAAAAACATTCCAGGAGCCGACAGACTTAAAACGCTTGTTTGATGAAGAACCAACAAATGTGGCGGAAAAAGAGCGCGTGCTTCATATGGATGTTCAAAAGCCAAAAGTGTATGTCGGATTAAAGGCGAAGCAAGTGGATTTTAGCGGCGAAGAAATGCTGAAGCATGAGCTTGCTGTACAAATCGGTGTTGAGTGTTTATTCGGCCGCGCGTCTTCGTTCTATACAGATGTGTATGAAAACGGCTTGATCGATGAATCTTACGGCTATGATTTCTCTTTGGAATACGGCTATGGTTTCGGATTGATCGGTTCAGATTCTGAACAGCCCGAGCAGCTTGCCAAACTGATTAAAGAGAAGATGGCACAATCAGAACGTGAAAAGCTATTTACAACAGAAGATGTAGAACGTATTAAACGCAAAAAAATCGGGTTCTTCCTGCGTGCCCTGAATTCAATCGAATTTATCGCCAACCAGTTTACACGCTACAAATTCAACGATATGAACCTATTCGATGTTGTACCGGTACTGGAGACAATTACAGTCGAAGATATCGAAAAAGCATTTGAAACGATTCAAGGTGAAGAGCAACAAACGGTATTTACAATCATGCCGGTTAGCGGGCGCTATCAAAAATGAAGAAATTTGCATTAGTTTGCGGTGCATCCGGAGCGATTGGGCAGGCAATTTGCCAGCAATTAGCACAGGATGGATGGTCACTCTATCTGCATTATCATACTGGGCATACTGTCATTGACAGTATGCTTCAGGCGTTTTCGGAAAACTTTCCGGATCAGGAGTTTATTCCGGTAAAAGCAGATTTCAGCAGCGATACCGGGGCGGAGCAAATTGCCGCCCAAATTTATTCATTGCAGGCGATCGTCTTTGCGAACGGCCATGCATTTTATGATTTACTGGAAAATACGCCAGCAGAGGAAATGACTAAACTTTGGCACGTTCATGTACAAAATCCGATGCGGACGACGGCCCTGCTTGCAGGCAAATTACGAGCAAACAAAGTCAGCTATGTCCTTGTCATCGGTTCGATCTGGGGTGATGTCGGGGCAGCGGGCGAAGTAGCGTACTCAGCTGTAAAAGGTGCTCAGCACAGCTTCGTGAAAGCCTACTCGCAGGAAGCGGCGTATAGCGGTATTCGCGTTAATGCAATTGCACCCGGAATCATCAATACGAAGATGAATGCAAAGTTTGATGCCAGTGAACGAGAAATGATCGAAAGCCAAATTCCGTTGCAATCATTTGGGGAAGCGCTTGATATTGCAAATATGGCAGCTTTTTATTTGAGCGGCCGCGCCGATTATGTAACAGGACAAATAATTCGTGTTAATGGTGGCTGGTACATATAATTTCCCGATATCCGCACATACTATCTGTGCGAGAGGAGGGAAAGCACATGGGAATTTTACAAAACTGGGAACAATGGACAAGCTTCTTAGGTAAACAAGTATCTGATGCAAAAGAAAGCGGCATGCCTAATAAAATGATTGAGAAAGCCGCAGTTCAGATCGGTGAGTATCTTGCGAAGAACGTTGACCCCCAAAACGAACAAGAGCGTGTATTATCGGATTTATGGTCTGTTGCCGAAAAGGACGAAAAGCAAGCGATTGCAAGCTGCATTATGAAGCTCGTTCAACATAAGGCTACACACTAATTGGTTTTACGAAAAAATGTCACTCACAGTATCAGTGAGCGGCATTTTTTTCGGTATACATAGAGGAAATTTACTTGTATGATTTTCTAATAGTTCCAATCTTCAACCTGTAAATGCACGATTGTCCAACAATGATGCTTCTAGAACATGTTTTTTCAAAAATTATTTCAAGAAAACTAACAAAAACGTGGCTTTCTAACTTTTCAATAGGTAGAAAATCCGCTATGATGGAACTTGTAAGAAATAAATACGTTTCTATTATGAGGGGACAGATACGAAATGGGCGAATGGTATTTTGAATATGAAATTCAAGTGAATCGACCAGGTTTATTAGGAGATATTGCATCGCTGTTAGGAATGCTTCGCGTTAATATTGTCTCGATTAACGGTGTGGATGAGGAGCATCGAGGAATGCTGTTATCTACAGAAAACGAAGAATCTATCCAGCGTTTTATTTCAATCGTCTCAACAATGGAAAATATCAACGTAACAAGATTTCGTGAGCCAAAACTGCGTGATCGATTGGCTGTTCGGCATGGACATTATATCCCCAAAGATGCGGATGAAAAAAACACATTCCGGTTCGTACGTGACGAATTAGGAATTTTAGTTGATTTTATGGCCGAATTATTCAAAAAGGAAGGGTCTAAATTAATTGGAATCCGTGGAATGCCGCGAGTTGGAAAAACAGAGTCGATCGTTGCCGCAAGTGTTTGTGCGAATAAAAAATGGATTTTCATTTCTTCTACTATGATTAAACAAACCGTCCGCAATGCGTTGATGGGCGATGAGTTTAATGGGAATAATATTTTTATATTGGATGGTGCCGTGACACGTCGCTCGACGGATGAACGCCACCAGCAGTTAGTTCGGGAAATCATGGGTATGCCGACGATAAAAGTCATTGAGCATCCAGATCTGTTCGTACAGCATTCATCATATAAAATAGAAGATTTTGACTATATTATCGAATTGCGCCATGAGCCGGATGAAGAAATAACATATGAAATTATCGAGAAGAATAATATGTTATCGAGTACAGACCATTTTGGCGGGTTTGGTTTTTAGTGAATAAGAGGGTACATGATGTGCCAACTTTATTTGAATATATTAAAAGTAGGTGTTTTTTTTGACGGAACTAGGAGCTCGCTTGAAGGAAGCGAGATTAGCTAGAGGCTATAGTTTAGATGATTTGCAAAATATCACAAAAATCCAGAAACGTTATTTAATAGGAATCGAAGAAGGCAACTATACGATTATGCCTGGTTCTTTCTATGTACGTGCCTTCATTAAGCAGTATGCCGAAGCAGTTGGTTTAGATGCGGATGAAGTATTGACTGAATATCGTAAAGACATTCCGGAAATGCAAAAAGAAGAGGTCGCACAATCGTTCACGCAAAGTCCGAGTCGCCGTAATATGAAAGCGACATCGAACAATAAAATGATGGAAGCAATGCCGAAATTGATCGTTGCATTGTTTGCGATTGTCATTATTGTCGTGATTACAACGCTATACTTCCAAAAAACGGACAATGTACCGGATGCAGTAGAAGATAACAAGCCGATTGAATACGAACAAAATCCGAATTCAGCACCAGCAAAACCTGTTGAAGACAACGAAGAAGACACAGACGCAGACGCTGAAGAAGACACTGAAGAAAATGTGGTGCCTGAAGAACCTGTCACGGAAGAGCCTGAAGCAGTTCAAACGATCAGTGAAGGTGTTGTACAAGGTGAAGATTCAACATTTGAAGTATCAGGAACAGACAGCTTAAAAGTTCGTGTTGTAGTATCAGGTGATACATGGGTTGGCATTCGTAACGAAAACCGCAATGAGCAAGTGCCGGCACGTGTCTACAAAGCAGGCGAAGTTGTCGAACATGATTCAACTGCAAATGGTTATGCACGTATTCGCTTAGGAAACTCAAAAGTGGCAAAAGTTTACGTGAATGATGTAGAATTAACATACGCACAAGATCTCGTTTCGCAAAACGTGATTTTAAAGTTAGTAAATGAAGAACAACAAGGAGAGTAGTCATCTTTAAAGATGGCTCTTTTCTTTCGATGAAAGGTGTTAGCAAATGAACATTCCAAATAAGATTACAGTCTCGCGCATTTTATTAATCCCACTATTTGTGATTGTAATGATGTTTGATTTCGGTTGGGGGAATATGACGCTGTTTGGCGCGGAAATGCAAGTGAACTATTTTGTCGGGGCACTTATTTTTATTTTCGCATCTGCAACGGACTGGGTAGACGGCTACTATGCCCGCAAATATAATTTAGTGACGAACTTAGGGAAGTTTCTGGACCCGCTTGCAGACAAGCTGCTCGTTTCTGCTGCCTTTATTTTACTGGTGGAAATCGACCTGGCACCTGCATGGATTGTCATTATCATTATTTCGCGTGAGTTCGCGGTGACGGGACTGCGACTGATTTTAGCAGGACAAGGGGAAGTCGTAGCGGCAAACCAGCTTGGTAAAATTAAAACGTGGGCCCAAATCGTAGCGATTTCTGCATTGATTTTACACAATACGATTTTTACATTGGTTGGCATACCTTTTGATACGATTATGCTTTATGTAGCATTGTTCTTTACAGTATGGTCAGGATGGGATTATTTCTATCTGAACCGTCGTGCACTGTTGGATTCAAAATAAATAAAATTTCTAAAACTAGGTTAGAATTTCTTTTAGGATAGGTAATAGTAATAAGTATCCGTAAAAGATAGAACAAGACTCGTGAAGGCGAGGAATGTTTTTCTAATCTAGTTTTTTTTACAGCCGTTATTTTAGCAAATGCTGTAAAAAAAGCCTCTGGCAGATGGCAAAGATTTTTTAAAGGAAAGGAAGTCAGCCTAAAAAAGTCGCGTCGTGCGGCAACCGCTGACTGACCCGTATCCTGTGGGCCTGCAATTTTGCCGAGGCGATATTGATATGATATTTAGGGGGTTTTAGGAATGAATGCAGAAATTATAGCGGTAGGATCGGAGTTATTATTAGGGCAAATCGCCAACACGAACGCGAAATTTATTTCGAGCCAGCTTTCGGAACTTGGCATCAATGTTTATTATCATACAGTTGTGGGAGATAACGAGGCGCGGCTTTTAGAGGCGATCAAAGTTGCGGAACAGCGCGCAGATCTTATTATCTTCTCGGGTGGTTTAGGTCCGACAAAGGATGATTTGACGAAGGAAGCGATTGCGAAACATTTGAATCGTACGCTAGTGTTCGACGAAACGGCGCTGTTTGCAATTGAGGAGTTTTTCTCGAAGCAAAGACGTCCAATGACGGAAAACAACCGGAAACAGGCGCTCGTGCTGGATGGCTGTGATGTATTGCTGAATCAGCACGGTATGGCACCGGGTATGTTTTTAAAGGAAAATGACCGCATTTATATTTTGCTTCCGGGTCCGCCGAAAGAACTCGAGCCGATGTTCCAATATGAAACAAAGCCAAAACTGGCGGCACTTCTCCATGACGGCGGTGTCATTTTATCGCATGTGCTACGCTTTTACGGCATTGGTGAAGCAGATCTGGAAACCCGCATACAGAACATTTTGGATGAACAGACAAATCCAACAGTAGCACCGCTAGCCTCAGACGGTGAAGTAACATTGCGCATTACGGCAAAAGCGCAAAACGAACCACAGGCATTTCGTCTTATTGAATTGAAGAAACGTGAAATACTCGATATAGTCGGGGAATACTATTACGGGGTAAATGACGAGTCATTAGGCTTCAAACTTGTGCAAATGCTTCTGGAAAATGAATTGACGGTTTCCGCTGCCGAAAGTTTAACGGCCGGTCTGTTCCAGTCTGAGCTGGCAGAAGTGCCGGGTGTCGGGTCCGCATTAATCGGCGGTGTCGTAACCTATACGAAAGAAGCGAAAATCAAACACCTCGGTATTTCCGAAGAACTGCTGGATGAATACGGAATCGTCAGCAGTGAATGTGCTGCGGCAATGGCGACACAAGTCCGTGAAAAGTTCGGTACGGATATCGGTGTCGGGCTGACGGGTGCAGCAGGACCGGGCGATCATGACGGACAGCCAGCAGGATCGATCTGGGTTGGGATTAAGATCGGTGAAACAGAGCCGCTCACATACAGACTGCAATTATCCGGTTCAAGAAATACAAACCGGATCCGCGCGGTGAAGTTTACGTTCAGCTATTTAATGAGGGAACTGGCGAATCAAGGGTACAAAAAATTGATTTAGTTGTCGGTTTGTTTTGAAAAAGACGATTTGGTCCGCTGTTTAAGGGCATTCAGGAACATTCAAAGAAAAAGCGAAAATATGTTCGCTTTTTTCTTGAATGTTATCTCATTAGCAAGTATAATAGAGACATAAGTTAAATAAAGCTTTTTCTTAAGGAGGAAATAGTTTGAGCGATCGTAAAGCAGCATTAGATATGGCGTTAAAACAAATAGAAAAACAATTCGGTAAAGGTTCTGTCATGAAGTTGGGTGAAAACTCGAACAACAAAATCGATACAACTTCATCAGGCTCTATCGCAATAGATGCAGCACTAGGTATAGGCGGATACCCGCGCGGACGTATTGTAGAAGTTTACGGACCGGAATCATCTGGTAAAACAACTGTTACATTACATGCCATCGCGGAAATTCAGGCTAACGGCGGTACAGCAGCATTTATCGATGCTGAGCACGCACTTGACCCGGTATACGCACAAAAACTGGGCGTTAACATTGACGAATTATTATTATCACAGCCGGATACAGGTGAACAAGCACTTGAAATCGCGGAAGCATTAGTGCGTTCTGGCGCGATCGATATTATCGTAATCGACTCTGTAGCAGCATTAGTGCCAAAAGCAGAGATCGAAGGCGAAATGGGTGACTCGCACATGGGTCTCCAAGCGCGTTTAATGTCTCAGGCATTACGTAAATTATCGGGTGTCATCAACAAATCGAATACGCTTGCTATTTTCATCAACCAAGTTCGTGAAAAAATCGGTGTTATGTTCGGTAACCCGGAAACAACAACAGGTGGACGTGCCCTTAAATTCTACTCTTCTATCCGTTTAGAAGTACGTCGCGGTGAAGCGATCAAGCAAGGTACAGAAATTATCGGTAACAAAACAAAAATCAAAGTCGTAAAAAATAAAGTAGCACCACCATTCCGTACAGCGGAAGTTGATATTATGTACGGTGAAGGGATTTCAAAAGAAGGCGAAATCGTCGACATCGGTGCAGAACTGGACATCATCCAAAAAAGCGGTTCCTGGTATTCTTACAACAGTGAGCGAATCGGCCAAGGTCGCGAAAATGTAAAACAATTCTTCAAAGAAAACCCTGCAATGAAAGAAGAAGTAACGGAAAAAATCCGTCAACACTTCGGTATCGGCGAACTCGGCTACACAATCGGCGCCAACGATACAACAGATGAAGAAGAACTGGACGAACTAGAATTATTCGAAAACGAAAAAGAATAATAGTGCAGACCCAAGCGAAGAATTTTGCTTGGGTTTTTGTTTTGGATTGGGGAGACTTGCAGGGGAGGGCGGTTTTGTGGCTTTGGTTAGATGGATGGGAGCGGGATTTGATTGATGGGATAGCGGGGTGTGCTGTACCTGGGGATTTTATTAGAACAACTATGGGGTTTATTAGAACAACTGCGGGGGATATTAGAAGATTAGGAGCGGTTATTAGAAAATGTTTGTGCTGTTGCAGATTTTGGATAGCGTTGCGTGCGGAAAGTGGCGAGAAAATGCTGCCGGGAATTTTTATTAGAACAAATTTTGGTATATTAAAAAATCTGCCTGGATATTAGAAGATCAGAAGAGGATATTCGAAAATCGGGAACACTTATTAGAAGAAGTGCCCGATATATTAGAAGATCGGACATTTATTAGAACAAATAAAAATATATTAGAACTTTTCAAGATATATTAGAACTTCCGGCCGCCAAGTGGGCACTGGAATTTGCCGGAACTTTTATTAGAACATCTATGGAGTTTATTAGAAGAACTCTGAGTGATATTAGAAGATTTGAAGCATTTATTAGAAAACATTTGTGCCAATGCTGATTTTGAATAGTGTTGCGTGCGGAAAGTGGCGAGAAAATGCTGCCGGGAATTTTTATTAGAACAAATTTTGGTATATTAGAAAATCTCGCCTGGATATTGGAAGATCAGAAGAGGATATTTGAAAATCGGGAACACTTATTAGAAGAAGCGCCTGATATATTAGAAGACTGAACATTTATTAGAACAAATAAAAATATATTAGAACTTTTCAAGATCTATTAGAACTTCCAGCCGCCTCGGCCACCCCGCCTGCCGCATCTCCTGAAACTTCCAGCCACCCCGCTGGCCGCACTGAAGCCAAGCCCGCCCATCAAATTCAGGAAACCCAACAATATACAAAACCCATCTCCACCCAACCCCCACCCCAAAATATAAAAACCCCTTAAACCATGGCTATTCTTGACATACCTTATTTTGAACTATACAATTAAAATGTATAATTTCTAAATTTTGAAATGAATAGGCGGTATGTTTGAACAATTCAGATATATTATGCCGACTAAAAGAACATCAGACATATATAGGCATAGGAGGGAAACGATATGGAAATGATACTCCCTGCTTTGCTAGGATTCGCTGTCGGTGTCGCTGTTATCTATTTCTACATGAAAAACGTGAATGAATCAAAAGTGACTGGTGCAAAGCATGTTGCCGAACAAATCGTGGAAGACGCGAAACGTGAAGCGGATGCACTTAAAAAGGAAGCACTGCTTGAAGCAAAGGATGAAACTCACAAATTTCGAACTGAAGCGGAAAATGACATTCGTGACCGTCGTGGAGAGCTTCAGAAACAAGAGAACCGTTTATTGCAAAGAGAAGAAAACCTTGACCGCAAAGATGATACTCTGAACAAAAGAGAGATAAGCCTGGAGCGTAAGGAAGAAGCTCTGGCTAGCAGACAACAGCATATTGAACAGATGGAAAGCAAAGTAGAACAACTTGTTGCAAGTCAAAAAACTGAGCTTGAGCGCATTGCAGCACTGACTCGTGAAGAAGCGAAAGAGGTCATCTTGAAGGAAGTTGAAAACGAACTTTCTACAGATATCGCTGTAATGACAAAAGAATCGGAAATGCGTGCAAAAGAAGAATCAGACAAAAAGGCTCGAGAAATTTTATCACTTGCATTACAACGCTTTGCAGCTGACCATGTTGCAGAAACAACAGTGTCCGTTGTAAATCTGCCGAATGATGAGATGAAAGGCCGTATTATCGGTCGTGAAGGTCGTAACATCCGTACGTTAGAGACGCTTACAGGTATCGATCTGATTATCGATGATACACCTGAAGCCGTAATTTTATCCGGCTTTGATCCGATCCGCCGTGAAACAGCTCGTCTTGCATTGGAAAAACTAGTTCAAGATGGTCGTATTCACCCGGCACGTATCGAGGAAATGGTTGAAAAATCCCGCCGTGAAGTGGACGAGCAAATCCGCGAAACAGGTGAACAAACAACATTTGAAGTAGGTATCCATAACCTGCATCCGGACTTGATGAAAATCCTTGGTCGTATGAAGTATCGTACAAGCTATGGTCAAAATGTATTGAAACACTCAATCGAAGTAGCCCACTTATCAGGACTGCTTGCTGCTGAACTGGGCGAAGATGTAACATTAGCGCGTCGTGCAGGTTTACTGCATGATATCGGTAAAGCGATCGACCATGAAGTCGAAGGAAGCCACGTTGAAATCGGTGTGGAACTGGCAACGAAGTATAAAGAACACCCAGTTGTGATTAACTCGATTGCTTCCCACCACGGAGATACAGAAGCAACTTCAGTCATTGCCGTACTTGTAGCAGCAGCCGATGCATTATCAGCAGCCCGCCCAGGTGCCCGCAGTGAAACATTGGAAAACTATATTCGCCGCCTTGAAAAGCTGGAAGAAATCTCTGAAAGTTATGACGGCGTTGAAAAATCATTTGCGATCCAAGCAGGTCGTGAAGTACGAATTATCGTACAACCAGAAAAAATCGATGATCTGGCATCACATCGTTTAGCGCGAGATATCCGCAAACGCATTGAAGAAGAACTCGATTATCCGGGTCACATCAAAGTTACCGTTATTCGTGAAACACGTTCGGTGGAGTATGCGAAATAAGTAACTTATCAACAATCGAAAATCCGTACATTTAGGATAGAATAAAAGACATCCATTTCTCTCTAAGAGGGAAGTGGATGTTTTTTTGATGATTTTTCTTCCAATGAATGGCCGGAACCTACAAAAAGACAATTTCCAATTCCATGCTTTACTTGAGCGACTCCAAATAGGTACTGAGACACTTTTCGTGATATGAAATTTTCTCGGAAATAGTAATTTATAATTACGAAGTTTCATCATATCCTTGAAAATTAATGTTTTTTAGACAAAATCAAAATAGATTCTCAAAATAGCTTGAAGTAATATTTTTAACGTAATAATAATTTTTGAAAGAAAGTTGTGCAAATATTTCCACCTTTGAAATCCCTATGATATAATCTCGTTATCTTGAAAAATATTAGGAGGTTCTGACATGAAAAAACAATCATACAAAAAAATGTTCAATGTAGCCCTAACTACTACCTTAGCAACCGGTGCAGTCGTAGCATTAGCGCCGCAAGCAGAAGCAGCAATCAGCTTTACAGATGTTAAAGAATCGAATGTGCACTATGCAGACATTATGAATTTGGCAGAGCGTGGAATTATCCGAGGTTATGGAGACGGTACTTTCCGTCCTGGCATTTCTATTAATCGTGGTCATGCAGCTCATATTATTGCAGAAATTATGGACCTGGATACGAACAATGTTTCAAATCCGAACTACACTGATATTACTACGAACCACGCAAACTACGGTGCAATTGCGGCATTGGCAAAAGCAGGCATCATCCACGGTTTTGAAGACGGTTCATACCGTCCGGACGATAAGCTGACTCGTGGTCAAATGGCGAAAATCATTGCGAAAGCGTTCAATTTAAACCCGAACAGCGATCAACTTCCATTCAAAGATGTAGAACGCTCGATTTACAAAGACCATATCATTGCATTATATGAAAACAATGTAACAAACGGTATGACAGCAATGTACTTTGGCGAAAAATCATTCGTAACACGCGGCCAGTTATCATCATTCGTTGTTCGTGCAGAAAGAGCGGTAGAGCCGACACCAGCGCCGACTCCGACACCAACGCCAGAACCGACACCAACGCCAACACCAACGCCAACACCAACACCAGAGCCGACACCAACGCCAACACCGACACCAACACCAGATCCTGGCATCCCACCGGTGATCGATAAAACTGCTTTTGAAAATGCTTTAATTCAGAAGTTAGATGCATTGGATCAGACAGGTATTGTGAATGTTGCAGCAACAGCTGATGCTGTAACGATCACTGCGGATTCGAACATTACGAAAGAGCAATTGGCAGGAATTTCGGATGATGTTCTTAATAGCTTCACAGGTTTAGGCACAACAGCAATCGTATCTTCAGTAACAATGAATAATGTCAACTACAGCAAAAATTCTTCTCTTGCCGATTTAACGGCCATTGCTGAAAATTTAGCTAAAGAACTTAAAATTTCTTCCGATGATATTACTGAGATTAAAGCATTGACTGGCGAAGAAAACATTTGGTCAGTTTTAGCTGATCCGGCTCCAAATAGCTACAAAGGTACAATTACTTTAAACTATGTTGATGGTACTTCTAAAAATATTGCTATTGAATTAAAGAAAGCTCAATAATATAATTAACACATTCCCTAGAGCGAATAGTTCTAGGGAATTTCATTGAGAAGCATAATTTGATGAATATGGAAAAACTGGAGCAATGCGGTATCATAATTGTTAGAAAACAGGTTAGACAAAAAAACTGCAAAGGAGCTTACAACTGATGAAAAAGCTGAAGTATATATTACTAGCTCTGGCAGTGATTGTGTTAGGGATTGGCGGCTATATTGTATACGAATTAAAGTTTAAGACTTATGACACAGCAGATCCGGAAGTAGATGCCTTAACTGAAGAAACGTACAATGTAGAATTGCCGGACGGAACGGTTATTGTAGTCGACAAAGATGGAAATATCGTTGAAGACAACACAGCCGATTCTGATGAAAACGACACGACGACTGCCACAGCAAATACTTCAAGTGCGGATGAAACGAATGTTGATTCTACAAAAGGTAGCGGCGAAGCGACTGAAGCCGGGACTGACAATGGTGGAAGCGGGTCTTCAAGTTCAAATGCCGGACAAACCGGGGCGACTGAAAATTCAAACTCAGGTACAAACCCAAGTACAAACCCAGGTTCAGGTTCGAATGGAAATCCGAAACCGAGCACAGGGTCAGGCACAAACAAGCCAACTGAAAAAGTAACAGTTGCTTCGATTAAAAAGCAATACGAAGGTACATTTAAAAGTCTTGAAAACCAGTCTCGCGCACGTATGAATTCACTGATCAGTCAGGCGGCGAACGAGTACAAAACGAAAAAGAGTAATGGTGAATCGATCAGTTACGGCTATTTCTATAACAAATATATGGGTGCTGCAAAAAGTATCGAATCCGCTACAGACTCAACGGTGAATGTAGTTGTCGGTCTTGTTGAAAAAGATCTGCAAAAAAATGGTTTCGATAAATCTTATGCCCAAAGCTTTGCGGAAGAGTATGATGCAATGAAAGAATCTCTACGGGCTGATTTGATGGATAAAGCACTTAGTTTTCGATAACCTATAAGGTTTGCAGTGCGCACAGGCATTCTGCAAACCTTTTATTCTGAAGTTTACAGGCGGAAAATTACCAGATTTATGTGACAATATTTCAAATTCCCTAAACATATGGAAATACTGTGTAATATTAGGCTCGATTCATGTATAATGTTAGTAGTTTAATTAAAGGAGCGTACACTTTTGGAAGAAACAATCAGCTTACAAGACATATTCAAGACATTAAAAAAGCGGGCTGCTCTTATTCTATCACTTACTGTTGTAGCAGTAATCATCGCAGCAATCGTCAGCTTTTTCGTACTGACACCGATTTACCAGGCAAATACACAAGTATTGGTCAACCAAAAAAAAGAAGATGTCACACAACAAATGACATCCCAAGATATACAGTCAAACCTGCAATTGATAAATACATACAACGAGATTATCAAAAGTCCCGCGATTTTATCGATCGTTTCGGAAAACCTGGACTTGCCGCTGACTCCGACACAGCTCGCTTCGAAAATTACAGTATCTAATGCGAACAACTCGCAAGTACTGAATATCAGTGTGCAGGATGAAAATTACAATGTAGCAGCGGATATGGCAAATCAAGTTGTAGAAGTATTTAAAGAAGAAGTACCAAAATTGATGAATGTTGATAATGTCAATATCCTATCACCGGCTCAATATTCGGACAACCCGACACCGATCAAACCGAATAAAATGCTGAATATGGCCATTGCACTTGTCATCGGTCTGATGATTGGCGTAGGACTAGCCTTTTTACTGGAGTACTTGGATACAACAGTGAAAACCGAATTGGATGTAGAAGAGATTATCGGATTGCCGATTATCGGCGTCGTAAGTCCTATCAAGCAGGAAGAGATGCAAAAGAGCCCTGCACACAGCAAAGCAGGCAGACAGCGCATCCAGCAGAAAATAAGTCAAGAAAGTTGAGCGTGGGACCGTAATGTTCAAAAAATTCAAACGAAAAAAAATGCAACCAGCGACACTTGCCAGAAAACTGATTACCGCATCAAACCCGAAATCGATTGTTTCCGAACAATTTAAAACAATCCGCACGAATATCAACTTTTCGATGCCGGATAAAGATATACAGACAATCGTGCTCACTTCCTCGACACCAGGGGAAGGGAAATCGACCAATTCATCAAACATTGCTGTTGTATATGCACAGGCAGGAAAAAAAGTATTGCTGGTGGACAGTGATATGCGAAAACCGACAGCGCACCATACGTTCGGCATCAAAAATGTCAACGGGTTATCTACGGTATTGATCCGTCAGCATACGATTGAAGAAGTGGTAAACAAAACCGATATCGAAGGGCTTTCTCTCATTACAAGCGGTCCGATTCCGCCAAACCCGGCGGAGCTGCTCGCATCCAAAACGATGGATCAATTTATTGAAACAGCAAAAGAAACGTATGACCTCATTATTTTCGATGCACCGCCAGTACTATCTGTAACCGATGCACAAATTTTATCGAATAAGTGTGAAGGGACATTGCTGATCATCAATAGTGGTGTAGCCGAAAAGGAAAATGTCATCAAGGCGAAAGAAATGCTGCTCGTATCAAAAGCAAATATTATCGGTGCGGTTTTAAACAACTATAAAATCGATAAAGACCATTACTATTATCAATATTACGGGGCTGTCGAGTAAAAGACCCAGCCCCTCGAAACTAACATCCAGAAGAGGGGCAATACCATGATAGACATACACAGCCATATATTATTCGGTGTCGACGACGGACCCGGGGATTTACATGAAACACTGGAGATGCTTCAAAAAGCAGTAGACGAAGGCATTACAGAAATCATTTCAACTTCACACAGTTTTCATCCGCAATACAATGTTACGGCTAAACAAGTAACCGAGCAGATGGCTGTTTTACAGGAACAGCTGCAGCTTCATGACATTCCATTGAAACTTCATGCAGGTCAGGAAGTCCGTTTAGTAGAAAACGTTGTCGCATTAGTAGAGGCAAAGGAAGCTTTGACTCTCGCTAACTCCGATTATCTGCTGCTTGAACTTCCATCCAGCACAATACCGAAATACACAAAAGACTTGATCATCGCCCTTCAAAGAAAGGGCATTACACCGATTATTGCACATCCCGAACGAAATAAAGCAATCGCCGAACGACCACGCAAGCTGGAAGAGCTCGTGAGGGAAGGAGCCATGGCGCAAATTACCGCAGGGAGCCTTGCCGGGCATTTCGGGAAAAATATTCAAAAACTGTCACTCGATTTAGTGAAAGCCAATTTGGTCCATACGTATGGTTCAGATGTTCATAACTTGACAACTCGCCCCTATCTATTTGACGCAGGGCTTACATATTTGGAAAAAAAGAAACAATTAGATGCAGTGGATATGCTTTTGGAAAATAACGCGAGAATCATAGAAAATAAGAATTTTATCTTATATGAACCCCAGGAAGTAAGTTCTAAAAAATGGTGGTCTATTTTCTGAAAAAATAGCATATAGAAAGGTTATGGGAATTATGAACTATCGAAGTAGATATGCAGTATTTTTTATACTCGATTCGATCATTGTATTAACTGCAATATATATTAGTTACTGGCTGCTGCATCCGACAATTGATCTGTATACGAACAAAACATTGTTTATCAGTGCGCTTACGTTATTGTTCGCACACCATATTGTGGCGAATATTTATAAGCTTTACAGTCGGATGTGGTCCGTCGCATCGGTTAAAGAACTCCTCATTATCGGATTTGCGGTAACCATTTCCGTAGTGATGGCGATGATTATGCAACAAGCGATTAACGGGGACATTTATTTCCGCGTACTGTTGATCACATGGCTGCTCCATATTATTATGATCGGAGGCTCCCGCTTTTTATTAAGGCTTTTACATGAAAAAAGAAAAATAAAATTTGAAGGTGAAGCCATCCGCGTATTAATCGTCGGTGCCGGTCAGGCAGGAACGATTCTGGCACGCAATATTAGCCGCAATGAATATACGGAATATGAGATTGTCGGCTACGTAGACGATGATCCGAATAAAAAGTATTTAACACTGGTGGATTATCGTGTCCTCGGCACGACAAGTGAAATAGAAAAAATTGTTGAAAAAAAAGGTGTCCAAGAAATTATACTAGCTGTCCCGTCTCTACCGAAAAGTGAAATGAAAGCATTATTCGAGCGCTGTTCGACTACAAGCGCAAACGTTAAAATAATGCCGAAAATTGAAGACGTACTGACAGGCAAAGTGACGGTAAACGATATGCAGGAAGTGAATATCGAAGACCTGCTCGGCCGTGATGAAGTAAAGCTTGATATGCTGGCAATCTCTGAAGGGATTACCGATAAAGTAATCTTAGTAACAGGTGCAGGCGGTTCAATCGGATCGGAAATTTGCCGGCAGGTGATGAAATTCCAGCCGAAAAAATTGTTGTTACTCGGTCACGGTGAAAATTCGATTTACTTGATCCATATGGAGCTGACGGAACAATATAAAGATTTGGATATTGAAATACTTCCGGTTATTGCAGATGTACAAGACCGCGAGCGCATTTTTGATGTGATTCAAACATATAAACCGGATGCGATTTATCATGCGGCAGCACATAAGCATGTACCGCTCATGGAGGCGAATCCATTAGAAGCGGTAAAAAATAATGTATTCGGTACTAAAAATGTTGCAGATGCAGCCCATGCTGCTGGTGTCGACCGCTTCGTACTGGTGTCAACAGATAAAGCCGTTAACCCTCCAAATGTGATGGGCTCGACAAAAAGAATTGCGGAAATGGTCGTTCAAAATTTGGCTACAAAAAGTAAGACGACATTTGCGGCAGTAAGGTTCGGTAATGTGTTAGGATCTCGTGGTTCAGTAGTCCCACGCTTTAAAGCACAAATTGCTGCAGGCGGACCGGTTACTGTAACCCATCCGGAAATGACGCGTTATTTCATGACAATACCTGAAGCAAGCCGACTTGTATTACAGGCAGGGGCACTGGCACGTGGTGGGGAAGTATTTGTCTTAGATATGGGTGAACCGGTATACATTACCGATTTAGCGAAAAATTTGATTCGTTTATCCGGTTTTAAAGAAGATGAAATCGGTATCGAATATTCAGGTATACGACCAGGTGAGAAAATGTATGAGGAACTGCTTAGTCCGGATGAAATACAGGAAGAGCATGTATATCCGAAAATTCATGTCGGGAAAGCGAACTGTATGACAACAACTCAGCTGGAAATGTTTTTAGAAGAACTTGAACATCACGAAAATCCAAGATTAAAAGAAAAAGTTATTGCTGTAGCAAATGGGCGTTGGGAAGTTATTGCAAGTTTACACGCAGATGTCGCGGCAACAGAATAAGTTATATCCTAGTTAGAACATAGTTTATATTTGTATTCGGAAAGGGTGTCTATAAATGAAAAAAGTAAAAAAAGCAATCATACCAGCAGCAGGACTTGGAACACGCTTCTTACCAGCGACAAAAGCAATGCCGAAAGAAATGTTGCCAATTGTTGATAGGCCTACTATTGAATATATTGTTGAAGAGGCAATTGCATCAGGTATTGAAGATATTATTATCGTTACAGGTAAAGGTAAACGCGCGATTGAAGATCATTTTGACCGTAACTTTGAATTGGAAGAAAATCTAATAAGCAAAGGCAAATTGGACATTCTGGAAAAAATCAATCAATCTTCAAAAGTAGAGATTCATTATATCCGTCAGAAAGAACCTAAAGGATTGGGACATGCCGTATGGTGTGCCCGAAACTTTATTGGTGACGAGCCTTTTGCTGTTCTGTTAGGTGACGATATTGTGCGTGCCGAAGAACCGTGTACAAAACAATTAATAAACCAATACAATACAACAGGTTCATCGGTAATCGGTGTTCAGACAGTTTCTGATGAAGAAACACAACGTTACGGAATTATTGATCCGATTTCTTCAGAAGGCAGATGCTATGAAGTAAGCAATTTTGTAGAAAAACCAGCTTTAGGTACTGCGCCATCTAACTTGGCTATTATGGGTCGCTATGTTTTAACGCCAGAAATTTTTTCGTTTTTAGAAACGCAAGAGACTGGTGCAGGCGGCGAAATCCAGCTGACGGATGCCATTCAAAAACTGAATGAAAGTCAAAAGGTATATGCTTATGATTTTGAAGGTGTGCGCTATGATGTTGGAGAAAAGTTAGGGTTTATTACAACAACGATTGAGTTTGCTTTGCAGAATGAAGAAATTCGGTCTGATTTATTAGTATATCTGGAAGAAATAGTAAAAAAGGGCAATGTAAATAGTTAAGTTATTGCTGTCAGGTGAAGTCTAGATACATCTATTAATAGAAGGTACTCGGTTATGCTGTGGGTGGCGTGTCATGCGTCACTTTAGATGCTTTTTGTTATCAGGGGTATGAGGATGGGTTAGATGCCTAAATTTCATCTAAAGGAAAGGGTGTTGGAATTAGTAAGTAGGATGCAATTGAGTAATACAAGAGGCTGTAGTTATTAGTATTTCTTCCAGTAATTATGATCCTAGTTTTATTTATTGGAATTGCTCTTCTGATATTTAGAAAGAGATAAGCTATTAATTTGTTAATTTATTAAACGAATCGGTTAGAAGTTCGGCAGTATTATGAAATGGAGCTTGTAATGGAAGGTGTTAAGTCTCTTAGATGCTTAAGGGATTAGGGATTTAATGGATTAAACGGTGAAATATATTGCCCTGTTTGTATGTCTACATATTTAAGAAGAAGTTGTTTTGTACTACCCATAGTCATGAAGATGTAATTAACAACAATCTAGGTGCTAAAGTACCTTAGTTATGAGGGCAGTCTTTCAGTAATAAGGAGCAAAATAATAAAGATTTTATTCTTCTTTTGATGTATTATAACTGATATTATTAAAAGTAGTTATCAAATACGGACAATACAAGTTTGTTAATCAATAGGTATAACAGTTTTTTTGATAGAAGATAAGACATTAGAATGGAAGACAAGAATATAGAATGGAAGACAAGAATATAGAATGGTGTTAAGGAGTTAAGTATCGTTGTTAGATTGAACGCTAGAAACCGAAACCTTGTGGAATAAGGGGTAAGGCGTTTTAGTGAAGATTATAGATGATTCATTAAAATATAATAGGAAGAATCCTAGAGAATAGTGATTAAACTTTGAATATCTATTTAGTATTTAAGTGTTGGATTGAATAGATATTTCAGAAGTGACTATTAGAATTAGGTAGCAATTTTAGTGGTTTAATAGTTGGTTAGAAGTAAATTATCTAACTAAGTCCTAATCTACTAAAGAATAAATTTTAAGGAGTGTAGCTGGATGTATATGAAGGTTAAAAGAGTGATAGACATTACTCTTTCTTTAACAGGATTAATCGTGTTGTCACCCATTTTTTTAATTCTAATAATTGCTATTAAGATGGATTCAAGAGGTCCCATTTTGTTTAAGCAAAAACGTGTAGGAATTAACAAAACTCATTTTTACATATTGAAATTCCGTACTATGAAAATAGATACACCTAAAGACACTCCAACTCACTTATTAGATAATCCAGAACAGTATATCACAAATGTAGGGAAATTTTTGAGGAAAACTTCACTTGATGAGCTTCCACAGATTTGGAATATTTTTATGGGAATGATGAGTATAATTGGGCCTAGACCAGCACTATGGAATCAGTATGATCTTATTGCTGAACGAGATAAGTATGCTGCTAATGATGTACCACCTGGGTTGACAGGTTGGGCACAGATTAATGGTAGAGATGAGCTTCCTATTGAAGTTAAGGCCAAGTTAGATGGTGAGTATGTTAAAAATATTAGTCTCTGGATGGATATTAAGTGCTTCTTTGGGACAATCGTAAGTGTCGTGAAGAGTGATGGTGTAGTTGAAGGTGGGACTGGAGTGAAGAAGGAAGTTGTTAGTAGCAAGGAGAGTATTTCTAAATGAAAAAAATACTGTTGACCGGAAAAAATAGCTATGTTGGGATGAGTTTTCAAAAGTGGCTTGGAAATTACTCTGATAGATATTCAATAGATTCAATTAGTTTAAGAGGCAATTCTTGGAGAGAAAAAAACTTCTCTGAGTATGATGCCGTGGTTCATGTCGCTGGAATTGCACATGTCTCATCGGATCCTAAAATGGAAGATTTATATTATAAAATAAACCGTGATCTGACAATAGAGACTGCTGAAAAGGCAAAAGCAGAAGGTGTAAAGCAGTTTATTTTTATGAGCAGTATCATAGTATATGGGGATAGTACTAGTGGTATAAAAGTTATAAATAAAAATACATTACCAACACCCAGTAACTTTTATGGAAGTAGTAAATTACAGGCTGAAGAGGGAATTAAACTTTTAGAAAATGATAATTTTAAAATTGTTATTATTAGGCCTCCAATGATTTATGGAAGGAATTCTAAAGGAAACTATCAAAAGTTAGTAAAAGCTGCTAAAAAGCTACCTATATTTCCAAAAATTGAAAATCAGCGAAGTATGCTTCATATAGATAATCTCTGTGAGTTTTTGAAGTTAATGATTGATAATGATGAGAGTGGATTATTTTTCCCACAAAATAGAGAATACGTTAATACAAGTGAAATGGTTAAATTAATAGCTAAGTTACATGGAAGGGAAATTAAACTAACTAAGATATTTAATCCTGTATTAAAGGTTTTAGGGGTGAAGATGGGAATTATAAATAAGGTATTTGGTAATTTAGTATATGAGAGAACTATGAGCAATTATAAAGATAATTACCGAATTAGAGATTTAAAAAAGTCATTAGAGTTGTCAGAGTTGGGGAGTGACAGTAATGAATAATGTACATGTACAAGACAAATTTGAAAATCTAGTTTCCATAATAATGCCAGCATTTAATTGTGGGAATTTTATTGGTATTACTCTTGATTCTGTATTAGCACAAACATATCAAAGTTGGGAAGTCATAGTGATTGATGATTGTTCTACAGACAATACTCAGGAAATAGTGAAGTTATATATGACTAAGGATAACAGGATTAAATATCACAAATTAGATAAAAACTCAGGTGCTGCTGTGGCAAGAAATAAAGCTATTGATTTAGCACAAGGTAAATATATGGCTTTTCTTGATAGTGACGATGTTTGGTTTCCTGAAAAGCTAACAAAACAAATTAGCTTTATGGAAGAGTATGAATGTAATTTTACTTGTACTAGCTATACTAAGATTGATGAAGAAGGGAACTATCTTAACCGTACTATTAAAGCCCACAGCAAAAGTGATTATAATGGGATTTTAAAGACTTGTCCTGGGAACTCAACAGTTATTTATAACGCTACAAATTTAGGGAAATTTAAAATTCCTAATATAATAAAGAGAAATGATTACGTTATGTGGCTACAAGTTATAAAAAAAGAAAAATACTTGTATGGTATTGAGGAACCATTAAGTAGTCACCGGATTAGGACAAACGCAATTTCTAGTAACAAGTTAAGTCTAATAGGCTACCATTGGAAAGTTTACCGTCAAATTGAACAATTATCTTTAATAAAGTCAAGTTATTTAATTATTTATTGGATTATAGCAACTGTTTTCAAATTGAGGTAAATGGGTCGTCTGTATTATGGAGGTAATATATGATTATAGTGAAAATTATAGGTGGTCTAGGTAATCAAATGTTTCAGGTAGCTTTTGCCAAAATGCTAGCATTAGAATTAGGTGATGAAGTTTATTTGGATGTGTCGGCTTATAAAAGATATAAGATTAGAAATTATTCGCTTTCTAATTTAAACATTAGTAGTTCAATTAAATATGTAGAGGACGCAAAGCTATCTAAAGTTGAAGAATTATATTTAAAATCTTGTCAAAATGCATATCACATATATCAAAAGATTGTAAAGGAAACTACAAATATTGATAAATTTGGTGAGATACCCTTTAAGTATTTATCGAAAAGGGGGTTTTATTATAATTTTGATAGATACTATTATGATTTTTCTTTAAATAATACAAGATTAAAAAATATTTATGGTTACTTTCAAAGTGAAAAGTATTTTAAAAAATATAGGAACATAGTCCATGAAGAATTAAAAGTAAAAACACCACTAACTACTAGAGAACAATTAATCCTTGATGAAATTGAGTCTAGTAATGCAGTAGGAGTAAGTATGAGACTTGGTGACGATTATATTAATTCTCCGACCTTAAATGTTTGTAAAGAGGATTACTATTACAGAGGGATGGATTATATTTATAGTAAAAACAAAGATGCAGTATTTTATATATTTAGCGATTCTATAGACCGAGTAAAACAACAATTTAAATTTAAGTATCCAGTTCGATATATTGATGGATTTAAGGATTATGAAAGTCTAAGACTAATGTATTCATGTAAACATTTTGTTATATCAAATAGTTCATTTTCATGGTGGGGTGCCTATTTAGCTGAGAATAAGAATAAGATAATTGTAGCACCGAATAAGTGGTACAATAACACGAAAGAGAAACCTGATATATATTTTAATGAAATGACTCTATTAGAGGTGTAATTTCATACGAAGTGAGGTTAAAGAAAATGAGATTTTGTTGCGGAGTAACTTTATTTTATCCCACTGAAAATGAATTGGAATCAATTGTAAAATATAAAGGCGTTTTTGAACGAGTATATATTTTTGACAATACAGAAGGTGTAGATTGTAAAAAAGTTGAGAACTATTTTACAGGAAAGAATGGTTTTACATATTTATCAAACCAACAAAATGATGGATTGTCTGTGGCTTTTAATGTGATGTGTCAGAGAGCAATTGAAGAAGGTTTTGATTATATATGTTTATTTGATCAAGACAGCTTTATATCTGATAAGGATTTATCAAAAATGATAAACTTTATCGGAAGTGACAAATCAAGTAAAGTGGGAATATACGTTCCGGAGATTGTATATAACCATTTAGATGAAAGTAAGGCTTTTCCTGATACGAATGTTAATTTTATTGAAGTTGATTGGGCTATTTCGTCTGGAAGTTTTATAAACTTATATATATATAGGAAGACTCAGGGATTTGATGAAAATTATTTTATAGACCGGTTAGATTTTGACTATTGTAATACAATTCGAATACTTGGTTTTAACATTATTAGATTCAAAAATGCTATCTTGTACCAAAGTTTAGGGGAGAAGAAAAGAGTTTTATTCAGTAACGTGTCACAACATAATGCTCTTAGACATTACTATATATTTAGAAATAGGATGTACTTCTATCTTAAGAAAAATAACTTTAGTTTATATAGAGTGCTAAAACTAAGTTTAATGTCAATAAATCATTTACTAAAGATTCTAGTTTTAGAAGATCAAAAGAAAAATAAAATTAGTATGGTGGTGGTTGGTAGCAAGGACTTCTTTTATGGGAAGATGGGGAAATATAGTAAAAAATAAATAAGTAACTAACTATTAACTTAAAGGACTGAATAATATATCTAATTTATAATTTATAGCAATGTATCTTATATTCTGGTTTAAGATTTTTCCGAGTGTTATATTGTTGTAATACTGAAATATTTATATGGTTCTTTGAGGCAAACAACTAAAGGAGTAAATTACGTGGCTTTATTGTTATCATTCATGTGTATCTTAATACTGATTCTAGGAATCATTACCGAAAAAAGCTTTTTAAATCCCTTAGTGTTGTTTAGTGTATTGTGGGCATTTATTCTTTTTTTGGCTCAATTCGAACTCTATGGGCTAACTGGAATATCAAGCTATGCCTTTTTAATAGTTTTTATAGGGATAATATCTTTCTTTGTCGGTTACTATTCATTTAGATTAATTGGTAAAAATAGCAAAGGAATGATAGTGAAGTTTGAGCTCATAGAAGTGACTCGTGAATTAAATATAATTTTTAATATTTTGTTAATAATATCTTTTATTGTATTGTTAATCACTTCTAGTACTTCTCTAACATTATTATTACAAGGATATACTTTACATGATATACGATACGTTGTGGGGATGGATAGATTTAGTTCAGGAGTTATTAATATATTATATTCGTATGTTGCAAAACCATTCACAATATTGTTAATACCTATTTCAGCTTATTACTTTTTTAAGGAACAAAGGAACACTAAGTATTTGTTATTAGCGTTCATTCTTATAACAATGAACGTTATAACAGATGGCGGTAGATTTATTGTATTATATATAATAATTAATTATACGATTGCATTCTTTATGCTTAAGAAGCCAAAAGAATATAAATTTAAGATCAAGAGAAATATCTCATTTTATCTCTTAGTCTTATTTAGTTTTTCTTTTATTATATATATAACAGTTGCAAGAGAAGTTTCTATTTCAGAAACAGCCTATGTATACTTAGTAGGAGCACTACCTCACTTAAGTTATAGATTAGAAGTATTTGGTGATTTGAATTATTCTTATACTTACGGGTTTTCATCATTACTAGGAATTATTCGTCCTTTTTTTGTTGTTTTACAAAGTATAGGATTCTCATTTCCAGAATTAGCTAATTACGCTGAGGGATTAACTATGGCAATTGAGGATGCAGTATTGATAGGTGATGGAGTAAGGTTTAATGCATTTACCACATTGTTTTATAACTTTTATATGGATTTAGGGATTTTAGGAGTGGTTATGGGCTCGTTTTTGTACGGCCTATTCTCAAGCTTTAGCTATTATAAGATACTAAATAAAATGAATCTAGTAAACTTTTCGATATATTTATTAATAATGCAGTCTTTATTGACTTCTATGGTTCGATTTCAATTCTCAAAATTCTCCTTTGCACTGTGTTTCATCTATTTAATGATAATAACAATTAGAGTAAAGAGAAATCGTAGATAGGTAAAACATTATAATTAATTAGGTTGTCTTAAAGACCCCCCTCTCGTAAAATGTTCAATCAAGCTAAACAGTTGAATTGGCAATTGAATGGAAAAATGTAATATGCGAAGGCGTTAGCGAATGATTTACAAAAAAAAGAAAAGGTACTGGCCGCCGAACCGCAAATATTTTCTCATTCTGTAAAATAACTATTTGAAGAAGAACGAATAGAGGTATTAATAGTTATGAAGCAATATGAATAGGAGTATTTACCAATGCAAATTGTCTCAAAGTTAGCTGATTGTGAAATGTACATGGCTTCTGAATCAACATTATACTGAGTATTACGCGAAGAATAGATACAAAATCTCCGTGCTAATGTCCACCAAAAAGTCATCTGGCGGTCGCACCCAATCAAATTTGAACCTGGGATATTAAGGGACTAGTAGAACCTGAGTAAGGCATATTTTATCGCAAATTTATCAGCTGCGAAGTTTAGGAAACTAAAGAAGCTAAATATGCAGAACAGCTGATAAAAAAACGGTGTGAATGAAAAAATTCAAGGTGCACTACTCGTTCCTCATTCAGAAAATAACAGCTGTAAACGCTAAACTAGAGTTAACAGTTTTCCACAAATAGAAATCAACAGAATTCCCCAAATAAGATTAAACAGTTATCCAAAAACTATCATTCTTTCAATATACTTATATTAAGTTTATTGAAGGTGAGGAATTAGGAGTGAACAGGTTTATGAATTATATAGAGATCCACCGATTATATAAAGAGGGATTCTCAAAAAGTGCAATTGCAAAAAAGTTAAATATATCAAGAAATACAGTCATAGATTATTTGAATATGACGACTGAGGAATTTGAAGAGTTCATAAGTTCCTTACGGACTAGGGAGAAAAAATTGGATCAGTTTCATGATGAAATACTTGAATGGTTACGTGAACATCCTGATTTATCAGGAGCACAGGTTTATGATTGGTTGGAGGAGAAATTCAACTTTAAAGAGGTCGCTGAAAATACCGTTCGGAATTACTTAAATGAATTAAGAGATCGTTATCATATCCCGAAAGTTTTGACTCAACGTACATATGCCACTGTTCCAGAACTACCAATGGGAAAACAAATACAGGTAGACTTTGGTCAAACAGTGGTAAAGGATAAAGATGGTCATAATAAGCGTTTGTACTTCATTGCTTTTATACTTTCTCATTCAAGGTATAAATATGCGGAGTGGTTAGATCGTCCGTTTCGTACAGCTGATGTCATTCGAATGCATGAGAGTGCTTTCCATTATTTCGGGGGAATTTCTGAAGAAATTGTTTATGATCAGGATGCGTTATTAGCAGTAAGTGAAAATGCAGGTGATTTAATTATGACATCGGAATTTACCAAATACCATCAAACACGGCAATTTAATATATATCTTTGTAGAAAAAGCGACCCGGAGTCGAAAGGAAAAATCGAACAAGTCGTTAAGTTTATCAAAAATAACTTCAGTAAACATCGTGTATTTGGTAACATCACAGATTGGAATCAATCTTGTCATGCCTGGCTCAAACGAACAGGAAACTATAAGGTACATCATAATACGAAAAAGAGACCTTCTGAAGTGCACGCCCTCGAAAAGCAACACTTAAAGAAAGTCTCTGGTACCTATATTTTCGAGAATATTCTCGCTTCTAGTATAACAAGAAGTATACAAAAGGACAATGTCATTCGTTTTGGCGGAAATCGATATAGTGTACCAAAAGGTACATTCAGAGGAGATGCGCCTAATATTGCATATGTTCAAGAAGATGATGGTTGGTTAATTATTCGATTAAAGCAAACTGGCTCAATATTAGCAAAACATAAAATTTCTAGTGAACGAGGTCGTGTTATTTCTGACCCTTCCCATCGAGAATACGGAACATCTAAACGAGAATTATTAATCAAACAAATCGAAGATGTATTTTTAGATAAAGAAAATATTCAGTGGTTAATACATCAATTAAAAGAGCGATACCCTCGACATTTAACTGATCAATTAAAAGTACTTGAACAAGCAATAAAGGTTTACCCTAATCATTGTGATCAGGCATTAGAAGAGGTGAAAAAACTCAATATGACAAGTGCGAATGATTTTCGGGATATTGCCAACTCTCTATCTATACAGAGCCAAAAAGGCTCTCCTTCGGCTATTGAACTGAATCAGAAATATAAGGATTTGATTGCGCCAGAACGATCTGAAGATATTTATTTAAAAGTCTTAGCTGGAGGTAGAGATTAATATGACCCATCCTTTCGAATTATTACAAGACAAATGTCGCACCCTACGTCTGGCTGAGACAGCAAAAGAGTTGCCGAATCTAATGCGAGCAGCGGAATCAAAGAATTGGACTTATCATGAATTGATTCACGAAATCTTGAGTTACGAATTGAACTGTAGAGAGAAAAAGAATAATGAGAGATTAATGAAGTGGGCTGAGTTTCCAGAGAAGTTAACTTTTGAAGAATATAACTTGAATGAACAATCAGCAATAGGAGAAAAACAACTTAATGTTCTAAAAGAATTGAATTGGGTTGAAGAATATTTCACATTAATTATGATGGGCCCAACTGGAGCTGGTAAAACGCATTTGTCGATCGCTTTAGGAATACACGCCGTGGAGAAAGGATACCAAGTATCCTTTATCTCCATGAGCCAACTCATGTATGTTTTAAAAACAAAAGAATATACCAACAAGTCGAAAACTCGTTACAAGCGGATTATTACATCTGATTTGATTATCATTGATGACGTGATGTACATGACATACGAAGCTCAGGAAGCTAACTTATTCTTTCAATTTATCTATGATTTATATGATAAAGCTGCATTTATATTGACATCAAACAAAGGTCCAGGAGAATGGGGGAAGTTTTTAGGAGACCCAACATTAACAACCGCTATTTTGGATCGCTTACTTCATCGAAGTGAGATTATCACATTTGACAAAGAGGCAGATAGTATTCGAATGAAATATAGAAAGGCTTTATTCCAACATCAAACTGTTGAAACTTAATTGGTGAAAACTGTTGAAACTTACTTGTGAAAAACTGTTTAATTCTACTTGACGGTTACACAGCCAGCTAAAAGTCTCCGCTTTCTAAGGTTTCCTAAAGAAAGTTGATATTCAAAGCACGTATTCAAGACCACGTGTCAGCAATGATAATCACTCTTCATATGCGATGTTGTGTGACATTGAAATACCGTCCTGATTCCAAACGAAAAGGGTTTAAGTTAGTAGAGTAAGCAGTTACTTGGGTATGAAAATTTATCCACTGGTACAACGAAATTCATTTACATAGCACTTTGAAATTTGTGAAGCAAGTGCAGTGCATTTTGGTAAACATATAGAAATTTTAGAGTGAAAAAGAAGCGTATGAAGTTGGGCGGGACAAACACGCAATTTGTCTGCTGAGCAGCAAGTGACTCTTATCCGATAAAAGATGATCGCTCAAGAAGAATAAAACATCCCCATTATCTTATAAATATGTAGTGAAAGAAGTTTTACTTTCATTACTCATTAACAGGCCAACAAATGCAAAAAGATAAATTCGAATGAATTGGGGATTTTAATGAACTAAATGTAAATATAGTAGAGAAATAAAATAGCTTGATCTACAACTATATTGTCAAAAACCGATGATGAAAATGAATTATTTTAAATCCTTTGGTTGTTATCACAATCAGTAATTAAATATATAGGGTGTAATCAACCATGGTGGTAAAGTATGAGAAAATAATGTGTCTGATGATATATCCAGGCATGTCAAAAGTGGTAGAAAACTGAAACTTCATCGGAGGGAGATAGTTATGATAAATAATGATACGGTTATATATGTGCTAGTTCCTAGAAACGTTGTTACTGGTGGAACTGAAAGCCTCCATCAACTTGCATATGAGTTGAAAAAATTACATTCAAAAGTATTTATCCATTATATTAATTCTCAAGAATTAACTATACCTATAAAGTTTGAAAAGTATAAAATTCCAATTTCAAAGGAGATTGTAGATAGCGAGGAAAATTTGCTTATTGTACCGGAGACAAATACCGAATATTTGAATAAGGTGAAAGTAATCCAAAAATGTATTTGGTGGCTTTCTTTAGATTACTATATTCGACAGTTGCCGAGAAATGCAACATATTATTTTTGTAAGAAACATAAATTACCGTTGTATCTAACACCATTAGTAACACAGTTACTGCGAATTGCAGGTAAATTAAAAACAAATATATATTCTTTTAACGATTATAATAGACCGGTTTTTCATTTATATAACTGCGAATATGTAAGGGGATTTTTAGAAGGGCAAGGTGTTAGCGATGAAAATATGATGTATTTATGTGGACCAATTGGTGATGAATATTTTGAACGGAAAATAGAAAAAAAACATAATATCGTTGCATATAACCCTGCTAAAGGGTTTGAGGTTACTAAACAAATTATAGAAAAGGTCGATAGAAAGGGATTAAATTTAAATTTTATTCCAATCAAAAATTTAGATACACAAGGAGTAATTAAACTTTTGTCTGAAGCAAAGCTCTATATAGACTTTGGCTATTTTCCAGGACCCGAACGAATTCCTCGTGAAGCTGTGACTTTAAATACTAATATAATCACTTCGTTAAGTGGAAGTGCAAAAAATGATGTAGATGTCCCAATACCTGGAGAGTATAAGTTTGATTTGAATAAATTGGAGATAAATATTGATAATATAGTTGATAAAATGTGTGAATTGATATTTGAGTATGATATACATCTTTCCAAATTTGATAATTATCGTAAAAAGGTAATTGATCAGAAGGAAATTTTTTATACTAATTTAAAGGCTTTTTACAAGAAAATAGAAATCAATCAGAAGGTAGGAGATTAAAGTGAAAGGCATAATTTTAGCAGGTGGTAGTGGGACTCGATTATATCCTTTAACTATGGTTACAAGTAAACAATTATTACCAATTTATGACAAACCAATGATTTTTTACCCATTATCAACTTTAATGCTTGCAGGGATTAGAGATATATTAATTATATCAACACCAGAAGATACTCAGCGCTTCGCATCCTTATTAGGTAACGGCTCGCAATTTGGGATAAATCTTGAGTATAAAGTTCAGCCGAGCCCTGATGGACTAGCTCAGGCTTTCTTAATAGGAGAGGAGTTTATTGGTAACGATTCTGTTGCGATGGTATTAGGAGATAACATTTACTATGGCAGTGGTATGAGAAAAATATTACAACGTGCAGCAAATAAAGCTAGTGGTGCAACTGTATTTGGATATCATGTGCAAGATCCGAAGCGCTTTGGAGTAGTAGAATTTGATCGGAATGGCAAGGTAATTAGTGTTGAAGAAAAGCCTGAAATACCTAAATCTAATTATGCAATTACTGGGTTATATTTTTATGACAACCGTGTTATTGATATTGCTAAAAATGTCCAACCATCTGCACGTGGTGAACTTGAAATCACCTCTATAAATGAAGCTTATTTAACTTTGGGTGAATTGGAAGTAGAACTATTAGGTCGAGGCTTTACTTGGTTGGATACAGGTACACATCAGAGTTTAGTAGAAGCAACTAATTTCGTAAAGACAGTGGAAGAACATCAGGGAATTAAGATTGCTGCACCCGAAGAAATTGCTTACATTAATGGTTGGATTACGAAGGAACAACTAAGGGAATGCGGAGAAAAACTTAGTAAAACCGGATATGGACAATATTTAATGAGAGTAGCTAATGGACAAGTTCAATATTAATTGAAAGAAGTGAAATAGAAATGAAGTTTACTAAAACTAATTTAGAGGGTGTAATTATCATTGAACCAGCTATATTTGGTGATCATCGTGGCTGGTTTATGGAAACTTATAATGACGCTAATTTTTTTGAGGCTGGAATTAATATAAATTTTGTTCAAGATAATCAATCATTCTCAGCTAATAAAGGTACGCTAAGAGGATTACATTATCAATTAAACCCTAAAGCACAATCGAAATTGGTACGTTGCGCTAGAGGGGCAATTTATGATGTTGCTGTAGATATTCGTAAAGGTAGTCCTACTTTTGCCAAGTGGTTTGGAATTGAATTAACTGCAGAAAATAAAAAGCAATTATTAATTCCAAAAGGATTCGCCCATGGTTTCATGACCTTAACGGAAGATGTAGAAGTTCAATATAAAGTGGACGAGCTGTATTCTCCAGAATATGACAAAGGTATTCTTTGGAACGATCCTGAAATTGGAATAGAATGGCCTATGGATATCAAACCTATCTTATCTGTAAAAGATGAAAAGGCCCCTTTATTATTGAATGCGGAGAAAAACTTCAACTTTGGAGAGTAATGTTATGAAGGTATTGGTTACAGGATATACAGGTCAACTTGGACATGATGTAGTTCAATATGGAGTGAAACTCGGATTAAACATGGTAGGGATAGGATCAAAAGACTTAGATATAACAAATCAATCCAAAGTTCTTGATTATGTAAAAAAAATTAATCCAGAAGCAATAATTCACTGCGCTGCTTATACGGCAGTTGATAAAGCGGAAGATAATAAGGATATGTGCTGGGAAGTGAATGTTGAAGGAACAAAAAATCTAGCTCTAGCTGCAAAGGACATTAATGCAAAGTTTATTTATATAAGTACTGACTATGTGTTTAATGGCGAAGGAGAAACTCCATTTAAGGAAAAGGACAAACCAAATCCAGTTGGTTATTATGGATTGACAAAATATGAAGGAGAAAAGTTAGTAAAGCAATTATTAAATAAATGGTTTATTGTACGTATTTCATGGGTTTTTGGGATAAACGGAAATAATTTTGTGAAAACAATGTTAAGATTAGCAGAATCCCAGACGGAATTAAATGTGGTTGGCGACCAGATTGGTTCTCCCACTTATACATTTGATTTAGCACATTTATTAATAGATATGGTTCAAAGCGAGAAGTATGGAACTTATCATTGTTCTAATGAAGGTTTCTGTAGCTGGGCTGAATTTGCAAAGGAAATTTTCAGTCAAGCTAATGTTGGGGTTAAAGTAAATCCTATTTCCACTGAAGAGTATCCAACTCGAGTAGTACGGCCTAAGAACTCAAGGATGTCCAAACAAAAGCTCGTAGAAAATGGTTTTACTCCATTATCAAATTGGCAAGATGCTGTTAAGAGATATTTAAGAGAATTAATTAATACAGAGGTGAAATAGATGACTAAGAAGAAAATCCTTGTAACTGGTGGTGCAGGATTCATTGGTGGTAATTTTGTACAGTACATGGTTAAAAAGTATCCTAACTATGATATTTATAATTTAGACTTATTAACATATGCAGGAGATTTAACTAAACATCGTGATATTGAAACAAATGAAAACTATTATTTTATAAAAGGAGATATTTCCGACCGCGAAAAAATTATTCAACTTTTTGAAAAGGAAAAATTTGATTATGTAGTCCATTTTGCTGCAGAAAGTCACGTAGATCGTTCAATAACAAATCCGGGAATATTTGTTCATACAAATATTATAGGAACTCAAGTATTATTGGATGCAGCAAAACAAGTGGGTGTTATTAAATTCATACACGTATCCACGGATGAGGTATATGGAGAATTGGATTTTGATCCTAATACATTTTTTACTGAAGAAACTCCATTACAACCAAATAGCCCTTATAGTGCAAGCAAAGCTTCTTCTGACTTATTAGTTCGAGCTTATTATGAAACATATGGTTTACCTGTAAATATTACCCGTTGTTCTAACAACTATGGACCCTATCATTTCCCTGAAAAGTTGATTCCTTTAACAATTTCTCGGGTATTGAACGAACAAAAGATTCCCGTGTATGGTGATGGCAAAAACATACGTGATTGGTTACACGTACTTGATCACTGTGCTGCTATTGACTTAGTTATGCACGAAGGAATAAAAGGTGAGATCTATAATGTTGGTGGGCATAATGAACGTACTAATTTAGAAGTTGTCAAAACAATTATTAGTACACTAGGAAAATCCGAAGATTTAATTGAGTTTGTAACAGATCGTTTAGGACATGATAAACGTTATGCAATTGATCCAACTAAATTAGAAAACTTAGGTTGGAAACCAACCTATACATTTGAAACTGGAATTGCTCAAACAATTCAATGGTATCTTGATAATAAAGAATGGTGGGAGCAAATTATTAGTGGTGAATACCGTAATTACTTTGAAAATCAATACAATATATGAAGCCTAGGAGTTTGAAATGAAAGGTAAAATAGCAAAACAAAATAAACAGCCGTTTATACGAAATGTAATAATATTGGTTACCGGGACTGCTGCAGCACAAGTGATTACAATGTTGCTCTCTCCTATTATTACACGTTTATATGGTCCTGAAAGCTATGGAGTTATGGGGACATTTATGGCTATTATTGGTCTATTTACACCAATTGCAGCATTAACATATCCAACGGCAATTGTTTTACCTAAAAGCGATAGAGAAGCAAAAGGAATTGTTAAATTATCTATATATATAACAATTTTAATGTTTATATTTTCCTCTGTTATTTTACTTATATTTAATAAATCCATTATTGAATTATTTAAGATTGAATCTGTGTCGTCTTACTTATTTTTAATTCCTGTTGCTATCCTTTTCGGGGGATTATTAGAAACAATTGAACAATGGCTAATCCGAACAAAACAATTCCGGATTTCTGCTAAAATATCTATAATTCAAGCATTGCTTATTCAAGGCGGAAAAGCAGGCATCGGTTTAATTCATCCAGTTGCAATAGTCCTTATTATATTCTCTGCTATACAAAGTGGAGTAAAGGCTTTTCTTATGCTTTTATTTTCTAAAAATACAGAGGGGAAAATTTCATTAAATTTTTTAAATAGCAGGCAATCTTTAAAAACTCTTTCGAAGCAATATAAGGATTTTCCAATATACCGTGCACCACAAGTATTTTTAAATGCTACTTCACAAAGTTTACCGATCTTATTGTTAACAACTTTCTTTGGACCTGTAGCAGCAGGTTTTTATACACTTGGCAGAACAGTTTTGAATATTCCAGCAACATTAATTGGAAAGTCGGTAGGCGACGTATTTTATCCAAGAATTTCTCAAGCAGCTAATGAAGGAGAAAATTTAACCATCTTAATAAAAAAGGCCACACTATCACTTGTAGTTGTTGGAATTATCCCGTATGGTATTGTAATAATATTTGGTCCCGAGCTTTTTAACTTTGTATTCGGACAAGAATGGACAATTGCTGGAGAATATGCAAGGTGGATTGCTATATGGGTTTTCTTCATGTTTATTAACCAGCCGAGTATTCGTGCCTTGCCAGTTATAAATGCTCAATCTTTTCATTTGAAATATTCTGTATTAACGTTAATAATTCGAGTGTTAACTCTCGCAATTGGGTATTTTGTATTTTCAAGTGATATAGCTGCTATTGCCTTACTCGGATTATCCGCTGCGTTATTAAATCTTATATTAATTTTAATTACAATACAGTTAAGTAAAAAATTTGATCGACAACGAAAAAATCTTAACGTAATCTAACTTTTTTCTTTTAAATACTTCAATCTACTAGAAACAGAAAATAAAGCACATGAACATGGATGGCGATAAAAAATGAGTGATTTTATATATTCAAAAAAGAAAATAGAAAATGGAATATTGTCCAAGGAAATACAGAAAATATATCAGGATGATAAACCATCAGTTCAAGAATTCCATGGCGAATGGGGCTCGCTAGCTGTTAGTGATAATATATACAATGGATTTCAACTTTATGAAACAGATGATTATATATTAGTAGTTATAGGTGGGCCGTTATTGTGTTTCTTGGATAAGCAGTTTTTAGAAGATAATCATACATCTGAGGGCACAAAGCAAATTTATGAAAGAATTATGAAAGGGTTAATGGCTTGGGATCAGGACTTAAGCGGACCATTTGCAATCCTGATTATAAATAAAAAAACATCAAAGGTTGAATGTATTACTGACTTAATGTCATTTATACCAGTGTACTCCTTATGTGATTCTGGAAACATATTACTTTCAACTCATGTGGATGCTTTAGCAAGAGCTTCAGGTCAGCAATATAATATTGATTTTGTTTCAGAAGCAGACTTTATTCTTCATGGTGTAGTAACTTATCCATATACAATTTATAAAAATATTAGACAAATTGCACCAGCATCCAAGCACTTAATCGTTGCTAATAATACTGATATATTTACTGGAAATTATTGGATTCCAAGAGAAAAAGAGAAGTATAACTCAATTGATCAAGCAGCTTATGATTTAAGACAGGCTTTACAAAACTATGTCAATAACATTGCTGGTAGTATGACTAAAATAGGACAATTTATTAGTGGTGGGGAAGATTCACGTATACTCTCAGGACTGCTACCTAAAGATAGTACTAGAGATGCCTTTATATTCTTAGATAATATGAATCGTGAAGGAAAAGTAGCAAAAAAAGCTGCTCAATCTTACGGGGCAAACTTTAAAGTTGAATTACGAAGTAAATCTCATTATATAGATATACTCCCAGTTTGTCATCATCTAGTTGGTAGTGGCGCTCAATATCATCATGTGCATACCTTTGGCTTTCATAAAAAGTGCATGTTAAATGAGTATCCAGCAGTTTTTGGAGGATTATTTGCTGATGCTTTATTAAAGGGGGCACGTATTAAAAAAATTCGCAGTTCAATAAGATTTCCTTTTTTACCTCAAATAAAGAACTCAAATTATTCAGCGGCCGCCCCTGTAAATAGCGGCATTTTTAATAAAGAGGTTTTGTCACAATTAAATAATCGTCGTCAAGACCACCTGAACTATGTTAGCAGTTTTCGAAATAATTCTGCTGATGAATGGTTTGAACTCTGGCCGAGTTCTATGAATATGAGCATACCCAATATTTATGGTAATAGAAGATTATTTAGAAGCTATGAACCATTTATGTCAAAAGACGTTATTAAAATAAGTGCTAGTATTCCACAGAGGTGGAAACTTAATAGAAGATTATTCCGTCTTGCAGCAAAACCTCTATTAAAACAAACCAAATGGTTACTACATGGAGAAGGTAGATTGCCATACTTTCCATGGTACTTCAATATGTTTGTGCAATTTTTGTTTTGGTCTTATTATCAGATAGGAAAAAGAATAGGATTAATTAAAGGGAATCAAGGACCATGGGGGGAATGGAATAAAGTTATCAAGAGCACGTCATGGGAAAGGGCTATGGACAATTATTCTGATGGTATTAAGAGAATAGAAAAAGTACTAAATGAGAAAAATGTAAGAAAATTATTTAATGATACTGATTTAAATCAAATGCAGCAAATAAATTTAATGCAGGTTATATATAGTTTAAGTAAAAAAAGCCTCTAAATATATTAGCTAATTAAAGATTTTATAATAAAAAATTAAAATACCAAATTGAAGGTGTTAAAAATGAAAATAACAATTGCAGGAACAGGCTATGTAGGATTGTCAAATGCGATATTATTAGCACAACATAATGAAGTCGTTGCTTTTGATATTATTCAAGAGAAAGTTGATATGATTAATAAAAGAAAATCTCCTATCATTGATAAAGAGATTGAAGAATATTTAGCAACAAAGGAATTAAAGTTAACTGCAACAACAGATAAATATATGGCTTATAAAGACGCCGAATATGTCATTATTTCTACACCAACGAATTATGATCCAGAAAAAAACTATTTTAATACTAGAACTGTTGAAGCCATTATTGCCAATGTATTATCTATTAATCCAGATGCGATTATGGTTATCAAATCAACGGTCCCAGTTGGTTATACAGAGAAGATAAGAATGAAATTTAAAACAGAAAATATTATATTCTCACCTGAATTTTTAAGGGAAGGAAAGGCTTTGTATGATAACCTATACCCTTCACGTGTAATCGTTGGTGAACAGTCTGAGAGAGCTAAAGTATTTGCTGAATTATTAGTTCAAGGAGCTATAAAGGAAGATATTCCTCTATTATTTACTAATTCAACAGAAGCAGAAGCTATTAAACTATTTGCTAACACTTACCTTGCGATGAGAGTCGCCTTTTTTAATGAGCTTGATTCCTATGCTGAGGTAAGAGGATTAAACAGTAAGCAAATTATTGATGGAGTTGGTTTGGACCCACGGATTGGGAATCATTATAATAATCCTTCTTTCGGTTATGGTGGTTATTGCCTACCAAAAGATACAAAACAGCTATTGTCAAATTTTGAAGAAGTTCCCAATAATATAATGACAGCTATTGTTGATGCAAATAAAACAAGAAAAGACCATGTTTCCGATATGATTATTAAGAAGAATCCTAAGGTTGTTGGTATCTATAGGCTTACGATGAAAATGGACTCAGATAACTTTAGACAATCGGCTATTCAAGGTGTGATGAAGCGGATTAAAGCTAAGGGTATTGAAGTTGTTGTATATGAGCCAGAACTTCATGAAGAAACATTTTATAATTCAAGAGTAATTAATGATTTAGAAGAGTTTAAGAGAGTTTCAGATGTAGTAGTTGCTAATCGATTGACTGATGATTTACGTGAGGTAGGAGACAAGGTATATACAAGAGATTTGTTTAGTAGAGACTAATAAATTCCCCGTTGTGCCAATGGCTTAGCGTGCTTATTATTAAGTGTTAAATAGCGCCCACCTGTTTTCAAGTGGACGCTATTGTTATTCTCTCATTGTAGTTCGTTTAGGTATGAGGCAGTTGGACGGGATTTCATTTGAACCAAGGCATCAATGTATCTAGTTACTTCCTTTTTTTAAAAAGCTCTTTTATGAGAAATCGATCATATTTTTTCGAGTGAGTTAATGATAAGCGATTATCATGCGATACCACGAGGACAATTCAAATCAAAATCGCTGTGCACCAATTTACTATTTGCCAGAATGAAAATAAAGAAGGGGTAATTTACCGGCTTTGTGTTAGGTTTTAAAGTTCAATTTATATAGTTATAAAAAAGTGAGAAATGCATTTAATGGTTCTAACAGGATTGTGAGATTTCCTAGTAAGCGAGTACTTTTTAACGTATAATAGATTGAATTGGTGGAGAATAGATAATTCATATAACAGGTACCAACAAAATTGAATGGAGGAATTTTATTGCAGTTACAGTTATTAAAAACGCATATCTTAAACTATGATTTAACAAACATTGACTGGCAGCACTATACAAGAAAAGTGGAAGTACTTCATGATTATTTGCATCGTGATAATCATAATACAACGGGTTGGATGCATTCGCCGCTTGAAGATCAGTCAGAATTGTTTGGGCGTATTCATGAAGTTGCTACAGAGATAAAGTTGAAAGCAGATATCCTTATCGTTGTAGGTATTGGCGGATCTTATCTTGGTGCGCGTGCTGTGCAAAATGCGTTAACTCCCCATTTTATCGAACGGAAATCTGGTATTGAAGTAGTATATGTCGGTCAAAATATGAGCGGTGCATATGTACAGGGTTTAATTGATTATATAAAAGATAAGCGTGTCTATGTCAATGTCATATCAAAATCAGGTGGAACGATGGAGCCTGCATTAGCCTTCCGTGTATTTCGTCAATATATGGAGGACAAATACGGTGTTGAAGCGACAAATCGTATTATCGTAACGACTGATGCAGAGACAGGGTTACTGCGTGAGATTGCGTCTAATTCAGGTTACCGTCAGTTTGAAATCCCTTCAAATGTCGGAGGACGTTACTCAGTATTGACGCCTGTTGGATTACTACCGCTTGCTGTTGCTGGCATTGATATTGACACCTTAATGAACGGTGCCAAATCAGCTGCAACGGAGTTTTCAGCGTCTCACTTAGAGAACAATGAGGCATATCGCTATGCCGTATTACGACATGCATTGCATACGCAAGGCTATAAAGTAGAGTTGCTTGCATCTTTTGAACCTGCCCTAAAACGTTTCCATGAATGGTGGATGCAGCTTTTTGGCGAAAGTGAAGGGAAACAGGCGAAAGGTCTTTTCCCGACATCGGCGAATTTCTCGACTGATTTACATTCAATCGGTCAATTTATTCAGGAAGGCAGTCCGATATTATTTGAGACATTGCTTCACTTTAAAGAGATCAGTGTCGATTATAAAGTACCTTTTGATGAACGTGATGAAGATGGATTAAACTATTTAGCTGGTCGTACATTTAATGAAATTAATGCAGTTTCCAAAGAAGGGACAGCGCTTGCCCATTCGGAAGGCGGCGTGCCTGTTATTCAGCTGGAACTTGATAAATTAGACGAGTACCATCTTGGCTATTTAATTTTCTTCTTTATGAAAGCGTGTGCGATGAGTGCACTTTTACTGGAAGTCAATCCGTTTGACCAGCCGGGTGTTGAAGCCTATAAGAAAAAAATAATGGAATTGCTAAAGCAGGAAAAGGTGAAAAAATGATTACAGTTAAAACTCAGCTTGAACAATGGGCATCAGCTAAATTACCTGAATACTTAAAAAATGAATTGGATGAAATTCGTACAGATGAACGATTAGTAGAAGATCATTTCTATCAAAATGTAAAATTCGGTACGGGTGGCATGCGTGGTGTGCTAGGTGTTGGAACGAATCGTATGAATATTTATACTGTGCGCCGTGCAGCGGCAGGGCTTGCGCAGTATGTATGTGAAGGCGGTGAAGAAGCGAAGACAAGAGGTGTTGTCATTGCGTATGATACACGTCACTTTTCGAAAGAGTTCGCTGTTGAAACGGCTAAAGTATTAGGGGCTTACGGAGTCCACAGCTATGTGTTCAGTGAATCACGTCCTACCCCAGAGCTTTCGTTTGCAGTAAGGTATTTATATGCCTATGCGGGGGTTGTCATTACGGCAAGCCATAATCCGAAACAGTACAACGGTTTTAAAGTATACGGTGCGGACGGTGCGCAGCTTGTACCTGCAGGAGCAGATACGATTGTTTCTTATATGGAAAAAATTGAAGATATTTTTGCGATTGAAACAGTGGAATTTGAACAGTACGGTCAATATATTTTAGAAAAGATAGATCAGGCCTATCAGTCCAGTCTGCTTCAGTTAAAAGAACAGCCTGTGAAAAGCAATATGAAACTTGTTTACACACCGCTTCACGGGGCCGGGTTAGTACCTGTATGTGAAGGGTTAAAAGCATTTGGCTTTGGTGAAGTACATGTCGTTGAAGCACAAGCTATTCAAGATGGTGCGTTTCCGACTGTTCCTTATCCAAATCCGGAAGAAGCAGCAGCATTCGAAATGGCAATGGAATTAGGTCATCAAGTAGGTGCAGATTTACTGCTTGCAACTGATCCGGATGCAGACCGTCTAGGTGTAGCAGTTCGAAAC
This sequence comes from Solibacillus sp. FSL W7-1464, assembly GCF_038004425.1. Lineage (NCBI taxonomy): Bacteria > Bacillati > Bacillota > Bacilli > Caryophanales > Caryophanaceae > Solibacillus > Solibacillus sp. FSL W7-1464. The sequence goes on from NZ_JBBORC010000001.1 coordinate 1,144,962, forward strand.
GGTCAATCGTATGAACTTTTAACGGGTAACCAGTTAGGGGCTTTACTGTTAAACTATATTTTACAAACAAAGCAAAGTAACGGGACCCTTCCTGAAAATGGAGTAATGATTAAAACAATTGTTACATCGGAATTAGGTGCGAAGATTGCTGTTCATTACGGTGTCGAGACCGTTAATACGTTAACAGGCTTCAAATACATTGCTGAAAAAATCGCTGAATATGAACAGTCAGGTGCTTTTAAATATTTATTCGGCTATGAGGAAAGCTACGGCTATTTGATCGAATCGTTTGTACGCGATAAAGACGCGGTGCAAGTGGCGTTAAAAGTAGCGGAAATGGCAAGCTTCTACGAGTCGAAAGGCAAAACATTGCTTGATGCCTTAGAAGATGTGTACAAGCAGTTTGGCTATTACAAAGAAGCACTCATTTCCAAAGTATTCGAAGGTAAATCAGGGCAGGAGGAAATGGCCGCACTGTTAGATGTGGTTCGCCAAAATCCGCCAGTTGAAATTGCGGGCAAAAAAGTTGTTTTATACGAAGATTATTTAACAGCGATAGCAACTGCGATTACAGGTGACAAGCTGCCGATCGATTTACCGAAAGAAAATGTACTGAAATTTATACTGGAAGACGAATCATGGATCGCCATCCGCCCATCAGGAACCGAGCCGAAATGTAAATACTATTTTGGGGTAGCAGGGGAAAGTGGTAGTCAAGCTTCAGAACGGTTGGAACAATTAAAGTTGTATTTTGTGTAGAGAACTGCAAGTACCGGGTGCACAAATAATTACAATAAAAATTATCCGAGAATAAAAACTAAAATTCGACAAAACTAGCCTTTGCCAACTGATTGGATTTATTCTATGATGTGAATATGTGGTCTAAATAGTAGAATTTGGGCAACTACATATTGTGACGAGTGGCTATATTGAGATTTAGTAACTTGTTCTAACACAAAGAGGAGCCATGCAGAGAGAATTAATCTCCTGCATGGCTCTTTTTTTATAGCACCTCAGAAATGTACTTTAACATCTCCTCAAACGCTATCATTCACCATTCCCCTCAAAGTCGAAGCGGTCATACTTCCGCGCCAGTTCATAATGATCGAATGCCTTTTGCGGTTGTTCCTGTTCCAGCAATTGACCTAAATAAAAATGAATGCGTGCATGATGCGGCTCATATTTCAAAATTGTTTCATAAGTTTTGACCGGATCTGCGAATTGGGCCAATGCTTCGTAATAGCGCGTTGCAAACTGGTTTTTATCCAGCGCTTCCGCTAAAAAGGCCGGTTGCCGCGTCTGTTCATAGTGAGCGAATGCATTTTCTGCCTGCAGCCATGTTGTTGCGCCTAAAGCTACGACTACCGCCATTATTGATGTGCCAATTACGCCAGGAATTCGGACGCTTTTTATGAAAATACTTTCACCCATTCCTTCGTATATAAACAGCAATAACAGGATGATCGAGATGCTGTAGGACAGGGTGAAATCAATGCAGCCATGGGCGAGCAAAACGATGATTGGCGGGAGCAGGGCTTTGTTTTTTTGCCATACTTTCCACAAGGCAGCACCTACTAGGAAAAGCATCAGCAAGAAACCGAATATGCCCGTTTCCAGTAAATGCTGTTCATAAAACATGTGCAGATCATTGGCGATATAGGGGGCTGACTGATATTCATGCATCGCAAATTGCCATGCTTCGCCGCCTGCGCCTAACATCCAGTAGTCTTGAATGGCTTGCCAAGCATCTTTCATATAAATAAACCGGTCCGCTAATGTTGCCACTGACAACCGCTGCTGGATTGAAGAAGGAATAAACGGTAATTGGAGCAGAACAAGCAGGCCCAGTCCTGCAACGATCACCCCTCCGCCAATGAAGACTTTCGGAAACGACCTGTCCCACTTTTTATTGTATTTCTCAATAATAAATGCACATAGAAACAGTAGGATCATGACGGAAAGTGCCGCAATCTGCATAGAAGGAATGAAAGAGAACAGGACATAGCCTATAAACCCGCTGCAACTAATATAAAGCAGCAAAAGTAAATAGCGTACATGTTGCTCTACCATGAATAAAGCAGCCAAAACAGCTAGCAGAACAACAAGCAATGCGCCGCGTGATTCCGTCATCCAAATTATCCAGGCTAATCCCGTCATGACCAATAGATTTACGTATCGCCAGGGCTGTTCCTGCAAATAGCTATGTACATGATACAGCAGTAATGCACCCGCAATCGCAGCAGTGGCATTGGCATACTGCAGCATGCCGTTTAGTCGCATCCCGCTGGCCGATAAATGATCATCTAAAAATAACAGGCTGCCGTCCACCTTGATCATCCCCATCAAAAGAGCAAGATGAAGGAAAACAAAAACACTGCTAAACAGCAGCATCCATTGTCGTGCATGGTGAATATAGGCAACCGGAACCCACATAAACAGGAGTGCATATGTGAGCCATTCAAGTATTTTCAATAAGCTTTGTTCAACCGATAATGTATTCCAAAGTGTCCACCCATAGCTGACGGCAATGAAGAAACAGCCGATCGACAGCCAGTTGAGGGGAGGGAGTCCACTTTTTGTGAGTAGACGATAAATGATGCTTCCTGAAAGTAAGAGGGCCACACCGATTGCGACGGGGATGAGCTGCTGGGCGCTATAGGCCCCGTGTATGAACAGCAAAACAGCCAATAGCGCAAGTACTTCCCATCCTTTAAAATAAGTAGCGTGTTTATTCATGCTGGAACCTCTTTGTCGTATTTTCTTAAATGATAACATGTCGCGTTCTATAGAAAGGTCTCTTTTTCTGCTGTGAGAAAAAGAGACCTGACGGATTATTTAATCGTAAATTGTTTTGTTTGGCCTGATTGTAACGCTTGTTTTTGCGCTGATCGGACAGACGGCTCTACGTATAGCGTGTAGGTCTCGCCTGAAACATAGCCTTCAGTCGGGGCGAAAATATACACTTGATCGCCTTCTACTTTATACGTTGTATCCATTTTGTCACCTTGTGGATTCAAAACATAAATGGAATCTAGATTTACCGAATCTTCATCGACAGCTGCCGAAAATTTGATGGTCCATTTTTTATCCTGATCATAGGTTACAGAAGTTACTGGTGGTGCCGGGACTACTGGCTGGATTTGGATGACCTCACCTGTATATTTACTGCGATAATTTACTTCGTCCCAAAAGAATTCAACTGCATAGAAAGAATCATCTGATAATTTATAAATAGAAGCATCTGAATATTCTTTTACCACTTTTCCTGTCGCAGTCTCGATCAGCTGTGTGCTCAATCCGCCTTGCGGGTTATATTTCATGACCGCAAAATAGTAATCCGAAAGAACATCGGGATGATTGAAAACATCGTGAAGGGTATACATTTCTTCATTGGCTTCGTTTTTAACGACAATCGAATAATAATCATTCGCTTCAATAGTTTGGGCAGTATAGCTGCTGTTCAGCTTTGTCTGATCAAAAACCGGATTAACTGGCTGATTTAATTTTAATTCGTTCGTATTCAAATCGTAGACAGCATATTCGAATGTCGGTTTATAGTCATAATTAGGGTCATAGCCGATCCCTTTTAAATAAACTGTGTCATTTTTTTGGATGGCATCCCAATATTCCTGGGTTTTTGGCAGTTCGATTTGGTGCAGGACTGCTCCTTCTTTGGAAATCGTGTAAAGGGATTTAGTATCCGCAACTAAGTCTGTGGATAAGAATGTAAAGGTATCTTTAAATTCGAATAAATTATTTTCCGCAAAATTTTCAGAGCCAAGAACGGAAGCCAATGACATTTCCTTGTTTGCGATCTTTAATGCATTATAGAAATAGATGGTATGGGTTCTATTTTCAAAATCCCTTAAAATCTCATAGCTGACTGTTGGCAGTGATACATTTTCCACTAATTTCAGTTGTTTTAAATCATAGATCAGACTTGACTTGAAGCCCTCTGATTCACCGTAAGTACTTGCTGCAAAACGAATGTACTCATCTGACTGGTAAATGGAAATCTTGCTCTCGGAATATAAATTAAAAGGTTCTGTATCGATTAATGCAAAGTCTTCGTCATATACTTCCAGTTGTTTTTTTGCATAATTGAAAAACAGTACATAGGCCTTTCCCTCATAATACACTAATTTATTGAGACCGTTTTCTAACTGTTTCGTGTTTTTTACACCTTGTTCATTCAGCTTTACGACATCGTAATTATAAACTTGTTGGTACGTCGCACTATCATAGCCAATCTCCAAATCTTCTACTATTACATCGCCAGATCCTGTATATACAGGATCGCTGATGCCATGGTAATGGTTGTATGTATATTTGACCCAACTTTCAACTGCTGCTTGAGCAGGAGCTACTACTGTGAATAATAATAGCGCACTCATCAAAAAAGCTAATTTCTTCATCCGGACACACCTTTTTTCTTAATTTTCTTTTTACTACTTAGTAATATTATAATAGTTTTTTTATTGATGTTTATATCCATCTCCCTTGATTTATATTAATTAAATAATCGTAATTAACTATATTATTATAATAATTAAAAATCAACAGTATTTGTGGAATGCAGCGGATGCCCCGATAGTTTAACAAAAAAAACCAATACCTTAGAAGTAATCATAAATGAATCAAAATCTTAGCCGCCGGATTCTATCAAATTCTCTGATTAGACCAATGTATTCCCGTATAAAGATGAATCATTCTGCATGATGTTGTCCGTCATTTTTCCGCAATCTTAAAGGAAAACTTCCAATATGAGGAATATATTAAACTGCTCGGGACTATACTATTAAAAAGACTATATTCAAACTTTCTGAAATATTGCATCACTATTCATGTCACCTTTTTCTCACTCTATTATTCACAGCTGAATTTTTACTAATCTTCCTGAACCAGTCTTAGTTCGTAACGTGAAAAAAATAATAGAAGGAGCTGTGATTCGTTTATGCAAATCCCTGCACAAGCAAAGCGCTATGCTTTAACGCAAATCGTAAAACTGTCCCCAATTGCTGCAAGTAAATTATTGTATTGGAACACATTCAAAACTCGTTTAAACCTGGAGAATCCAAAAACCTTCAATGAAAAATTAATGTGGCTGAAACTGTTTGAAGATGTTGAATTTAAAAGAAGATTTACAGATAAGGTGAGGGCACGTGAATATATGATCACGGTCGGCTACAACTATTTACTGCCGCCGCTGATTGGTATTTTTGATGAAGTAGAGGATATTATTTTTGAGCAGCTGCCGAGAAAGTTCGTTTTGAAATGCTCGCACGGTAGGGGCATGACGATTGTTTGCGAGAATAAACGAGAAATGGATTACCCGAAAACGAGGCGGCAATTGGCAGAAATGATGGCGACAGATTACTCGCTGAAATATGCGGAGCCTCACTATGGATCGATTCAGCCTAGAATTATTATCGAACGTTTAATCGAATCATCAACTGGGGATGATGCACAGGAATACAACATTCATTGTTTCCACGGGATACCGAAAATTATCGAATCGACGTTCGACCGCTTTACACCAAAAGAGCAAACGCTCATGTTAACACCTGATTGGTTCAATACGAATTATTTGAAGAAAAAGCATCCGTTTGACGAAGCAAAAGCAAAGCCTGCACAGCTCGATGAACTGCTCGCCATTGCCAAAAAGCTGAGCAAGCCGTTTACGTATGTAAGGGTTGACTTAAAGGTAGTGGATGAAAAAGTTTACTTTAACAATTTTACTTTCACACCGGACGCTTGTTTAAATAACCAGATTCAAGAAGATGACAGTCTGAAGCTTGGACAATGGCTTGATTTGGATATTGAGAAGTCAAGGCACCCGGTTTCTGTAGCACGTACAAAATATTAAACACTTTACTGTTTAGGGGGATTTCCATGATACCGATTGTGTCTGTAATTGTGGCAACACATAATGTTGAATATTCAATCAGAGAATGTCTGAAAAGCCTGCAGCAGCAAACATTGCAAGAAATCGAAGTGTTGATTATGAATAACGGTTCTTCTAAAGGAACAGCTCTTATTTGTGAGGAATTCGTCAGTGAGGATGAGCGTTTTAGTTTATTTAACGCACAAAGACTGACGCTGAGTGAAGCGCGTAATTACGGGATTCAGGAAGCAACAGGTAAATATATTGCCTTTATGGATGGACATGATTTTGTGGAAAGTACGATGTATGAGAAGCTCGTGCAGCGTGCAGAGCAGAAACATGCGGATCTTGTCCTGTGCGGCTATACGAAATACTGGCCGGAAACGGAGCGCAGAAAACAGGTGAAGGTGAGTGAAGCCTTATTAACAAAACCGAACCCTGTTAATTATTATCTGACAAAGCACACTGAGGCGTATATCATGCCATGGAACAAACTGTTTTTGCGTTCCATCATTATGGAGGAACAATTATATTTTGATAACCACCCATTTTTTGAGGATGTCGAGTTTATCGCGCAGTACTTATCTTTTGCGAAAAAGATCGCGATTGTAAATGAACCGCAGTATAACTTTGTGCAATATGAAGACATGCTGATGAAAAACTACAGTCCATCCATTGCCCATTCCCATGCGCAGACATATGCACACTTGAAGCAGTTTTTTGATAAAAGGCAATACCGCAATGTGATGGAAGGTTTAAATTTACGTTTGTACATTCATCGTTATCATCATGTGTTGTTAACTTCGTCAAACACAAGGCAAGTGAAATCGCTGGAACGGCAGATTATCCGGGAAAGCAAAAATTTTTCACAGCTTCCATGGAATCTGCGCATGATGAAGCCGTTAGTGAAAATGAGGGTGTATCCGACATTTTTCCGGTTAGTTCATAAAGTAAAGGCCTAAATTTAATACTGTACAACTAAAATTCGAAGCTGGATAAGGGGGGATATTTGTGATATTAGTCGTTGGTGGAGCGGGCTTTGTTGGAAGTCATGTCGTAAATTTATTGCTGGAAAAAGGGCCGGTCGTTGTGTATGATAATTTATCCACTGGGCACCGCGGGGCAGTTGATGAGCGGGCTATTTTTATTGAAGGCGATTTAGCGGATCAGAAACGTCTAACGCAAATATTTACATTGTTTCCGGTTCACACAGTGCTCCATTTTGCAGCATCGGGTTCGGTCAAGGAGGCAATGGGCAATCCTGAATATTACTATGAAAATAATGTCGGCGGCACTTTGTCGTTGTTGAAAGTAATGCGGGCATGCCGAGTGAAAAATATTGTGTTATCTTCTGCTGCATTAGCTGGTACAGAGGAAAATGAGCTTATACAAGGGCAACCATGCATGATCGAACAGATGCTTGAAGTGTATACGAAAGCCTACGATATGAATGGCATCGTACTTCGTTATTGTAAGAGCGCCCGTGTCCAAGCTTCGGTTACGGGGAGTCCTGAAGCTGCGATTCCTGAAAGCGCAGGAAACCAGGAGGGTAGCAATATAAGCGATGTAGCAAATGCCTATGTTTCGGCACTCGAAGCGCTGGAGCGGGAGGAGCCGGCATTTAGGATGTATGATTTGTCGGCGGTTAGTTCAAAAAACAGACATCCGGAGCATGGCTGGCATGCAGAACGAAATGTCCATGAATTGATAGAAGATGCCTGGAATTGGCAACAAAACTCGAAATGTTAGCTTCTTACGCTGTTACAAATCATTTTGTAGCAGTTTTTTTGCGTCTAGCGTGGGAAAAATGATAAACTAGTACGATGTTGAAGAAGAGAAAGAGTGGTTTTTAAAAATGAAAGTATTATTTATTGGCGATATTGTCGGTTCAATTGGTCGCGATGCGGTAGAGCAGTATTTGCCTCGATTGAAGAAGAAATATAATTTGGATGTAGTGATTGCAAACGGTGAAAACGCTGCAGCAGGGCGCGGCATTACACGTGCGATCTACAATGATTTACTGCAAATGGGTGTCGATGTCATTACGATGGGGAACCATACATGGGACAACAAAGACATTTTTGATTTTATCGATGATGCCGATTACTTAGTACGTCCGGCAAACTTTTCGAAAGATGCGCCAGGACGCGGTATGACACAAGTGTCGAAAAACGGTGTGACCATTTCGGTTATCAATCTCCATGGACGTGTATTTTTACCGCCGCATGAAGATCCGTTTGCGATGGCAGTCGAAATGGTCGAAGAAGCGAAAAAAACGTCGCCAATCGTATTTGTCGATTTCCATGCTGAAGCAACAAGTGAGAAAATCGCATTAAGCTGGCATCTGGACGGCAAAGCATCCGTAGTTGTCGGAACACATACACATGTCCAAACAGCGGACAACCGCATCTATCCAGGCGGTACAGCCTACATTACGGACGTTGGTATGACAGGTCCATACGATGAAGTGTTAGGCATGGGGAAAGATAACGTCATTTATAAATTCCTGACAAATATGCCGGCGCGCTACGAAGTACCAAAAAAAGGTCGCGCTGTACTAAGTGCCTTCTTCGTAGAAATCGATGATAAAACAGGAAAAGCCATCCGCCAGGAACGAGTATTGATTAATGAGGATAATCCGTTTCGTGGTTAAATAGAATTTTAGACACCTATTACTGAAGAAGGGGTAACAGCCTTTTGCGTTCAGTGATAGGTGTTTTTTACTAAGGGTTATTTAGGGTAAAGATTTAAAGCTGAGTTGATTGGAATGGAGGGGAGGAGACTCCACCGGGAACAGCAAAATTTATTTTGCGACGAAAGCGAAGCGACAGGAGCACCGAGTGAGAGGAGGAACAAAAGCTAAAAACGCCACGTCCTGTGGCAACGCTTTTGTGACCAACATCGTGTTGGCCTCGTGCCCGGGGAAAGCGTCCGACCCGGAATGGAAATCAACGGACTTTATGAAAAGGCAAAAATTATTTAATCGCGTTTGAAGATTAATAAAATGTACTGAGGCTTACATTTGCAACCCATTCCACAAACCTGTAAAATCTGTTGAATATTTAGGAACAGACAATGGCATTCGAAAAGAAATTAGAATAAAATGGGAAATGCGTGGAAATAATAGTAGCACGGTAAACCGTCGAACAAAGATGGTTTGAATAAAAGAGGTGGAAACAAAAATGAGAAAAATACTCGCTTGGGTGATTGTTGTATTGTGGATGATGCTCATTTTTTACTTTTCACAACAACCCGTATTCGATTCAAGAGATTTGAGTTCTAGTATTACAAAACAACTGATAGAGTTTGCTGAAAAAGTGACACCACTGGAGAATGTACAGGAAAGCCAGGTGCATCACCTCGTCCGGAAAAATGCGCATTTCACGATTTACTTTTTCCTTGGTATTTTTGCACTGCTGGCATTGAAATTAACCGGTTTAAAGCATTCATGGAGTGCAGTCATTGCCTTAGTACTATGCATGGTTTACGCGGTTACCGATGAATATCATCAGCTCTTTGTTGAAGGGAGAGGGGCACAGCTGAAAGATGTTTTCATCGATTGGGCAGGGGCTGCGGCGGGCATTGCTGTTGCGACACTTTTCGGTTTGATCGGCAAAACAGCCAAGGCTCGTTCGGAAAACAGAAAAAGCACCCGTTTCAAAGTAAGCGAACATTAATTGCTAGGTTGTTGAATAATCATGAATAGCTCCCCGTTTTTATGAATATGTATATATGTACATGAAATAAAAGGAAGGGAGCACAGGATGAAAGAGCGATGGAAATGGGGGATTATCACCGTTATGGTTTTTTGCATCGTATCGCTGATCATCTCGCTCAATAGTTGAACGTGAACGTGATATTAGGTAAAGCCAATAGATGCTAATTGAATGATCGAGAGTAGAACTTTGTCGAATACAAAGTTTTACTCTCTTTTTTTAGGGAATATTGAATAGTTTCAAATCAATTAGAATATGATAAAATTACTATACATTTGGTTAAAGATGTAAATTACAATTTATCTTTCAAAATGTATAGTACTATTTTAAGTTATTTACATAAGAAAGGGGATAGCGTAAATCGTTCGGCATGCAAGAAAATATTTATCGCCAAATTTTCGGGCGGGTTGAGCCGTAATGCCTAACAATCCGGAAGTGCACAGAAATACTGAGGGAATCATCGGAATATATATTGTCTAGTCGGGGAGGATTTGGATTGAGCTATACTGCAAGATACACGACTTTTTCCATTTTGGATTCATTGATTGTCGTGTCGGCCATTTTTATCAGCTATTTTTTACTGCATCCGTCGTTAGCAGTCTATTCGGATACAGTCATTGTTTTAAGTGCCGTCACACTGCTGGTCAGCCATCATATAACGGCACATTTTTTCCATTTGTACAACCGACTATGGAGTTTGGCATCGGTTAAAGAGTTGCTCATTATCGGCTATGCCGTTACCACCTCTGTTATCGCAGCCAGTGCCATGCAATACGTCATTAAGCATGATATTTATTTTCGTGTGATGGCCGTTACTTGGCTCTTGCATATTTTATTGATCGGCGGTTCGCGTTTTTTGCTGAGAGTGGCTCATGACTGGTCTGTCCCCAAACCGGCTGCAGATGTAAAACGGGTATTAATTGTCGGTGCCGGGGAGGCGGGGACAATGCTTCTGCGCAGTCTTAAGCGCAATCCGTCTGAATATCAGGTGGTAGCCATAGTAGACGATGACCTCAATAAACAGCATTTAAAACTGCTGGACGTCAATGTATGCGGGACAACGAAGGAGATTCCACAACTTGTACAGACGAAGGGAATCCAGGAAATTATTTTAGCTATTCCTTCTTTAAGCAAAAAAGAAATCCGTGAAATTTATAACCGCTTAGGAGAAACAAAAACAACAATCAAGATTATGCCGAAAATTGAAGATGTGATGACGGGAAAAGTTTCGGTGAATGATATGCAGGAAATCAAAATCGAAGACCTGCTTGGGCGGGAGGAAGTCAAACTGGATATGGTGGCGCTCTCGAACAAACTAACGAATAAAAAGGTCCTCATCACGGGTGCCGGCGGATCGATCGGTTCGGAAATATGCAGGCAAACCGCCCAGTTCCATCCGAAACAAATTATCATGCTTGGGCATGGAGAAAATTCCATCTATAAAATCCATCTGGAATTATCTGAAAATACTGAATATGGGGATATCGAATTTATTCCGGTCATTGCGGATGTGCAGGACAGGGAGCGTATTTTTGAAGTTGTTCAGCAGTTGGAGCCGGATATTATTTACCATGCGGCAGCCCATAAGCATGTGCCGATGATGGAAAGCAATCCACGGGAAGCAGTAAAAAACAATATTTTCGGTACTAAAAATATAGCCGAGGCTGCCCATTTTTACGGTGTTCCGAATTTTGTCATGATTTCAACCGATAAAGCGGTCAATCCTCCGAATGTCATGGGTGCGACAAAGCGGATTGCGGAAATCATCATTCAAAACCTGGCAACATACAGCGATACAAATTTTGCTGCTGTTCGTTTCGGAAATGTTCTTGGATCAAGAGGCAGTGTTATTCCAAGATTTAAAGACCAAATTGCGGCAGGAGGGCCTGTTACGGTTACGCATCCAGATATGACCCGCTATTTTATGACGATACCGGAAGCATCCAGACTTGTGCTGCAGGCAGGAGCACTTGCCAGAGGCGGGGAAGTGTTCGTCCTCGATATGGGCGAACCGATGAAAATAGTCGATTTGGCGAAAAACCTCATTCGACTATCCGGTTTTTCGGAAGAGGAGATCGAAATTGAATTTACCGGTATTCGTCCTGGTGAAAAAATGTACGAAGAATTATTGAATGCAGAAGAGATACAGGAAGAACATATTTACCCGAAAATTCATGTCGGGAAAGCGAGCCGGATTGAAGGGCAGCTACTGTCAAATTTACTGCAAGATATTGATGAGTGTCAGCCGTCTGAGTTAAAAGCGAAACTGATTAAAATTGCAAATGCAAAATGGAATCAGGATCTGATCGGTGTGCAGGAGACGAGTGCCTGAATTATAAATAGAAGCAGTTGAGGGGGAAAACTATTGGGAGAAACAATCAGTCTACAGGAAATAATAAAAATCATCAAAAAACGGCTCGTACTAATAATCGCGCTTACAGTAATCGGCTGTTCAGTGGCAGCTGGCATCAGTTTTTACGCGATTACCCCGATCTATGATGCACAAACACAGATTTTAGTGAATCAAAAGGGCAATGCCGATCAAGTATATTCCATGCAAAGTACCGATACCGATTTGCGCTTAATTAATACGTATCAAGTTATTATTACAAGTCCGGTTATTTTAACTCCTGTACTGGAAAGCCTTGATTTGGATATAACGACAGGACAGCTGGCACAGCAAATCTCTGTGTTCAGTAAAACGGATTCGAAAGTGGTCAATATTCGTGTGGAGGACCCGATTCCGGCAAAGGCTGCGGACATTGCAAACACGCTGGCGGATGTATTTAAAGAGAAAATTCCGCAGTTGATGAGTATTGATAATATTTCGATTTTGTCCGCAGCGAAATTAAGCGAAAATCCGTCACCGGTAAAGCCGAATAAGCTGATGAATCTCGCTATTGGCGCGGTTATTGGGTTAATGATTGGGATAGGGCTGACATTCCTCGTGGAGTATTTGGATATGTCGATCAAAAGTGAGCGTGATGTGGAAGAATACTTGGAATTACCGGTAATCGGAATGGTTGATTTAATCAAGGAAGAAAATCAAAAGAGGTTTTCATGGATTCCCCGAAAAGCGAGGAGAGGTTAAATGGTGAAGCTGAGTCTGAGAAAAAAGAAGAAAGAGTTGCAAAGTTCAAATGTAGCAAGAAAACTCGTCACATTTACTGAAACGAAATCCCATGTAATCGAACAGTTTCGCACAATCCGTACAAATATTCGATTTTCCATGCCGGATGAACCATTAAAGACGATTTTAATTACTTCTTCTACACCGGGGGAAGGAAAATCGACAAACGCGGCGAATCTCGGCGTCGTGTTTGCACAGGAAGATAAAAAAGTGCTTATTATTGATGCCGATATGCGGAAGCCGACACTGCATCATACATTTAAAACGTTCAATAAAGTGGGCCTCTCCAATATTCTTGCAAGAAGATCCGTGTTGCAAGAGGCGATTCAGGAAACCTTTATCGTTGGGCTTGATGTCATTACGAGCGGTCCGATTCCGCCGAACCCTGCAGAACTGCTTTCTTCACAGGGGTTGGACGCATTATTTGATGAAGTGAAGAAACTGTATGACATCATCATTATTGATTCGCCCCCATTATTATCCGTGACCGACGCCCAGATCCTTGCGAATAAATGCGACGGGGCGATCATGATTTTAAATACGGGGGTGATCGACAAACGTGCCGCGAAGAAAGCGCAAATGCTGTTGTCAGCTTCCCATACAAAGATATTGGGTGTCGTGTTGAACAACTGTAAAACAACCAATCACTATCATTATTATGATGGATACCGTTACGCCGAATAAATTCTTTACGATGTTAGGAAAAACGGATTCTAATTAATCATTGAAGCGCATACAATGACGTACAGGCAATAAAAATTGCCTAAAAAAAAGATAAAGCAGTACTAGATGAGGAGGAAATAGCTGTGGATTCATTAAAAGTATCATCTCGTTCTAATCCTAATTCTGTTGCAGGAGCACTCGTTGCGGTTATACGAGAGCAAGGGTTTGCTGAAATGCAGGCGGTAGGTGCAGGTGCGTTAAACCAGGCAATTAAAGCAGTAGCAATCGCTCGAGGGTTTGTAGCCCCAAGCGGCACAGATCTGATTTGTGCGCCGGCTTTCGCGGACATCATCATTGCAGGAGAAGATCGTACGGCATTAAAACTACTCGTTGAAAAAAGAACTCGTTAATTCATGAAGACCCATACACCCGCTTAGCATCCATATTGGACTAAGCGGGTGTATTTTTGTTTTGCGGTTCTATTTAAATAGAAGAGATTAAAATTGATCGTAAATTTATCGGCGTTTTTTAATTGCCAATTTTGGTGGTTTATTAGTCAAATGCGTTTGCTTATTTGTCAGTTTCGCAAATATTCTTGCCACTTTGCAGTATATATTTGCCGATAGTTAGCGGATATTCGCCACTTCCCCTTTTACGCCTTATTTACAATGCAACCCACGTACATAAACAATCGTCCTCCACTAAAAGATTTCCCATCTAAATTTTAGGGAATAGAAATCTTGTTTTAATTCAAAACAATTTGTGTACAGAACTTTCCGTCAAAGGTCTGATTTTTTGGCTCGATATGACATTTGCAATAGTAGAGACGAAAACTTCATGTTAAACTAATTTAGGGAAAAACTATAAAATAGCTGTGCAATACGACAGCTGCCAGATAAAGCATCTTATACGCTTTATTTATAAATACAGAAATCTTAAGGAGATGTTGATATGTTACATCAGCTTTCATGGAAAGTCGGTGGGCAGCAAGGTGAAGGGATTGAGAGTACAGGTGAAATCTTCTCAATGGCAATGAATCGTCTAGGGTATTTCCTATACGGTTACCGTCATTTCTCTTCTCGTATTAAAGGTGGCCATACGAATAATAAAATTACGGTTCGTCCGACAGAAGTACGCGCAATTGCGGACGACTTAGATATACTCGTGGCGTTTGACCAGGAAACGATCGACGTGAACTATAAAGAATTAACACCAAGCAGTATCATTTTAGCGGATGCGAAATTTGATCCGAAAAATCCGGAAGACAGTGTCGCGCCATTATACGCGGTGCCGTTTACGGAAATTGCGGCAGAGCTAGGCACGTCTCTAATGAAAAACATGGTTGCGATTGGTGCAACAGCAGCACTTTTAAACTTGGATGAATCGGTTTTCCAAAGTGTTGTCAATGAAATTTTCGGACGTAAAGGTGAAGAAGTCGTTGCGAAGAACATTGAAGCGATCGAGCGTGGTCGTCAGGCGATTTCAGAGCAGATCGGTGACCGTGTAGGTACATGGGAAATTGCGCCTGCTGACGGAAAACGCCGTATGTTCATGATCGGTAACGATGCAGCGGCATTAGGTGCACTTGCAGCCGGCTCTCGTTTCATGGCGGCTTATCCGATTACACCGGCATCTGAAATTATGGAATACATGATTAAAAAGCTGCCATTAGTAGGTGGAGCAGTTATTCAAACTGAAGATGAGATTGCTGCAGCAACAATGGCGATCGGTGCAAACTACGGTGGTGTGCGTGCATTTACAGCATCAGCTGGTCCTGGTCTTTCATTGATGATGGAAGCAATCGGTCTTTCAGGTATGACGGAACAGCCGCTTGTCATTTTCGATACACAGCGTGGTGGTCCATCAACAGGTTTACCGACAAAACAGGAGCAGTCGGATTTAATGGCGATGCTTTACGGTACACATGGTGAAATCCCGAAAGTCGTGATTGCACCTTCTACAATGGAAGAAGCGTTTTACGATACGATTCAGGCGTTTAACATCGCCGAAGAGTTGCAATTACCGGTAATCGTCATGACAGACTTGCAGTTATCATTAGGTAAACAGTCGGTTGATCCGTTCGATTACAGCAAAATTGAAATTCGCCGCGGTAAAATTGTCGAAGCGGTTGAAGACGAAGAAACTAAAGACTACTTCAAGCGTTATGAAAATACAGAAGACGGCGTTTCTCCACGTGTCCTGCCAGGTACAAAAGGCGGTATTCACCACGTAACGGGTGTAGAGCACGATGAAACAGGGAAACCATCTGAAGCAACAGGCAACCGTCGCACGCAAATGGATAAGCGTATGCGTAAACTGCAGCATGTCCGTTTTGAAAACCCGGTATACGTGAACGCACCTCATGAAGATGCAGACATACTGCTTGTAGGCTTCAACTCAACGCGCGGAGCAATTGAAGAAGTTCAGGAAAAGCTGAACTCTGAAGGCGTAAAAGTCAACCACGCACATATTAAGCTGATCCACCCATTCCCGTCTGAAGAGATGAGTGCATTGATGGATAAAGCGAAAAAAGTGATTGTCGTGGAAAACAATGCGACAGGTCAGCTTGCAAATGTAATGAAAATGAATATCGGTGGTCACGCGAAGACTAAATCGATTTTAAAATACGATGGTACACCATTCCTGCCACGTGAATTAACAAACTTAGTGAAGGAGGAAATTTAATCATGGCAACATTTAAAGATTTCCGAAATTCCGTAAAACCTAACTGGTGTCCAGGCTGTGGTGACTTCTCCGTACAAGCGGCGATTCAGCGTGCAGCAGCAAATGTAGGCTATGAACCGAGCGAATTAGCGGTGATTTCAGGTATCGGCTGTTCAGGCCGTATTTCAGGCTATATTAACTCATACGGCTTCCACGGCATTCACGGTCGTGCATTGCCGATCGCGCAAGGCCTTAAAATGGCGAACAAAGACCTGAAAGTTATCGCTTCAGGCGGTGACGGTGACGGTTTCGCAATCGGTATGGGTCACACAATCCATGCAATCCGCCGTAACATCGACATTACGTATGTCGTAATGGATAACCAGATTTACGGATTAACAAAAGGCCAAACTTCTCCACGTTCTGCTGCTGGTTTCATTACGAAATCAACACCAGGCGGAGCAATCGAGCCATCATTAAAACCATTGGAAGTTGCGTTAACTGCAGGTGCGACATTTGTGGCACAAGGCTTCTCAACAGATATTAAAGAACTGACAGCAATGATCGAAGCAGGGCTGAACCATAAAGGCTTTTCATTCATCAACGTATTCTCGCCATGTGTAACGTACAATAAAGTAAACACGTACGACTGGTTCAAAGAGAACCTGACAAAGCTTGCCGACATCGAAGGCTATGATTCATCTAACCGTGAAGCAGCGATGCAAACAGTAATGCGCCATGAAGGTCTTGTAACAGGCATCATTTATCAGGATACTGAAACAACTTCGTATCAGGAGAAGATTAAAGGCTATTCAGAGCTGCCGTTAACAGATATCGATATTAGCTTATCTGAAGAACAATTTGATCAGCTGACGAAAGAATTTATGTAAATAATGATTTGATGACTATACAGGCTGGGGTTTCCGGCTTGTATAGTTTTTTGTTGCTGAAATGATCGATTTGGGTATTGTGCTTGTTGGTGATGCAGGTGGCGAGGAGGCACTGGCTTTTATTAGAACATTGTAGCGGTTTATTAGACAATAAGTTGAGTTTATTAGACAAAGTTGGTGTCTTATTAGAAAATCGAACAATAACATTTGAATAAAGCTTCTTTAGAGCTGTTTTTGCATTCAAATGCGATAGGGAATGAGTGAGCTTGGGTTTTTATTAGAACAATTGCATGGTTTATTAGAAAAAGTCACCGTGATATTAGCAGATCCGGAGGTAATATTTGAACATCCCGAACACTTATTAGAACAACAGGGAGATATATTAGAAAATCCGCATTTTATTAGAATAAATAAAAATATATTAGAAGATTTCTAAATATATTAGAACATCTCCAGCCGACAGCCTTCTTAATGCAAAAAGAACTATGGCCCAATCGTTCAATCAACATATTATCCGACACTATATACAGCTATTTCTATCCCCAACAATAATGCCTCTAAGAAAAAATCTTAAACACCATCCCACTTCCACGACCTCACACTTTTACAACAATTTAACATATTTACATTAATCCATTTACATAGTCCCTTTATACTGAATTAAAATACATAGATAAAAGAGGTAGTGTACCATGCGCTTTCGTAATGCGATTCAATTTAAAGACCGGCTTGCAGTGTTAATGATCATATGTATCTGTTCGAATATTATTCTGACCGTATTCAGTATGGACTATTTACGGAAAATGGAGAGGGAAGCACAGGCTTTATATGAAGAAAAACTGATGACACTTCATACGATACAAGACATTGAACAGCAGTACCTCCAGACAAATGAAATCCCGCCGCAATCCAGGGAACAATTAGCAGCAGCTTCATTCGATTCCAAAATGGAGTTTTATATGAAACAGCTGGCGAGTAACCCATCGGCCGGACTATTCGAGGAAATCGACACATACATAATCGAGCGGGCATCGGCGCAATTAGCCAGTCATGAGAACGATATAAAATTCGGCTACAGCCTCCTGTTATCCATATCCATCCTATTGATGCTGCTCGTACTGTTTTTCGGCGTTCAGGCGATCCGCTCGATCAATAAGCCGACGCGGGAACTGAAGCAGCTGTTTAAACTTGTACAGCAAGGAGATTTAACGAAGTACGCGACATACTCGGCACGCGATGAGCTCGGGGAAACAACGAAATATTACAATTTAATGATCGGGGATATGAAGGAGCTGCTAAAAACGGTCCGGAATAATACAGAATCGGCGTCAGAAGCGAATAACGAGCTTCAGACAAATGCGGAGCACATTACAACGGGGGCAGTAAGAATTGCCGCAAGCTCGGATGACATGACCGGTTCACTGCAATATGCAACAGCCCGATTATCGGATAATGCGGCATCCGTTCAGCAAGTAGCTGCAGGGATTGATGAAATAACCGAGCGCATGTACCATGTCGATCACTATATAAAAGAAACGATCGCACAGGCTGTGGACGGGGAAGCGATCGTCGGGCAAAATCTGCAGCAAATGCAAGATGTGCAACAGGCGGTGCAAATAGCCAGTAATACGATTACTCAGCTCAATGCACAGACACAGCATGTTTCGCGTGCGGTCATGATGATTCATTCGATTGCTGACCAGACGAATTTGCTGGCACTGAATGCCTCCATCGAAGCAGCAAGGGCCGGGGAACATGGGCGGGGTTTCGCAGTGGTTGCCCAGGAAGTGCGTAAGCTGGCGGAACAATCGCAGGAGTTCACAAAATCGATTGCAACAATCGTCGCGAGTATTCAGCAAGATGCCCTGGAGGCGGCAGACAATATGGAAAATGCAATGCGCAGTGTGGATACAGGGGTCTCTACAACGGAACATAGCGCGGCAAAGTTCAGGGAAATTACGATGCAAGTCCAACAAATCGGTCCGCAAATGGAGCATGTTTCTACTATTATGAATGAAATTTCGATGCATACTCGGGACGTCGCGCAAAGTTCGATTGAATTAAGCAACCGCTCCGAGGAAAATCTCCTGTCGATGCATCAAATTCAAGAGCAAATCGACATTCAAAAAAAATCTACGACCGAAATCTATGAAGATATCCAGAACATTGCAAAAAATATGCGTTCCTTAACACATGCAGTAAAACGATTTCACATTTAATCCAAAAAATGCTTTTTGACGTATTTTGTCGAAAGCATTTTCAATTTTGTTATATTACTGTAATATTTAATCATGATCATCGATAAAAGATAAAAATCCGATAAATTTTGTAATTATTTTCTGAAAAATGATGAAATTTATTATGAAAACTGTTATCTTTAATCAAGAAGTCATATTAATGAACGATATGTAAATTTATTCCATAATTCAATACACCTATAGTCATTGATTTAATATTAAGAATATTTTTAAGAATGTAGCTTTTAATAAATTATTGACTGTAGTAGAATAGGGTATAAAATTACGTGTTTTTTAGTTAATACGAAACCAGATAGAGAGAATGTTAGTAGATTATACTTGTTTTAGCTTCATTATTCAGAAATTTGCAAAAAGCAGTCGTTATGTTCACTGTGGCAAATTACTAATAATTGCTGTAATCAGTTAGGCTTGTTATTAGATAAATATATTAATTAAGGGGATGTATTTTATGAACAGTCAAATTCAACTAATCGCACCGAAATGGTTTGTCCAGGATGAGCTACATATTATCGAAACAATTGTCAGCAAAGTGTCAGCGAATACAGGTATTGTCATTGCAGGGGAAAACTTTGATGCAACAAAGCGTTGCCACCCAACGGTACGCGTTTATATGATCCAACTCTTGGATGATCAATATGAAATAACAAAAGAACTGGATGCCTTCCCATTCGACACTGCTGAAGAAGCACAACAATTTTGCGCAAAGCTGCCTGAAATGTCAGCTATTGATTTAATCATGTTAATGAATAACGAAGAGCCAGTATTTTCTATTTAATAAATGAATCCAGCTTTGTTGAATGAATCTTCATTTAGCAAAGCTTTTTTTGTTGTTCATTTCCGAGGGTCCGTATTTGTATTTTAGTGGAGAAAGGCTACAATAAAAGAGAACATCTAGAATAAGGAAGTGATTTAAATGGCTAGAGGTGTATATATTCACATTCCTTTTTGTCATCAAATTTGTAACTACTGCGATTTTAATAAAGTATTTTTTAAAAATCAGCCAGTAGATGAATATATTGAAGCGCTTGGACGGGAAATGGAAATGACGGTTGCCGGGATGCCGGAAGCGTTCACGAATATCGAAACGATTTTCCTTGGCGGGGGTACGCCAACCGCATTGTCCGCACAGCAAATCGAAAAATTATTGTCGCTTATTACGAAACATATTCCGATGTCATCCGTAAAAGAGTTTAGCAGTGAAGCAAATCCCGATGAGCTGACGATCGAAAAATTGCAGGCCCTTTACAACGGGGGCGTCAACCGCTTAAGTATGGGTGTCCAATCATTCGACCAGTCGCTCTTAAAGAAAATCGGGCGTACCCATTCAAATGAGCATGTATATGAAACAATCCAAAACGCTAAAAATGTTGGCTTTGAAAATATAAGCATTGATTTAATGTATGGTCTGCCTGGTCAGACGATGGAACAATGGCAGGAAACGCTTGAAAAGGCACTGGCACTGAAGCTGCCGCATTATTCGGCGTACTCGCTTATTGTAGAGCCTAAAACGATCTTTTATATCCAGTATGCGAAAGGGAAGCTCCATTTGCCGACAGAGGATCTGGAAGCGGACATGTACGGAGTTTTGATGGATACGATGGAAACGCATGGACTTCTGCAGTATGAAATCAGTAATTTCGCGAATGAAGGCTATGAGTCAACACATAATAAAATTTATTGGGATAATGACGAATACGCGGGATTTGGCGCTGGTGCTCACGGTTACCTGGAAGGGATACGCTATTCCAATGTCGCTCCGATCAAAAAATATATTGAAACAGTGATGGCAGGAGAACGGCCTTTACTTCATGAACATGAAGTGACAGTGGATGAGAAGCTGGAAGAGCAGATGTTTTTAGGACTAAGAAAGACTGCTGGCGTGACACATGAAGAATTTGAAACAAAATTCGGTCAGCCGATGCTTTCTATATATAAGGAAATCATCGAACGATTGCAGGAAGAACAACTGATTGAGCTTGACGCTGAAGGAATCCGTCTGACACGGAAAGGCCGGTTTATCGGCAATGAAGTATTTCAGCGGTTTTTGGTAGGGGAATGATCTTTTTACACAGGTGCTTGAAAAAAGTTAAAAAAAACGGACGAATTCATTGACATCAATTTAGAGATTTGCTAATTTATAAATATATTAGCACTCCTCTTAACCGAGTGCTAACAGAGGTGAGAAAGATGTTAACAAATCGGCAGTTACAACTATTGCAAGTAATCGTAGACGAATTTGTGATGTCAGCACAGCCTGTTGGTTCGCGTCAACTATCCAAAAAAGAAGGTATTACGTATAGTGCTGCTACAATACGTAATGAAATGGCAGATTTGGAGGAGCTGGGTTTTTTAGAAAAAACGCATACTTCTTCAGGCAGGGTCCCTTCTGAAAAAGGGTATCGCTTTTATGTCGACCATTTACTTCAGCCTCAAATTATTACGAGTGGCGAAGTAGCGCAAATCCAGTCGCTCTTTAAAAAGCAGATTGTTGAAGCAGAACAAATTATAAAAGAATCCGCAAATATATTATCGGAATTGACGACTTACACGACCATATTACTCGGTCCGGATGTGCAAAAACATCGTGTCAGAAAATTCCAGATTGTACCATTAACAGAACAGACAGCGGTGGCTATTATCATCACAGATAACGGTCATGTAGAAAATCGCACGCTAACGTTACCACCGGGTTTCAACCCGCATGATATTGAAAAAATGGTTAATATTTTGAATGACCGCCTAGTCGGTGTACCGCTTTATGAGCTTCCGGTAAAGCTTCAAACCGAGGCATTATCGGTATTGAAATCTCATATTCATGCATCCGATTCAATTATCCGGTCATTGTTATCCATTACTTCAAACAATCACGAAAATAAAGTTTATTACGGTGGTAAATCCAATATGTTGAATCAGCCGGAGTTCCATGACTTAGAAAAAGTGCGAATGCTGATGGATCTGATCGACAAGGAAAGCCAAGTTCAAACTTTATTCAATGAACAGAAAAATGGTATTCAAATCCGAATAGGTTCAGAAAACAATCATTTAGCGATGGAAAACTGCAGTGTCATCACCGCATCCTTCCTTGTCGGGGAGGAACAGCAGGGGGCGATTGCGATTATCGGCCCGACACGCATGGATTACCGACGTGTTGTCACATTATTGGATGTTATGGCAAACAGTCTGTCCCGGGCGTTTTTCGATAAAAAGCAGTAACACCATTGATTTTGCGGGCGTAGTGTTTTATATAGCCGCAGAATTCATAAATGATTGATACTCGAGGAGGAAAAGAAGTGTCAGAAACAAAAAACAATGAAGAATTGCAGCAGGAAGAAACTACGGAAGAAGTAGTGGGAACAGCTGAAACTACTGAAACCGAAGAAATCGCAGTAGATGAAAAAGATCAGAAAATTGCTGAACTTGAGGCGAAACTGTCAGAAGAGGATGCACGTTATCTGCGTCTGCGTGCCGACTACGATAACTTGGCCCGCCGCACACGTTTAGATCGTGAAGCAGCGGAGAAATACCGTGCGCAAAACTTGCTGACTGAACTTTTACCGGTGCTGGACAATCTGGACCGTGCACTGCAAGTAGAAGTGACGACTGAAGAAGCGGCTTCATTGTACAAAGGTGTACAAATGGTATATGACCAGCTACTTGCTGCAACGGAAAAAGAAGGTCTAACAATCATTCCGGCAGAAGGCGAAAGCTTTGATCCGAACTTCCACCAAGCTGTAATGCAGGAGCAGGACAGTGAAAAGGAAACAGGCATCATTTTACGCGAACTGCAAAAAGGATATCAGTTAAAGGACCGTGTACTGCGTCCGTCAATGGTATCTGTAAACGAGTAATTTAGTGCTTTTCGGTGCTATCTGTATATATTTATTTATTAGATTTTATGTTTTATCAAACACATTTTGTTTTTTACTATTAGGAGGAAAATTAAATTATGAGTAAAATTATCGGTATTGACTTAGGAACAACAAACTCTTGTGTATCTGTATTAGAAGGCGGAGAACCAAAAGTAATTCCAAACCCAGAAGGTAACCGTACATCTCCATCTGTAGTAGCATTCAAAAATGGAGAAAAACAGGTTGGTGAAGTTGCAAAACGCCAAGCTGTAACAAACCCGAACACAATCATTTCAATCAAATCAAAAATGGGTACGAACGAAAAAGTTAAAGTGGATGATACAGAGTACACGCCACAAGAAGTATCTGCAATGATTTTACAATACTTAAAAGGCTATGCTGAAGATTATCTAGGCGAAAAAGTAACAAAAGCGGTTATTACAGTTCCTGCTTACTTCAACGATGCGCAACGTCAAGCAACAAAAGACGCTGGTAAAATCGCTGGTTTAGAAGTAGAGCGTATCATCAACGAACCAACAGCTGCAGCTTTAGCTTACGGTTTAGATCAACAAGATGTTGACCAAAAAATCTTAGTATTCGACTTAGGCGGCGGTACATTCGACGTATCGATCCTTGAATTAGCTGACGGCGTTTTCGAAGTATTAGCAACAGCAGGTGACAACAAACTTGGTGGTGACGACTTCGACGACAAAATCATCGCTCATTTAGTAGAAGAGTTCAAAAAAGAAAACTCTGTAGATTTATCAAAAGACAAAATGGCAATGCAACGTTTAAAAGATGCAGCTGAAAAAGCGAAAAAAGACTTATCAGGTGTAACTTCTACTCAAATTTCATTACCATTCATCACTGCAGGTGCTGATGGCCCGCTTCACTTGGAAATGTCATTATCACGTGCGAAATTCGATGATTTAACAAAAGACTTAGTTGAGCGTACAATTGTTCCAACTCGTCAAGCATTATCAGATGCAGGTCTTTCTGCTTCAGAATTAGATAAAGTAATCTTAGTTGGTGGTTCTACTCGTATTCCTGCAGTAGTAGAAGCAATTAAAAAAGCAACTGGTCATGAGCCGCACAAAGGCGTAAACCCGGACGAAGTAGTAGCAATGGGTGCTGCTGTACAAGGTGGCGTATTAGCTGGTGACGTACAAGGCGTATTATTATTAGACGTAACACCATTATCATTAGGTATTGAAACAATGGGCGGCGTTATGACGAAACTGATCGATCGTAACACAACAATCCCAACATCTAAATCTCAAGTGTTCTCAACAGCTGCAGACAACCAGCCAGCAGTAGACATTCACGTATTACAAGGTGAACGTTCAATGGCTGCAGACAACAAAACACTTGGTCGCTTCCAATTATCTGATATTCCACCAGCACCACGTGGTATTCCACAAATCGAAGTAACATTCGATATTGATGCGAACGGTATCGTATCGGTTAAAGCGAAAGACTTAGGTACACAAAAAGAACAAACAATCGTGATCCAATCTGATTCAGGTTTATCAGAAGAAGAAATCGAGCGTATGGTGAAAGATGCAGAAGCGAACGCTGAAGCAGATGCAAAACGTAAAGAAGAAGCAGATCTTCGCAACGAAGCTGACCAATTAGTATTCCAAGTGGATAAAACAATTACAGACTTAGGCGAGCAAATCACAGAAGACGAAAAGAAATCTGTTGAAGATGCACGCGACGAGTTAAAAGCAGCTTTAGAAAAAGGCGAGCTTGAAGGCATCAAAGCTTCTAAAGAAAAATTAGAAGGCGTACTGCAACCGTTAGTAATGAAAGTTTACGAGCAAGCGGCAGCAGCTGCACAAGCACAAGGCGGCGCTGAAGGCTTCGAAGGCGCAGCAGACGCTGGTCAAAAAGACGATGGTATCGTAGACGCTGATTTTGAAGAAGTAAAAGACGACAAAGACAATAAATAATTCTTTCTGATTTCCACATAAAAGCCAAAGACCGCTTGCGGCTTTGGCTTTTAAGCTTGTATATGGTTAGGTGGAATCTTGCTACATTTATTTTGAAAAAGGTCAACCGTGCTACGAAGGTAGAACATCGTAGAGCTGAATTTAGTTAGAACACGAAACTGTATCCTAAACGAGAAGTGCTTGGAATGGAGGGGAGGCGACTCCAGCGGGAATAGCGTGACGCCTGAGCAAAAGGAACAAAAGCTAAGAACGCCACGTCCTGTGGCAACGCTTTTGTGACCAACATCGTGTTGGCCTCATGCCGTGCCCGCGGAAAGCGTCCAACCCGCAATGGAAAGCACTGGACTTTATAAAAAGAAGAAATTATATATTGCGAAAAGTGATGTAGAAAAGGTTTATTATTACTAACCGGTAGTTGTGCGGAGTGGAGGGGCCGACTCCTAGGGGATTAGCGTGCGCGGAAAATCCACTTGATGTATGCCGCCGTAAAGGCATACATCAAGTTAGTTGGAGCCACGCCCCCAGGAAAGCGTGCCCCGTAACGTAGCACAACGGGCTATATGGATACAACGAATCATTAATTGCATTCATTATGCAAAGCAAAAGCTATACATCAATTTTTCAACATGTTAAAATAGACGTTATGTAAAAAGAGCGGAGAGTGAACAATGAGTAAGCGCGATTACTATGAAGTACTTGGCCTGAGCAAAGGTGCAAGCAAAGATGAAATAAAAAAAGCGTATCGTAAATTATCAAAACAGTATCACCCGGATTTAAACAAGGAAGAAGGCGCGGACGAAAAGTTCAAGGAAGTCGCAGAAGCATATGAAGTGCTGTCAGACGACCAAAAACGCGCACGCTATGACCAATTCGGCCATGAAGATCCAAATGCAGGCTTTGGTGGCGGCGGCTTCGGAGGCGGCGCTGGATTCGGCGGTTTCGAAGACATCTTCAGTTCGTTCTTCGGAGGCGGTCGACGCCAAGATCCAAACGCCCCGCGTAAAGGCGACGATCTACAATTCCGTATGAACATCTCATTTGAAGAGGCAGTATTCGGTAAAGAAACAGAAATCGAAATTCCTAAAGATGAAACATGTGATACATGTCACGGTTCTGGCGCAAAACCAGGTACGCAGCCGCAAACATGTTCACAATGTAATGGTGCGGGCCAAATTAACCAGGCGGTTGACACACCATTTGGTCGTATGGTAAACAAACGTTCTTGTCCATCATGTCGTGGTCAAGGGAAAATCATTGTGGATAAATGTTCACCATGTCGCGGTACTGGTACGATTACGAAAAAGAAAAAAATCAAAATTACGATTCCTGCAGGTGTTGATGATGGTCAACAATTACGTGTGGCAGGTCAAGGCGAAGCAGGATTCAACAACGGTCCGGCAGGCGATTTATATATTATTTTCAATGTTCGCAAGCATGAGTATTTCGAACGTGACGGCGACGATATTTTATTTGAATTAAAGTTAACATTCCCGCAAGCAGCGTTAGGTGATGAAATCGAAGTACCGACAGTCCACGGAAAAGTGAAGCTGAAAATTCCTGCAGGTACACAATCCGGTGCACAATTCCGCCTGAAAGATAAAGGTGTAAAAAATGTACACGGCTATGGCATGGGGAACCAGTATGTCATTGTAAATGTAGTGACACCGACAAAATTAACGGAAAAACAAAAACAACTTTTACGTGAATTTGCAGAAATTAGTGGAGACATTCCGGAAGAACACGGAAGCTCACTATTTGATAAAATCAAGAAAAAAATTAAAGGTGACTAAGGAGTGTATTGCAAGTGAAATGGACAGAACTCTCGATTTTAACAACGCATGAGGCTGTTGACGCAGTGACGAACATTTTACATGAAGCCGGTGCAAGCGGTGTAGTAATTGAAGATTCAAAGGAATTAGACAAAGAGAGAATCGATAAATTCGGTGAGATTTATGCACTGAATCCGGAAGATTTTCCGAAAACAGGTGTCATTGTAAAAGCATATTTATCAGCTTCAAGTTTTTTAGCGGAAACAATCGAAGAAATTAAGCTTGCAATCGCAAATCTTGTAAACTTTGATATTAACATTGGTGAGAATGTATTGACACTATGCGAGGTTGATGAAGAAGACTGGTCAACAGCATGGAAGCAATACTACCATCCAGTAAAAATTTCCGAACGTTTCACAATTGTACCGACTTGGGAAGACTACAAACCTGTATCAACGGATGAGCTGATCATTGAGCTGGATCCGGGGATGGCATTCGGAACTGGAACACACCCAACAACGGTAATGTGTTTACAGGCACTTGAAAAAGTTGTACAACGTGACCATACTGTAGTCGATGTTGGTACAGGATCGGGCGTACTGTCAATTGGTGCTGCCATGCTTGGAGCGAAAAGCGTTCATGCGCTGGATTTGGATGAAGTGGCAGTAAATGCAGCACGTGAAAACGTTGAATTGAATAAAATGAGTGATATTGTTGAAGTATTCCACGGCAATTTATTGGATACAGTAAAAGAGCCGGCTGATATTGTCGTAGCGAATATTTTAGCAGAGATCATTATGTCATTTACGGATGATGCGTTTTCAATTGTAAAATCAGGCGGCATCTACGTTACATCGGGCATTATCGGAGCAAAGAAAGATGATGTAAAAGCAGCTCTGGAAGAAGCCGGATTTGTTATTGAAGAAGTATTGATGATGGAAGACTGGGTAGCGATTATTTCACGTCGTCCATAATTAGACCGTTTAATCGAAAATCGAACATTTTGCTATTGGGCAAAATGTTCGATTTTTACGTTACCAACCGACAAGGAGTGAAGACAATGCAAAGATATTTTGTAGATACAGTGGATCATGACACGGACCACTTTATCATTTCCGGAGAAAATGCGCGCCATATATCAAAAGTAATGCGTATGACGGCAGGGGAAGAGATCATTGTTGTGCATGATAATGTAGCATATATTTGTGAAATCATCGAGCTGGACCAGGATGTACACGCGAAAAAAACAGGTGTAACGATTCCTTCACCGGAAATGCCGGTAGATGTCGATATTGCATGTGGCTTACCGAAAGGCGATAAACTGGAACTGATTGCGCAAAAAGCGACTGAGCTTGGTATGCATGCGTTGATTCCATTTGCTGCGGAACGTTCGATTGTTAAATGGGATGAAAAAAAAGCGAAGAAAAACCAGGAACGTCTGCAAAAAATCGCCCAGGAAGCGGCCGAGCAATCGCACCGTACATATGTCCCGGAAGTTGTACAACCAATCAGTTTCAAACAGCTTGTACAAACTTTCCCTCACTATGACGCTGTATATATTGCCGATGAAGAAGATGCAAAATTGGCGACACGAACAACATTTAAACAAAAGCTGCAATCGTTAAATGCTGAAAAGACACCGCGCATCTTATGTATTTTCGGCCCTGAAGGCGGCATTTCCCGCAATGAATCGGCCGTTTTGCTGGAAGCAGGTGCACAGACAATGTCGCTCGGCCCTCGTATTTTAAGAGCGGAGACGGCACCGCTATATGCGCTGGCTGCGATTTCCTATGAATTTGAATAGTGGATTGGGTTTGGGGTAACAAAACCAATTGAAGCAAAAAAGCCTTAATTTCTCACACAAGAGATATTAAGGCTTTTTTTGCATACCGGAAACTTACTTTCACAAACTAAATGAATTTTCTCCTTGTATAACGTAAAACTATTATGTATAATGTTTGTATAACATATATCAGTATCTTTGGATAGATTAATAGTGTAAACAGTTAAAATGTGAAATTTTATTAATATTAACGGTGGGAAGAATTAAGAACACTTCTAAACATTATACAAACTTAAATTACCGAGTGAATCATTGTACAATATCGAATCGAAACAGGGAGGAACTATACATGAAAAAAATTGCAGTTGTAGGAGCAGGGCCTGGCGGATTGGCGGTCGCGATGTTATTGGCGCATAAAGGTTATGAAGTGACGATCTATGAAAAGCAGGCATATGTAGGCGGGCGAACAAGTGAGATTAAGCTTGGTGACTATAAATTTGATATGGGACCGACATTTTTAAATATGCTGTACATTGCGGAAGAAATTTTTGAATTAACAGGCCGCGATATTCACGACTATGTGGATCTGATTGATTTAAATCCGATGTATCAGTTAATCTACCATAATAAAAAGATTAATATGACACGTGATGCAGATGAAATGATTCGTCAAATTGATGAGCTTTTCCCTGGTAATGAGGGAAGCTATGAGCGTTACATGGAGCAGACCCAGAAGAAACTCGAAGTGCTGGCTCCTGTACTGCAGGCACCGATGAACAAGCTGACAGATCTGTTCAATCCGAAAGTAATGAAAGCGTTCAAGGAGTTGGAAGTAGGGAATTCGCTTGTTGATACACTGTCCAAGTTTTATAACGAAGAAGAACTGCAGCTCGCTTTCACATTCCAGGCAAAATATTTAGGGATGTCCCCATGGGAAAGTCCCGGCGCGTTTTCGATTCTTTCGTATATTGAACATGCGTACGGCGTCTACCACATTAAAGGCGGCATCAATAAGCTGACTGAAGCGATGGCGAAAGTTGTACTGGAATCAGGCGGGAAAATCCTGCTCAATAAGGGCGTAAAAAAATTAAAAACATCCGGCAGAAAAGTGACGGGCTTACTGCTGGAAGATGATCAGGAAATCGAAGCGGATGAAGTGATCATTAACGGAGATTTTGCACATGCGATGACAAAACTTGTGGAGCCGGGCCTATTAAAAAAATATACACCGGAAAAACTTGAAAAAAAACAGTACTCCTGTTCAACGTTCATGCTGTATTTAGGTGTCAATAAACGATTTGATTTACCGCATCATACAATCTGGTTTGCAAAAGATTACCGGAAAAATGTAGAGGAAATAACAAAAACGAAACTGATGTCCGAAGATCCGTCAATTTACATCCAAAATGCTGTAGTAACGGATGAAACGGTTGCACCAAAAGGAAAATCGACATTGTATATTTTAGTGCCGGTACCGAATAATATGAGCGGCATCGACTGGTCGGAAAAGGCAGGTCCTTTCCGGGATATGATTTTGAATATGGTGGCGGATAAACTTGGTGTTAAGGACATTTGGGAATATATCGAAGAAGAGCGGATGATTACGCCTGCTGACTGGGAACGTGATATTCATGTATACAAAGGAGCGACGTTCAACTTAGGTCATCAATTGTCGCAAATGCTTGTATTCCGTCCGCGCAATAAATTTGAAGAACTGGATCAGTGCTGGCTGGTCGGTGGGGGTACGCATCCGGGCAGCGGATTGCCGATTATTCTGGAATCTGCCCGAATTACAGCGAACGGCATTTTGCAGCAGGATAAACAGACGATGCTTCCTGTTAAACCACTGCCGAAAGTGGAACTGTATAAAAAAGCGCATTCACAATTACAGCATCAGCCTGCAGCGATTCAAACAAATGCTTAAAGAAGATTTCAGTGCAACGAAACTTTTAACTGAATGGAAACGTATATTAACTATTCGATTAAAGGAGGCAATACAATGTTCAAAAAATTAGCATCAGATGCATTAGGTCTATCAGATATAGGAGTAGTGATTTCAAGACAGGACTTTGACAAAACGGATTCGGATGATTTTATTTTTAATGAGGTCGATGAGAAAATCTACTTCCTGATCAAAACAAAAGCGGATGAGTATTGCTTCACAAACTATGCGTTAATCCATGTGGACGGCGCGAATGCGATGAGCAAAAAACGTATGCTGCGTCGCTATGACTATGAACATTTTGCGATTGAAGAAGTGCTGCTGGAAACTGCCGGTACAATCGATCTGGATGTTGAAATTAAGTTTGTCATCGGAAATGTGCCGTTAAGTATCGATATTCATAAAAAACACTTAACGGAAATTAAAGATCTGTACAAAGCGCTTCATGCGATTTCACTAGAACAAAAAGCGAATACATTCAGCATGGATGCGGCAAAACAAAGCTTGAATTTAGCTGCATCTGCAATCGGCCGCGCCGGCAGTGATGGTATCTCACCAGCTGCTGCATTTAAGGAAATCACGGCATTTTCACATAGATGGATGCTTGAGCAGAAGAAAGCATTTGTAAAAAAAGATTTTGGCGATGTTTTCGAGAAATATATTAACAATTAATCGTAGTAGACGACACCCATTTCTGAAATTGAAATAGGGTGTTTTCTTTTTGGTCATTTTCCGTTTTTTGACCGTATTTAAGGGGAAGAGAAACAATAAAGTGATTTTCCCCCTTTTTAATAATGAATGATGGCAGGTGGCGCTGATGAAAAAAATATTACTCGTACTAGGATTGCTGCTCATTACCGTTCCGCTAGGGATTTATTTAATGAATAATAAATCAGAAAAGGATGATGTAGATGTGGATTCCTCAACATCAAAACAACTTACCGCAACATCTGTTAAACCGGTCTATGAGCAGGATATTGCCTATAATGCGCGGGTATTAAGCGATCGGTATGAGGTACTGCAAAATGGCGAATGGCAGGAGATAACCGTTAAAGGGGTAAACATCGGGATGGCTAAGCCAGGTCTTTTCCCGGGTGAAGCAGGCATCACAAAAAAAGACTATACTAGATGGCTGGAATGGATTGGTGATATGCACGCAAATGCAATCCGTGTTTACACAATCCACCCACCGGCATTTTATGAAGCGTTGCTCGAGTACAATGAGTCACATGAACAGCCGATTTACTTGTTTCATGGGGTATGGCTGGAAGAAGAGCCGGTAGTAGAACAAATGGATGTATACGGTGAACCGACAGAAAAGTTTCAAAAGGAAATCAAACATATTATCGATATTCTTCATGGCAATGCGGAAATTGAACATCAGCCCGGTCATGCATCAGGGAACTATACGGCCAATGTTGCTCCGTATGTCATTGGGTGGATGATCGGCATCGAGTGGTATCCTTTTGCGGTGAATTCAGTGAATGAAAAATATAAAGGCAAGGCTCAATTCGAAGGCAGATACTTTGCAACAAAGGACGCCGCACCATTTGAAATATGGCTGGCTGAACAAATGGAATATGCTGCCCGCTATGAAATCGATCAATACAAATGGATGCGCCCGTTCAGTTTTACGAACTGGGTAACGACCGATTTACTGGCCCATCCTTATGAGCCGAGTGAAGAGGAAGATATGGCATCGGTAAACCCGAATGTTATTTATGAAAAGAAAGAGCTGCAGCAAGTAGGCCAATTCGCAAATTATCATGTGTATCCGTATTATCCTGATTTTATGAATTATACCCCTGACTATTTGGAGTATATCGACCACCGCGGTAAACGAAACAACTATGCGGCGTATTTGAATGATCTGAAGAAAGCGCACAGATTGCCGATTTTAATATCGGAATTTGGGATACCGGCTTCCCGCGGTTTGACGCATAAAAATCCGTTTGGCTGGAATCAGGGTTTTGTGACCGAGCGCCAGCAGGGGGAATATTTAGTCAGTCTCTATGAAGATATTCTGGATGAAGGCATGCTTGGAGGCTTAGTGTTCTCCTGGCAGGATGAGTGGTTTAAACGGACATGGAATACGATGGATCTCGATAATCCCGATCAGCGGCCATTTTGGTCAAATGCGCAAACAAATGAACAGCAGTTCGGACTGCTCAGCTTTGATACATTGAAAATAAAAGTGGATGGGGATACATCGGACTGGGCCGATAAAAAGCCGATGTATGAAACGGAACAGATGACCATTTATCTGGATTCTGATGAACGTTATTTATATTTACGGATAGACGCGGAAAATGTGGTGTTTTCTGATGATTATTATCCACTGATCTACTTCAGTACAGTAAAAGGGCAGGGGAATTTAACGTATCAGGGCTACCCGTTATTAAATGAAGCGGATTTTGTACTCACGATAAAAGAAGAAGACAACAGCAGAATTGAAGTTGATGCCTACTATGATCTGTTCCAGAAACTGTACGGCGATCGTTTAAAGCAAGTTCCGTTTGAAGGTACAAAGCAAAAAAACAGAGGCCAGTTTAACCCAATCGAATATGCACTAAACAAAGAAATGACGATTCCGGTACTGAACAAAACTCATCCATTCGAAAAATACGAAACAGGGAAGCTTCGAAAAGGAAACGGCAACCCGGAAAGTCCGGATTATGATTCACTTGCCGATTATGCGATTAATGAAGCGGACGGGGTTTTAGAAATTCGTATTCCTTGGCTGTTGCTGAATTTTACGGATCCGAGCCGTCTGGAAGTGTGGTCGGATTTATACAGAAATGAGGAAATGACAACGGAAATCACAAAGGGAATTGAAGTCGGTGCATTGATCATCGAAAATGATGAAATGAAAATAAAGATTCCGGAAAGTAAAACAGACCTGAAAACCTACACATGGAAAGGTTGGACAATACCGCAATATAAGGAACGTTTAAAGGAATCGTATTATATTTTGCAGGAAAAGTTCTCAAATATACAGTGAACTTTGGCGTAAAATCCGGGCGCCGGTTGGATTATATGTATGAACAGGGGTGAAATAAAAATGAAAGAAACGAAGAACCAGTTCGGTAATGGCATAGAGAATTTTCGGGATTTGAAGCATCTCTATAATTTGCAGCTGGCTTATGTCAGAAAAAAGGGGATTCATTTTTCGTTTGTTCTCGTGAAATATACAGATGATGCTTCCGCAAGTTATGAAGATTTCTATCAATTAGTAAAAGATCATTTACGTAAGTCGGATTTTGTTTTTGCGCATCAGTCAAAACAATATATCATTCTTCTTCTGTCAATCAGCAAAGTAATGGAATCACAATCTTTTCTAAGCCGGCTTCAATCTGCACTATCACCGTTAAAAATGCCGCTTGTCGCCGTTATAGCAGAAATAGCGAATTCTTTGCATCCGCTTGAAGAAGTGCTGGAAGCTGGTGAAGCAAAATTGTTGGGCCTGGATTTTTCAGATGCTCAAATAGTGGCAATTCCACATTTTGCGGAAAAAGAGCGAATCAAGATGAAGATAAGCATAATTGAAAATGATCCTATTACACAATCTATTTTTTCGAATCTGTTTCATAATCTGGAAACAGCTGAGCAGAATTTGGAGGTTAAGGTGTTCAATGACGGACTTGAATTTGTAGAATCAGACTGGTACCGAAGTGAGCATCATCATATTGTCGTGCTGAATGATATTTTACCTAGGAAAAATGGCTTTGAGGTTTTGCATTATTTGCGCGGTTTACCTAATGAACAAAAGTATTTAATTTTATTCATATCATCGCGCAATTCCGAGGAAGCCCAGCTTTACTGTCTTGAAAATGGTGCTGATGCTTACTTTGTCCGTCCCTTTAATTTGAAGATATTTGAGATTCGCATTAAAAATCATTTGAGAAGGTCGCGGTAATATGATTGATCGCCAATTTTTAGTCGGTGCGGTCATAGTGGGCGCCATCTTGCTGATTGTTGTTTTGTGTATATTTATATATTTAGTGTATAAAGGGATGCAAAGAGACCGGATCAATGAAAAGATGAATGCATATTTCGAACAATATCAAACGGAATGGTATAACTACCTCGTTTATAATGAACCGCTGGACCACAGGCCGGATGATACTACGATGAGGGCGATTGATCAACTGTTTGTATCATATCTGACCACACTTAATAATGAGTCTATTCACCGGAAAGTTTCCGAATATGCGGCATTGAATATGCAGAATTACTATGTCGAGCAAATAAAAAGCCGTGATCGATCGGTCCGTTTGAATGTATTGCAACGTACATTATTGCTGGAGCTGGAATTTTTAGTACCGATCATTGAGCGGCATTTAAAAAATAAACGCGATTATGAAATGGAAGAATATTTATTGATGCTGCGTGTAGTCGCAAAATATAATCGTAATTTGTTTTTTGCCCATGTTTATAAACCGAGATTACCGTTGGATGACTATGAATATAAACTTTTGTTGTCGACGATTGATGAGGGCTATATCGACTATTTCACACATCATTTTGAATCCTTGCCAATCCAACTGAAACTGGCGCTGCTTGATTATCTGAGCCTGAGCACAAATGTAAGCAATGATTTTCTCTCTTTCTATGAGCTTTTGTTGGCATCGGAACAGCAGGAGATAAGAATCCGGGTTCTAAAGGCGATTGCCTCATTTGGTATGATTTCTGATTTACAGTTATATGAACGCTTCGTCGTTTCTTCCAGCTGGGAAGAAAGGCTGATGATGGCGAAAATTTTGCGGTTTGAAAAAAAAGAGGAATCGTATCGGTATCTTCAGCGGTTAATCACGGATTCGAATTGGCAAGTACGTAAACAGGCCGCCTTATCCTTACTCAATATGCCAAAGGGACAAGTAATATTAAAGCAAATAATCGACAGTAAAAATGATTTGTATGCAGCAGATATGGCAAGGGAAGTCCTAAAGTTAGGGTGATGTCAAATGAATACAGATAAAATACTATATTGGTTCAACGAAGTGTTCAGTTCCCTGATCTTCATATATATGTTAACAGTTATTGCGGTTTATACATTAATGTTGATCTTTGCTTTTTTTCAGTTGAGAAAAGACAGGAATCTGGACAAGCATCTGGAAGGGAAGGTAAATTTGAATGCAGTTTATTCAAAGCCTGTATCAATCATTGTCCCTGCTTATAATGAAGAAATCGGAATTATCAGCACGGTTCAGTCATTACTGACGCTTGAATACCCGCAATATGAGATCGTGATTGTAAACGATGGTTCGAAAGATGCGACATTGCAGACGGTGATCGATGTCTTTCAGATGGAGCCTGTTTTCCGGACAGTGCAGAATCAGCTGCCGTCAGCGGAAATCAAGGGCATTTATCATTCGAAACTCCACTATAACATTGTTTTAGTAGACAAGGACAATGGAGGAAAGGCGGATGCGTTAAACGCAGGCATTAATGTCTCGAGATTTCCATATTTTTGCTCGATTGACGGTGATTCGATTTTATCCACTAAATCTTTGCTGCAAGTGATGAAGCCAATTGTCTCGTCTAACGGGAAAGTCATTGCTGCAGGCGGAAGTGTGCGTATAGCGAACGGTTCGGAAATCGAATACGGCAGTGTTCTGAAGTCGGTTGTGCCGAATAACCCGGTTGTCGTCATGCAGATTATTGAGTATTTACGTGCATTTTATATGGGGAGAATTGCGCTGAGCCGTTTTAACTTATTATTAATAATATCTGGTGCATTCAGTGTCTTTTCGAAAGAATATACAATAAAAGTCGGCGGCTACAATAAGAATACGATTGGTGAAGATATGGAACTGGTCGTCCGGCTGCACCACTATTTACTAAAAAATAAAATAAAAAAATCCATTGAATTTATTCCCGATCCGGTATGCTGGACAGAAGCACCGGACAATTTAAAGGATTTAAGAACACAGCGGAGACGATGGCATCAAGGGCTGTTAAGCAGTCTTATGCTGAACCGCGGGATGTTGCTCAATCCGAAATACAAACAGATCGGTCTAATATCTGTTCCGTATTTTGTCTTTGTTGAATTGATCGGTCCGATTATTGAACTGCTGGGCTATCTGTATGTTATTTTATCCTTTGTGATAGGGAGTATTTCTTGGGAACCCGCACTTACATTATTTGTCCTGTTTTTAATTTACAGTACCGTAATCTCGATGTTTTCCATTTTGCTTGAAGCTTGGAGTATGGGAACTTATCCGCGCATCAGGGATTCCGTGAAACTTTTACTGTATTCTTTGTCGGAAGTATTCTGGTTCCGCCCGCTGATGGTTGTTTTCCGCCTTCAAGGATTCTGGTACTTTATTCGGGGCAAAAACGAGTGGGGAAGCTTAACTCGTTCTGGATTGCAAAAGAAAGCAAATGATACTGTATAATATAAACTAAGTCGATAGGCGGAAGTTCTCCGTCTATTTTTATTGTTTCTCTTTATTACATTTTACATATATAAAAGGAGTATTGGACATAGGAGAAAAAATTGGATGTATAATCTTAACGGAAAAAGGTGATATATTAGTAATTAACATAGAAAACAGATTGAGAGGGTCGCGATAATAATGGGAATTGAAGAAATTTTGATGGGGATCTTAATTATCTGTAGTGTAATGCTTTTTATCTTACTATGTATTTATAGTTATACGATTTATCAAAAGAACAGAAAGAAACGCGCTTTCAATAACATAAATGACTATATCCAGGAAAATGACAGGGACTGGTATAATTATTTAGTTTTAAACAAACCTCTTGGGCATCATTCAAACAAGAAAATGGAATTGGCAGCAATTGATACGATATTGGTTTCATATATTACAACAATGAATAAAGACGAAATTCGGGAAAAAGCTTCAACATATGCTGTGTTAAATATGAAAAATTACTATGTGAAGCAAATGATGAGCCGTGATGAATCTGATCGCCTCCATGCTTTACAGCGCACACTGATTATTGAGCTTGAATTTTTAGTTCCGTTGATCGAACGTCGTTTAAAAGAGAATCGTACGGGTTCTGTGAAAGAGTATTTATTA
This sequence comes from Solibacillus sp. FSL W7-1464, assembly GCF_038004425.1. Classification (NCBI taxonomy): domain Bacteria; kingdom Bacillati; phylum Bacillota; class Bacilli; order Caryophanales; family Caryophanaceae; genus Solibacillus; species Solibacillus sp. FSL W7-1464. The sequence continues at coordinate 1,182,507 of NZ_JBBORC010000001.1, forward strand.
ATGTTACGTGTAATGGCGAAATATAATCGGAATTTATTTTTGGCACATTTGTACAAACCTCGATTGACTTTTCGTAACGATGAATACCATATGCTGCTGGCGAATATGGATGAAAATTATCTGGAACATTTTAAAGACCGTTTTGAAGAGCTGCCGATTCAGCTGAAGTTAGCGTATTTGGAATCTTTATGTCTGAAACAAAACTTAAATAGTGCATACCTTCAATTATTTGAATGTTTACTGAAATCCGAGTGTGCCGAAATTCGTCTGCGTGCATTAAGAGCTATTTCTTCGTTTGGCGAAATTTCGCATATAAAGCATTACGAAAACTTTGTTCAGTCCTCTCTTTGGGAAGAGCGCCTGTTACTTGCGGAAATTTTACGTTTTGTTACAGAAGAGAAGTCCTATACTTATTTGCAAACGTTATTGCAAGATTCGAATAGCAATGTCCGTAAGCAGGCAGCATTATCGCTTATGGATTTACCGGACGGAAAAACGATACTCCAGCAAGTATCCGGGAGCGGGGAAGAAAGCCCGGCAGCAACAGCAGCGGGAAATAGTGCGGTAATTTAACAAGTAGTTAAAAAAATAGGCTTTGTATAGTGATTTATGCTATTATAAAACACGTTGATATTTTTCTTCATTAAGTGAATGAAGAGCATGCTACCGGCGAATTTAAAGATGCAGCGTTGCCGGAGTAAAGTATATAAGTGCTAACCTTGAAAGGATGATATAAATTATGAGTTACGAACGTACGAAAACCGTATCTCTACATACATTAGGGTGTAAAGTAAACCACTATGAAACAGAAGCTATTTGGCAGCTATTTAAAGAGCAGGGATATGAGCGTACTGAGTTCGATCATCAGGCGGACGTGTATGTTATTAATACATGTACAGTAACAAACACCGGCGATAAAAAATCCCGCCAAGTAATTCGCCGTGCCATTCGTCAAAATCCGGATGCGGTAATATGTGTAACGGGCTGTTACGCACAAACGTCACCGGCTGAAATTATGGCGATTCCAGGGGTCGATATTGTTGTTGGGACACAGGACCGCGAGAAAATGCTTGGATATATCGATCAATACCGTAACGAACGCCAGCCGATCAATGCGGTACGCAATATTATGAAAAACCGTGTGTATGAGGAGTTGGATGTACCGGCATTTACTGACCGTACTCGTGCCTCACTGAAAATCCAGGAAGGCTGCAATAACTTCTGTACGTTCTGTATCATTCCTTGGGCGCGCGGCTTAATGCGTTCACGTGATCCGGAAGAAGTTATTCGCCAGGCACAGCAGCTTGTTGATGCGGGTTATCTGGAAATCGTCCTTACAGGCATTCATACAGGCGGATACGGACAAGACTTCAAAGACTATAATCTGGCACAGCTGTTACGCGATTTGGAAGCACAGGTTAAAGGTTTGAAACGTTTGCGTATTTCTTCAATTGAAGCATCCCAATTAACAGATGAGGTTATTGAAGTACTGCAAAACTCTGAAATTGTGGTAAACCATTTACACATTCCGATTCAATCGGGTTCGGATACGGTATTAAAACGTATGCGCCGTAAGTATACGATGGAGTTTTTCGCAGAGCGTCTTGAAAAGCTGAAAATCGCTTTGCCGGACCTAGCTGTAACTTCTGACGTAATCGTAGGTTTCCCGGGTGAAACAGAAGAAGAGTTTATGGAAACATACAATTTCATCCGCGATCACAAATTCTCGGAGCTTCATGTATTCCCGTATTCTCAACGTACAGGTACACCTGCAGCGAGAATGGAAGATCAAGTTGACGAAGAAATCAAAAACGAACGTGTTCACCGTTTAATTGCGCTGAATGATCAGCTAGCAAAAGAATATGCTTCCCGTTTTGAAGGGGAAGTACTGGAAGTGATTCCGGAAGAACGTTTTAAAGATGGCGACAATGAAAACTTATATGTAGGTTATACAACAAACTACTTAAAAGTTATTTTCGAAGGAACAGAAGAAATGGTCGGACAACTTGTAAAAGTTAAAGTTACAAAAGCTGGCTATCCGTACAACGAAGGACAATTCGTTCGCGTACTGGAAGGCCAGGCAATTTAATATTGTGTTTCGACATAATTAAATAATTTTATGAAAAAAGAGAGATTGCACTGTGCAATCTCTCTTTTTGTGTTAGATGACATTACTTGCTGTGAAAAGATTAATTAGTTGTTCGTAGTGAAGGCGGCGACTCCTAGGAGATAAGCACGATGTCTGAGATAAGGAACAAAAGCTAAGAACGCCACGTCCTGTGGCAACGCTTTTGTGACCAACTTCGTGTTGGCCTCGTGCCCCTGGAAAGCGACCGCCGCAACGAAGAACAACGGCTAAGAAGCAGGCACTAAATTAGCCAGCTCTTTTTATTTCCATAAAAATAGGGTAGAGAAAATAGTGTGTGCAAGTTTTCATAATCGGGCGAAACATAATGTACTTTTTAGGCAGCAGATTAATTTACAAAAAGTTAGTCGTAAACGAATGGAAATTTAAGTATATTATGAGGGAGACAAGCCAACACTATAATTTGAAACATTGTGTTTATCCCGATTACAAGTAAAGAAGGTGAGCAATTTATATGAAGAAAATATGGATGTTTGCTGCAATTCTATTTATTTTATATGGTTGCACGGAGAAAAAGGAAGAACCTACAGTGGAAAGTGAATCAGCTATGGTGGAGGTCAAAATCCCGACAGAAGTAGCCCAACATTACGGCTCGCTTAATATTGAGCACAAGGTATCGGATATTTTTAAAACAATTCAGCCAAATGGTGTCGTTTCTTTAGAAATGAATCAGCAACAGTTAACTGAAATTGCGCAACAAACGGAACAGTTCCTGGAACAGTACAAAGAGACGAGTGAAAAAAGCCCGGAAAATGGAATTATGCATATCGATGCAGATGAAGACTATTCGAATTGGGAAATTGTATTGTCGGATGATTTACTTTTAGGACAGGAAGCATTTGATTTGGCACAAGAGTATTTAATCAAAAATATTTTAACGTACCAGTTAGTCCATCGTAATATTCCCGAGTTGAATATACGGTATATCACAGATTCAGGAGAACCTTTGGACAGAAAAAATATTCGTACAAAGTTTACCTATTCGGATGAATAATTTAAGTTGTCTGATAATTTGCGTCAATTAAAATACATGCTAAACTATAGATGTACGGACAACTAATGTTTAGTAAAAGGAGTAATGAGAAATGACTCAAAATTATGCAGTAATGATTGATCATACTTTATTAAAAGCTGAATCTACAAAAGAACAGGTAGAAAAAATTTGTGCAGAAGCGAAAGAGTACGGTTTTGCTTCAGTATGTGTAAACCCGACATGGGTGAAATTCAGTGCAGAGCAATTGGCTGGGACAGAAGTTAAAGTATGTACAGTTATCGGCTTCCCGTTAGGTGCTACAACTTCTGCAGTGAAAGCATTCGAAACAAAAGACGCTATTGCAAATGGTGCCGGCGAAATTGATATGGTTATTAATATTGGCGCTTTAAAAGATGGCAATTATGATTTAGTTCGTGAAGATATCAAAGCAGTAGTAGACGCTGCAAATGGTACATTAGTAAAAGTAATTATTGAAACTTGTCTATTAACGGATGAAGAAAAAGTAAAAGCTTGCGAACTTTCTGTTGAAGCAGGTGCTGATTTCGTTAAAACTTCTACTGGATTTTCAACAGGTGGAGCAACAGCGGAAGATATCGCTTTAATGCGTAAAACAGTCGGTCCGGATCTTGGTGTGAAAGCTTCCGGCGGTGTTCGAAGCCTGGAAGATATGCAACGTATGATCGAAAATGGGGCTACTCGAATTGGTGCTTCATCTGGTGTTGCTATCATGAATGGTCTAAAATCAGATTCTAATTACTAATTCGATAGTTTTTGTTGACTCTTTTTTAAGGATACGCTATACTACTTTAGTACACATTAGCTAACAGTTAATGCATGTATGACGTGTGTTCGGAGGGAGGGAAAGAGAGATGTCAAAAACTGTCGTTCGCAAAAACGAATCGCTTGAAGATGCTCTTCGTCGCTTCAAACGTACTGTATCAAAATCAGGTACAATTCAGGAAGTTAGAAAGCGCGAGTTCTACGAAAAACCTAGCGTTAAACGTAAAAAGAAATCAGAAGCTGCACGTAAACGTAAGTGGTAATTTTCCCTGTAAAAACCCTACGTTCATAACACGCAATTTTCAGATTTAACTGAGCAGACAAATGATATACCCCGCAGTTATTTATATAACTGCGGGGTATTTGCATTTGTTTTTATTCTCCAAATCCCCCATAATAGAGGAGAGAAAGAAAGCGTTTTCGAGAAACCTTTAATAATTCGCAGCAAATACCGTATAATTGGTATATGTTAGCAAATAATAACGGAGGAAGTTTTTCGGGGATTTTAAAAAAATTGAAACTTTTCTTATTCTCATCCGTAGAATTAACTGTACATAACTTTGCTAAAGGGGTGATAAAATTGAAACGAACGAAAGGATTTAGTTGGATTTTTCTGATGGTCATGTCATTCGTCTTAATACTCCCTTCTTTAACTGTATCCGCGAATGGTAAAGGTAAAGTATATGAAATTGCCATCAACAATGAAATTGAAAAAGGGTTGGTGGAGCATCTCAAACGAGGATTTGATGAAGCGAAAAGCAATAATGCAGAAGCAATCATTCTTAATATGCATACACCGGGCGGATTTGTTACAGCGGCTTCGGATATAGGCAGAATGCTGGACGAAATCGAGATTCCGGTCATTGCTTTCATCAACTCGGATGCACTTTCGGCTGGGGCGTATATTGCCTTACATGCCGACGAAATCTATATGACACCAAACGCAACGATGGGTGCAGCAGCGGTTATTGATTCTGCAGGCAACACAGCAGGAGAGAAGGCGGAAAGTGACTGGCTTGCAAAAATGACAGCAGCTGCCGAAAACTCCGGCAGGGAAGCTAAATATGCGAAGGCAATGGTCAGAAATGACTATGATTTGCCGGAACTAAGAGCGCCTAAAGGAAAGCTCCTCACGTTAACTGCCAAAGATGCGGAAAAAGTTAAGTACTCAAACGGTACTGTCGCTTCGATGACAGAACTGCTTGAAAGAGCAGGGCTTGAGGACAGCGATGTTGTCAAGGTGGAGCAGACATTTGCCGAAAAACTGGCACGCTTTATTACAAATCCGATTATCGTTCCTATTTTGCTGTCGATTGCAAGTATCGGACTAGTTGTTGAGCTGTATTCACCAGGCTTTGGTGTTGCAGGGACAATGGGGCTTGCTTCGTTAGGTATGTTCTTCTTTGGACATATGATTGCCGGTTTTGCCGGATATGAAACCGTCATCATTTTTGTAATCGGGCTTATTTTACTCGTTGCCGAGCTATTTGTACCAGGTGGCATAATTGGTATTATCGGTGGCGCATTAATAATAGGAAGTTTGCTGTTTGCAGGGGAAAGCTTTGTTCATATGGCTTATTCGATTTTAATCGCAATGATAATTGCAGGTATAGGAATGGTGATACTTATGAAATTCTTCGGGAAAAAGTTGCATATGTTTAACCGTCTCGTGCTGAGAGATGCAACGACGACGGAAGAAGGTTATGTTTCAAACAAAAACCGAATTGAATTAATAGGCAAGACAGGGCAGGCTATTACGCCTTTACGACCATCAGGGACCGTTCTTGTTGATCAGGATCGTCTTGATGTTGTAACACAGGGCGGATATATTGATGCTGGTAAAACAGTTGAAGTAGTAAAAGTAGAAGGCTCTCGTATTGTCGTAAGAGAATTTATTGGAAGAGGTGGAGAATAAGTATGAATATGTTGGCAGATGCAGGAACAATTACATTAATTGTCGGATTAGTCATTGCATTTATTATCCTGGCAGTATTTTTCACATTTGTTCCGGTTGCACTATGGATTAGTGCACTAGCAGCAGGTGTAAGAGTAAGTATTTTCACATTAATCGGAATGCGTTTACGTCGGGTAATTCCTTCACGTATTGTGAATCCGTTAATTAAGGCTCATAAAGCTGGTTTAGAAGTAACAATCAACCAATTGGAGTCACACTATTTAGCAGGTGGTAACGTAGACCGCGTTGTCAATGCATTAATCGCGGCACACCGTGCGAATATTGAGTTAACATTTGAACGTGCTGCAGCAATTGATTTAGCTGGTCGTGACGTTTTGGAAGCGGTACAAATGTCGGTAAACCCGAAAGTTATTGAAACACCATTTATTGCCGGTGTTGCGATGAACGGGATTGAAGTAAAAGCAAAAGCGCGTATTACAGTACGTGCCAACCTGGACCGCTTAGTCGGTGGTGCTGGTGAAGAAACGATCGTTGCCCGTGTTGGTGAAGGTATCGTATCGACACTAGGTTCTAGTGAATCACATTCAAAAGTACTGGAAAATCCGGATCTGATCTCTCAAACGGTATTATCGAAAGGTTTAGACTCTGGTACGGCATTCGAAATTCTGTCGATCGATATCGCGGACGTTGATATCGGTAAAAACATCGGTGCCGAGCTTCAAATCGAGCAGGCACAGGCAGACAAAAACATCGCTCAGGCAAAAGCCGAAGAACGTCGTGCAATGGCCGTAGCAAGCGAGCAAGAGATGATTGCAAAAGTTCAGGAAATGAAAGCGAAAGTAGTAGAAGCAGAGGCAGAAGTTCCAATGGCTCTTGCAGAAGCGCTTCGTTCTGGCAACTTCGGGATTATGGATTACATGAACTACAAAAATATTCAGGCGGACACATCAATGCGTGATTCGATTTCTAAAGTTTCGAATGACGACAACAACAAAGATCCGAAAAACAAATAATCGAGGAAAGGAGTGAGCACTAAATGGAAGGACTTATCATTATGGTGATTGTCTTTATTGTCAGTTCTTTATTGGGCAAAGGTAAAGAACAACAGCAAAAAAAAGAATCAAAACAGATGCCGCCATTTAGCAGTCAACCTGCTCCTCGAAAACAGGAAGTTGAACGCCGAACAGAGCAAAAACGTCCGAAAACGTTGGAGGATTTTGCGAATGAAGTATTCGGTCAGCTGAATGAAAAAGTAAAACCAGTAAGTCAAAGAGTAGAAAGAGAGCTCCCTAAACAAGTAGAAAAGCCTGTTGAAGTTGCTCGCTCTACAGTGGAACCAGTAACGGAGAAGATTCATAATGCTCGTTCATTAAAGGAGCGTCCAATTGTTGCAATGGCCAAAAAAGAAGCAGAAGCCTTCCAAGTCGTGCCATCGAACAAACGTGATTTAATGCAGGCCATTATTATGACAGAAGTTCTAGGTCCCCCTAAAGCAAGAAGAAAATAATATGAGACTACCTATTTCTACGTAATGTGGAAATAGGTAGTTTTTTTATAGGATATAATGTAGTGGCGGATATAATGGCCTAACAGAAGTTGATTGGAATGGAGGGCGGCAGACTCCTGCACATAATAGTTAGATCTATGAACATATCAAGTCGTTGCTTCTGCGGTGGTCGCAATAAATTGCCACCATCCTCGGCGCAAAGAATGAGAGACAAACAAGTTTGACTCTCATTCTTGCCCGCGGAAAGCGTCCGCCCGCAATGGAAATCAACACACATTATGAAACAAGCAATTAAATTTCTGTGGAACCGGGTATATCTTTTAGGAGAGGGGGAAACAGACATGAAAAAAAGATGGATGTCATTGTTAATACTTATTTTAGTACTGGCTGCATGCGGTAAGGAAGTAGCAGAAACGGATTCTGCGACGGATGGCTCGGCTACTGTATTCGAGAGTGAAGAGTCATTGACACATAATATGGAAGGGGTCGCTTTAAATCTCGATTATACACTTCAGAAAGTTTCCGCTGAGCCGGGTGAATTGATTCTTGAAATTAACGGCACTCTTGAAAATGAGTACAGCCAAATTGTTTATTTTACACCGGATTTTACAATTCAAACACCGGAGCAGGATGAGATAGAGCAGCTGTCGTCTTCTGTTGAGAATGGACAAATTATGGTGAACCCACAAATGGAAACGACTTTTAACGTGACGTATTTGATCCCTCAGCACGTTTATGATGAAAATTCATCGCTGAACCTACAGGTGCCGGCTGCATATAAGGAGCCGGAAAGCGACAGTCCCGGTGATGCGCTAGGTGACTTTGCGAATTGGGAAATTCCTATAAAATAATCTATACATGCCTTCTTTTTTCCAAGCATATAGTGACGTAAAAAGGAGGCTTTTATTGAAAAATTTATTTCCTAAAAACAATAAATTGCAAATCACCTCTTTTATGGATATCCGCTATGATGGTTCCTATACGATAGGTGATGTTACCCCGACCGAATATAACTGTACGACTAAAGATTTTACGATGTATGTTCATGCAGGGGAAGTGGAAGTCCAGCATTTATTCGAAGAAGGGTTTCTAATTCAATGTAAAAATCTGCAGAAGCTTACGATTGAGCGGAATGCAAAATGAACAGATCCTATAAAAAACTAATAACGATTAAACTTAAGCAATCTAAAGAAGCAAGCACTTTCATCATGCTGATGAAAGAGCATAAAATTCAAATTTTCCATTTGAAATTTCAAAAGAACGAAATAACTTTTCAAGTAGCGCATAGTAATTTGTCTTTACTGCGCAAACTAAGAAAAAAAGCGAAAGTAAAAATTACAATCCGTTATAGCGAGCCTGAGAGAATTCTGCAAAAAGATATGGTTACGGCAATTGGAATGATTATGCTAATCATCCTCCCGATTATTCTGTCCCGGTTCGTATGGCAAGTCGAAGTTGATGCCGCTACAATCGAGCTCGAAGATGAAGTAGCACTCTATTTACAAAATGAAATGGGTGTGAATTTTCCTGTACCCAAAAAAACGTTTTTATCCGATAATGAAATCCGACAGACGATGATGAAGGAGTTTCGGGAGTTTTCATGGGTACATATTATGAAGAACGGAAGTAAAATTACGATCAACCCGCAATTGGCACCAAAGATTGAACCCGTTCCAAAAGTGAACAAGAATCAGCATTTAGTGGCGAACAACAGTGGTGTCGTCACTCATTTCCAAATTGAACGGGGTGTACGTCAAGTTGAACAGAATATGACGGTATACAAGGGAGATGTTCTCGTTTCAGGTTTGCTGCAGCATGGGGAAAAAGAAATCGTTATCGGTGCAGAAGGAGAAGTATTTGTTGATTACTGGCTCGAAACGTCATTTTCCGTTCCGAAATCAATTGAAATGGAAGTATTGGATGACCATGGCTGGAAGTATGATGTGAACTGGGAGAAAATCGGGACAGCGATCGAACAGATGTCCATTGAACCGTTAAAGTCTGTTGTCACGTATAAGCCTTATCGAATGTTTCATAAAAAAAAGGAAAAGATAAGTGAAAAGGATGTAGAAACAATCATCATGCCGTTATTGCATGAAAAGATGATTTCTTCATTACCGCTTGAAACCGCCATAAAAGCAGAAAAACTTTTGCACGTCTACAGTGATGATGATACAGTTAAAGGGAAAGTCTTGTATTTAATTAATGAAAATATCGCACAACCACATCCAATTCACCAAGGAGAATGAGTATGTCAGAAAAATATGTTGAGCTCCAAATCGACAATCCGAATGAAGCTGTAATGCTTTTAGGAATGTCAGATGCAAATATAACATTGATTGAAGAAACTTATAGCGTACAAATTATTACGCGTGGGGAAGTCATACAAATCGCAGGCGATGATTTAGAAAAGAAAAATCAAGCATATGCCGTTTTGGAAGCGTTATTGAAAGTTATACGAAAAAATATTAATATCGATCAGCGTGATGTATCGACAGCTATTGAAATGGCCAGCAAAGGTACGATTGAATATTATGCGGAGTTATATGATGAAGAAATTGCGCGTAATACAAAAGGGAAGCCGATTCGTGCAAAAACGATCGGACAGCGTGAATACATTCGGGCAATCCGTCATAAAGACCTGATTTTCGGAATTGGACCAGCCGGAACCGGTAAAACGTATTTGGCGGTTGTGATGGCCACACAGGCATTAAAAAATGGCCATGTAAAACGTATTATTTTAACACGCCCTGCTGTTGAAGCCGGGGAATCATTAGGATTTTTACCGGGTGACTTAAAGGAAAAAGTAGATCCGTATTTACGTCCGCTCTATGATGCCTTACATGACATTTATGGACAGGAACAGACGCAGCGCCTGATCGAGCGCGGGACGATAGAAATCGCGCCGTTAGCGTATATGCGTGGCCGAACACTGGATGATGCCTTCGTTATTTTAGACGAAGCTCAAAATACGACGCACCAGCAAATGAAAATGTTTTTAACCCGTTTAGGTTTTGGCTCGAAAATGGTCATCACGGGTGACAAAACACAAATAGATTTACCTAAAAACACGGAATCCGGTCTGATTATTGCAGAGCGTACATTACGCTATGTAAAAGACATTCACTTCCAAATACTTGAGCAGGGCGATGTTGTCCGTCACCCATTAGTAGCGAGAGTAATACAGGCTTACACAGAGCAGGAGTTATAAAAAGGGAACTTTCAACTTTTATTGTAAGGTTGAAAGTTTTTTTATTCGGAAAAATAGCATGAAACTTATTGGAAAAATTTACGTATATAAACTAAGAGAAGGGATTGATGTCATCGTTAACCGCTGGAAAGACATTTATTTCAAAAACATACGTACTTTTCGTAACACCAAACATATAAATTTGATAAAATGTACATAGAAACAAAGGGAGGTGCATGATCATAGAAAGATTAAACAAGCTCATCCAACTAATCAGCTTTCGCGCACTGTTAATCATCGTACTTGCGGCTGCTGCACTTCTGCAGTTTTTCCTGATGATTGATAATGTCCGGGGCGTTACATATGATATCCAGCTAACTGAATTATCACCGGAAACCATTCGGTCAACCAAGACAGTGGAGGATACGGTAAAGACGGAAATAGAAAGGGAGAATGCGGAGAAAGCCGTAGATCCTGTATACATATATAAAGATGAAGTGCCAAGTCAGCGTGCAACTTTTGTAGCAACCATTTTTGATATCGCATTGGAAGTGAAGAAGGATATTGCAGAGGCTGAGGAAGAAGTGCCGCAGTCCGAACAAATAAAAAAACTGCGTTCAGGATTAAAAGATATTTTTGATAATCAGCAAAATCTGATTTTATCAGATGCACAGCTGCTGAATGTATTAAGTGCACCACTAGCAACACTTGAATCAACACGTGATGCATTATCGACATTGGTTGAAGTGAACTTAAATTATCCACTTCGTAAGGATAGCTTGCTGCCGTATCGAAATGAACTGGAAAGCAAGATCCGTCAACAGCCTTCGATATCCGAGGGGTTAATGAGTGTGGCTATTGCAATAGGCCGTGCAGCGATCGTTGAAACCGAAGTGCTGGATGAAGAAAAAACGGCGATTGCGAAACAGCAGGCAAAAGACGCAGTGGAGCCGACACGTATTTTGCAAGGGCAGATTATCGTTCAGGAAGGCGAAGTCATTACACGCGAAATTTACCGCCAGCTTGAACTATTGGGGATGCTAGACAGTGAAGAGTCGATTAAACCGATTGCAGGGTTAATCATTTTGATCTTACTGCAGATGACTTTCCTGTTTGTTCTGTTTGATCGCTCGGAAAAAGACATTGCTTCAAAGCGCAATGAACTGCTCGTTACCATTATTGTGTATGCGATTGCGTTAATTATGATGAAACTGATTGCACTGATTTCATCGAATTTCGATCTGATGATTGCCTTTATTTTCCCGTCAGCATTAGTGACAATGCTTGTTCGCGTGCTCGCCAATGACCGCGTCGCAAGTATATTAACAATTATTACTGCTGCATCTGCTGGCATTATCTTTCATGAAGGATTATCCGGTATTTTGCAGATGGATACAGCGCTTTACATTTTATTTGGCGGATTTGCGTCGATTATTTTTATGCGCAGTCTGGAAAAAAGAACGGATATTTTGCAGGCGGTTGGTATTGTAACGCTTGTTAATATTGTATTTATCGCATTTTATATGCTGATGGCCCAGTCAGGCTACGGAATGAAAGAGGTTTCGTTTTATGTAGCTGCGGCAATTATTTCGGGACTGTTATCTGGTGCATTGATGATGGGTCTTCTGCCATATTTCGAAACGGCTTTCGGAATTTTATCGGTCGTGCGTCTTATCGAATTATCGAATCCGAATCACCCGCTGTTAAAGAAAATTCTGACGGAAACACCCGGTACGTATCACCATAGTATAATGGTTGCGAATCTGGCCGAAGCGGCATGTGAAGCGATCGGGGCTGATGGCTTGCTGGCAAGAGTAGGCTGCTATTATCATGATGTAGGAAAAACGCGAAGACCTCTATTTTTCATTGAAAACCAAATGGGGACAAATCCTCATGATACGATGGCACCCGAAAGTAGTGCGGAAATTATTATTGCGCATACTACAGATGGGGCAGAGTTATTGCGCAAGCATAAAATGCCACAGGAAATCATAGATATATGTCTGCAGCATCATGGGACAAGCACTCTGAAATTCTTTTTGTTTAAGGCTAAGGAAGAAGGGAAAGAATTGGACGAAAGTATATTCCGATACCCGGGTCCAAAGCCACAGACGAAAGAGACCGCAATCATCAGCATTGCGGACAGTGTGGAAGCGGCAGTCCGTTCGATGCAGCAGCCAAATGCAGAGAAAATACAGAAGCTTGTGCAATCGATCATTCAGGATCGTGTGCAGGATGACCAGTTTGATGAATGTGATATTTCGTTAAAAGAACTTAAAAAGATAGAAGACGTATTATGTGAAACATTGAATGGAACGTTCCACTCGCGTATTGAATATCCAAAGGAATAGTAGGAGGGAACAACATGTTATTAATTGATTTTTTAGATGAGACAAATGAAGTACAAGAATCCCACTTGGAGTTGGTGGAAAAATTACTTCAGCATGCAGCAGAGCAGGAAAGAATTGAGGATGGCTCGGAAGTGTCCGTGACGTTTGTGACGAATGAAGCGATCCATGAAATTAACCGTGAATACCGCGACAAAGATCAGCCTACTGATGTCATTTCGTTTGCAATGGAAGAAATGGGGGAAGGGGAAATACAAATTGTTGGTGAAGGGATTCCGCGAATTTTAGGAGATATTATCATTTCGACAGACCGTACACGTGAACAGGCTGCCGAATATGGACATACATTTGAACGTGAGCTCGGCTTCCTGGCTGTTCATGGCTTTTTACACCTGCTGGGCTATGATCATATGACACCGGAAGATGAAAAAGTCATGTTCGGGAAGCAGGATACGATTTTGCAGTCATACGGCCTAGGTCGGGATACAAATGAACGTCCGTAAATTTTTACGTTCTTTTCGCTATGCAATGGAAGGACTCGTTACGGCTGTACACGAACAGAATTTCAGATTTCACTTAGTGAGTGCCGTCATTGTTATTATGGCAGGCTTATTGACAGGACTATCGACCATCGAATGGTGCATCATCATTTTAGTCATAGCGTTTGTCATAGGAACTGAGCTGATCAACACGGCAATCGAGCGTGTTGTGGACTTGGCATCACCCGAAATTCATCCGCTCGCCAAGCAGGCGAAGGATGTTGCGGCAGGTGCTGTACTTGTTTTTGCGCTCGCAAGTGTTATAATCGGACTACTCATATTTTTACCAAAATGGTTTTAAAAATAATGTTTTGGGGGAACCAAAGATGAACATGGAACAATTAATGGAACAATCAAAAATTGCACGTGAATTTGCTTATGTACCTTACTCGAAATTTAAAGTAGGTGCGGCGTTATTAGCGGAAGACGGTACAGTGTACAATGGCTGCAATATCGAGAATGCAGGATACAGCATGACAAACTGTGCGGAACGTACGGCGTTTTTCAAAGCAGTGTCAGAAGGCAATATGAAATTTAAAGCGCTGGCAGTCGTAGCAGACACACCGGGTCCATGTTCCCCATGCGGAGCTTGTCGACAAGTAATGAGTGAATTTTGTGCACCGGACATGCCCGTCTACTTAACAAATCTGAATGGTGACGTTCAACAAACAACGGTAGCTGAGCTGATCCCGGGTGCATTTAATACGGAGGATATGAAAAATGCAGGAAAATAAAGGTTACAAATCGGGTTTTGTCTCGATTGTAGGTCGTCCTAATGTGGGCAAATCAACATTCTTAAACCGAGTGATCGGGCAAAAAATTGCGATTATGTCTGATAAACCACAAACGACACGTAATAAAGTACAAGGTGTACTAACACAACAAAACTCTCAAACAATCTTCATCGATACACCGGGGATTCATAAGCCGAAACATAAACTTGGCGAATTTATGCTGAAAACTTCCCGTAATGCATTGCGCGAAGTCGATGTGATCATGTTCATGGTTAACGCTGAGCAGGCAATCGGAAAAGGTGACGAGTTCATCATCGAACTGCTGGAAGGCAATAAAACACCGGTATTTCTGATCATCAATAAAATCGATTTAGTGCATCCGGATGAACTGGTAAAAATCATTGATTCGTATAAAGATAAGTTCGACTTTGCGGAAATCATTCCAATTTCGGCATTACAGGGCAACAACGTGGAAAACTTATTGACGACAATCGAAAAGTATTTGCCGGAAGGGCCTCAATATTACCCGGCAGACCAAGTAACGGACCATCCGGAACGTTTCATTATTTCTGAGTTGATTCGTGAAAAGGTATTGCACTTAACACGTGAAGAAATTCCTCATTCAATTGCGGTTGTGATCGAGCGCATTAAGCCACATGAAGAAAAAGAAAATATGATTCATGTACAGGCAACAATCATGGTAGAACGCGATTCTCAAAAAGGGATTGTCATCGGGAAACGCGGTGCCCTTTTAAAAGAAGTCGGTTCACGTGCCCGCCAGGATATTGAAATGCTACTAGGCTCAAAAGTATACTTAGAGCTTTGGGTAAAAGTTCAAAAAGACTGGCGTAACAAGCAAACACATTTACGCGATTTCGGATTTAGAGAAGACGAATATTAAGATGAAGCGAAGGAGGCTGGGACATAAGTAAAATGACCGTTAAATAACAGGAAGCACTTTGTTAAATAACGGATATTTTGCAAAATTGATTGGAATGCAGGGCGAGTGTTCGTGCTGACGGTTTCACCTTTCGCACTGTTAAAACACTAGCTGACGGCTACGCCTTTCGCTACAAGATTTTCTCTGTGACGAAAGCGTAGCGACAGTCACAAGCAAAGTTTCCTGCGGGAATAGCGTGACGCCTGAGACATTCGTGTAAGGCCACGCCCGCGGAAAGCGTCCCGGAATGGAAATCAATTTTAACGCTCAGCAAAAAAAAGCTATTTTTCTCTCAGAGAAAAATAGCTTTTTTGGATTATGTCCCAGGCTCTTTTTTGATACTCCGATTTCAGGCAATGGGTAAAGAAAAGGATGGGGCGATCTGTGACCGTTTATTAAACTTTTCTGCCAATAGTGCGGTATAATAGAGTTACGAAAGAAATAGAAGGATGTGCAACAGATGCTACATAAATGGGAAGGCATCGTTTTAAAAGCGCGTGCTTATGGTGAATCCAATAAAATCGTGACCCTTATGACACGTGAAGCCGGTAAAGTCGCGTGTATGGCACGTGGAGCGAAAAAACCGACGAGCCGTTTAGCAGGTGTAACGCAAACATTTATGCATGGCTCGTTTTTAGTCCAGCGAACATCAGGCATGGGGACATTGCAGCAAGGGGAACATTTCAATTCGATGCGTCATATACAAACAGATATTGTCGCAACCGCTTATGCAAGCTATATCGTGGAAATTGTGGACCGCCTTGTTGAAGAAGGCCGCCCCGAACCATATGCTTTTGATATATTGATTCAGGCATTGAATGCAATTGAAGAAGGATATGATCCAGAAGCAATTACATTGTTTGTCGATTGGAAAATGCTCCCGTTTGCAGGGATCCAGCCGATTTTGCATGCATGTGCAGGGTGTGGTGCTGTTGATGGGGAATTTGCCTTTTCATTTACACAAGGCGGATTTATATGTCATCGATGCTTCCATCTGGATCCGTATATCATTCGGTTGTCACCGACACAGCTCAAGCTGATCCGCATGTTCTATACGGTGCCGATTGAGCAGGTCGGCAAACTTGAATTAAAGCCGCAAACGAAGCAGTTCATCAAAAAAATCGTGACGACAATTTATGAAGAGCAAACAGGAATCCGTCTGAAATCACGCAAATTCATCGAACAGCTGGAGCGTACCCCGTTACTGCATCGTGAAAAGAAGGAAGACGAATAGAAAAATTGATTTAATCCCATTATTTCAAGAGGAAAAAGGGAATATCGGGCCCGGGGAAGTCTGACCCGACCCGTAATCAATCAACATTTGTTCAATTACCGTGAAAATTATTGCCTAGGAAATATTGCGAGTCGAAAGTGCGTAGAATTGCGCAGACCCGCTTTGTTTTATTGAGGAGGGAAATTCAATGCGCCAATTTGAAAGTGAGCAACTAACCGTTTTTCAAAGTGTGCTGTATCAAACGACATCAGCCGTAATCAAAACAAAAGAGGCAATAATCGTAACGGATCCTAACTGGCTGCCCAACGAAATTGCCGAAATAAAAGCCTATATCGAATCGATCATTGGAGACCGGAAACTGTATATTATTTATACACATAGTGACTATGATCATATCATTGCAGCGGGTGCATTTCCTCAGGCGACGACAATTGCCAGTGTAGCCTTCGTTAACCGGACGAATAAAGAACAGGTTTTAGAACAAATCCGTCAGTTTGATGCCCAGTACTATATTGAAAGAGATTATCCGATCGTTTATCCTCATATCGATATTGTGATAAAAGAAGATGGCCAAACACTCGAATTTCCGGATATAACGTGTACTTTCTATTTGTCGCCGGGACATACGGCAGATGGATTATTCACAGTTGTAGAACCATACGGAATTTTATTGGCGGGGGATTATTTGTCGGATGTCGAGTTTCCTTTTATCGAGGATTATGAAGCATATGCAGCAACCGTCCAGCATGCGCAAACAATCATCGCGCATAAAAAAGTTGAAGTCATCGTACCCGGACATGGGACTACGACAAATAACCGGGCTGAAATTCAGAACCGAATCGATACCTCGTTATTATATTTAAATAATTTAGCGAACGGTAGTGTTGACGAAACGGAACTGCAAAAACTTTATCCGTTTTATACTGGCTTAACAGAAATGCACGAATTGAATAAAAAAGCCGTACACAAATAAAAATAGCCAATGAATTTAAGGGGTCACTACCTGATAACTTAAATTCTTGGCTATTTTTTATGTGCAATTAGTTGTTTGCCAGTTCATTCATTCGTTCCAGCACGCGGCGCTTGCGGTAAAGCATCATGCCTGCCTCGGCAATATCTTCAATCATCGATTTATTAATAAAGGCGCCGAAAATCATGCCTGCTACAGGAATCATTTGAAAGAGCTTTTTCATGCCGAAATTATCCCGGTACGTAAAGAAGACTTCCTGCCAGCCCTGCAATTGGGAAACCATATTTTCTGCAGCATGAGGCTTTTCGTAATGTTGGGCCAGCTCATTTAATATCGCCTCTTTGCCGACAACATCGGAAGACGCAAATTGCAGACATTTCACGATGAAAATACGCTCTGCTTTTTCATTTGGATCATAGCCATGGATCATCGCAATTTCCTGCAGTGTTTTTAGCGCAATTCCTAGAATGACAGGAATATCGAGTGCCAAAGTAAACACACCGCCAAAGCCGGTAGATGCACCTTGTACGGTTGCAACCTTAGCCCGGTTTTTCTGCAGCTTCTCACTCAGTTCCACCATATCTTCAATTGGCATTTGCCCAATGTCCTCCAATGTGGAAACCGAATGCAGTGTATGTTTTTGAATATGACGCATCATCGATTTTTCGCTTACTAAATATTTTCCGCCGGTTTGGACATAGCTCACCAGTTCATCGATCAATACGGAAATTTTCTCTTGAATGAACTTCGGTGTTAATTTATCGAGTATTTTAAATGGGATGCGGCCAATCTTCTCCCAAAACCATAAACCGCTTTGATCTTTTTCCCATTGTTGGATTGTTAATAAGTGATGTTCCAGCTGTTGTTGTGTTTCCATAAATCGCCCTCCTGATGGACATGTTCCTTATCTTACGTTCCAGACATAAAAAGGTTTCAGCGAATTACTCGAATTGTGTCAGCAATGGGATGATATCTTCCTTTAACCGCTCATAAAATACGGCTTCAAGCTTTAGTAGTTCATGATGATGCATCTGTTCGAAAAGAGTGAACATATCCTCGATTCTTTCTTTGGAAAAACGGAAGTGATGATTAAAATGGTCGCGCTTATTGTGGTCGCTTAAATGCATATAGCCCCGGATAATTGTAAACAGCTGATTGTATTTTCGGTTTGCCAGTTCATAAGCTTCGCGGCTCAAACAACCGAGTGCATTGCTCGGATCGTCAAATTTTCTATAAAATGACTGTGCTTCCCGATAGGTTTCAAGCTTCATATTCGCCGTGTAGAGGATATGATGCTGTGCGCGGTGCTCCGGGCATTCAAAGTGGAGTATTGCTTTTACAAGGTGAGAAATTTTATCAAATGTGTCTAAAGATGTGTCGGTTTTATCCTTTAACTGAAAAAACATAGAATCCCCTCCATCTATTACTTTCTTAAATTATAACGTATTTTCAAGCTTAATTATCTAAATAATCCGAAAATTAAAACGGGTTCTTTTATGGGTTTTTCCATATACCTAGCGAATTTACTAGATAAATAACGAATTCTCGCTAAGACGAAATTTTTCTGGATAAGGTAATAATATTGTACAAAAGTTTTGACAATTCTGGAAAATATAAATTATAATATCGTTATTAGAAAGTCGTTACACAATATGCGTAATTGGAGGTAAAAATATGAATCTACCGAATGTACAATTTACAGAAGAGCAAAAGCAGTTTAGACAGGAAGTGCGTAGCTTTTTAAAACAACATATTGAAAAGGGGACATTTGAAACACGCTGTGACTCGTGGTTGAGTGGCTCTGATCCTTCTTTTTCAAAACTGGTGGCAGAGCAAGGGTGGATCGGAATGACATGGCCGAAACAATATGGCGGCAGTGAGCGAAGTACAATTGACCGCTATATTTTAACGGAAGAATTTTTGGCATATGGCGCGCCGGTCGCTGCACACTGGTTTGCGGATCGCCAGACAGGACCGTTGCTGTTGCGATTCGGTACGGACTATCAGAAGGAATTCTTCCTGCCGAAAATTGTGAAAGGAGAATGTTTTTTCGCTATCGGGCTAAGTGAGCCGAACAGTGGATCTGATCTGGCATCCGTTGCAACACGTGCCGAAAAAGTGGAAGGCGGCTGGATTGTAAATGGTGCAAAAACCTGGTCCAGTAATGCCCATGATGCACATTACATGGTAACGCTCATTCGTACAGAACCATTAGGTGAAAAAAAACATGAAGGTCTTTCACAATTCATTATCGATTTAAAAGGTGAAGGTGTAACAATTGCGCCAATCCGTTATTTAACAGGAGAACCGCATTTTAACGATGTTTACTTGGATAATGTCTTTGTTCCGGATGAGATGGTAGTTGGGACACTAGGTAACGGGTGGAAGCAAGGGTTGGCAGAGCTGGCATTTGAGCGCAGTGGGCCTGAGCGAATTTTAAGTACATTCCCGCTGCTGAATGAGGTAATCGAACAACTGAAGATTAAGAGAGATTTGGCTGGTCTGGAAGAAGCGACGAAGCTCGTTGCAGAATTATGGTCCTTACGCAACTTATCGATCGGGGTAGCAAAAGTATTGGAAGAAGGCGGCGAAGTTGCGGTACCTGCAGCACTTGTAAAAAGTATCGGCACGAAGTTCGAACAGAAAATTCCTGAAATCATCCGCCTGTTGCTTGATGTGTATCCAAACTTGCAAAGTGACAATAGGGTTGAGCGATATTTGGCTGAATCGATTTTACATGCACCCGGATTTACGATTCGTGGTGGAACATCAGAAGTTCTGTATGGAATTTTAGCGAAGGGGGTTATTGCACAATGAGTGAAATTAAAGAAATGGTCGTAGAAGTAGTTGAAAAGATCTTTAAAGATAAAGTCGAAAAGGAAACGGTTGATCTTTTGGAAGAAAACAAGTGGGCTGAAGATATTTGGCAACTGTTGCTTGAAAATGAACTTCATCATGTAGCGGTAAGCGAAGAAGATGGAGGAGCCGGCGGGGATATTGAAGATTTATTGGCCCTGTACGAACTTGTAGGGAAATACGCGGCACCTGTTCCGTATGTTGAGCATACGTTAGCCAATTTTTTATTGCAGCAAGTGGAGTTGAAAGGTTACGAGCAGTTAACTACGTACAGTATAACAACTCCGCTGCAGCTGAAAGGCGATGCTTTATTCGGAACACTGAAGCATGTAGGGTGGGCACAGTATGCCAAAAAACTTGTGACGATGGCACAGGAAGGTTCGCAGCAATTTATCGTTGTTGCCGATTTACAGGATGCACAGCTGAAAAACAGCACAAACCTGGCAGCTGAACCACGTTCAGAAGTCGTATTCGAAAATTTGAAAGCGCTTCAAAAAGTACCGGTTTCCGAAAAGCAGTATGACGTATTTAAAAAGTTTGTTACAGCGGCATCTGTCAGCAAAATGGGCGGGGCATTAACAACTGCATTCCAGCTAAGTGTTCAGTTCAGTAAAGAACGGGAACAGTTTGGTCGTCCAATCCACCGGTTCCAGCTCGTCCAGCAGCACTTGGCGAGTATGGCGGGGGAACAGACACTTATGACAGTGGCTGTCAACAATATCCGAACATTATTGGCAGCCGGGCGAGAAGAACGCGAAGTGGCATATGCACGCTTGCGTATGGATGATGCGAGTCGTACAGTGGCAACTTCTGCTCACCAAGTTCATGCGGCGATCGGTGTGACACATGAACATCGCCTTCACCAGTATACGCGCCGCCTATGGGCTTGGCGTGACGAGGAGTTTACGGCACGCTACTGGAAAAAACAGTTGGCACAGCAACTGCTGGAAACAAAAATTGACTTATGGGAAAGCATTACAGACCAAGCAGAAACGCATGTACATGCATAAGGAGGAAAAATAATGTCGGATTTATTATTTGAAGTGAAGGATCATATTGCAACAATTACACTGAATCGCCCGGAAAGTTTAAATGCATTTAGCGAAGAAATGATTCTTTCGTGGATTAAAGCGTTGGAAGAAGTGCGTGACAATGATGATATCCGAGCGGTCATTCTAAAAGGCAACGGCAAAGCGTTTTGTGCAGGCGGCGATATAAAAGCAATGGTGGCAGGCAAGGGCTTTTACCATAGTGAGGAAGATATTACTTCAACGGCGCTGGCACGCAAAAATTCCTTATGGAAAAAAGTGCAGCGCGTCCCTTTATTACTTGAAGAAATCGACAAACCGGTTATTGCACAGATGCACGGCTTTGCAATGGGTGCAGGACTTGATATGGCATTGATGTGCGATATCCGTATTGCAGCACAATCCGCGAAGTTTTCGGAAAGCTATATTAATGTAGGAATCGTTCCTGGTGATGGCGGTGCGTACTTTTTGCCTCGTCTCGTCGGGGTCGACAAGGCACTTGATATGCTATGGACAGCACGTGTTTTAACGGCAGAGGAAGCAAAGGAAGCGCGTCTTGTGACATTTGTTGTGAATGATGAGGAATTGGAGAGCTTTACACAAAGTTATGCGGAAAAGCTGGCGAATGGACCGATTGAAACAATCAAAATCATTAAGAGGGCAGTTTACCAAAGCCAAACAATGAGCCTGCGTTCGTCGCTTGACTATATATCATCAAAAATGGGCTTAGTAACAGAATTGCCAGCATTTGAAGAAGGGGTCAAAGCAATAGTGGAAAAACGAAAAGCCGTTTTTAAATAATACATGTGAAAATGGGGGGACGCGGATGAAGAAAAGATTTCTCGCAATAGTTTCAATCGCTGCTATGCTGCTGATAGGTTGTCAAAGTAATGTTGAGCGTTATGGGGAGCCGCTTATTTTTACAACAGGTACAACAACAGGTGTTTTCTATTCCCTTGGAGCAGGAATCTCGACAATGTGGACAAATGAGCTGGAAAAACGCGTCGCTTCACAAGCTTCAAATGGAAGTATTGAAAACTTGAATTTAATGCGTAAAGGTGAAGCGAATATTTCATTTACTACGGTGAACATTGCCTATGAAGCATATAACGGTGTTGGAAGTTTCGAAGGAAAACAGTATGAAGACGTTCGCATATTAGGAAACCTATACCCGAATATTAGTCATATTATTGTGAAAGACGATGAGAAATACAGTTCGATAGAAGATCTTAAAGGAACGAGCTTCGTATTTGGAGCTGCGGGTAGTGCGACTGAAGTGGAATCCCGTCTTGTCCTTGAAGCACATGGTATTGGAGAAAAAGATATTAAAGCAAACTATGTCGGCTTTACAGAAGCGACAGATTTAATGCGAAATGGTCAGGTGGAAGGTGTCAATATTTACACAGGCGTACCGGCTGCTGCAGCGACAGAGCTGATCTCAACGGTAGATTCCAGAGTTTTAAGCTTTTCTGACAGCGCCATTGACTATTTAGTAGAGGAATATCCTTGGAACTTTGCCTATACGATCGAGCCAAACACATATGATAAACAGCCGGAAGCGATTCGAACTGTCGGTCAGTACAGCACAATCGTAATTGACGAAAGCGTCAGTGAAGAAACCGTTTATCAGTTGACGAAAGAGCTGTGGGGAAACTTGGGCTCACTGCAAAAATCATTCAGCATTGCGAAGCAGTTCAGTCCGGAAAGCGCTGTTGCGGGAACGGCGGATATCCCGCTCCATCCAGGTGCAGAGCGCTATTATCGTGAAATTGGTGTAATTGATTAAAAGTAAAGTACAAGGAGGGGACGGTATGACAGAAAAAGTACTTGAAAAAGATGAAATTCAACAACTAATGGACCTTGAAGATAAAAATATCAATTCACGTAATTATATTGGGATATTTGGGAAAATTTTGATAGGTGTTGCAATCATCTGGTCCATCTTCCAAATATATATGAGCAGCATCGGTGTGATGGAAGCGACAAAATTTCGTGCGTGGCATTTAGGGTTTTTGCTTTTATTTAGTTTTATTTATTATCCTGCTACAAAGAAAAGTGTTGGGACGAGAAAGTTGCCTACATGGTTTGACAGCATTTGCATTACATTATCTATTTTCGTGACCCTTTATTTTGTCATTGTTTACGATATTTTAGTTCGTGACCGCGCAGGAGAAAATACGGTTCTTGATTTATGGGTCGGCGGGATAGCGATCGTATTACTATTTGAGGCGGCACGTCGAGTTGTCGGCAATGCGCTGACATTAATTGCACTGTTTTTCCTGGCCTACAATTTCTTTGGCGCCTATATTCCAGGGATTTTAGGGCATTACGGATTTAGTCTTGAGCGAATCATCAACATTATGTTCTGGGGAGGGCAAGGAATTTTCGGAACGGCCCTTGGTGTTTCGGCCACATATATCTTCATTTTCGTGCTGTTTGGCGCTTTCTTGAAGAATAGTGGATTTTCCGATTTTATCAATGACCTGGCACTGACAATTGCGGGCCGTACAGCAGGAGGACCTGCTAAAGTGGCAGTCTTTGCAAGTGCGCTGATGGCCACGATCAGCGGGAGTGCTGTAAGTAATGTTGTAACAACAGGTACCGTTACCATCCCGATGATGAAAAAGGCCGGCTATTCGAAAAAATTTGCCGGGGCAGTTGAAGCGGTTGCTTCGACAGGGGGCTTAATTGCACCACCGGTAATGGGCGCCGCAGCCTTTATTATGGCCGAGTATTTAGGTGTTGCGTATTCTGTTGTCATGCTGGCAGCAGTTGTACCGGCAATCCTATACTATTTAACATTGTTTATGATTGTACATTTTGAAGCGAAAAAAATGGGGTTATCAGGTATTTCAAAAGAGAATATTCCGGTAGCGATGCAGGTTCTTAAAAACGGGGGCCATTTATTAATCCCTTTATTTATTTTGTTGGTAATGCTGTTCGCAGGCTATTCGCCGTTATACGCGGCAATCTTCGCGCTATTTTCAATCGTGCCAACAGCGGCCATACGCAAACATACACGCATGAATCTGAAAACGGTAATCGACTCTGTTGTTGAAGGGGTTAAAGGAGCAATTAGTGTAGGAATTGCCTGTGCGATTGTAGGGATTGTAATTGCGACGATCACGCTAACAAGTATCGGTTTGATCATCGGAAACAATGTATTAAGTTTTGCCGGAGACAGTGTCATGCTGGCAGCTATTTTAACAGCGGTCATCAGTATTATTTTAGGAATGGGGATCCCGGCAACAGCGGCCTATATTATCGTTGCAACAATTTCAGTGCCGATCTTAACACAATTGGGTGTACCGGCGATTGCAGCCCATATGTTTGCCTTCTACTTTGCCGCTTTATCAAGTATTACGCCACCTGTAGCATTGGCGCCATATGCCGCAGCAGGTATTGCCGGAGAATCGCCGAACAAAGTATCGTTTGAGTCGGTTCGTCTAGGGTTGGTCGGCTTTATCGTCCCGTTCTTCTTTATATTTAACCCGGCGCTGCTGCTGACGGGCGGTACGATCGGAGAATATATTTTTGCGGCGATTACAGCCTGTATCGGCGGTGTATCGATTGCTGCCGGCATTAAAGGCTATTTATTCCGACACACTTATTTCATCGAACGACTTGTCTTCTTCGGCGCAGGGATTGCGTTAATGGATACAACGTTAATTTATAATCTTATCGCGTTAGCAGTAATTGCCGTTGCTGTTGCGACACAAATTTTATTGAAGCAGCCGGAACAGCATGTTGCACCTTCGTTAATAAAAGAGTAGAAGAGTGAGGTGATGGGGATGCGCCCATTGGATAATGTTAAAATATTGGATTTATCGCGTGTGTATGCAGCTCCGGCCGGAACGATGATTTTGGCTGATTTAGGTGCTGAAGTCATCCGGGTCGAACATCCGGCTGGATCGGATAGTATGCGTGGCTGGGGACCCTTTATAAATGGGGAAAGCACGTATTATATTTGTGCGAACCGCAATAAAAAATCCGTTACGTTAAATTTAAAAGACTCGTCCGATAAAGAGGTGCTGCTCGATTTAGTAAAAGAAGCAGATGTCATCATCGATAATTTTAAAGCAGGCGATATGAAAAAGATGGGGCTCGATTATGAGCAGCTTAAGCGAATCAATCCGCGCATTATTCAGTGCTCGGTGACCGGGTTTGGACAGACTGGTCCACTGGCGGCAGAGCCGGGATTTGATCCGGTTATACAGGCGATGAGCGGTTTAATGGATGTAACAGGACATCCAGAAGGGGAGGCGACAAAAGTAGGGGTACCGATTGCGGATATTTTAACTTCCCACTATGTCGTAATTGGAATATTGTCGGCATTAAGAATGCGTGACATGACGGGAAAAGGTCAATTTATTGATCTGGCACTGCTTGATGTGCAAATGAGTTCACTCGCAAATGTGGCAAGCGCGTATTTAAATACCGGCTTCAAGTCGAACCGTCTTGGCAACCAGCATAATAACGTAGCGCCGTATCAGGTGTTTGAATGTTCGGATGGCCCGCTCATGTTTTGCGTCGGAACCGAAGATCAGTTCAAAAAGTTTTGCGAGATGATTAATCGCGATGGCTGGGTGACAGATGAGCGCTTTAGAACGAATTCGTTGCGCAAACAAAATGAAGCTGTACTGGCAGGCTATATTTCCGAAATTACTAAAACGAAAACCCGTGATGAATGGCTAGAGCTTTTACAGCAGTACAAAATTCCTGGTGGACGTGTCAATACTGTGGAAGAAGCATTTCAGCAGCCGCAAGTTATCGCACGGAATTTAGTAGGAGAAATCGAACATCCTTCATACGGGACGATGAAATTTGTGAAAAACCCTTTACAACATTCGGATCTTAATATTTCCTATGAATACGGTGCACCCCAGTTAGGGGAACATACGGAAGACCTATTGAAAATCAACAAGAACCAGGTATAGAGCAATTGTTGGGGGAGAATTGCTTATTATTCAGTTATTATTAAAGCAGTAGATTAAGAATTATTGTCTGTCGGAGAAGATAGGAGTAAAGTTTATATGACTTTTAACATAGCCCCTTCTTTTTAATATAATCTAATTTTGCTACTATTAGAAAAATGGGGGGCTTTAGTATGGAACAACAAAAATTTGAAAAAATGTATTTAATGCAAACCGTTCAAAAAACAATTGTAATATTGCGGGCTTTTACGAAAGAACAGCCAAAGCTTTCTTTAACTGAATTAAATAAAAAGACAGGAATCGGCCTATCAAGCCTGCAGCGTTTTGTTGCTACATTAGTATATGAAGGTTTTTTAATCCGGGATGACCGGACGAAGCAGTACCAGCTCGGCTTGTCGTTAATTCACTTAGGGAAGCTGGTGGAGGAAGAATCAAGCATTATTACGATTGCCCAGCCAATTCTTCAGCAGCTGAACAAAGAGACAAAAGAAAGTATTTCGATGAGCATTATTGATGGCAATGAGCGCCGATGTATTATGAATATCGAAAGTTCATATGCTTTATCGGCACGTAATCATGTCGGGGATACATCACCGCTTTATGCGGGAGCCTCTGCAAAATCATTGCTTGCGTTTTTGCCGCAGGAAGAAATTGAACATTATTTGAATGAGGTGGCGATGGAGCACGTAACGGAAAATACGGTGGTCGACCGTGACCGGCTGTTGGAGCAATTGCAGGAAATTCGCAAGCAGCAATATGTCTTTACACGGGCTGAGCGCATTATCGGTGCCTGTTCGTTCAGTACAGCGATTATTTCAAACGGGCAGCCGGTTGCATCAATCGCGATCATCATTCCGGAAGCACGCTTTGATGAAGGGCAGTATGATGAATTGCGTGAACTCATTTTACGTGCGAAATTCGATATTGAAAAACAGCTGAATAAATAAAACAATCCAACCGGATGAAAATCGGTTGGATTGTTTTTGTTAGAAAGAAAAAGCACTTTCTGCTCATATCGAACAGAAAGTGCCTTGTAAAATTAGAATTGTAGATGTTTCTCGATATAAGCTTTTACTTCAGCGATCGGCATACGGATCTGTTCCATTGAATCGCGGTGACGTACTGTTACTTGACCGTCCTCTTTTGAATCGAAATCGTACGTGATACAGAATGGTGTACCGATTTCATCCTGACGGCGGTAGCGTTTACCGATAGATTGTGACTCATCGAAATCAACCGGGAATGCTTTACGTAAATCTGCCCATACGTCGCCGGCTTCTTCAGATAATTTTTTAGAAAGTGGCAATACCGCTGCTTTGAATGGAGCTAGTGCAGGGTGGAAGCGTAATACTGTACGTGTATCGTCGCCATCTAATTGCTCTTCTTCGTAAGCATCACATAAGAATGCCAAAGTTACACGGTCTGCACCTAATGATGGCTCGATGCAATATGGTACATAGCGCTCATTTGAAACAGGATCGATGTATGTGAAATCTTCACCTGAATGTTCCATATGCTGTTTCAAGTCGTAATCTGTACGGTCTGCGATACCCCATAGTTCTCCCCAGCCGAACGGGAAGCGGAATTCGATATCTGTTGTCGCGTTTGAATAGTGTGAAAGCTCATCATCTTCATGGTCGCGTAGACGCATTGAATCTTCTTTCATACCTAATCCAAGAAGCCAGTTTTTGCAGAACTCTTTCCAATATGAGTGCCACTCAAGGTCTTCACCCGGTTTACAGAAGAATTCAAGTTCCATTTGTTCGAATTCACGTGTACGGAATGTAAAGTTACCAGGTGTGATTTCGTTACGGAAAGATTTACCGATTTGTGCGATACCAAATGGTGTTTTTTTACGCATTGAACGCTGAACATTTTTAAAGTTTACGAAAATACCTTGTGCTGTTTCCGGACGCAGGTAGATTTCGTTTGATGATGATTCAGTTACACCTTGGTGCGTTTTGAACATTAAGTTGAACTGGCGGATATCTGTGAAATCGATTTTACCGCAGTCCGGACAAGCTACTTCAAGCTCTTCCATTTTTTCTTTCATTTGATCGAATGTCATACCGTCAACGATGATTTCTTTGCCTGTTTTAGTTAAAGAAGCATCCTCGATCAATTTATCTGCACGGTGACGAGCTTTACATGCTTTACAGTCGATCATCGGGTCATTGAAGTTACCTACGTGACCAGATGCAACCCATGCTTTTGGATTCATTAGAATTGCAGCATCCAAACCTACGTTGTGTTCTGATTCCTGAACGAATTTCAGCCACCATGCTTTTTTTACGTTGTTTTTAAGTTCTACACCAAGTGGACCGTAATCCCAAGTGTTTGCTAAACCACCGTAAATATCAGATCCCGGAAATACGAATCCGCGGTGTTTTGCTAATGATACAATTGTCTCCATTGATTTTTCTGCCATGAAAAAAACCTCCTGTTCGGTAATGAAAAAATAAAAGCACCCGTCTCCGGGCACAAAAGCTCTGCCCGGGGACGAGTGCATCAAGACGATGTACCCGCGGTTCCACCCCGCTTGTTTTTAATAAATTAAAAACCTCTTTTATAAAAATAGCTCAGGGGTGCCGTTTCTCAATTCAATGTAGGCTTGCACTATCCCTACTCGCTTATGTTAGAATTGATACTTATAAATCCCTTCATCGCTTACATATTAATATTCATAAACAACAAGTGTGTTGTTCGCTAATATTGTAGCATGGGTTTGTTTTCTTCGCAATATAGAAGGAAATAGTATATAATAATTAATGAAAAAGTATAACATTATTTGAAGCGGGTGAGTCCAATCGAACTCAATAAACGTCAAGATGTAATCTTGCAAATTGTAAAAGAAAATGGCCCTATTACGGGCGAACATATCGCTGAGCGCCTTGGATTAACGCGCGCTACACTCCGACCTGATCTAGCTATATTAACGATGGCTGGATTTTTAGATGCGCGCCCACGTGTCGGCTACTTCTATGCAGGTAAAAAAACAACAGCTGCCTTTACGGAATCCATGCTGAATTTAAAAGTAAAGGATTTTCAGTCGATCCCGGTAGTTGTTCCGGATGATATGACAGTCTATGATGCGATTATCCATATGTTTTCCGAAGATGTCGGAACACTTTTCGTTATTGATAAAGATAAAATATTACAAGGTGTGCTGTCTCGAAAAGATTTACTTCGTTCGAGTATCGGAACACAGGATTTAAATAAAATGCCTGTGCATATAATTATGACGAGAATGCCGAACATTGCCTATTGTGTTAATTCGGAGTCATTAATCGTGGCTGCCAAAAAGTTAATAGAACGAGAGATTGATTCGATGCCGGTTGTTGAAGAAACCGAGCAGGGATTGGTCATTACCGGACGATTAACGAAGACAAATATTACACGTGCGTTTATTTCGTTGGCAGAAACGCATGATTTATAGGTGACCTTATGAAAAAATTAACTATATTTGTCGTATCAGATTCCGTCGGTGAAACAGGAGAAGCTGCTGTCAAAGCCGTAGTAAGCCAGTTTCGGCCAAACTTTGAAAAAGTAAGAATTCGAAAGTTTCCTCATATTGCAAATGTGGACGTCCTCGAGAAAATTGTACAAATTGCTATTGCAAATGAAGCAACGATTGTCTTTACACTTGTTGAAAAGCAGATGAGACAAGCACTTCAAAAAATCGCAAGTGAATATAAGGTGCATGCGATCGACTTATTGGGATCGATGCTTGACCTGATCGAAACTTCCTTTGATGAAATGCCACTGCAAAAGCCGGGGCTTGTTCATCAATTGGATGATGATTATTTCAAAAAGATCGAAGCAATCGAATTTGCCGTTAAATATGATGATGGGCAGGATCCGCGCGGCATTTTGCTGGCGGATATTGTTTTGGTCGGTGTATCCAGAACATCGAAAACGCCTTTATCTCAATATTTAGCGCATAAACGATATAAAGTGGCAAATGTGCCGCTCGTTCCGGAAGTTGAACCCCCTATAGAATTGATGCAAATCGATCCGAAAAAATGTTTTGGGTTAGTCATTACACCGGAAAAACTCAACAATATTCGGAAAGAGCGTCTCATAACATTAGGTTTAACTGAAAACGCCTTTTATGCACAGCATACTAGAATTGAGCAGGAAATTAGCTATTTTTATAGTATTGTTGATAAAATAGGTTGTCGAACGATAGATGTAACAAATCGCGCTGTTGAAGAAACAGCACATAAAATAATTGATATGCTAGAGCTTGATTGTTGATAGCAACCAAAGCCGCCTCTCCAAATTAGAAGAGGAGGTTTTTTTGGTGGAATAATATTTGCGTTTTTTAAGAAACTAAGTGAACTATACTTTTGTTCCAGAAAAACGTTTATATTTTGCCGAAATTCGACATTTATAGTTATATTCTGATTATTTTTTTGAAATTCTATAGCAACAATAGTCTTTTTGTTTTATAATAATAAAATTGTGGTAAAAATAATTATTATAGGGTAATTACAAATTTTTTAAGAAATTTTGTCGTATTATAGAGGAAATTTGTAATTTATCTCGAATACTGTAGATGGTGATAATGTGGCTGGAAAAATACCCGAACATGTGATTGAACAAATTCGCTCGCAGTCCGATATAGTCGATGTCATTAGCGATTATATGCAGTTAACGAAAAGAGGGCGCAACTATTTTGGATTATGTCCATTCCATGGTGAGCAAACACCCTCTTTTTCCGTATCCAGCGATAAACAGATATTTCACTGTTTTGGCTGTGGGGCAGGAGGAAACGCCATTACATTTGTAATGGATATGGAACACCTTTCGTTTCCGGATGCACTCATAAAACTAAGTCAGCGTGCGGGTATTCCGCTTGAAATGGAATTATCGACCGATCAATCGATGTCGAATTCGCCCATTTCAAAAAAAGAGCAGCAAATGCGAGAGGCTCATACGTTTGCAGTGGAGTTTTATCATCATATTTTAATGAATACAGAAGATGGCGAACCTGCATTGAATTATTTGCTTGAAAGAGGATTTACACGCGAGCAAATCGAAACACATCAGATAGGATGGGCGATGCCGAATTGGGACACGCTGTCAATCTTACTGGAGCGTAAAGGTTATGATTTGGAAGAAATGGCCGAAAGTGGTCTCATTATTCGTAAAGAAAGTGATGACAGCTACTTTGACCGTTTCCGAGGACGGATCATGTTTCCGATCCGAGATGAAAATGGAAAAACGATTGCATTTTCTGGCAGGATTTTAAATTCCGATGGCGAAGATGCTAAGTACTTAAATAGTCCTGAAACGCCAATCTTCCACAAAAGTCAAGTACTTTATAATTTGGATAAGGCGCGGGCATCTATCCGTAAATCAAGACAAGTAATTTTAATGGAAGGCTTTATTGATGTTTTAGCAGCAAACCAAGCAGGTATATACAATGCTGTAGCAACGATGGGTACGTCTCTTACGCCCCAGCATATTACAAAGCTCAAACGCTTAGTTCAGCAAATTACGATTTGCTATGATGGTGATAATGCTGGTTTTGAGGCTGCCAAGCGTGCTGCACATATGCTTCATCAAGAACAGATTAAAGTTGAGGTCGCTGTTTTACCAGATAAACTTGATCCGGACGAGTACATTCGCTCACACGGACAAGAGGCATTTAAAAATCAAATAATAGAAAAGCCGCACGCTTATATTGCATTTATGATGATGCATGCGAAACGCGGCAAAAATTTTCAATTTGAAAATGACACACTTCAATACATTCAAGAAGTTCTGGAAACATTAAAAAATAATACTTCTCCAACCGAACGTGATTTATACATTCGTCAATTGGCAAATGAAACGAATATTTCCCAAGAGGCGATCAGTACCCAATTAAGAAAAATGGTCGCAGATAATGTAAAAGAGCAGAAACGCGATCGGAAAATGGTGGAACAACCAGCTGTCCTTCTTCAAAGGGAGCGTAAAAAAGATGCAACAGACCGTGCGGAAAGTATACTTTTAGCACATATGTTGCATGATGTAAATATTGTGAATAAAGTTCTCAGAGAGGGAAATAACGAACCTTTCATCCATGAGGAATATTTATCCGTATTTGTTCGTTTAATTGGTTTTTACGAAGAATATGAAATGGCTGATTTCCATCGATTCGTCGAAGTGTTGGATGATCATGATTTACGTAAAATCGTGATGGATGCTGCGTTACTTGAACGTGACCCTGATAATGGTGAAGCGGAGATAACTGATTGTTTAAAACAAATCGAAAAACGCCGATTAGAACTACAGATTGAACAATTGAAGCATCAACAAAAAGAAGCAGAAAAAATGCATGAGCATAGACGAGCACTTGAGATTGCCCAACAGATAATTAACTTAAATAGAAAGATAAAAATGGGCGTTTAACGCGATTTGTTTTTAGAAGGAGGAAGGTTTATGGCGGACAAGTCAAAACATTCAAAAGATACGGTAGTAAACGGGGTTTCATTAGAGCAGGTAAAAAAGCAACTGTTAGCTAAAGCAAAACAGGTTGGCGAAATGTCAATGAAGGAAATTTCTGATACATTAGCATTTTTTGAACTGGAAAACGAAGAGATTTTTAACTTTGCCGATGAAATCGAAAAAAATGATGTAACAGTCGAAGGAAAAGAAGAATTTGAAGAAGAAGCGCTTTCTAAGCAGGAATCGAGCGAAGAAGCATTCGACTTAAATGATTTAAGTGTTCCTCCTGGCGTTAAAATTAATGACCCGGTACGTATGTACTTAAAAGAAATCGGACGTGTGGATTTACTTTCTGCCGATCAGGAAATCCGCTTAGCGGAACGTATCGAGCAAGGTGACGAAGAAGCACGTAAACGTCTGGCTGAAGCCAACCTGCGTCTTGTAGTTTCGATTGCAAAACGTTATGTAGGCCGTGGGATGCTGTTCCTTGATCTTATTCAAGAAGGGAATATGGGTCTGATTAAAGCGGTTGAAAAATTTGACCACCGTAAAGGCTTCAAGTTCTCGACTTATGCAACATGGTGGATCCGTCAGGCGATTACACGCGCGATTGCAGACCAGGCACGTACAATCCGTATTCCGGTACACATGGTTGAAACAATCAACAAATTAATCCGTGTACAACGCCAGCTTCTTCAGGATTTAGGCCGTGAACCTTCTCCGGAGGAAATTGGGGAAGAAATGGATTTAACACCTGAAAAAGTCCGTGAAATTTTAAAAATTGCACAAGAGCCTGTATCATTGGAAACACCAATCGGGGAAGAAGATGATTCACATCTGGGTGATTTCATTGAAGACTCGGAAGCACAGTCTCCTTCTGATCATGCAGCATATGAATTGTTGAAGGAACAGCTAGAGGACGTGCTGGATACATTAACAGACCGTGAAGAAAACGTATTGCGTTTACGTTTCGGTTTAGATGATGGCCGTACACGCACTTTAGAAGAAGTAGGGAAAGTGTTTGGCGTTACACGTGAACGTATTCGTCAAATCGAGGCGAAAGCATTACGTAAACTACGTCATCCATCTCGCTCAAAACGCTTAAAAGATTTCTTGGAATAAGCAAACATGGAAAAGATGAAGGAGTATATTACTCTTCATCTTTTTTTGTGTAAATATAGCGGATAATTACTATTTTCCGAGAATAATGATATTGCTTTTTACCGATGTTGTTCAGTCGGGAATTATCTACAATATGATAGAGCATATAAATTCAGATTTGGAGCGAAACGATGTCAAATCCAAAAAAACAAATTATTATGAATGAAATTACGTTCTGGAAACAAAACAAAATGCTACCGGAACATTACTGTGATTTTCTGATGTCCCTTTATTCGGAAGGAAATCAGCAAGAAGAAATTACAGGAAAATCAAAAAACGCCGTCATAAATGTCGAAAAACGAAGAAACCGCAATGTATCGATGTTTTTCCCGATTATTGCAATGGTGATGTTGCTGTTGCTGTTTACGATGCAGTTTGAATGGGTTGTCATTGCAGTTGCGGCAGTTTTTGCAGCGGGCTGTCTGATCGGGGCGATCTACTTTGCAAAACGAAATCATCTTATGGCAGTGATGCTGCAGCTGGCGACCGCATTAGCGATTCTAGGTGTTTCATTGAAAGTGAGTACAACGTATTTTGCCGGAAACAATGAAATGCTTTATATTATCCTTATTGTAAACTGTGTATTTTGGCTGTTAAGCGGGATCAAACTGAAAATTATTTATTTTACGATTTCAGGCATTCTTGGTTTAATTGCCATTATTGGTGCATGGATATATTTCATTTAGGAAAAGCAAAATCCTACATAAACCTATACTATTCTTTTTAAGCTATGCAGATTCAGTGAAACTTTCTGTATAGCCTTTTTCGTCTGTTTTTTACAAATTACTCTGCAAAAAACATATATTTTCTGTAAAAATACATATTTTTGGATTACAATAGAATTGAAATGAAATAGGCTGAGAGGATGAATGGTATGCATTTTGATTTAACAACAGAGCAAGCGATGTTACAAAAGATGATACGTGAGTTTTCAGATGAAGTAGTGGCACCAGGAGCAGTCGAGCGGGATAAAACGAAAGCCTTTCCAGTAGAAATTTTTAAAGAACTATCCAATATGGGAATTATGGGTCTGCCGTTTCCCGAACAATATGGCGGGGCGGGTGCAGATACAATCAGCTTTGCAATCGTTACAGAAGAGCTGAGCCGTACATGTGCATCAACAGGGATTACGTATTCGGCTCATATTTCATTGGGCGGAGCACCACTAAATTTATTCGGTACCGAGGCGCAAAAGGAAAAGTATTTAACGCCGATCTGTACGGGCGAATCTTTCGGGGCATTCGGTTTAACAGAGCCTAATGCCGGTTCAGATGCAGGCGGTACAGAAACGACCGCTGTGCTGGAAAATGGAGAATTTGTCATTAACGGATCGAAGGTTTTTATAACAAATGCAAGTTATGCCAAACATTTAGCGTTAACAGCTATCACAAATCGGGATGGAAACAAAAAAGAAATTAGCGCCATTATCGTACCGACAGATGCGAAAGGATTTACGATCAAGTCGGAATACGAAAAGATGGGCTTGAATGCTTCGAATACAACAGAACTGATTTTAGAAAATGTCCGGGTGCCGGAAGAGAATTTACTAGGGGTCCGGGGAAATGGTTTTAAGCAATTTTTAACAACGCTGGATGGTGGCCGAATCGGTATTGCGGCAATGGCTGTAGGAATTGCACAAGGCGCACTGAATAAAGCGGTTCAATATGCAAAAGAACGCAAGCAATTCGGAAAAGCGCTGGCGGAGTTTCAGGCAACACAGTTTAAACTGGCTGATATGGAGGTAAAAATACAATTAGCACGGACATTTGTATACAAAGCGGCATGGCTGAAAGATCAGGGGCGTCCATTCGGGAAAGAGGCTGCGATCGCAAAATACTATGCTTCCGAGATGGCTATGGAAGTTTGCGATGAAGCCATTCAAATTCATGGCGGCTACGGCTATATGAAAGAGTATGAAGTAGAGCGCTATTTACGGGATGCGAAACTGCTGGAAATCGGTGAAGGAACATCCGAAGTACAGAAAATGGTAATTGCAAGACATATATTATGATAGAAATAGCAAATTGGTAAAATTGTTACAAAGCTAGTAAAACTTGTTCATTAAGCCTTTCAGTTTTCTATAGAATCAAGTACAATTAATATTGTTTACTAGGCAAAAGTCTAGCATGTAATAGAATATTTAATGAGGGAGGGGAACGCAATGAGAAACAATCCACTTATTCCTTACGTACTTATCATGGCATTCGGTATCGGACTAATTTTCTTCATGTCATTTGAGGGTGCAGCTGATAAAAACAGTGCGGACGGTGAACATTCAGGGGAAACTGCTGAATTAAATGGTGAAGATATTGCTCAAAAGAACTGTATTTCGTGCCACGGTGGTGATTTAACTGGTGGTGGAGGTCCTTCAATCGTTGGATTAGATGCTGAGCATATTAAAGATTACGCATTAAATGGTTCAGAAAACGGCATGATGCCACCGGTTCTTAAAAACGAAGCGGAAGCAGATGCAGTAGCCGAGTATATTTCAGGTTTATAATGAATAGCCAAGTGCAGAAATGGAGTGATCCTGTTCTGCACTTTTTTGTATTCTGGAAAGAGACGTTTCAAGTAAAGTTCTATATAATAGGGGTAGTTTGTGATATAGAAAAGAGGATATATAAATATGAACGCACAAAAACTTTCAAAACGACTTGAAACGGTCGCTTCATTTGTCCCGACAGGAGCAATTGTAGCGGATATCGGAAGTGATCATGCCTATTTACCGTGTTATTTGGTGCATAAAGGAATTGCTGCACGTGCAGTAGCGGGTGAGGTTGTGAAAGGACCTTATGAATCAGCTGTAAAACAAGTCCGCACTGAAGGCTTGACAGATAAAATTACGGTACGCATGGCTGATGGTCTGGCGGCTGTTGAAGAAGCGGATGGAATTACTGCTGTGACGATTGCAGGAATGGGCGGACCACTCATTGTATCCATTTTGGAAAAGCATCCGCAAGCGCTAAAAACGGTAACCCGTTTAATTTTACAGCCGAATATCCATGCAAAGGCGATCCGCGAATGGGCCATGGCAAATGGCTGGGCAATCCAGGATGAGGTTATTTTAGAAGAGGACGGGAAAATCTATGAGGTCCTTGTATTACAGCGCGGGGAAATGAAATTAAACGAAGCGCAAACTTTGCTTGGTCCAAAGCTGATGGAAACGAAAGTACCTGTTTTCATTGAAAAATGGTCACGTGAAATCGCGAATTGGCAACGTGTTCAACAAGCGATTTCAGAAGCTGAAAAAACAGCTGAAAATCAGGAAAAATTTGAACAACTGACACATTACATTAAAATGGTACAGGAGGCGATTGCGTGAAATCCGTAAATGGCAACGAGATTATCCAACTATTCGAATCATGGTCACCTAAAAAATATGCATGCATGCCGAATGACCCGATCGGATTGGCCATTGGTACATTAAACAAACCTGTCACGAAAGTGCTTGTGACACTGGACGTGACAAATGAAGTCGTAGATGAGGCCATCGATAACGGCTGTGAGCTCATCATTGCACATCACCCGCCGATTTTCATGAAGCTATCGAATTTGCGTACAGATAATCCGAAAGGGGCACTGTATGAAAAGTGCCTGAAAAATGATATCGCTGTTTATGCAGCCCACACGAATCTCGATGTAGCACCAGGCGGAGTCAATGATTTGCTGGCAGATGCCCTGCAACTTGAGAACCGTAAAACGCTGGAAGTAACCTTCGAAGAAAAAATGATGAAACTCGCCGTATTCGTTCCTGTGGATGATGCAGATGCTTTACGGGATGTCCTGGCTAAAGCCGGAGCAGGTCGTTTGGGCCACTATGAGGCGTGCAGCTATACATTGCAGGGGAAAGGCCGTTTCCGTGCCACAGAAGGAGCAGACCCGGCTGTAGGAGAAATCGGTGAGCTTCATATCGAGGAAGAGGAAAAGGTGGAAGTCGTGTTCCCGCAATCGATGAAAAATAAAATATTAAAGGCGATGCTGAACAACCACCCGTATGAAGAACCTGCATATGATCTGTTTACGATGGACGTAGACACAAATGAACAGGGGCTTGGCCGAATCGGCAAGCTGAAACAACCGATGACATTACGAGAGTTTGCAGAGTTTGTGAAAGTGCAGCTGGACGTGCCTTGCCTCCGTGCGGTTGGACCTTTGGATCGGGTTGTCCAGAAGGTTGCAGTTGTCGGGGGAGACGGCAATAAATATATCCGGGCTGCAAAATTTGCAGGGGCCGATGTATTTGTGACGGGAGATATCGGATTCCATATGGCTCAGGATGCAGAAGTGGATGGTTTAAGCATTGTTGATCCGGGCCACCATGTTGAAAAAGTCATGATTAAAGGCGTAGCGGAAAAAATGGCTTCTTTATGTGAGGATCAGAAATTGCCAGTAGAATTTATCCAATCAAAAATTAATACTGAGCCGTTCCAGTTTATTTAATCCGAAACAACAAAAATCTCAATTTTCTCCGAGGGAAGAAAATTGAGATTTTTTGTATTTATGAAATAAGCGGTTATGCTCCGCTTACTGGCTTTTAGTAAGGCATAATTTTTTCAACAGGTTTTGGTGCTTTAATCTTCGGCAGAATTTTATCCAAAGTTACGGAGCGTACAATTTCATGTGTTGCAGGATCGTTTTTATCGAACTTCTCCAAGAATGATAGGACTTCCTTAACGATTGGCGTCGGTGTTGAAGCACCTGCTGTTACTGCTACTGTTTCAACATTTTCCAGCCACTCGATCTGCAGCTCTGAAATATCCGAAATGCGGTAAGATGGCGTCCCGGCTATTTCTACCGATACTTGTGTCAGACGGTTCGAGTTGTTCGATTTTGGATCGCCGACAACGATTAATAAATCGGAAGCACCCGCTTGTTCAG
Source organism: Solibacillus sp. FSL W7-1464 (assembly GCF_038004425.1). Classification (NCBI taxonomy): domain Bacteria; kingdom Bacillati; phylum Bacillota; class Bacilli; order Caryophanales; family Caryophanaceae; genus Solibacillus; species Solibacillus sp. FSL W7-1464. The sequence continues at coordinate 1,221,096 of NZ_JBBORC010000001.1, forward strand.
CTACTGCTTCTTGGCGGACTTGTGTGGCCAGACAAATTTCTTTATGCACTTCGACATGCGGGAATTTTTCTTTTAAACTATCCATCAGGAAAGCAACATCCCATTGACTCATCGTCGTTTGGTTTGTTACAAGAATTTTTTCGTTTTCAAAAGACAGGTTATCGATATCTTTCATCGATTGGACTAGGTGAACATGGTCTGGTGCAACACCGATTGCGCCTTCTGGTTCAGGATGTCCCTTTTTACCGATGTAAATAATATCGTAGCCTTCCGCTGTTTTTTCACGGATTAGATCATGTGTCACCGTAACGTCCGGGCATGTCGCGTCAATTGATACGAGCCCTTTACGTCTGGCGATTTCGCGAATTTCAGGTGATACACCGTGTGCTGTGAAAATAACCGTGCCCTGCTCTACCTGTTCGATTATTTCTTTGCGATTTTCGCCATCAAGCGTAATGATGCCATCTTGTTCAAATGCATCTGTAACATGTTTATTGTGTACAATCATACCTAAAATGTAGATTGGTCTTGGTAATGTCGGATCAAGTGCGGCATTGCGTGCAATGACCATAGCGTCTACTACCCCATAGCAGTATCCACGCGGATTAATTTTTAAAACTTTCATTTATACGTAACTCCTTTCAAAGCCATGTAATTTCATTATATAGGACGTGTATGTTTAATTCAAAGTTCGCTTACTGAAATCTCTATGAAATTCGACGGAAATGGCGATATGTACCGAAATGATAGCTTAAGTACAGAATTTTGCGAACGTTTGCTATAATAGCAGAAATAAATAAAACGTAAAGCGGGGAAATGGAATGGCGTTTTCTTTTTTTAAGAGGAATAAAACGGTCGCTTTAAAAAATCAGGTAGAGTTTTGCATGACGAATTTATCGCTCGGTGCAGCGGATGTGTATGATGTGCTGCTGGAGCGCGACGATTTGGAAATAACGGAATCCGGCTGTACTTCAAACTGTGAAATTTGCGAATGTCATTTATTTGCGATTGTAAATGGGAATCTTATTAAATCAGAAAATGCGGAAACCCTATTACAGAACGTAGAAAATGAGCTGGAGGAGAATTCAGTCCTGTTTTAAGAGCTGGCCGGTAGATGTACGGGATAAAAAATGGACAATTTATAAAAATAGAAAGCTACTCCAGAATGCAAAAGAGAGAGGACTCGAGGTAAATTGTCGAATCTGCACCCAGTTGCTTGGGGTAGCTTTTATGGTGTTATTCAAAAGGCGGCTGAAATATTTTCGGTAATGATGGTTTTGATGTAATTTTCTCTTCAACCGGTTCTTGTTCTTGTCGGTTGCCTCGCTGATTGCCTCTTTCTCTCATTCTTTCTCTTGGTCTTTCTTGTGGCATCGAAACAGTGGAAGACTCCAGCGGGTCCGATGTATCTTTAAATCCTTTGTATAAACGCCATAAAGCCGGCAGATTTTTAAACATTGGGGCCGCCTGCTGAATATAAGGCGTGAATTTTTGGGCATTATTAAATAAAGAGTTTGCTCCTGACAAAAAACCTTCAAGTTTCGGTACATTTCCTGCAACTGCTCCTGCTCCAGGCATAGGTGCTTGAGGCGGAATAGGCATTTGATTCATAAACTGACCAGCTCCAGGTATTGGACCTATCCCAGGAATCGGACCTGCCCCTGATGCCGGACCTCGCATCATGTATGGTGCATACATTGGAAAGCGTGGTGCAACCGGCATTTGATTCATCATTGCTTGAGGTTGGAAGTAATAAGGTGGGCGCATAATAGACTCCTTTCTAAAAATCGACATGATATTACAATTTTCTTTCATAAATTCGTCTCAACTGTTTGACGTTGAAACTATTTACCGTTATGATATGCAGATGGTCACTTAAATGTACGAATTATGGTACAATAGGAAAGATGTAAGGAGGTACGTGAATGTCAAAATATACTGATTATCAATTCAAGCCATTTTTGCAGGACGCCATTGCAAAGCTTGGATTTACAGAGCCGACACCCATTCAAAAAGAAATGATTCCACTCGTATTAAAAGGTAAGAGTGCAATCGGACAAGCTCATACAGGTACAGGAAAAACACATAGTTTTTTATTGCCAATCGTAGAGCGTATCGTAGAAGAAAATCAAGAAGTACAGGCGGTTATTACATCGCCTACGCGTGAGCTGGCACAACAAATTTTTGATGCATTAAACCAGCTGGTTGAAGGAACGGAAATTTCAACTAAATTATTTATCGGCGGTACGGACAAACAACGTACAATCGATCGTTTAAAAACACAGCCGCAAATCGTTGTAGGCACACCGGGTCGTATTAAGGACTTGGTAAAAGAAAATGCATTGCTCGTACACACTGCTCCGATTTTAGTTGTCGATGAAGCAGATTTGGCATTTGACATGGGCTTCATTGAGGATATTGACGGTTTTGCGTCGCATATGCCGGAAAAGCTTGAAATGTTCGTTTTCTCAGCGACAATTCCTGAAAAATTAAAACCATTCTTGAAGAAATACATGGATTCACCGATTCATATTCATATGAATGACAAACGTCCGGTAGCGGAAGGCATTGATTTTGTATTAGTACCTGTACGTTCGAAAGCGCGTAATACACGATTACTTGAAGTAATTAAAGGAATTAACCCATTCTTGGCGGTTATTTTCTGTAATACACGTAAAAATGCAGAATCTGTAGCGAGCTTTTTAGCAGAACAAGGTATCCGTGCAGGACAAATCCACGGCGATTTAAGCCCGCGTGACCGTAAAAAAATGATGAAGCAAGTACGTGATCTTGAGTTCCAATATATTGTAGCGACAGATTTAGCTGCACGTGGTATTGATATTCAAGGAATTTCGCATGTCATTAACTATGAAATTCCGGAAGATCTTGAATTCTTCATTCACCGTGTTGGCCGTACAGCACGTGCCGGTTCTAAGGGAACAGCAATTACGTTGTACCAGCCGGAAGAGGAAGATGCAATTGTACGCATCGAAAAAATGGGCATACCATTTGTACAAAAAGATATTAAAAATGGCGAATGGTCTGATTTAAAAGACCGTCACCAACGTGCAAACCGTAAAGGTGAGCGTAAAGAAGATGAAATCGATGCGAAAGCCAAAGCCCTCGTACGTAAGCCGAAGAAAGTAAAGCCAGGCTATAAACGTAATATGAAGTGGGAAATGGAAAAAGTGAAAAAACGCGAACGCCGTATTAAAGCGCGCCGCAACAATAGATAATTTTACAAGGGGCTGCCTAGAAATATACTTCTATGCAGCCTGTTGTTCGTTAAATGGAGGAAAGTAGAATGTTATTAGGTTCACATGTTTCAATGAGCGGAAAAAAAATGCTGCTAGGTGCCAGTGAAGAAGCATTAAGCTATGGTGCCAATACTTTTATGATCTATACGGGCGCACCTCAAAATACGCGTAGAAAGCCGATTGAAGAGCTGAATATTATGAAGGGGCTGCTCCATATGAAAGAAAACGGGCTATCCAACATTGTTGTCCATGCACCTTATATTATTAATTTGGGAAATACGACAAAGCCGGAAACGTTCGAGCTTGGCGTAAACTTTCTGCAGGAAGAAATTAAACGTACAGCTGCACTTGAAGCGACACAAATCGTGCTGCATCCGGGTGCTCATGTCGGTGCAGGGGTTGATGCGGGTATTGAGCGCATTGTAGAAGGTTTGAATGAAGTGCTGACTCAGGACTACCCGGTACAGATTGCACTCGAAACAATGGCCGGCAAAGGCACTGAAATCGGCCGTACATTTGAAGAGTTGGCACGCATTATCGATGGGGTGACAAACAATGAGCGCCTGTCGATCTGTATGGACACTTGCCATATCCATGATGCTGGCTACGACGTTGTAGGTGACTTTGACGGTGTGTTAAATGAATTCGACAAAACAATCGGATTGGACCGTTTAAAAGTGCTGCACATCAATGATTCGAAAAATGTGCGCGGTGCTGCTAAAGACCGTCATGAAAATATCGGTTTTGGCGAAATCGGTTTTGAGGCGATACATTATATCGTCCATCATCCACAGCTGATGCATTTGCCGAAAATACTGGAAACACCATTTGTCGGTCCGGATGCTAAAAATAAAAAAGCGCCATATTTACACGAAATTGCGATGCTTCGCAACAGTGAATTCCAGCCAGCATTAATTGATGCACTGCGCGAATAATAAAAACAAGGAAAACATACTTTGCATAAATTTGATGCAAAGTATGTTTTTTTGCTTTTTTTATGTCATAATTTGTTATAATAAGTTAACTGTAAATTAGCAATATTCAAAAGGAGGAATCAGCTGATGAGAAAAATAATTCAGCTCGTCATTTTATTTGCATTATTCTTTTCATTGCCTATTCAAAGTTTTGCATCGGTCAATAGTACCGTAACAACACATTTAGGGAAAAATAATGCAGCTGTGACGGTTCGTGACGCAGAGACCGGTAAAATCGTTTATTCGCAAAATGGGGACAAGCTGATGCGGCCAGCTTCGAATATGAAGTTAGTTTCCGGGGCTGCAGCATTGGAAATGTTAGGAGAGGATTACCGTTTTAAAACAGATTTATATATCGATGGCCTTATCGTCAACGGTACATTGAACGGGAATGTGTACATAAAAGGAAGCGGCGACCCTACATTGACAAGGGAAGACTTTATCGAGTTTTCCGACATCTTGATGAAGAATGGCATTCGCACGATCAATGGTCACTTAATCGGCGATGATAAGGCGTTTTCCGGCAGTACATTGCCGCCCGGTGTCATAAAATCAGATGAGACTTATTACTTCGGAGCACGTACTTCCGCCATTACGATGTCGCCGAACAACGACTTTGATGCAAGCACGATTATTATTACTGCTAGCCCGGGTAAAGTCGGTGCAAAACCGAGCTTTACGATCTATCCTAATTCAAGCGGTATGGTCATTTCCAATCAGGCTAAAACGGTCAAAAAAGGGAGTGCCAATACAGTAACGATCAAGCGTGCATACAACACAAACCGCATCATCATTTCAGGCAATCTTCCGCAGGGCAGCAGCAAAAAGGAATGGGTAACATTGCAGGACCCTTCGAAAAATACAATGGATGCCATCAAGCAGACGCTGAAAGGCAAAGGGTTGAAATTTGTGAAAAGTTCACAGCTGAAAATCGGGAAAGTTCCGCAAGATGCAACACTGCTTTATACAAATGAATCCCGTACATTAGCGGCCATTTTCCCGGCGTTTATGAAGCTGAGCAACAACAGTATCGCTGATATTCTTGTAAAAACGATGGGCAAGGAGCAGTTAGGGGAAGGCAGCACGACTAAAGGGGTCACGTTATTAAAAAAATATAGTGAATCATTGGATATCCCAGTTAGTAACTGGCGTTTTACTGATGGCTCGGGACTGTCCAATTCAAACCGTGTCACATCAAACGGACTTTCGCAGCTGCTGTTCAAAGTTCAAGAGGAACCTTATTTTGATACATTTTTTGATTCATTGCCAGTCGCCGGCAATAAAGATCGCATGGTCGGCGGGACACTAAAAAGCCGTCTGACAAGCAGTGGGCTGCAAAATAGAATCTATGCAAAAACCGGGTATATTCCGAATGTATATACATTATCAGGATATATGAAGGGCCAAAGTGGAAAACAATATATTTTCTCGATCTTACTGGAAAACAAATCGAGTGGAAATGTATACATTGACCGTACAATGGCAGCGCTTGTAAAAAACTTATAAAGGGGCAGAACAGATGGAGAAATTACTTTTAACAGGATTTGAACCGTTTTTATCAAATCCGATCAATCCTACAATGGAAGTCGTGCAGGCACTGAACGGAAAAACGACCGGCCAGTTTGAAATTGTTGGTCATGTCCTATCTGTTGACTTCGCAAAAGCACCGGAACAATTTATGGCACTGGTCGAAGAAGTAAAGCCGACGATTATCATTTCATTAGGGTTAGCGTCGGGCATTACAAAAATTTCTCCGGAACGTGTTGCATTGAATGTAAAGGATGGAGAAAAGGACAATGCGGGGAATGCGTTTGAAGATGCACCGATCAAAGAAGACGGGGATGTTGCGTATTTGTCGACATTGCCGATCCGCAAAATCGTCAACCGATTAAATACTGCAGGTTATCCGACGGCAATATCGAATTCAGCAGGAACGTATTTATGCAATAATATAATGTATGAAGGCTTGTACTATGCTGCGAAGAATGAAGCGATTCGAGCTACAGGATTTATCCACATCCCTGCATCATTCGAGCTGGCGATTGAGCACGGCCGAATTCCAGGCTGGTCAATGCGGGATCTGACAGCGGCCATTGAACTGGCAATCGAAGTTTGTGTAGAAAATGTGGAGCTGGCACGATAGGAATTTAAGTTATATCTTTTGAAGTTACGCAAAGTGGTTAGCTGAAGTAATCCCTATTTTCCCTTACCATTAAAATAAACACAATATAATATCTTAAAAGGGGTAAATTAATGGCAGTATTTAAAGCGCAAGGCGTAGTAACAAGTGAAACGGACAAGGGCGTCTATAAGGACATGGCAAGCGTAAGGGTGTACCTTCAAAAAAAGGATATGACCATGCGTATTAAGTTTTACGATTTAGAAACAGTGCATTATATACCTAAAGACAGTAAAATGTACAATGATTTAATGCGAGACTTATTTAGCAACGAAATGGAATAAGGTTACAATTTGTCACAATGTCAATAAAGCATTGAAAGTAATGAAAAAAGTAAGAATAAAAAATCAGCCGTGTTGCGGCTGATTTTTGCTTTATATGGGAGATAATTTTACGGGTTTTACAAAAGTGTGTACACGAAAATTCCGATTAATAATAAATTACAATCCGACGAGCTTCATCAACTTTTTATAGCGTTTATCCCCAAGCAGCTTCTGAATTTTTTGTAATACCTCTTTTGGAATGCCGGTCAGAGCCCAGCTGATATTGGCATGCTTCAAAATTTTTTGCAGCTTCTGAATTTCTTCCAGGCTCAATTCAAGCCCCTGCTGTTTTGCAAAATCCTGTAGCTGGCTGTCATTCATTCCTTTTAGGTTATCAAACCACTGTAGCATTTGAATTGTCTCCATCCTCTCAAGTTTATTCCCTTTACATGAACAAAAAACTGCATTATACTAACATGATGTAAATCGTAATGATTTTGAATTAGAAAGAAGCGAACGAAATGAAAAAACCATTGATTGAATTGAAGGATGTTTCCTTTCAATATGAATACACGCAAGCACTGAAGAATATTTCGCTACGTGTCAATGAAGGCGACTTTTTGGCGTTGATCGGACAAAACGGTTCCGGTAAATCGACACTTTTGAAATTGATTTTAGGACTGTTGAAGCCCATGTCAGGGGAAATTAAATTATTTGGCGAACAGGCAAGCCATTTTAAACACCGCGAATGGATTGGCTATGTCTCGCAAAAATCCAATGCCTTTAACTCGGGGTTTCCTGCAACGGTCGAAGAAGTCGTGAAAAGCGGTCTATCGCAAAAGGTCGGACTTTTTAAACGCTATCCAAAAGATGCGGACTTTTTAGTAAAAGGTGCTTTAAAAGATGTCGGCATGGAGAAATTTCTGAAACGGAATATTGGACAGCTTTCCGGCGGGCAGCAGCAACGTGTGTTCATCGCTCGTGCATTAGTGTCCGATCCGAAGCTCCTTATTTTGGATGAACCAACAGTCGGCATTGACCGCGAAAATGTGCAGGCATTCTATGATATGCTCGCACATTTGAATAAGCATCACAATATGACAATGATTTTAGTTACACACGATGTGGACACGGTTTCGGATCGGGTCAGTCATGTCGCATGCTTAAATCAGTCGATCCATTTCCATGGATACAAAAATGATTTTGATACGATTTCGGAAGAACAGATTGCTAGCTGGAACGGCCACTCTGTTCGAAAGATTCATTAAGAGGAGCAGGCCGTTATGATAGAAGCTATATTAAACTATGAATTTTTACAAAATGCCTTTTTCTCAGGGCTTGTTATTGGAGTCATCGCACCACTATTAGGTGTATTTATCGTAGTAAGACGTTTATCGCTCATTGCGGATGCACTGTCGCATGTTACACTGGCGGGGATTGCCGGGAGCCTGTACTTGAGCCAATCGTTTGCAGCGTTGGCATTGCTGAATCCGATTTATTTAGGGATTATCGCATCTGTAAGTGGTTCGATTTTAATTGAACGATTACGCCGACTATATAAACATTATGAAGAACTTGCGATACCGATTATTATGTCGGGCGGAATCGGTGTGAGTGCCATTTTAATTTCACTTGCAAGCGGATTTAATACCGATTTAATGAGCTATTTATTCGGTTCTGTATCTGCTGTATCGCGCCAGGATTTATATGTTGTACTGGCAATTGCAGTCGTTGTCGTATTATTTTTAGTCCTGTTTTTTAAAGAGCTTTTCGTCTTGTCGTTCGATGAGGAATATGCGAAAGCGAGCGGTTTACCTGCGAAGTGGATTCACTTATTGTTTATGATTGTTGTCGCTCTCGTTATCGCAGCAAGTATGCGTATTGTCGGAATTCTGCTTGTTTCAAGCTTAATGACATTACCGGTAGCTGCAGCGATGCGACTGGCTCGCGGCTTTAAAGAAGCAATTATTTTAGCGATTGTATTTGGAGAGCTGGCCGTAGTAATCGGACTCATTTCTGCATTTTACCTGAACTTGGCACCTGGTGGAACAATTGTTGTTACCTCCATTTTGATCTTGCTGTTCGTAATTTTAATTAAAAAACTTGTTTTGAAATTCACAATTAAATCGGAAGGGGAAGAACTACTGTGAATGCAACGCGCGCGTGGGAAATATTAAAGGAAAATGGCTATAAAAAAACGGATAAACGAGAGTTGATTTTGGATATGTTTGCAGCTACAGAAAAGTATTTGACTGCCCGTGACTTGTTATCAGTATTGAAAAAGGATTTCCCCGGGATGAGTTTCGATACAATTTACCGTAACTTGGCAACTTTCGTGGAGCTTGATATTTTAGAAGAAACAGAATTAAACGGTGAGCGAAATTTCCGTATGCACTGTGAGTCGGATCACCATCACCACCACTTTATTTGCAGTGATTGCGGGAATGTAAAGGAACTGTCTGTTTGCCCGATGGAAATGCTCGGTGAAAAGCTGCCGGGTTATGCTGTTGAGGCGCATAAATTTGAGATTTACGGCAAATGTCCGGAATGTTTATAGTAAACTGAAAATATTTTATTTGCATAATAATATTATTATGCTAAAGTGATAAAGACAAATTGAATAAATTTGCAGGAAAAAGATGCATGATGCATAAATGGGAATTCGGTGTAAATCCGAAGCTATATCCGTAACTGTAAGCGTTGATGAAAATAAGTGTGATACCACTGCTAAACTAGCGGGAAGGTACTTATGAGTAAAGTGAAACGCAGAGCCAGGAGACCAATCTTTTTCTTATCGTAACATCCCTCTTCGGAATTAAAGAGAATGTACGGCAGTCACTGATCGAATGAGCATCGTTTTACACTCTTTTTTGATTATTGAAGCCATCCATTTTCTTGGGTGGCTTTTTTTTCGTACACTCGGTAATTTCGGCGGGGCACTACTTGAAGTGAGGAGAATTTTATGAAAAAGGATATCCGTTATTCCTGCTATCCGTTTATGCGGGAAAAATCAAGCTGCGTCGATTATGAAATTCGAACCGACTCTTTAACAACCCGCATCGGTACAGTCTTTCCAACATTAGTCGATGATGCATCCGGTCAAGTCGTCTTGGAAGACTTAAGGAGGATACAACCGTTAGCCTATCATGCCAATGGTTCTGTCCGTGGCAAATTGGCCATTACATCTGAGGATTTACAATGGCTAAGCGATCGATACGATTTTTATGTAGGTGAAGTCGGAGAAACGATTCAGCAGTTTGTTCTGCCACAAGGAATCGAAAGTGCAGCAAGACTGCATATTTGCCGCAGTGAGGCAAAAAAGTCTTACAGAGCATTACATAAAGTAAGTGAAGAAAGAGAAGTGGATGAAATTCTGTTCGATTTTCTCGGGCTGCTTGCCAATGTGTTTTTTGTCATGGCGGTCTATATGAATCAGCAGCATCAACAAGAGGAAATTCCATTTATCTCAAAATCCTATCCAACGAAAAAGAAAAAAGGAGTTACAACAAATGAAATTTAATAACAAATGGGTCGTTGCTTTCGCGGCAACATTATTACTGGCAGCATGTGGATCAGATGAGGAAAAAACAGATGGCAATGCGGAAAAAGAAACACAGACTGCATCGAAAAATGAAGGAGCACCCTATACAGTTGTAGATGACCGTGGTGTGGAAGTAACATTCGATGAAGTACCGGAAACGATTATTTCCCTACAGCCGAGCAATACAGAAATTTTGTTTGAGCTGGGTGTCGGTGAACAAATTGTCGGGGCAACAGAATATGATACATATCCGGAAGCCGCACAAAAAATCGAGCGTGTGTCGACTTCTACTGTCATCAATGCAGAGCGAATTCTGGAATTAGATCCGGATGTCGTTATAGCTTATACAATTGGGGAGGAAGCACAAATTGCCCAATTGGAAGATGCGGGTCTTAAAGTATTTGTAATTGCTTCGGCGGCGACATTTGATGATGTTTATTCGGATATTATCCAGCTGTCGGAAGTAATGGGTGTGGACGATAAAGGTGAAAAAGTTGTAGCGGACATTAAAGCGCAAATCGAAACAGTACAGGAAAAAACAGCAACACTTGATACGAAGAAAAAAGCCTATTATGAAGTGTCACCAGCTCCGAATCTTTGGACTACCGGCAGCAGTACGTTCCAGCAGGAAATAATGGATCACGCAAATGTTGAAAATATTTTTGCGGATCAGAAGAGCTGGATCAGTGTAACGGAAGAAGATATCATTACACGTAACCCTGAAATTATCATTACACCTGCAACATATATGGAAAATGCGGTCGAAGAAATTTTAGGACGTACAGGCTGGGAGAAAATACAGGCAGTCACAGACAAGGCAGTTTATTTAGTGGATGGGGATATTATGTCCCGACCTGGACCGCGTATTGGTGAAGCGGTAGAAATTATGGCACAATCAGTATACCCGGAACTGTTTAAATAAGTATAGAATAGAAGGACATGCCTTAGTTTCGGCATGTTCTTTTTACATATAAGGACGAGGAGGTAGCCGATTGATCTTTATAACGGGTGGTGTACGAAGCGGGAAAAGTGCTTTTGCAGAAAAATACGCAAGGCAGTTAGGTGAAGAGAAGACGCTCTACTATGTTGCGACAGGCGTATCCTTTGATGAGGAAATGAAAAAACGGATTATCCGCCATCAGCTGGACCGTGATAGTCAGAACATCAACTGGAACACAGTGGAAATGCAAGTCGAAGTTCCACCAGCTATTCAAGAATTAAATAATGATACAGTTGTGCTTTTTGAATGTGTGACAACATGGCTTTCGAATGTACTTTATACATATGAACAAAGGAATGAAAATAGCGAATATATTGATAATTGTATCGGATCGCTGCAAAAGCAATTGCTAACTTGGCGTAAGCAGGGTGCTACAATTATAGTTGTATCAAATGAAGTGCTGGATGAACTCCCATCACAATATGGGGAAGTAAATTTATATCGTAAATTGTTGGGTGAGCTTCATCAATGGATTGTCCAAAAAAGTGATGAAGCATATGAAGTACAATTTCAGCTTGTACAGCGGTGGAAGTAAGGAGGAAACAAGTTGAAAAATAGTTGTAGCGGTTTTTTATTAGCGTGGCAATTTTTTTCGGCAGTGCCGATTAAAAAACAGTTGGATATGAATGGCAAGTCGGTTACATGGATGTATGGTTTTTTGCCGATTGTTGGATTGCTGATTGGATCAATAATTAGTAGTGGCGTATTTATACTATCTCGCTATAGTGAGATTTCGGACTTGTTATTGGCGATTTTGATTGTTATCGGGTTAATCGTCCTGACAGGGGGACTGCATTTAGACGGATGGATCGATATGAGCGATGCGTTCTTTTCCTATGGAGAAAAAGAGAAACGGCTGGAAATATTGGATGATCCGCGTACAGGCGCTTTTGGAGTTATTAGTGTTTTTTGCTTACTCGTATTAAAAATCGGTATTATTTATGAAATGCTGTTGCAGGGGCAATTTGAGATTGTGCCGTTTTTAATCTTTATTCCGTTTATCGCGAGAATGGGGATGCTGCTCTATTTTATAACGATGCAGCCAGCAAAGGAAAAAGGACTTGCTGCTTATTTTAAAGGGATCGTCATTCCAAATAAGCTTGCTGTTTTAATCGGCGTTCAAAGTTTCCTTGCATTTGTCTGCTGGTTTTACATCGGTGTTTTCAGCTTGTTTATTTTGGTCGTAGTAATGCTGATTGCCGTTGCAATATACCGGAATTGGTCAAAGAAATATTTTGGCGGAGTAACAGGTGATTTACTCGGTGCACTCGGTGAAGGTTTGGAGGTCGTTTTATGGCTGACGATATTACTGTGCATTTAATCAGGCATGAAAAAACGAAGGCGAATATGGAGCGTAAATATATTGGCTGGACAGATGAACCGATACAAAAAAAAGTCGTAGCCGAAATTGATCTGCAGCCTGCTATCGTTTATGGGAGCGATTTGCGGAGATGTCGTGAAACTGCACAATGCTATTTTCCTGATGCCGAATTTATCGCATCAAGGGATTTGCGTGAGCTGCATTTTGGGGACTTTGAAATGTGTACATATGAACAATTACAGCATAACGGAACATACCGGGCTTGGATTGATGACCCGCTTAACAATCCGATTCCAAACGGAGAAACTTTTCTTCAATTCCAGCAGCGTGTATTAAACGATTTTCGTGAAATTGTATATGAGAATAAAGAATATACGTTCATCGTACATGGTGGAGTGATTCGGTTATTACTCGCCGTATACGGGTTGGAGGAGCAATCCTTTCAGCAAACAGTGGCCAATCATCGTACGATTTATACACTTGGCTGGAATTCGGTAGATGAACTCATAGGAGGTGCGAGATGTACGTTATACTCGGAGGCGCACATAACGGTAAACGAAAATATGCAGAAAAACTGATTGAACAATTACCGGCAAAAGAATTGATGATTTGTGAAGGATACTTGCCAAAAGCGGAAAATATAAATAAAAACGAGCGCTACGTAATCACTGATTTTGAACAGATCATTTTACCGTATCTTCATGAATCCGAAGAACAGGCTGCCCGGCAGATTTACGAACAGATGATACAGATTGCCGAGCAGGCAGAACTGTTTTGTATTTGTACAGATACGAGCCGCGGTGTTGTACCGCTTGAAAAGGAAGCACGGTTGTTAAGAGATACTTGCGGTCGCCTTTACCAGAAGCTTTGTAATGAGGCCCGGACAGTTGTTCGTGTATGGTACGGCATCCCGCAAATTTTAAAAGGAGATTCTCATGGACAAGAGTAAATTACGTTTAATTATTTTAACAGCATTCATTGCCGCAATTTGCGTCATTGGCAGTTTTATAAAAGTACCGGTAGGAATCGTTGGAACAGCTGCACTCGATTCTGCTCCCGCTCTCATCAGTGCAATATTTCTACCGCCAGTTTTTGCAGGCGCGGCAGGAGCACTCGGTCATATCGCGACAGGTTTTACATCCGGTTTTCCGCTCGGCATTTTACATCTTTTAATTGCAGCGGAAATGTTTATTATCGTTGCGGTTTTTGCGATTATGCATCAAAAAGGGCATCATATTTTAAAATGGATATTTGTAATTATCGCAAATGGTGTCATTGCACCGATTCCATTTTATTTTATTATTTCTCCTGCATTTTACATCGGCTCAATTGCCTCATTAACAATTGCGACAGCTGTGAACTGTCTGATCGCAATACTTGTCATCCCTGTATTGAAAACGGTTGTGCAGCGAGTAGGGGTTAATGTATGAGAAATGCGATAGAAGTTAACGGGTTAGTCGTATCGATTGATAATTCGGGTTGTATCGGCACAAAAGAGCACGATATTGTACATGTACCGAATGAAATTACCGCTTATTTTACAGCGCGTACCGCTATTTTAGAGCAACTTTGCGCGGGTGCTGTCCCGGTTCAATTATTAATGGCCAATTTTTCAGGCGATGATGTTTGGACTGAATACGAGCAAGGTTTTAAAAAGGCATTTTCCGAAATGGGGCTTGTGATGCCACCTTTAATGGGCTCGAGTGAAACGAATTTCCAGTCGCTTCAGTCAGCTGTCTCTCTCACGATGCTAGGGAAAAAGCAATTCGAACAAAATACTAACGATTGCGAGTTTTATGTTGTCGGCGAACCGCTTGTCGGAAATGATGTGACAGAAAATCCACACAAAATAGCCCAGTTAGGTGAGTTGTACGAAGGACTGATCAACGGTATGATACAGGCAATATGGCCAACAGGTTCTAAAGGAGTTGGCGCAGAAATAATACGTTTTGCCGGAGAAAATTATACAGCAGATGTCGATTTCACCGGTTCTGCAGGTCCATCATGTGCGGTATTAGTTGCTGTAAAAAAAGAGTATGAAGAACTATTCAAAACGAACATGACAGCACCTGTTAGAAAACTTATAAAAAAAAATGATTGTAGATGAATTTGCTCGAAAACTGATGAAACTGCTAGAAAAAAATATTTTTTGACGGAAATTAAAAAATACTAAATTTTCTAAAAATAACATGGTATGATAAAGTGTATCAACTTAAAATTAGTTAAGGAGCATGAAATATGACAACATACCAAATTACAACTGAGTTATCAACAAATAGAAAAGAAAAAACACCTGCAGAACAGCTTGGTTTTGGTAAGATTTTTACTGACCATATGTTTGTTATGGATTATGAAGATGGAAAAGGATGGCATAATGCGACAATTACACCATATGCTCCGATTACATTAAGCCCTGCTGCAATGGTATTTCACTATGGACAAGCGGTATTTGAAGGTCTGAAAGCATATATGACAGAAGATGGAGAAGTCCAGTTATTCCGCCCGGACCGTAACTTCCAACGATTAAATTCTTCCAATGCACGTCTTTGCATTCCACCGATTGATGAAGACTTTGCTTTAGAAGCATTAAAAGAATTACTTCGAGTAGATCGCGAATGGGTTCCGACTTCACCAGGTACATCTCTTTATATTCGACCATTTATTATTGCAACAGAGAGCTATTTAGGTGTAAATCCTGCGAAAAGCTATAAATTTATGATTATCATGTCACCGGTTGGCTCTTATTATAAAGAAGGCATTAACCCGGTCAAAATTTTAGTGGAACAGCAATATGTTCGTGCCGTAGTTGGCGGTACCGGCGAAGCAAAAACAGCCGGCAACTATGCTTCAAGCCTAAAAGGTTCTGAAATTGCTGCCGAGCAAGGCTATTCTCAAACATTATGGCTGGACGGCAAGGAAAATAAATACGTAGAAGAAGTGGGCAGTATGAACATCTTCTTTAAAATTTCAGGAAAAGTAATTACTCCTGCATTAAACGGCAGTATTCTACCAGGGATTACGCGCGATTCAATGATTCAAGTATTAAAATCGAAAAATATTCCAATTGAAGAGCGTGCCATTGCTTTTGAAGAAGTTATAGAAGCAGCAAAAAACGGCACATTGGAAGAGGCATTCGGTACAGGTACTGCAGCTGTCATTTCACCGGTAGGGGAGCTGAAGTGGCTGGATGATATCATCTCTGTCAACAACGGCCAAATCGGTGAAGTAACGCAAATGCTTTACGATACTTTAACAGGCATCCAGTACGGTAAAGTTGAAGACCCGTTCGGCTGGACGGTTAAAATTTAATAAAAATAAGCTATAATATAACCCAAAAACACCATTTTTCTCAGGGAGAAAAATGGTGTTTTATTGTGTGTAAAATTGATATCCATTCCGGGATGCTTTCCATGGGCACGACGTTGGGCCAACATGAAGTTAGTCACAAAAGCGTGCCACAGGACGTGGCATTCTTAGCTTTTGTGACTAAGTCTCAGGCGTCGGTGCACCTGCCGCTTCGCTTTCGTCACAAAATAAATTTTGCTCTTCCCGTAGGAGTCGCCCTTCATTCCAATCGATTTTATAAAATATCCGTTTCTTAATAAGTTTTTTAACTAACTTTATTTTTCCAGTACTTCCTCAACTCGTGAAAAATCTTCGCGAGGGATGATTGCCGATTTTTCAAATGCATTTTTGCCGACATATGTTTCGATTAGTTCTTTCACATCGATACCGGAAGATGCTTTTAATGTTTCCTGCAAGCCGGCCATTAAATCCGTCGCATAACCCGTCACTTTACCAGCACCGCCGTTTGCGCCGCCGCCTGTATCAACAACTGTAATCTTGTCGATATTTGAAAGTGGGCTGGCAACTTGTTTCGCGTACTCCGGTAACATTTTAACAATCATATCAAGGACAGCCGCCTGACCGTACTGTTCAAACGCTTCTGCAATTTTCTCTTTCGCTTCTGCTTCTGCAAGACCGCGTAGTCGGATAATTTCCGCCTCAGCCGTACCTTGTGCACGCTCTGCATCTGCTTTCGCCAGACCATCTAAACGAATGCGTTCAGCTTCAGCTTGTGCGTGTGTTTCAATACGGTATTTCTCCGCATCAGCCTGAGCAAGCTCTTTACGTTTTTGAGCTTCCGCGTTTTGTTCGATTGCATAACGATCCGCATCAGCTTTTTTCTTCACTTCAGAGTCATATTGCTTTTCACGACGCAGAATTTCTTTTTCTTCCAGTTCGATTTGTTTTTGACGCTCGATGATCTGTACTTGCATTTCCTGTTCTGTTACTTCCTGTTTAGCACGAGCAGATTCCAATTCGTACGCCTGGTCGGCACGGGCTTTGGCAATGTCCTGCTCGCGGCGGTATTCAGCCACTTTTAACTGATTATTTTTTTCGGCTTCCGCAATTTCAGTAGCGCGCTCCAATTCAGCCTGTTGCGCTTCCTGAGCTGCCTGAGCACGTTTAATACGTGTTTCCTTGTCAGCTTCCGCAGTTGCGATATCGGCATCGCGCTTCACTTGAGCGATTCGTGGCTTACCTAAAGAATCCAAATAGCCGTTTTTATCACGAACATCTTTAATTGTAAACGATACAATGATCAAACCCATTTTCGCTAAATCCTGGGATGCAACACGTTGTACTTCCTGCGAGAACTTATCACGGTTTTTATAAATTTCTTCAACCGTCATCGATCCTAAAATCGAACGTAAGTGACCTTCCAGAACTTCGCGTGCTTCACTTTCGCGTTCCTGTTTATCTTTCCCTAAAAATTGCTCGGCAGCCGTTGCGATTTCCGAAATTGAACCGCCGATTTTGATGATGGCTGTACCATCAGCCATAACAGGAACACCTTGCTCCGTATAAACTTCCGGAGTTGTTACTTCCAGTTTACTTGAAAGAAGACTTAGTGGTTTTGCCTGCTGGAAAACCGGGAATACAAATGTACCACCACCGCGAATAATCTTAATGCGATTTCCAGATTCATCGGTATGTACATTTTTGCTTCCTAAATAACTGCCTGTTACGATTAATGCCTCATCCGGACCAGCTGTGCGATATTTCATAATATAGACCGCTACAAGTGCGACAATTAGAAATACTACTACCCCGACTGCTATTAAAATTCCTGATATACCTGCCAAACCTGACATAAAAATTCCTCCCTGTTTTTAAAATTGAAGTTCTTCTTTCTCATAAATCGCGACCATTGCTGTACCATCCTGCATCTCAATAATTAAAACTCGCGTGTCATATGGAATCTCTACTTGATGAAAACTTGCTGCACGCTTTGATATAATGCCGTTTGCCGTTTCAATCACCATTTCACCAAAACCATCCAGTGGAACGGGTACGATCACTCTTCCAACCTGACCTTCAAGCGATTCATCCGTATAGGCAAGTGACACTTCCGCTGAACGTAATGGAACGAGCAGGAAAAAATAGAGTAGTGCTGTAAATAAACTTGCAATTATAAGAGCGATAATGAATATGATGAAACTTGTTAAACCGGTAAACTGTTCCAGCAAATAGCCCGCAGCCGAAGTGAACGTGATAAACGAAAGGATAACAGCCGGGTCAAAAAATGGCGTTCCATCGATGGCCACATCCGCAACATCTGCAAAAAATAAGTAAAGAACAGTACAACACCCAATAACGATTAAGATGAATAAATAAATGGTTTCAATGGAATAACCAAACAAGTTGCCACCTCCTTCATGCTATTTAATAAATTTACGGATGAAATGGTAAAAAGTTTCAAAAATATTAATTATTTTCCGAAAAATACAAAATGTATGCCAATTCAACTGATTGACATACATCTTGTGCAGAAGAGAATTATTTCATTTGGAAATCATTTTTGATATGAACGGTAAGCGTACTGTTTTTATCTATGTATTCCATCATTAATTCAGGGATGAATTTATCGGCTTCACGAACAGGCTTTTTCTGAAACATCTGCATGTTGTGCGCACCTGTTGCACGGTAGCTATTGACGGCTACTTCAAAAATTTCATTATCCTGGATGGGATTGCTTTCAAAAGTTAGCTTTGTGACGCGTTGACCTGTTTGTTGACGTAAATCAATTGTGTAATCAATGCCACCCCACAAATCATAAATATACGGCTGCGGCTCCGGGTAGTGTACTGCCATACTGAAATCGATTTCCCCTTTGTCATTGAGCGCAAAGACCGCCGCACTCTGCTCAATCGCCCGGCGGATTTCAGCTCCGGTCATTCGGATGACGAGCAACCGGTTAGCTCGGGGAAGATTATGTAAAACATGCTCACGTGTTATTTCTTCCGGAAAGCCGCCCTGTGCATGATAGGGCAGTTCAATGACCGAAATTTGGGCACCCGTGTAATGGAGCTGCATATCATGAAGAAGTTGGGTATATGCGGTCGTTTTTGTACGGGGCGTAAAAAAGTCTGCATAAGTCAGTGCTTTATCCGCTGTTCCGAGTTGTTGTTTTTTCCATGCATCAAATTCGGGAAAAGACTGCATGTTTAATGAGGCATCGACTTGGACGATAGATGGTTCAAAAGAAAATGTACCGTTTTCCACAGTGACATCGATCTGCGCGAAGCAATGTGCATTTGCTCCAGGTTGCACGATTGCTACACCATTTTGCACCGCAGCTATTTCCAAATGCTGATGCCCGGTAATGAAGAGATCAATGCCTTCTATTTCATGAAGCATACGATAGCCTTCATTTTCGCCTTGTTCCAGATCGATTAGGTGACCGTTATGAAGATCCCGTTCAAAACCACCGTGATAGCTTAAAATGACAAGCTGTGCCTGTTCGAACTCGCGGACATGCCTTACCGTATTTTTCGCACATTCAAAGGCATTCTCGAAATGTAGGTGCTTTGTCGATCCACATTCATCCCAGTTTTTTGTGAAATGCGTTACGACCCCAATGACAGCAAGGCGCAGCCCGTTTATTTCTTTTATGAAATACGGTTCGGCAAACCCTGGAATATTGGCGGCGATCCAAGGGAAATTGGTGGCGTTGCGAATCGATTGGATTTTTTCGGGAGAATAGTTGAATTCATGGTTTCCGAAAACCGCAACATCATAGCCAAGGGTGTTCGCAAGTTCGATTTGCGGGTGCTGTTGTTGGACAATGTAATCGTAATAATAACTTAAATGACTCCCGTGCAGAAAATCGCCATTATCGATTAACAGTGCGGGCTGTCTGGCGGAAATCATTTGCGCAAGCTGTGAAAAGCGTTCTGTATGTCCATGAATATCGCTCGTTGCAATAATAGTAAATTTCATTGAGAAAACTTCCTTTAATCTTTCATTTTTCTTATTATAGCGTGAATTATTGCGCAACAGTTCCGAAAGTGATTAAATAAAATATATAGGCAATTACGCTAAATTATAGGAGTGGGTAATTATGATCACAGTAACAAACCGTATTCAAGTAAAAAAAGGTTTTGCTGAAAAAATGGCACCGCAATTTGTACAACCAGGTCCATTACAGGAGTTTGAAGGTTTCCAGAAAGTAGAAGTATTAGTTTCAACGCAATTTGAAGAATATGACGAAATGAGCGTTGTGATGTACTGGGATTCAAAAGAAAGCTTTGCTGTATGGCGTGAAAGTGACGCATTCAAACAATCGCACAAACGTCCAGAAGGGCAAGGCGGAGGCCACCAAGGCGAATCTCCAATGTTAGGTTCACAAATCGTGATCGCCGAAGTAGCAGGCACAATCTCAAAATAGTGTTAAGGGGTGTCCTAATGTTTTCGTTAGGGCACCTTTATGCTATACATACTATGATTGAAATACATACAGCTTAAGCTTTAATAATTTGTGAATGAAAAACAGAAAGGTGTTTTTAATGTCGAACATGGTGCAGTTTTTTTATGACGGACAGTTTTTGAAATGCTTTGAAGAAGCGAAACGCCAATTACAGGGCGGTGAAAATGAAGAACAGGCTAGGCAGTTTTTAAAAATCTTTGAGAAATACGAATATGGAAAATTCCCGAAGTCGACAGCACAGATTCCGCAAAGTGTCGAACGTGCGAATGAAAGCTATCCGGAAAATGATGAAGTCGAACAACTGCGCGCGATTCAGGATGAGCAGCAGTTTTCGGAAAAAGTGAAACAGCTTGAACACGATGCAAGAACAGCGGATGATGACCGGAAAGCACAGTCGTTTTATGTACAGGGCCATCTTTTTTTAATGGCGCACCATTATGATGAAAGTGTGCACTGCTTTATGCAAGCGGTGAAGCATGTTCCAAATAAGGCATTGTATTACGGAATTGCAGGGCAGACGATGAACCGCTTTAACTGGTCGCCGTTTGATGTGATGGTCTATATCGAGCGGGCGATCGACCTGGATCCGGAAAACGCTAGATGGTACTGGAATAAGGCGCTCGTTTTAACACAGCTTTACAAAGATTTGAATGCTGATCCGTTTTTGGAAAATGCATTGATTGCAATTGAAAAAGCAATCGAGACTTGCCGCGAAGATCAAGTATCGCTGCGATCGGGCATCGATTCAACATTGGAGAATTTGAAAGAATATCTTTTCAATTAACGAAGCACCGGTAGATGGAGGAAAGAGCATGAAGTTTTTATCTTGGAAAGGTATTTCGATATACTTAACGATCATTCTATTTTTACTCATTTTTATCCAGATTCTGGACTGGAATAAAGGGAAAGATAAAGAGGGTCAATACGCGGTAGAGCTGGAAAAAGCGTATACAGATCTGGTTGATTTCCAGACGCATATTTTAAACGATGAAGTGCAGATCGATGACAATAAGCATGTGCTGACAATGTATGATAAAAACTTTCAATATCAGCTGAGCATGTTCATAGATATTTTCGGCAATAAAAAAGTAGATGATGCGAACCTTTTTGACTCCTATAAACAAATTGATGAGGCATTGGCTGCATTTTATGAAGCGGAAAGTGCGGAACAGCAGAGTCAGGCACATGAGCAATTGCTCGCAGCGAAACAAGCGCTGTTTACAATATTGAATGATCTGAAATAGTAAGATCTGGAGCACACGAACGCTTGGGGGAAGCGGGCGTGTGCTTTTTTGTGGAGTGGGTGCGGTATGCGGTGGCATAAAAGTTCTAATATCCATGCCGGAAGTTCTAATAAAACCTGAAAAGTTCTAATATATCACTGGTTTTCTAATATATGGTGAAGAAGTTCTAATAAGTGTTTCCGATTTTCCAATATCGCTTTCAGAAGTTCTAATAAGTCCCTTCGATTATCTAATAAACTAGAAAAAGTTCTAATAAAACAATACTGGTGCATGCCGTAGCCGCATGATACCTTATAAAGAACGGTTCTTCGGCCAATAATTCCCCAGTCTTCTAATATCACTGCCAAAACTTCTAATAAGCCTCTCAGATCTTCTAATAAACCGAAAAAAGTTCTAATAAATAAAAGTTGTGCAATCATTTGTATATAAGACTTATAAAATGCTGGTTGTTCTAATATCCTTGCCGGAAGTTCTAATAAAACCTGAGAAGTTCTAATATATCACTGGTTTTCTAATATATGGTGAAGATTTTCTAATAAGTGCATCCGATTTTCCAATATCGCTTTCAGTTCTAATAAGTCCCATAGATGTTCTAATAAACCGGAAAAAGTTCTAATAAATCAAGCCCGGCACACTCTACAAACCCCTTGAACCCCTAAAAGGAGCGGATCTTCGGTAAAAAACGCCCTCTCTTCTAATATCGCTGTCGAAAGTTCTAATAAGCCACTCAGATCCTCTAATAATAAACCGAAAAAAGTTCTAATAAATCAAGCCCGGCACACTCTACAAACCCCTTGAATCCCTAAAAGGAGCGGATCTTCGGTAAAAAACGCCATATCTTCTAATATCGCTGCCGAAAGTTCTAATAAGCCACACAAATCTTCTAATAATTAACCGGAAAAAGTTCTAATAAATCAAAGCCAAACGTATTCCACAGCCCGCAGCTCAACGCATTCCCAAAACTTAAAAAAAGCCGCCCTAAAGTTCTCTACCAAACTTCAGGACAGCCCCAGCCATTACTATTTCTTCTTTTTTTCCTTCACAAACCCAAATACGATCATCCCAATCCAAATCAAAACGATCGCTATAAAAATATAAAAGTTTTTCGATGAGCTGGATAAACCCAACTCATCCGCCAATATTCCACCAATCGACTGCAATTGTGCGCTTAATAAAATAATGAGTGCGCCAATAAATAACATGATTTTAGGATTGATCGCAAAGCGCAGCACCACAATGATGAACAATGCTGAGAAAATCAGCAACAATGTGAAGAGGGGATCCAGTAATGTAAGTGTCCCGTCCTTTGCAAAGTTTTCGTACGTAAATGTCATGAAAAATTCTCCTTACTTTACTAAGCCATTTTGAAATGCATAGACGACAGCCTGAGTACGGTCCTGCACTTCGAGTTTACTTAAAATGTTGCTGACATGGGTTTTCACCGTTTTTAAGGCGATAAACAGTTCTTCCGCTATTTCCTGATTGGCAAGCCCGCGTGCCATACATAACAGTACTTCCATTTCCCGGTCTGTTAAATGGTTATGCAGGGCAGGGGCTGTTCCGCGCATACGTGCCATTACCCGCGTCGTTGCTTCCGGCTCAAGAACGGTTTCCCCGGCCATTGTTTTCCGGATCGCGTCGGCAATTTGTTTGGCGTTGCTTGTTTTCAGTATATAGCTGACAGCCCCTGCTTCAAGCGCCGGGTATAATTTGTCGTCATCGATAAAGCTTGTGACAATCATAACTTTTGCTTGCGGCCACTGTGCCAGTATTTCGGCAGTCGCTTCAGCCCCAGTTTTAATCGGCATTACATTATCCATCAGTACAATATCCGGCTTCAGCGAAAGTACTGTTTCAATCGCTTCCTCGCCATTTGTCGCTTCACCGATGACTTCAATATCGGGCTGTGCCGATAAATAGGCGGCAACCCCGATTCGAACCATCTCGTGATCATCTACTATGACAACTTTAATCATTCATTGGTTCCTCCTTTTTAAGCGGAACTTTCACCTCGACAATCGTTCCTTCATCCGGTACAGACACGATTTTATACGTACAGCCAATTTCGACGGCGCGTTCGGCAATATTGCGCAGCCCGTAGGAAGTCGTTTTATCTCCGTCAATATTAAAGCCAAGCCCATTATCCTGAATGCGCAAAATCGCCAGCTGGTCGCGTGCGATCAATAACAGCTCGACTTCCGTTGCTTTTGCATGGCGCAATGTGTTCGATAAAGCTTCCTGGGCAATTCGGAATAGATGATCTTCCTCCGCTTTCGATAATGCGATCTCTTCGATTTGGTAGTCAATATTGAAAAACACTTTTTCCTGTAATTCTACAATCAGATCTTCCAAACCTTCTGCCAAGCTTTTATTGTGCAGGGCAACTGGCCGTAAGTGAAGAAGAAGGGCGCGCATTTCAAGCTGTGCCTGCTGGACGATTTTTTCCACCTGCGCCAGCTGCTTTTGAGCAAATTCATCCTGACGCTGTTCTGTAAGAGCGGAGAGAAGCATGGATGCGGCAAACAGCTGCTGGGATACAGAATCATGCAGTTCGCGTGCAAGCCGCTGACGTTCAGCAAGAAGCCGCTCCTGAACGATGGCGTCATTTGTTTCCGCCTTTTCATTGGAGAGGCGCTGTAAAGATGTCCGCTGTGTTTCGATTAATTCGTTCGTTTCACGCAATGCTTTCTTCAATGAGCCATTCGCTTTCTTGAACTTTTGTGCAAAATCAGGCTCCGCCACTTTTTTCACGATGCGGGTCATCTGATTTTCTTTCATTTTTAGTGCAATTGATATCCATAATGAAATAAAGAAGCTCGTCGTTGTTGCGATAATGGCGATGACAGCGACAATCGGAATTGAGTAATCATTGTTTTCCCATAAAAAACGCCAAGTCTCTTCTTGTGGCTGGCCGAGCAGGAAGACGAAAATATTCATAGCAAATGTCGCGAAAACCATCATGAGTATAAAAAAGCGTATAATAAATGCAATCATCCGCGCTGCACCTCCACATCGCCAATCCAAGATGTTACATAAACAACAAGGACACGTTTTGCATCCATTTCTCCATCTTCAAAATGAAGCTGTTCATTAATACACTGCTTTGGCGCATAGTTCAGGTATGTTGCTTCACCGTATAAAGTGGAGTAATGAAGCTGAATTGTCACTTCATAAGGCACAATAACCCGTACTTTTCCGAGAGATTGATGGATCACGATAATCGATTTTCCATTTGGTAAAATGGTTTCGGTCGTATCGATCGTAATATCGCCGATAAATCGTTGAATATGAACATCTTTCCAATGATAGCTTTCAGTCGGAGCACCTGTTGTTCCGATTAATTGATTCTGATTTGATGTATTGGCAAAGTGGCTTTTGATTTCCATCACTTGCTCTTTTTTCGTTAAGTATTGGTATAAAAGAAAGACAAGTACACCAATGATTAAAAGGCGCAGTGTCCAAATATTAATAATAGCAAAGAATAATAGAACGAGTCCCGTCCATAATAAGTAACGCTTCTTCTTTTTAAAGCTGAAAAATAGAAACAGTGCACCCAAAATTAGTAAAAACACGGCGCCATTATTGAAAAGTGTCAATTCGATCAATACGACAAGAGCCATACTAATCGCGATAATTGCAAGCTGATCAGATGTAATTTTCGGCATAGTGCCTCCCCCTATAACGTGCAAAATGGAGAAAGCACTTTGCCTTCTCCTTTTACGCATTATATCATTATTTTGGTTGTTCTATGAGCTTTTGTTCTTTTTCAAGCTGTGCCAATCGAGCTTCAAAAGAGGTTACTTCATATTTACGCTCAATATTTTGAGATAATTCATCAATATAAGTTGATAGTTCATCAAAATTGCCGGCATTGTCCGATGTGAGAACTTTATCCATCTGGTGGTTGGCACGCACGACATTTTCTTTGCCCATCAGCTGGAGCTGGCGCACTTTCATGTCTTTGATTTTGTGTTTCATCGTTTCAAATTTGCGTTCCAGTGCAAAGTATTCTGTATTCGCAGCATCAATGCTGGAAAGAAGGGCATGTTTTCTGGCTGTATAAGCCGTTACTTCCTCTTGTGCAAATGCAATCAGTTCCGCTTCTTCAGTCGACTGAGCCAATAAAAGCTGTTTTTCACGCTTTTCAAGCATTTCGATTGTTTGTGAAAGTTGAAGTTCCAGCTCTTTTTTCAACTGTGCCTGACGCGCAAGCAGTTTGCCCGTTTCTTCCGTTTGTTTTTCTGCTTCACGAATATAGTGATTCAGCATTTTAATCGGGTTTTTATCGACCTTTTTGTCAAACATATCATGTAAATCCGCCTGTATTGAATATTTGAATTTTGTAAATAAATTTCTCATTGTCCATCGCTCCTATTTGTTTAAATTTGCCCATTCACGTTCAAAGTTTGTAAATGGATCATCATCTTCTTTTTTGCCTGGTAAAAATTCAATCTTTTCGTTTTTACGTTCTTTGTAAAGATAAAACAGTACACCGATTGCAGCTAAACCGATAAAGCCCGGGATATTGGATAAGGCACTTACTAAACCGGCTAAAGCGACAACTAGGCTCATTACTTTTCCGAAAGTAGATTTACTTTCTGTGTAATAGTGCAGACCTGCTGCCAGAAGTGCCCCCGAGATTAATAAGCCGGCTACCGGTGCGAGCAGGCAAAGTGCGATGATCGCTGTGATAAAAGCCGCTGAATATAAGAAAAACTTTTTCATTATGTGTTCCTCCTTGTCGTTGATATGTTCATGTTACCGTGGATTTAAAAATCCGATAACGACCTGTTACCGTATTTTCATCTAGGTCTAGAGGCTGAGACGGTCTCAGACAGCCATTCGCAAGACTTAACTTCTGCCAGGAGAGTTAAAATATATAGAAACGGAATAACTTTTAATGTATAATGCTTGTTGGAGAGTTTTTCTCGGTACATAAGTAGTGGAGGAGGTTGGACTAGTATGCAAACATGGATTTGGATTATTATTGTAATCGCAGCTTTAATCGGGGGCGTGGCAATTGGGTTCTACGCAGCTCGTCAATATATGATGAAGTATTTAAAAGAAAACCCGCCAATTAATGAACAAATGATTCGCGTGATGATGGCACAAATGGGACGTAAACCGTCTGAAAAACAAGTGCGTCAAATGATGGCACAAATGAACAAATTCCAGGATAAATAATGAAAAGTTGGACTACCTTTCGCATTCTATTGAGTGAAGAAGGTAGTTTTTATTTTCCTTAAAATAAAATTCAGAATATTCCGTTGAAAAGAACCGTAATCTAGTCTATCCTTATATAGATTGTAAGTATTGGAGGGAAGTAAAATGGCAACAGAAAGAACGAATGTAGAGAGCTTCGATTTGAACCATACGATAGTCGCGGCACCATATGTACGTTTAGCAGGTACAAAAGAAGGGGTGAAGGGCGATGTCGTGACAAAATACGATATCCGCTTCAAGCAGCCTAATAAAGAGCATATGGAAATGCCGGCACTTCATTCACTGGAACATTTAATGGCAGACCGTATCCGCAATCATAGTGACGCGGTTGTCGATATATCGCCAATGGGCTGTCAAACAGGCTTTTATGTCTCCTTTATGAACTATGATGACTATGAAGGCGTGTTGGCGATATTGGAAAAGACGGTTCAGGATGTGTTGGCGGCGACTTCTGTTCCTGCCTGCAATGAAGTCCAGTGCGGTTGGGCGGCAAGCCATAGTTTGGAAGGTGCGCAGCAGTTGGCAAAAGAATTTTTAGCTAAACGCGGTGAATGGCATATCGTTTTTAATGGTTAATAAATGTGTAGTGCCCTCATTCAATTGGGGGCATTTTTGTGTTTCTTCCAACAAAAAAGCACTTCCTGTTCAACGAAACGAACAGAAAGCGCTTAGTTCCTTTATAATAAAAAATCCGTTGTATTGCGGTATGCCGGGATATAATCATACAGGAACTTGGCGACCGTTTGCTCATAGTCACCCGGGTTATCGTTGAATGATTTCGCATGCTCACCCTTGTCAAACAGTTTCAGCATTTTAGGTTCGGGTTTTTGTTCGAACAATTCTTCGGTCATCGAGGAAGGGATGAAGTCATCCGGCGTACTGTGAATAAAGAGGACGGGCTTTTGAATTTGTTTTACTGCATCGATAGGCATGACTTCTTTTACGGAATAGCCATCGCGGATCCGCATGAAAAAGTCGGCGAAAGGGAGTGTATACTTTGGATCGATCGGTACGACGCTTTCAAAAATCCGCTTTAAAAGCTCTGGAAAGTTCGAGAAGGCACAGTCGGAAACATAGAAATCCGCATTATCTGATAAGGTGCCTGCATAGAGCAGTGTCGTTGCCGCACCCATGGATTCCCCGTGAATACCGAGCAGGGCATCTTCCCCGGTAATATTTCGGATCGTCTCAACAACTGCCTGCAAATCGTATTTTTCATAATGGCCGTAACTTGTTGTTTTCCCTTGAGATTCTCCGTGACGGCGGTGATCGTATACAAAAGCATTAAAACCAAGCCGTTCAAACATGCGGGCATAGCGCATCGAGTTAATTTTATTTTCAGTGACGCCATGACAAATAATGACTGTATTTTTCGTTTTCAAAGGTTTTAAATAGATGCCGCTTATTTTATAGCCATTCGGAGAATCGATCAATAAAATTTCTTTCGGACAGCCTTCATACCATGCTTCATCAAAGCGTTTTGCCGTAATTTCACGTTCGCGGATGAAAGCATCGTCCTTTTTCTTTATATACATAATGTGATTTGTCATCACGACACCTGTGATCGTTGTAGCAGCTGCCAGCAGCGTTGTTACAATACTGCCAGATAAAAACAGTGTACGTTTTTTCATGAAAACCACTCCTTAATTAATTTAATATTCGATGAATTATTAGGATAAATCAACTAATATGTATCTATTTATTATTGGAATCTTTTGTGTGAAAAATGCGGAATGTTTGATAAAATCTGGTTAAGCAAGTAATTTGTTTCGCGGGTTTGTCATCCGCTGAAATAAATTGCTGCTTCAGGCGGATGTCAAAGATACGGTAATAAGTTCTAAAAGGAAGTCAGCCAAATAACGTCACCTCGTGCGACAATTGCTGACGGACCCGCATCGGGTGAGCCTAAAGCCGAATCCTGACACAATTACGTCAAAGCGTAATTGATTATATTTGCTCACAAAGGGACCATTCACAATAAGGGGGATATATTCATGACAGAAGTTGTAATAGTAAGTGCAGTACGTACGCCAATTGGTGCTTTTCAGGGGGCATTGAAAGATATTTCGGCTCCGGCTTTAGGGAGTATCGTAATAAAAGAAGCATTGAATCGTGCCCGATTAGATCCATCAACCGTTGATGAAGTTATTATGGGGAATGTTCTCGCGGCAGGTTTAGGTCAAAATCCGGCAAGACAGGCGAGTATCCAAGCTGGTTTACCATACACAGTTCCAGCGATGACAATTAACAAAGTATGTGGTTCAGGCTTAAAGGCCGTTCATTTAGCAGCACAGGCAATCATTGCCGGGGATGCGGAAGTTGTGGTCGCTGGAGGCTTTGAAAATATGAGTCAAGCACCATATATTATGCGAAATGCAAGAGAAGGTTTCCGCATGGGAGATCAAAAAATTATCGATACATTGATTCAGGACGGCCTATGGTGCGCATTTAATGATTACCATATGGGAGTTACTGCAGAAAACCTGTGTGATCAGTATGACATTTCCCGTCAGGAACAGGATGAATTTGCAGCACGTTCCCAAGCCCGTGCATCGGAAGCCATTTCGACAAATAGATTCGCTGAAGAAATTGTCCCTGTTGAAATTCCTCAACGTAAAGGGGAGCCGGTTATTTTTTCACAAGACGAATATGTAAAACATGGAACAACAACAGAAAAATTAAACGGATTGCGTCCAGCTTTCAAGAAAGACGGTTCGGTTACGGCAGGGAACGCTTCCGGTATTAATGACGGAGCAGCAGCAGTTGTCGTTATGTCAAAGGAGCGTGCTTTTGAATTAGGGCTTACACCACTTGCCACAATCGTCGCTAATGCGAGCGCAGGGGTTGATCCTTCTGTAATGGGTATCGGGCCAGTATCGGCAGTGAAAAAAGCTTTATCGAAAGCGAATGTAACATTGGATGATATGGACTTAATTGAAGCGAATGAAGCATTTGCCGCTCAGGCGATTGCAGTTGATCGCGAATTGGCGTTCAATCATGATAAACTAAATGTAAATGGCGGGGCAATTGCACTTGGTCACCCAATCGGGGCAAGCGGAACACGCATTTTTGTAACATTATTACATGAAATGCAAAAGCGCGATGCAAAGCTGGGTCTTGCAACATTATGTATTGGTGGCGGGCAAGGTGTAGCAACAATTGTACAACGCTAAAATTAATTGTAGGTGAGAACGATGGCAAAAAAGAAACAGCAAAGAATGACGAATGAATTTGAGCTTCCAAAAGATAAGGCGGCAACATTGGCCGATCAGTTAGGCGGCGATGTCTTGGCCAAGCTGAAAGCAGCGAAGCAGGAAATGGTGGCTGACGAAAAGGCGAAAGAAGAAGAGCGTCTGGCGAAAGCGGCATTCGAACGCAAACAACGCGAAAAAAATATGAGCTTTGAAGAACTGTTAAATCAATACGGCGACAAAGGTTCGAAATTTTAACGGTCAAGAAGCTTACTAAATAGGAAAAGATAGCACACTATTTTTGGAGGGCACTAAAAAAGTCATTCAATTATAAGGAAGGGCATGTTGGAACGAAAATTCGTTCCAACATGCCCTTTTCTTCGATGCCGTTGATTTCCATTGCGGCGGACGCTTTCCGCGGGCACGGCTCCAACTAAATGATCTGCGCCTAAACGGAGGCACAGATCATTGGATTTTCCGCACGTGCTGTTCCCGCAGGAGTCGCCGCCTCCATTCCAATCAACTGGAGTGTCTTATGAAGAGAATTTTTTTCTCCTTCTGCGCCCTCCTATTTTTGTGTGCTATCTTTTTTAAATACACCCATAATAAGTTTTGCAAACACTAGCAATGTTAATGCACCACATGCATCGAGCACCACATCTTCAGCGAGACCGCTGCGACCCGGAATCATACTTTGGCGGTATTCATCGAAGCTTGCGATTACTACGGCTGTAACAAAGGCAAGAACGATTGGAAAACGCCATTTCAGTTTCCGGTATAAAATATAGAATATAACCGCTAATAAACCGTATCCGAAGAAATGCGTTGCTTTCCGGATAAGAAACTCAAGAAATTGAAAATAGCCTCTTGTTTCAACCGATATAATTTTTCCCCAATAAGGAATTTCAAATTGACTTAACCATGCTTCGAAAGGTTTGTCCTTTAATAAATCTTTTAACGCCGGAACAATCGTTTGCTGTTCATAGCTCATGTTGGACATGACAAAGACAGCAATTATCCCGATGACAACGAGAGCAATCCACTTTTTCATCTATGCTCAGTATAACGGTCGGTTTTTGTCCAGCTATCAATCTCCGAAATATTTTGCAGGGATCGGGCTTTTTCGTAGGCATCCAGATTTTGCTGCAGTTGCGTAAGTGTACGAGCACCAATGACTGTTGAAGCGACCGTCGGATACTGTAAATTGAAAGCGAGTGCAGCTGCATGAACATCACCATACTGCTGTTCAATTTCCTGCAGCACCTCTTTTGCCGCGGCTTCATCATAGCTCATATAAGATTTTAAACGAGTGCGCCATTCATTTGTCAGCAAACCTTTTGCAATCGATCCGCGTGTTACGACAGAAGCACCTGTCTGTTGGATCGGGTCGAAAAATTCGCTTGCACGTTCATCAAAAATATTAAACTGCATCATATTGCTGATGGCATCACTGTTTTGCAGAAATGGCATGAAAACATTCGGTCGGATGGAGGAAATACCATATTCTCGAATAAGCCCTTCTTTTTTCAGACTTTCAAATGTGTCGGTAATTTCTTCCCAATTATCTTCGGTCGTCCCGCCATGTAACTGGTATAGATCCAGATAATCTGTCTGTAGCCGCTGCAGACTGTCGCGTACCGCTTTATTAATATAATTTGCGGATGTATCCCAGCTCCAGCCTTCCTTGCCTTCCTCCCAACGATTCCCGACTTTCGATGCCAGATAAATATTGGGGCGGTGTTGCTTCAGTGCCGCACCAACTACTTTTTCGTTTTCTCCCTGATTATACAGATCGGCGGTATCAAAATAATTAATGCCTGCATCTAGTGCAGCATGAATGACTTCCTCTGCTTCTGCTGGTTTTGGAGGTAATGACATACAGCCTAAACTAATTTCAGAAATATGAAGATTGCTTGTACCTAATTGTCTTTTTTTCACGTTAATTCCTCCCTGGTTCAATATTTTAGAAAAGCTCTCACTAATGGTACAATGAATAGAAGCAATAGAACAAGTGGAGGCATGGTCATGAAAAAATTTGAAGAAAAAACAATTCAATCCCAACCCATCTATTCAGGGAAGGTCATTTCATTAAAAGTAGACGATGTATCGCTTCCGAATGGTGAAACAGGGAAGCGTGAAATTATTAATCATCCAGGTGCAGTCGCGGTAATTGCCATCACAGAAAACAATAAAATTTTACTTGTTGAGCAGTACCGTAAAGCTCTTGAACGTTCAATTATAGAGATTCCTGCCGGTAAGCTGGAAAAAGGGGAAGAGCCCATTGTAACGGCCCGCCGCGAGTTGGAGGAAGAGACAGGTTATACATCGGATCATTTCGAATTTATACAGGCTTTTGCTACATCACCGGGATTTGCGGATGAAATTATTCATATTTTCGTAGCAGAAAAGTTAAAAAAATTAGACATTCCGGTTGATTTAGATGAAGATGAATTTGTAGAGCTAATGGAAGTATCACTGGAAGAAGCAGAAGCGATGGTTGCGGACGGCCGTATTTATGATGCCAAAACGGCTTTTGCGATTTTATGGCTGAAGTTAAAAATGAAATTAAATCAATAATTGTTTACGCATAAGGACAATTTATGTGCATAAGTTGTATGGACAAGGAGGAGTCCAAATGCGTAAATATCTATATATTCAATATACTTCGATGATTGTCGTATGTTTCATTTGTGGTGTGGTATGTTATCAGCTATTCGATATTGGACAAGTGCAGCAAATTATAAAGTATAGTGATCGTAGACTGCTCCAACTGGAAAAACCTGAATTACTTTGGAGTGTAGTTCCTTTCATAGTTGCCTTAAGTATTGTATTATTCTTTTCGACACATAAATATTTGCCGCGTATAGGTCTTATATTTATTGCGATAAAAGTAACATTTTTAGGATTTAGCTCGGTCTATTTACTTGTACAGCATGAATCTATTAAACTTTATGCATTTTGGTGGTTTCCATTTCAGTTAATATATTGTGTATTATTAATTATGCTCTATCAAATAACTACTAAAACTACGAGTAGACGAGCCTTGAAAACGGTGATGCCATGGAAGAAGATTATATTCCTGATAGTCGTGATGGTAATTGTTTTTGCAGTGGAAAATTTAGCAATTACTTATTTATTTAAATAATCATTGTCTTGTAATGAGATTTATTCATTTGGTATAATGAAAAGAGTTTAGGAGGGCGTCACATATGGAGAGCCGTATTGATCGAATTAAAAAGCAACTGCATAGTGCGAGCTATAAGCTGACGCCACAGCGAGAAGCAACAGTAGCGGTTTTACTGGAGCATGAGGAAGATCATTTAAGTGCTGAGGATGTTTACTTATTAGTAAAAGAAAAGGCACCAGAGATTGGACTGGCTACTGTATACCGTACATTGGAGCTTTTAACAGAGCTGAAAATTGTCGATAAAATTAATTTTGGTGATGGTGTATCCCGTTATGATTTACGTCAAGAGGGCGCGAAGCATTTCCATCATCATCTAGTTTGTATCGAATGTGGCGCAGTAGATGAAATTCAAGAAGATTTACTGGAAGATGTAGAAGAAATTGTGGAGAAACGTTGGAACTTTATTATCAAAGATCACCGTCTGACATTCCATGGCATCTGCTGGCGTTGTCATGATAATAATGACAACTCTGGAGACAGCAATGCATAATCTATAATCAAAAAAAGAGCAGCGTATATTGCTGTTCTTTTTTTGTGCGTTTTTTTTGCTTTTAACGGTATTTATAAAAGACCAATCAGTTCGCAGTAAAAAAACTCTATTTCCCCTCAGCTGAGGAGAAATAGAGTTATATTTTTATTTATTTCGCCGGATGATGGGCAACAATCAGAACCTTGCCTGCATTCAGATCATTCTTCGCAGTTGCCTGTTCATTTTCGCCTACACCGATGTCAGCAAGCTGATGGTGCAGATCTTCCGGAGTACTTTGGAAGAAGTTTTTAATCGATGCGAAGAAGCCTTTGTCATTTTCCGTTGTTCCAGGAGTTTTGCTCGCATCTACATTGAAAAAGTCGGCAATGTCTTCTGCACGTTTATTGCTGTTTGCGAAGACATGAATATGATCGCGATCATAGCCCTCTGTAATAAATGATTCGATTACTGACTTTGCCTGCACACCGTTTTCTACTGATTTCATAATTGCCATATATATACACTCTCCTTTGTATGAATACTTATGTTATTCCCGAACTCCAACAATTAAAACGTTAAGAGATTCATACAGGCGTAATTCAAATTCCGGGAGAACGTGCATCCAGATGAAAATTATGTTCTTCAAATAGTTATTGTTCTATTAGATCATGCATTTTTTTAATCTCTAAAAATTGCAGCTGATGGCCATCGATTTCATGGATTTTAAATGCATAGTTTTCAAAAATAAATGTATCTTCAATATTCAGGTCCGGCATGTTTGTGAAGTACCAGCCACCGATTGTATCAACATTCGATTCTTCAATATCAAGGAACAACAATTTAGAAATATCTTCAAGCAATACTTTTGAATAGACTAAATAATGATCTTCACCGATTTTACGAATATCTGAAACTTCATCATCGTCAAACTCATCGCGAATTTCACCGACAAGTTCTTCCAGAATATCTTCAACGGTAATCATACCGCTCGTTCCGCCATATTCATCAAGCAGGATCGCAATATGAATACGCTTTTTCTGCATAATTTGAAGCAGACTTTGAATAGGTGTTGTTTCGATTGTGCGAACGACCGGGTTAATATAGTCTTCCAATTTAAATGTTTCCGGATCGATCCGGTTATTCATGCCAAGTGTTAAAAAGTCTTTAATATTTAAAAAACCTAATATATTATCGCGGTCCCCATCGTAAACCGGGTAGCGTGTATAGCGTTCCTCTGAAACTTGTGTTAAAACTTCTTCGAACGTTGCAGTCACATCAAAGCCGACAATATCTGTACGGGGAACCATAATTTCGCGGGCGATTTTATCATCGAATTCAAATACATTGTTAACATACTTTAATTCGTTGACATTGATTTCACCGGATTTATAGCTCTCAGATAGAAGCAGTCGCAATTCCTCTTCCGTATGAGAGAGTTCATGTTCGCTCGCTGGTCGCATCCCGAACAATTTCAATAATAAACGTGCTGAACCATTTAATAGCCAAATTAACGGGAACATAAGTTTATAGAATAATTGAATGGGCTTCGCGAATGCCAGAGTAATCGCTTCTGCTCTTTGAATAGCAATCGTTTTAGGTGCAAGTTCACCTACTACTACGTGGAAGAAAGTCGCTAAAAAGAATGCGCCACCTAATGTAAACCAATGAATATGTTCTGTGCCAATTCCGATCGATTCGAATAGCGGGTGAAGTATAAACTCAAATGTGGATTCACCGACCATCCCGATTCCCAGCGCTGTTACCGTAATACCTAATTGACAGGCCGATAAATATTCATCAAGGTGGGTTGTTACATTTTTAGCTGAAATGGAACCGGCTTTACCTTCAGCTACAAGTTGGTCAATACGGGATTGACGTACTTTTACGATGGCAAATTCCGTTGCAACGAAAAAGGCCGTAAAAGCGATTAAAACCGAGAAAATAATTAAGTTAATGATTGTGGTCAAACGAGCGTCCTACTCACGAAGTAGAACGTTCACCTCCTAGTTATTTAAAATTAATAATAGTGATTGCATGAGTGCAACACTTTCAGGCGAAACTTTTTTACGGAGTTTCTGCCGCTCTTTGTCATCTAAATGCTCCATTAATACCGTTACATCATGTTCAAGCTTGCGCATTTGCAATCGAATATCCTGAATATCGATTTCTTCGGGTTCCTCTTTTGTTGGGCCAAGTAAGCTGTAAATTTCTTCGAGGCACTTGCCAAGCTTCTTCTGCTCTTCAATCCAGTGTATTCGTTCAATCATCTCTTTATCATAATAGCGATAATTGGATGCCGAACGTTCTACTTTTAGGAGACCCAAGTTTGTATAATAATCAATAGTTCGTTTTGTCACGCCAGTTGCTGCAGCAAGCTCTCCGATTTTTAGTTTATCGATCCCAAATTATCACCTCTATCTGTCACGTTTTACTTTTAAGAATACCGTAAATAGTACATTTTGTAAATGGAACGCTATCATTCGAGAATGCTTTGCTGCACTGAAAAAATGAATGAACGAAGGGTAAAACGCCACTTCAATTGTACGAAAATGGTAATATAGATGTATAGAATGCAAGAGGGGCGATTTATATGCAAGCTTTAAAAGATTCAATAGAAGATTATCTACATTTTATCAAAGTCGAACGTCAGCTATCTGATAATACATTACAATCGTATAAACGTGATTTAGTCGCATATGCCCGTCATATTCATCATGAACAGCAGATCTTGGAATTTGATAAAGTAATGCGCGATCATATTTTGCTTTATTTGGACAGCTTACGGTCTGTAGGAAAATCATCGAAGACGATATCGAGACAAATTTCATCGATCCGTTCTTTTCATCAGTTTTTGTTGAGGGAAAAAGTGACGAATCAAGATCCTACCGTTCATTTGGAAATGCCTAAAAAAGAACTGTCCTTACCAAAAGTATTATCAATAGAAGAAATTGATGCACTTTTGACTGCACCTTCCGTAGAAAAACCTCAGGGCACCCGGGATATCGCCATTTTGGAAATGATGTACGGTTCCGGCATGCGTATAAGTGAACTGATTGAACTGAACTTGGAGGATGTTCATATGACAATGGGCTTCGTCCGCGTATTTGGTAAAGGCGGAAAAGAACGTATTATCCCGCTTGGGCGAAGTGCAATTTCTGCTTGTGTCAATTATCTGGAGCAGGCAAGACCTCAGCTTTTAGGCAATGCCCCTAAAAATGATGCGTTTTTCATTACGCAGAGAGGGAAAAGATTCACAAGGCAAGGGTGCTGGAAAATCATTAAGGAGCATGCGGCATCAGCAGGTATTTCCAAAGAAATTACACCGCATGTTCTGCGTCATTCCTTTGCGACACATCTGATCGAAAATGGTGCAGATTTGCGTGCAGTACAGGAGCTGTTAGGCCATGCAGATATATCAACAACACAAATTTACACACATGTAAGCAAAACCCGTTTATCGGAAGTATATAAACAATTCCATCCTCGTGCTTAAAAACGGCATAATCGCGAAAGACTAATGGGGTGCTTGACTTTTATCTATTAAAATAAATCTTTTTGAAATCGGATGTCTGACCTTTACTTTGTTTAGACGTTTTATGTAAAATAGAATGGAAGAAGAGGAGTTGAAAGCATTATGCAACCGTTTAAGAAAGTACATGTAATTGTAATGGATTCTGTTGGTATCGGTGAAGCACCGGATGCCGATAAATTTGGCGATGCTGGCTCAAATACATTAGGACATATCGCAGAAAAAATGAATGGCTTAAATATGCCGAATATGGAGAAATTAGGTTTATCGAATATTCGTGAACTTAAAGGGATTAATAAAACTGAAAAACCTGCTGCATTTTACGGCATGATGCAAGAGGCATCTGTTGGTAAAGATACTATGACAGGTCACTGGGAAATCATGGGGCTGAACATTGATACGCCATTTAAAGTATACCCGGACGGCTTTCCCGCAGAACTGATTTCTAAGCTGGAGGAAGCAACTGGCCGCAAAGTTCTTTGTAATTTACCTTACAGTGGAACCGCTGTCATTGACGATTATGGTCCGGAACATATGGAAACAGGTGCACTTATTGTTTATACATCGGCAGACCCGGTTATGCAAATTGCAGCACATGAAGAAGTGATTCCAGTAGAAGAACTTTATAAAATTTGTGAAATTGCACGTGAACTTACATTGGATGCTGAATTTTTGGTAGGCCGTGTAATTGCGCGTCCTTTCGTTGGCGAACCAGGCAACTTTACACGTACATCAAACCGTCATGACTATGCATTGACGCCATTTGGACGCACGACAATGGCTGAAATGAAGGATGCCAATCTTGATGTCATTGCGATCGGTAAAATTTCGGACATCTTTAATGGTGACGGGGTAACGGAAGCGATTCGTACGAAAGACAACACGGATGGAATGGACAAAATGGCGGAAGTTGTTCGTCGTGATTTTCATGGTATCAGCTTCCTGAATTTGGTGGACTTTGATGCGAACTTTGGACATCGACGTGATCCGATCGGCTATGGTCAGGCATTGGAAGAATTTGATCGTCGTTTACCGGAAGTACTGGAAGCGTTATCACCGGATGATTTGCTGATTATTACGGCAGACCACGGGAACGACCCGACATTCCCGGGTACGGACCATACACGTGAATACGTACCGTTAATCGTATACTCACCGCGCTTTACAGCAGGATCTGAATTGCAGCTGCGTGAGACATTTGCGGATATTGCAGCAACAATTGCAGATAATTTTAATATTGCAGCACCGCAGTTCGGAAAAAGCTTTTTATCAGAGCTGAAATAAGGGGGACTTTCCACATGAGAATGGTAGATATTATTGAAAAAAAACGTAACGGCGAAGAATTGACAACAGCTGAAATTCGTTTCTTCGTAGAAGGATATACAGATGGTACGATTCCTGATTATCAGGCAAGTGCATTATGTATGGCGATTTACTTTCAGGATATGACAGATCGTGAACGCGCGGATTTAACAATGGCAATGGTTGAGTCAGGTGACCAGATTGACCTTTCTGCAATTGCCGGTATAAAAGTAGACAAACACTCAACTGGCGGAGTCGGCGATACAACGACATTGCCTTTAGCTGCAATGGTAGCTGCTGTCGGAGTTCCGGTAGCAAAAATGAGTGGGCGTGGATTAGGGCACACAGGCGGTACGATCGACAAGCTTGAAGCGATTGAAGGCTTCCACGTTGAATTAACAAGTGAAGAGTTTTCGAAACAAGTAAACGAAATCGGAATGGCTGTTATCGGTCAATCAGGCAACTTGACACCGGCGGATAAAAAACTTTATGCGCTGCGTGACGTTACAGGAACGGTATCAAGCATTCCGCTAATTGCCGGTTCAATCATGTCGAAGAAAATCGCTGCAGGTGCGGACGCAATTGTTCTTGATGTAAAAACAGGTGACGGCGCATTTATGAAAACGGTTGAAGATTCAGTTAAACTGGCTGAAGCGATGGTGAAAATCGGGAATAACGTTGGACGTAAGACAATGGCGATTATTTCGGATATGAGTCAACCTTTAGGATATGCAATCGGAAATGCTCTTGAAGTTCAGGAAGCGATCGATACATTAAAAGGTAATGGTCCGGCCGATTTAAATGAACTATGCTATACATTAGGTTCTCAAATGGTTGTTGTTGGCGGAAAAGCAAACACAATCGAAGAAGCTCGAAAAATGCTGGAGGAAGTTGTAGCAAACGGAGCAGCATTGGAAGTACTGAAAAAATTTATCTCTGCTCAAGGCGGAGATGCTTCAGTTGTTGATGATCCATCGCGTTTACCTCAGGCTAAATTCCAATTCGATGTACCTGCTAAACAGGCAGGCTATGTTTCAAAAATTGAAGCGGATGATATCGGGACAGCAGCAATGCTTCTTGGCGCGGGTCGTGCAACGAAAGAATCTGAAATTGATTTAGCGGTAGGACTTGTCCTTCATAAAAAGGTAGGCGATCAAGTCGAAGTAGGCGAATCGCTTATGACAATCCATGCCAACACAGAAAATGTCGATGCAGTATTGGAAAAGATTTATACACATGTATACATTTCTGCAGAAAAAGTCGAAGCACCGAAATTAATCGAAGCAATTATTACACAATAACAAAAATTAAGAATCTTTCGCAGTCCGGAATGGATTGCGGAAGATTTTTTTGTACTTTAAATATTTTACAAATATGTTAAAATAAGAAGTACATTACTGCTTTAAGTAATAAAAATTCTGTTTTATGAATATTTATAAGAAGAAGGGATACTATGAAAGTTAAATGGTCTGGAAGGTTTGAAGGCTATTCATTCGCCCATTTCAAAAAAGATTTGTTATCCGGGACGATTGTCGGGATTATTGCTGTACCGTTGGCGATGAGTTTTGCCATTGCTTCCGGGGTCAAACCGGAATACGGAATTTACACAGCGATTATCGCAGGGATATTGATTTCCTTATTCGGGGGTTCAAAGTTCCAAATCGGTGGTCCGACAGGTGCTTTCGTTCCGATTTTGCTCGGGGTAGTGCTCGTATACGGGTACGAAAACTTGCTTATCGCAGGTTTAATGGCAGGAATTTTGCTGCTGCTGATGGGGATTTTCAGGCTGGGTACACTGATTAAATTCATCCCAAGACCGGTTACTGTCGGTTTTACAGCAGGAATTGCCGTCATCATTTTTACAGGACAAATCGGAAATTTTTTAGGGTTAACAAATATGGAGCAGCATGAGAAGTTTCATATGAATGTTATTGAAATTGCTTCCAATTTAGGAACCGTTAATTTTTATAGTTTACTTGTTGCAATTATTAGTTTCACATTGATACTTTTGGCTCCGAAAGTTTTGCCGAAAGTGCCGGGTGCGCTTATTGGAATTATTGTATCGTCCGTTGTGACGGTTCTTTTTTTACAGGGGCATGTTGCAACAATTGGCTCCACTTATGGGGCAATACCGAACACATTGCCGGAATTCCACATTCCTGAAATTACATTAGAACGTATTTACATGCTCATCGGGCCGGCGTTTGTCATTGCAATGCTCGGCGGGATTGAATCACTGCTATCGGCGGTTGTTGCAGATGGTATGACGAACAGCAAACATAACAGTAATCGGGAGCTGATCGGGCAAGGGGTCGCAAACATAGTGACACCGTTTTTTGGAGGAATACCTGCAACAGGCGCGATTGCCCGAACGGCTACAAATATTAAATCCGGTGCTGTTTCACCAATGTCCGGGATAATCCATGGGTTCTTCGTTTTAATCACACTATTGCTGCTTGCACCATTTGCGGTACATATCCCACTTGCGAGTTTAGCGCCCGTACTCATGATGGTCGCATGGAATATGAGCGAACGTCACCATTTTGTACACATACTGAAATTGAAATCCGGGGATTCGCTTGTTTTATGCATAACATTTTTATTGACGGTATTTATGAGTTTAACGGTTGCCGTAATGGCCGGGCTCATTTTAGCGGTCATCCTTTTTGCGAAAAGTATGAGTGATAGCCTGACCGTTTCCAAAGTGTTGCCGAATCTGGAGAAGGCAAACGGAAAGTTGCAGTCTCACATCGTATCGGATTTTCATGATTGTCCACAAATCAGTATTTATACAATAGAAGGTCCTCTATTTTTCGGCGCTGCTGAAAAATTTGAACAGACGCTGCAAATTACAATACAGGAACGCCCGAAAGTGTTTATCCTTCGCATGCGAAAAGTACCGTATATCGATTCGACAGGGGAAGAATATTTCCGCAATATCCTTCAAAAAATAAACTCCTATGGCGGTAAAGTTTTTGTCACGAATGTTCAGCCGGGATTGGAACAAATGCTTAAACGAAGCGGGTTGTATGATTTAATGGAATCGGAGCATTTTTATCAAACGACAAGTGACGCAATTTCAGCGGCATGCCGGTATATCGAGGTAAATAAATGTATCGGATGCACCCACTATGCGTTTAAAGAGTGCCAATTACTGTCAAATGGTATCCCGCTATCCGAGCAGGAAGTGCAGGCACAGAATAAATTAGCCGAAGCAACAATATAACAAGTATAAAATTCTGAAAAAGAACAAAGAATAAGAGACTGAATGGAAAGGTAAAACTTTCTGTTCGGTCTCTTTTTTCATTTTAGGGATGATTAAAAATAGACCGCACTACCTATACTGATTTTAGTTGTCGCAGGAGCACTACTTTTAACGAATGAACACTAGTTTTGTCAGCTAGATAGGATTCTTTCTGAACTTGCCGAATTTGCATGCAAGAAGGAGGCGATGTAGGTGAACTTTAATTTAACGATGTATCCGAATGATGTATTAATTGTCCAACTATTTGGCGAACTGGATCATCATGAGACAGAAAAAGTGAGAACACATATATCGAAAGCTATTTTACAAGGAAATGTAAAATTACTCGTTTGGAATCTAGAGCATTTGCATTTTATGGACAGTTCCGGAATTGGGTTAGTGCTTGGCAGAATGCGAGAACTCCGAGCTGTCGATGGACAAACGATTTTGTTAAATCCGTCAAAAACGATGCAGAAAATATTCCAGTATTCCGGTTTAGGAAATCTCATACAATTTGCATCTGAACAGCAAGTTATTTCACACAGCGAGGGGGATTGTCAATGGATAACGAAATGACGCTAACTTTTTTGGCGCGCAGTGAAAATGAAGGGTTGGCCCGTATTGCAGTTACAAGCTTTATGGCGCAACTCGATCCGACAATTGAAGAGCTATCGGAATGTAAAACAATCGTATCGGAAGCTGTATCGAATGCCATTATTCATGGTTAT
Source organism: Solibacillus sp. FSL W7-1464 (assembly GCF_038004425.1). Taxonomy (NCBI): domain Bacteria; kingdom Bacillati; phylum Bacillota; class Bacilli; order Caryophanales; family Caryophanaceae; genus Solibacillus; species Solibacillus sp. FSL W7-1464. The sequence goes on from NZ_JBBORC010000001.1 coordinate 1,263,522, forward strand.
GCCGATAACCCGCATGGCATTATTACGGTTTATGCGGTTCGTTACGGCTCGGAAGTAAGTGTGACAATTAAAGATGAAGGTTGCGGAATTGAAGATATTGAACAGGCACGCGAGCCATTATTTACAACGAAACCGGAGCTTGAACGTTCCGGAATGGGCTTTACAATCATGGAAAGTTTTTCTGATTTCCTGCAAGTGGAATCCGTACTAGGAAAAGGTACAGTCGTAACATTCACAAAACAAATTTTGCCAATAGGGACACTCGTGACATAACGAAATAAGGGGATGGGGAACATCGAGCAGTCATCTGAAACGTTATTAACGCAAGCTTATATGCGTGAACTAATCGCCAAGTCACAACAAGGTGATCAAGTTGCGAGAAAAACGATGATTGAAGGAAATACTAGACTTGTTTGGTCTATCGTTCAACGTTTTGCTTCTAGGGGCGTTGAACTGGAAGATTTGTTTCAAATTGGCTGTATTGGCTTAATGAAATCGGTTGATAAATTCGACTTGTCCTATGAAGTGAAATTTTCCACATATGCAGTGCCGATGATTATTGGGGAGATTCAACGTTTTTTAAGAGATGACGGTATGGTAAAGGTAAGTCGTTCTATCCGGGAATTGAATTACAAAATTCGTCATGCGACCGATGACTATTTAAAAACGAATGAAAAACCTCCATCTGTTGCACAATTGGCGGAAATCTTGCAGGTTTCACAAGAAGATATTTTATTGGCAACAGATGCGATGCGGGATCCGGCAAGTTTGCACGATCAGCTCTTTGAAAATGATGGAGATTCCATTACATTAATGGACCAGATGCGGGACGATAAGTCCGAGCTCGCATTTGATTATGTTCCATTGAAAGACATGTTGAAGAGACTAGGGAAGCGGGAACAATCGATCATTTATTTCCGCTATTATCTGGATTTAACCCAAACGGAAATCGCCGATCGTCTCGGTATCTCACAAGTACAAGTATCACGATTGGAAAAGAAAATACTAGCCCAGTTGAAATCATGGATGGATCAGTCTACATTAAGCAGATAGGTTAAGCGACCCGCTATTACTCCATGGTGTTTTAGACTAAATATGAATAAGCGGTGAAAAAATGACAAATCAGCTTTTTACATCAATGAAAATTGCAGAAGGCTACTTCAATTCGCAATTTGAACCAGAAAAGAACTTTGATTTATGTATTAAGGAAATTACGATAAAGAATTTACCGACATTAACGGTATATGTGAGCGGTCTTATCAATGGGGACAGTCTGACGGAAATACTCTCTGATCTACAACGGGACAATGATGATGAAGAAATACTGGATGAACAGGACTATTTTCACGCCCACTTCAACTTCTTCGGAGTAGATTTAGCATCATCGATTGATGACTTTATGCTCGGAGTTTTAAGTGGCCGAGTCGGCTTTGTCACGAAGAGCGGTTATTGTTATTTGGCGGAATTCCGGAATTACCCGGGACGTAATCCGGAAGAACCGGATAATGAAAAGGTTATTCGTGGTTCGCGGGATGGTTTTGCTGAAAATATTATTTTGAATACGGCATTGATTCGTCGTCGGATTCGAAGTGAAAAGCTGCGTTTTCATATGCATCATGTAACGACGTATGGACAAACCGATATCGTTCTTTCGTATCTGAGTGATCTAGTAAATGATAACCATTTGAAATGGATTATTGAAAGGCTTCAGGAAATTGATCATGATGGGTTAACGATGAGTGACAAATCGCTGGAGGAATGGCTGTTTAAGCAAAAATATCATCCGTTGCCGTTTGTCCGCTATACGGAGCGGCCGGATATTGTAGCTGCCCATATTTTAGAAGGACACATCGCGATTATGGTCGATACGTCACCTTCTGTCATGCTCGTCCCTGTCACCATGTTCCATTTGCTGCAGCATGCGGAAGAATACCGGCAGGCACCGTTAGTCGGGACAATAATGCGGTTCCTGCGTTTTGGAGCAGTAATTTTAAGCTTTCTTTTACTCCCATTCTGGTATTTAATCGTTACACATCCGGAGCTGCTCCCCGATAAGCTGGCGTTTATCGGAATAAATGAGAAAGGTGAAATTCCTATATTCCTGCAAATATTATTTGCGGATATCGGGATTGAATATTTGCGAATCGCTGCGATTCATACACCGACCCCGTTATCGACCGCAATGGGATTAATCGCCGGTATTATCATCGGTCAAATTGCGATCGATGTGGGACTATTTTCAAGTGAAATCGTATTATATACTGCGATTACCGCAATTTTTACATTTGCGATTCCAAACTACGAATTGAGTATTTCGGTGAAAGTGTTCCGTTTAGTTCTATTAAGCGCAACAGCGTTATTTGGAATTAATGGATTCTTTATTGGGGCATTCCTGATTTTCACTTATTTATGTTCAATAAAACCGATGGATGTGCCGTATTTATGGCCGCTTGTGCCGTTCTTCCCGAAAGCATTCGCTCGAGTTGTTATTCGAACACCGATGTCGGAAGATGCACCAAGGCCATTTATCGTGAACGCAAAAAAGCGAAAACGTGTATAAACATGAATTGCATCACTTTGACACCTATGTTAAAGTTCTCATATAATATTTTGTGATTTTTGAGAATATTAGCGAGGATTAGCTAAAGTCAGGGGAGAATACGATGCATTTATATGGAACACAGCAAATTAATGAACTCGGTCATTTAACAATTGGCGGGGTAGATACAATTGAGTTAGCAAAACAATACGGAACACCGTTATTTGTTTATGATACAGCGTTAATTCGTAAACGTTCACGCGGTTTTATCAATACATTTGAACAATTAGGCGTCAAGGCGCAAGTTGCCTATGCATCTAAAGCGTTCGCATGTGTTGCGGCATATCAGTTGGCTGCACAGGAAAACCTGTCGCTGGATGTAGTATCGGGCGGAGAGCTATATACAGCGATTAAAGCTGGATTCCCGGCAGATCGCATTCATTTCCATGGCAATAATAAATCGGTTGCCGAACTTGAATTGGCGTTTGAAACAGGAATCGGTTGTATTGTAGTCGATAACTTTTACGAGATTTCGTTAATTAAAGAAATCGCACAGCAGAAAAATCAGCAAATGAAAATTTTATTGCGTGTAACACCAGGTGTTGAAGCGCATACACATGATTTTATTACAACGGGTCAAGCAGATTCGAAATTCGGCTTTGACTTAAATAATGGACAGGCTGATGAGGCATTTAAGCAAGTAGTAAACGATGAACAGATCGAGCTATTAGGTTTACATTGCCACATCGGCTCTCAAATTTTTGAAACAGAAGGCTTTAGTTTGGCAGCGGGCAAAGTAATGCAAAAAATGGGTGAATGGAAAGAACAGCATGGTTTTGCTGCACAAGTACTAAACCTGGGCGGGGGCTTCGGAATACGTTATACTGAAGAGGACAAACCTCTGGAACCTCATGAATATGTTGCGGATATGATTCGAACAGTTCAGGATGAAAGTAAAAAGCTGAATTTAGCGATGCCGGAAATTTGGATTGAGCCAGGCCGTTCATTAGTTGGCGATGCAGGTACATCACTGTACACAATCGGTTCTCAGAAAACAGTACCAAATGTGCGTGAATATATTGCGGTTGATGGCGGAATGAGTGATAATATCCGTCCAGCACTTTACGATGCAAAATATGAAGCGATTATTGCCAATAAAGCAAATGACCCGAAAACAAGTACATACACTGTTGCAGGTAAGCTATGTGAGTCAGGAGATAAGTTAATTATTGATGCGTCTTTGCAAAATGCACATACCGGTGATATTTTAGCGATGTTCTGTACAGGGGCATACGGTTACTCGATGGCATCAAACTATAACCGTGTTCCAAGACCGGCCGTTGTATTCGTTGAAAATGGAGAGCACCAATTAGCGATCAAACGTGAAAGTTATGAAGATTTAGTGACAAATGATTTGCCGTTAACATTAACAAAGGGTGAATAGTCGTTGAAATTATCCAAGCAAGCTAAATGGGGTATCGGTCTATTAATTGGAATTGTGATTTGGTCGCTGTTGTTTATTTACATTATTAGTCCGCTAATTTACAAATTTTCAAACTGAACGTTGGAAAATTGTGTTATTGCATTTCGGTCAAACTTTTGATAGGATGTGCAATGGTAGAATTGAGGGAATGTAAAATGTTAGTTCGATATAAAAAAGCACTTGAAAAAATTGCAATGGGATTAATTTCGTTAATGCCACAAGAAAAAGACATTAAACGCTTAATGGAAACCATTCAACAATATGAACAAAATGAAAATTGGACACTCTTCTTATGGAAAGATGGGGAAGAATATGTAGGGGCTATAGGGATTGCTGAAGAGAATGATACGGCAATCGTTCAGCATATTACAGTTATCCCGTCGTATCGCGGTGAAGGTGTCGCATTAAAAATGCTGCATGAACTGCAGAATATGGGATATGTGCATATTCAAGCGAATGAAGATACAAGTGCATTTGTCCAAAAATGTATACCTATATTAAAAGAAGTCGACTAAATTACTGTCGACTTCTTTTTTTAAATTCTCTGGCTTCCAGTATTTCTGTCCGGTCCCGAAGCATATGTTTATTGAATAGAAAGTGTGAATCCATAATAGGAATCGCCTTTATTCTCTGTTGTACGATCTCTTGCAAATGCTGGTTGGTAATAGGCAGTGGAAAGTGTGCAAATGGTTCTTTATCCTGCATTTTTCGGAGCAGGTTCCTCATTAGATGAAGCAGTTGATCTACATCAATATACTCGAAAAATTCACTGCTGCGGTTGAGCTCAAAGTTAACAACCGCTTTTTCCATTATGCGTGCAGCGCCGGTTACATTTGCCCGCCGAAAGTGGTACATACCTGTCGCAAGCTGGACATAACCTACTAACGGATGGAGCTTTTCTTTTGGTGCAATTTCCTTCCAATATTCTTCTAAAACTTCATGGCATTCAAAATAGTCATTATTGCCGTTAAAATAAGCGCAATAATTGATAAATAGTGGATGAAACAAAGGATGCATTGTTGTCCCCTTTCCTCTATACTAATTAGACAGGTTCTGCTGTATTTTGTTGAATTTTGACGAATAAGGCAACTGGCAAAACGTAAAATAATCATAGCGAATCAGGTGCTAATGATAATTTCCGAATAACGATAGGTGGTATTTTATGTCTTACGAAGTGAAACTAGACGCCTTTAGCGGGCCGCTAGATTTATTATTGCATTTAATTCATCGTTTGGAAATTGATATATATGATATTCCAATGGCGGAATTAACAGAACAGTATATTGATCACATCCATGCGATGCAAACATTGGAACTGAATGAAGCGAGCGAATATTTAGTAATGGCCGCAACATTATTGGCGATCAAAAGCCGTATGCTCATTCCGATTAATGAAAATGAAATCGATGCAGAGGAGCTCGAAATCGATGAAGTCGACCCACGTGAAGAGCTTGTTGCACGTTTAATTGAATATAAAAAATATAAAGAAGCAGCTGTCCAACTTCAGGAATTGGAAACCGAACGCGGCCAAGTGTTCACAAAAGCACCGGCGGACTTGTCGGAATTTATGCCGGAAGAACAATTAGCGCTATTTGATCAAAATGTAAATGTTTACGATATGTTAAGTGCGTTTCAAAAACTAATGCGTCGTAAACAGTTGAAAAAACCGTTATCAACGCGCATCGCAAGGCAGGAAATTTCGGTAAAGGAACAAATGCGTTCCGTTGTGAACATTCTAAAAAATGCAGGCGGAAGAGTAATGTTCTCGCAATTGTTTGAAGCAGAGGATAAGCCGATGCTAGTATTGACATTTTTAACATTACTGGAATTGATGAAGCGCCAAGTGATATTTGTCGAACAGCAAAATAACTTCGATGATTTATCTGTATTATTGACAAAAGAGGAGATCAATGATGAATTCGAACAACTTACTGAGCCGAATTGAGGCACTATTATTCGTAGCTGGTGATGAAGGTATGACCGTTAAACAACTTGCACAATATATAGAAGTGGAACCAATGGATATTGAAGCGGGATTGAGCGAGCTTCTGTCTCATTACAATGAGGAGGAAATGCGGGGGATCACATTAAAACAGCTTGCCGGTACATATCAGCTGACAACAAAACCGGAAGTGACCGACACGTTGAAAAAACTAATTGAAAACCCGACAAATCAAGTATTAACCGCAGCTTCATTAGAGGTTCTGGCAATTATCGCGTATAAGCAGCCAATCACGCGCGCGGAAGTGGAAGATCTGCGAGGGGTGAAAAGCGAACGCCCGATTGCGACACTCGTTTCAAGGGCGCTTGTACAGGAAGTCGGTAGGGCGGAAGGTACAGGACGGGCAATCTTATATGGAACAACAAAAGAATTCCTGAATTATTTTGGCCTGAAAAACATTAAAGAATTGCCGCCATTACCGGAAGAAGTCGATCAGGAAGATGATCAGCCGACCGATTTATTTTTAACGAAGTTCCAGGAAACATTTAACCAAAATTAAAGGAGTGGCCTGTTGAAAAAGTGGTTTGTTTCTATTGTTGTATTGTTCGTATTTTTGAGTGGTTCGTCACAAACTCGGGCAGCGTATAATAGCTATGTTGTTATCGATGCGGAAAATGGACGGACATTAATGGGTGTGAATGAACATGCACGCCTGCCGATTGCCAGCCTGACAAAAATCTGGACGGCCCTCGTTGTTTTGGAAAATAGCAAGCTTACCGATGAGGTAGTGGTTTCGAAGGAAGCGTCGCTCGTGGAAGGCTCCTCGATCTATCTACTGGAAAATGAGACGTATACGATCGATTACTTGCTTCATGGTTTAATGATGCAATCGGGAAATGATGCTGCTGTTGCGCTGGCAGAACATGTTGGAGGATCTGTGGAAGGTTTTGTTCAGCTTATGAACGAGAAGGCAGAGCTTTATGAATTGCATGAAACAACTTTTACAAATCCTACAGGGCTGCACAATGAAGCCCACCTATCCTCTGCCTACGATACGGCAAAAATGCTGCAAATAGCGATGATGAATCCACAGTTCAGAAAAATTGCCTCTACACAAAATTTTTCGGATGGCAGACAGTGGAGAAATAAGCACAGACTCATGCACGAGAAGGTTGGAGCCATCGCAGGAAAAACAGGCTATACAAAAGTTGCTGGACGAACATTGGCAACTTACTTTGAACGGGAACAAAAATCATTTGTAGTCGTTACTATTAATGAAGGAAATGATTGGAATATCCACCGGAACTTGGCGGATTTCATCGACAAAAACTTTGAACAGCAAACGATTGTGAAAAAGGGAAAATATAATGCGAACGGATTGGCAATCGAGTTGGATGAACCGTTCCAAATGCTGCTTCATAAGAAAGAACGCCCGAACTTTGAACATATTGTCAAAGTTTCGCGACTGAAAGGTTCGGATCGAGGCGTATGGCTTTTATACGCAGATGAAAATCTCGTATCATCAAAACTAGTTACCGTAAAATAATCCCAAAAAAGAAATATCTTTAACTTCAGGGTTGAAGTTAAGCCCCCGGGGGATGTCATGGAGGCATAATTGATTAAGTTCTGAAAGTATGACATAATTTTTATTCGTTAAGGATTTATTTTTCGCTCGTAATTGTGGATTGCAGCAATATTATATTATTAACAGAGCAGTAAACGAAAGTTGCAAGGGCGAATGCTGAAGAAGTATGCGTCTTTGCAGTTTATCAATCAATGAGGTGAACTTATGGAAAGATTACAAAAAGTGATTGCCTATGCAGGCGTTGCATCACGACGTAAAGCAGAGCAATTAATCGTAGAAGGTAAAGTAAAAGTAAATGGAGTCGTAGTTAAAGAGCTTGGTACAAAAGTATCCAACTCGGACACGATTGAAGTAGAAGGCGTAAAACTTGAAAAAGAAGATAAAGTATATTTCCTGCTATATAAACCACGTGCCTATATTTCGGCAGTTACCGATGATAAAGGGCGAAAAACAGTAACGGATATTTTTAAAAAACATGTCCATCAGCGAATTTTCCCTGTAGGACGTTTAGATTATGATACGACAGGATTATTGCTATTAACGAATGACGGCGAGTTTTCTAACTTGATGACACATCCGAAATTCAAAATAGACAAAACGTATATTGCACGCGTTAAAGGGATTCCAACAAAACAAGGTTTAATGAAATTGCAGAATGGAATTAAGCTGGAAGACGGAAAAACAGCTCCTGCAAAAGTAAGCATGACGAGCTTTGATGAGAAGGCCGGAAAAGCAATTTGTGAGATTACGATCCACGAAGGGCGAAATCGTCAAGTCCGCCGTATGTTCGAAGCTATCGGTACACCTGTTGTGAAATTAAAACGTGAGCGCTTTGCATTCCTGGATTTAACAGGTCTTAGCCCGGGCGAATACCGTCAGCTGACAAAACATGAAGTAAAACTACTGCGTGTATTAGCCGAAACAGGAAAAATTGAGTATAACAATTAAAAAGATTATACGATTCATAATTCATTCTAAAAGAAAAGAATTTAAATTTTGTAATAATTTGCTATAATAGGCAACAGTACTTGCTGAAGTGGAAGGGGGTTTTTTATTTGGATAAAAAGAAACAACGTTCTGTGACTCGCGGCATCATTTTAACCATTTTAGCAATCGCAATCGGATATACAGTATACGCTGCCGTAACGAAAGATAAAATAAATATTGTACAAGCCGGGGCACAGGCGCCTGATTTTGAAGTAGTAGATTTACATGGAAAAAAACATAGATTGAAAGACTACGAGGGAAAGGGTGTCGTACTGAACTTCTGGGGCACATGGTGTGAGCCGTGTGAACGTGAATTCCCTGCAATGACGCGTCAATATGCGGAATTTAAGGACCAGGATGTTCAAATTATCGCCGTTAACTTCGCACAGTCTGAATTCGAAGTAAAAAAATATGTGGCAAATATGGGGATGACGTTCCCGGTTGCGATCGATAAAACGAAGAGTGTTTTCACTGCCTATAATATTGGACCCCTGCCTACATCAATTTTCATTAAACCCGACGGTACAATAGACCGTATTATTACTGGAGAAATGACCGAAGGAGAAATTGTGCAATATATGGAGTCAATAAAGCCGGAATAGGAGTTTTTACGCAATGAATAAATTACTTTGTGAATGCGGGCATGAAAATCCTGAAGGTACAACACTCTGCCAAAAATGCGGTTCTCCATTATCCGCAGAAGAAAAAAGCAAAAAAATTGCAGATATGCGGTACGAAGGGTCAGCCATACGTTCAAAAACTTATAATAAGTCAATTATTGACAAGGTTTGGAATTTTTTCTCAAGTGTGAAAGTCGGAATTACACTCATTATTATCAATTTAATAGCAGCATCAATTGGTACAATCCTGCCTCAGGAGTTCTACATAAGCGTAGCGACTGACGCGGAAAAGGAAAAGTACTATTCTGATGTTTATGGATGGTTCGGTGAAATATACTACGCGTTAGGTTTATCGGATCTTTATTCATCCTTATGGTTCCAATTACTTGTATTAATGTTAGGCGTGTCCATTATTATTGCAAGTATAGATAGAGGTATTCCATTACATAAATCTTTGAAAAACCAACGAGTTAAACGACATACAAATTTTATGAAGCGTCAGCGAATTATTGGTGAGGGGAAACCAACGGAAACGCCTGAACAAACGCTCCAGCTCGTTGAACAATCATTAAAAAAATTAAAATACAATGTCAGACGTGAAGACGATTCCATTTTAGCGGAACGCGGACGTTTTTCCCGCTATGGTGCCTACGTAAACCATGTTGGATTAATTGTCTTTATAATTGGGGTCATGCTCCATTTAGTACCGGGCATGTACGTGGATGAATCGATGTGGCTTCGTGAAGGCGAGACACGTGCCGTACCGGGAATGGACGGGTACTTCCTGAAAAATGATAAATTTATTCTGGAAACATACGATAATGTTCCGCAGGGCGAGCAGATCAAACAAGGTGTCAATGTAGTCGCGAAAAACTTCCAGACAGACGTGACATTGTATAAACAGAAAGAAAACAGTGTGCCGGGACAGGCGGAAAACCTGGAAGAAGTGAAGCAATATGGAATTCAGGTAAACCATCCACTCAAGCATGAGGGGTATGCATTTTATCAGATGGATTTCCGTTTAAATGAGATTAGAACAATGGTGTTTGATTTGACGAATAAGGAAACGGAACAATCGCTTGGTCAAATTAGCATTGATTTAACAAACCCGCAGGAAGTGTATATGCTCGAAAATGGCGCACAAGTTGAATTAATGGGTTTTTATCCGGACTTTTCAGGTTTTAAAGAAGGTGTACCGCAAACCGCGACCCAGACACCGAATAATCCGGCATTTATTTTTAAAATGATTACTCCCGAAACACCAGAAGGAGAGACAAGCTTTGTTGCGATCCAGCAAACACTGGAGCCTGAAGGTGACAATATTTATAAGATGAAGTTTTCGAATGTGGAAACACGCCATATGTCAGGTTTAACGGTCCGATATGATCGGACAATCCCTATTTTAATCGTAGGGGGTATTATCTTTATGATAGGTGTTGCAATCGGTTCCTACTGGAATCATCGCCGTATATGGATTGAACAGATGGCGGATGGAACAATACGTCTGGCAGCACATACGAATAAAAACTGGTTTAGTATGAAAAAAGACTTAGATTCATTAACGAAGCATGCTCATTTACCGCAATACGTAGATCAACAGGAAATAGAAAACAATGAACATGTTGAAACAGAAAAGGATGGTAAAACCTTATGAGTTTAATCGATTTAAGCGGTTATTTACTGTATGCTGCATTCATTTCTTACTTAGTAGGTACATTTTTATTTGCAGGCGCAATCAAAGTGAAAAATGACACGGCTGCAGCACGGGCAGATAAATACGGTAAAATTGCCCTTATTGTTACTATTATCGGTTTTGTTGCACAGTTAGGCTATTTCATTACGCGCTGGATGTATACAGGACATGCACCGGTTAGTAATATGTTCGAATTTACGACAGCATTCGGTATGTTCATCGTACTGTCGTTTATCGTCATTTACTTTACGTATAAAGTTGCGGCATTAGGTGTTGTTGCTTTACCAATTGCATTATTGATTATTGCCTATGCCTCTATGTTCCCGACAGAAGTAAGTCCATTAGTACCTTCACTGCAAAGTCATTGGCTGACAATCCATGTGACGACTGCAGCATTAGGCCAGTCGATTTTTGGAATTAGTGCGGTAGCCGGACTTATATACTTGCTGAGAAATGTGAATATGGACGAGCGCTCAAAAGAGAGTTTTTGGCTGGAAACAGTCATGTTCTGCTGTGTATTGGTTGTAGGTTTCGTTGCGGCAACAGTTACATTCAGCGCGATGGATTATGAAGCGAAGTATGAATACGTTGATACATTGGATCAAGTGAGTACTTCAACATATTTGATGCCGGCTATTTTCGGTATGAATGAATATGTCGAACTGTCTGAAGACCGTATGACACCATTATTTGAGTTGCCGGCATTGATCGACGCACGAAAACTTACTACCGTTTTCTGGTCTGTTCTATTTGGTACAATCATTTATATATTGATTCAACTGATCTTTAGAAGAAAGATTGCGAAAATGTTCCAGCCATTAGTGAAACGGGTAAACTCGACGCTGATGGATGAAATCGCTTACCGTTCAATCTTGATTGCTTTCCCGATTTTTACATTGGGCGCACTTATTTTTGCGATGATTTGGGCCCAGGAAGCATGGGGCCGGTTCTGGGGCTGGGATCCGAAAGAAGTATGGGCACTTATTACATGGCTGTTTTATGCAGCATTTTTACACCTTCGCTTGTCAAAAGGCTGGGAAGGAAGAAAGAGTGCATGGCTTACGGTAATTGGTTTCCTTATTATTTTGTTCAATTTGGTCGTAGTAAATCTAGTTATCGCCGGATTACATTCTTATGCATAATGTGACAACAATTTGCTTTTTAAACTATCATGAAAGCTAGGTTGATAGTTTCCAATTCTATGCAAAATAATAAATAAACTGTCATAAAGTTAGAAAAGTTCAATCGGAATGATTGGGCTTTTCTTTTCAATCGTGTACTAAAAAGGTACAATAGAGAAGAGAAATAGAGTTTGAAAGGGGCAACACCAGTGTCTGAAAATATTTCTGTGTTAATTGTGGATGACGAGGATCGAATTCGTCGTTTGTTAAAAATGTATTTAGAGCGTGAGGGCTATACAGTAGAAGAAGCGGAAAATGGAGAACAAGCACTTTCGATGGCGCTTGAAAAAGATTATCATTGTATTTTGTTGGATATTATGATGCCTGAAAAAGATGGTTTGGAAGTTTGTGCTGAACTGCGTGAAAAGAAAACAACGCCTATTATATTGTTGACGGCAAAAGGTGAAGAAGCAAACCGTGTACAAGGTTTTGAACTTGGTGCGGATGATTATATTGTGAAACCTTTTAGTCCGCGTGAAGTCGTGCTCCGTGTGAAAGCGATATTACGACGTTCAGCAGTGTTTGCACCTGTTTCCAATGCTTCATCTTCGAAGGATTTGGTTGTGTTCCCGCATTTAACAATCGACCATGATGCGCATCGCGTAACGGCAGATGGAACAGAAGTAAATTTAACACCGAAAGAATACGAATTATTATACTTTTTGGCGAAGGCACCGGATAAAGTATTCGACCGTGAGCAATTATTAAAAGAAGTATGGCATTATGATTTCTTTGGTGATCTGCGCACAGTGGATACACATGTAAAGCGTCTGCGTGAAAAACTGAACCGTGTCTCTGAAAATGCAGCAAAAATGATTGTTACGGTTTGGGGAGTAGGCTATAAATTCGAGGTTGTAAATGATTAGAATAGCAACAAGTATTGTCGGGAAGCTATGGGTAACCATTTTGCTTCTCGTTTCATTTGTCCTGTTTATTTTCACCATTTTCATGTTGGAGTTTCTTGAAAATTATCATAACGAACAGTCCGAGGCTTCATTAAGGCAAACAGCCGCAGCTATTGCGAGTATTATCGATGAGGAAGAAATTGATGATAAACAGTTTGCGATCATTTCGGAGCTGTTAACGGAAACGACCAATGTACTGATCGCCAAAAGTTCAGATGAAATATTGTATGCAAGACAAGAAGGCATCAATAAAGAAGAAATACAGAAAAAAATTATTAGCAGTAAAGCATTTGAAGAAGTATATGCATCTTCAGAGCCGATAGTAAAGGAACTGACGCTGCCTTCAAATCGGGAAGAAACGAGCAGCTCCAATTATATTGTATTAGGTTTCCCGCTGAAAAGTGTGGAAGATTTACATGGGGCCGTCTTTATATACAAAAATCCCGATGCATTACACCAGACGAGTAATGAAACGACAAAAATTGTTGTTTTAGCGGCAGCTATCGCATTTATATTGACGACAATTTTTGCATTTTTCCTTTCTTCTAAAATCACGCTTCCATTGCGTAAAATGAGAGAGCATGCATTTGAATTGGCAAAGGGCCGATTCGATTCGAAGATTGAAACGAAGCAAAACGATGAAATTGGTCAGCTTGCCGTTGCATTCAACCAGATGGGCCGCCAATTGAAGCATCATTTGGAAGTAATCAACCAGGAAAAAGAACAACTATCGAGCATTTTAACATCAATGACCGATTCCGTGATTACATTCAATCGCGATAAAACGATTTTAGTGAGCAATCCCCCTGCTGAACGACTACTGCAAAAATGGTTCGTTGAAAACGGGTTGGATAGTTCAAAACCAATACCGGATGAACTTTATCAAATGCTTGATCATGTATTGAATTTTGAAGATCAGCTGGACGAAGAGTTTGAAATGGGAAAATCCTATTACAGTATAACAATTAGTCCCCTTTACAGCAGGGATACAATACGTGGTGCGGTCGCTGTTATACGAGATAAAACCGAAGAGACAAAACTGGAAAAGCTTAAATCGGATTTCATCGCCAATGTTTCACATGAGCTCCGGACACCAATTGCCATGCTCCAAGGCTATTCTGAGGCAATTATTGATGGGGTTGTGACAACGGAAGAAGAACGTATTGATATGATTCGGGTAATATATGATGAATCACAGCGTATGAGCCGTCTCGTAACAGATTTGCTTGACTTGGCGCGGATGGAATCTGGACATATGACCCTGTATAAGGAAGACGTTCCGTTAGTTGCGGTTATTGAACGAATGACACATAAGTTTGACCAGACAGCGAAAGAAAAACATGTGCAACTGCTAATTGAAACAGACTTTTCGGATGATACCCTTATTTCGATTGATGAGGACCGCATCGAACAAGTGTTAACGAACCTGATCGACAATGCGATTCGCCATACACCTGCCGATGGATCAGTAACTGTTTCCATGACTAATGAGCAAAATTATGCAAAGTTTCAAATTAAGGATACAGGGCAGGGCATTCCCCAAGATGATTTGCCATATGTATTCGAACGGTTTTACAAAGCTGATAAAGCACGTACGCGTTCGAAAGGTGGAACGGGCTTAGGCTTGGCCATTACAAAGAACATTGTGGAAGCGCATAACGGCAGAATTTCTGTCGATAGTGTGGAACAGCAAGGAACAACCTTTACATTTTACTTGCCATTATCTTAATTTAATGGGGTAATGGATTTATGAGTACGAAAAGTTTATCATTTTGAATCGTTCAAAGTGATAGACTTTTCTTTTTAATTGATTAGTTCGTTCGCAAACAGATGATTAATGTAACTTTTTTGTTTCGGATACGACAAATTACGTGAATGGAGGTGGGATGGGTGCAGCAATCCATTTTCCATCGGTTATACGATACGTATCATCAGGATGTGTTTAATTTCTTGTTTTACTTAGTAAAAAATCGAACGGCAGCTGAGGATCTTGCCCATGAAGTATACGTTCGTGTATTAAAATCATACGACCGTTTCGAAGGGAAAAGTACCGAAAAAACTTGGCTGTTTTCAATAGCAAAAAATGTGGCGATCGATTATTTCAGAAAAAAACAAGTCCGTGATAAGCATGCATTTACAGCGTTTGACTGGGAGACAGAGCAACTCGTAAGCCCGGTCCCTTCACCTGAACAATTTACCGAATTAAATGATCAGCTTCATCAATTGCTGGTTGCATTGGAAGAATGTTCAGGAGATCAGAAAATGGTGATTATTATGCGGTTTATTCAGGAACTTTCAATTCAGGAAACAGCTGAAATATTAGGATGGACGACCGGAAAAGTGAAAACGACACAACACCGTGCTTTGAAAAATTTGAGGGTGCTATTGGAAGCGCAAGAAGGAAGGGAGGCGAATCCATTATGAAAAAGGAGCAATGGGATGAAAAAGAGATTGAACTTTTTCTGAAAAAAGCACCGAAAGTAACCGATCATCGTTCAAAAGATGAAGTATTTAATCGTTTAAAGGATGAAGGGGTATTTAATGAAGATCCGCCTCACATACAGCAAAACAATCAAAAAGGTATTCGCTGGGCACCATTATTCGTTTCGATCGCGTCCATATTTATAATTGTTTTAATCAGTGCACAGTTTATAGGTAACAATGATTCGGTTACTATGCAGAATGAAGCATTCGATCTTGCTACTCCGGATTCGGAAGAGAATATGACGATGAGTGCGAAGGAAGATGCGTCCACACAAACCGAGCGCGCCATGATCAACAGTTTCTCGACGGAAGCACAACCGGAGCAAACATTGGTCTATGAAAATGAGCTCGCGGACAACACATTATTTGAAATTGGCCTTGCAGGGGATGATGCAGAAAGTGTACCTGTGAGCATATTGATTCCAAATGAAGTTGTTGCCGAAAAAACGGGTAAAGAAAATCCGTCGAAACTGGAACTTTATAAAACATTCGGTCCATTGCTTGATGAGCAGTCACTCGGGTTCAACGAATATCATCCGTACAAGGGTGAATTGCGAGAAGAAGAGAACAGGCTTGTTCATACGCTACCGGAAGATCACCAATATGATGCCGGAACAGCGTCCTTATCAAATTATCTCGGTTCCCTTGTCGATACTTTCAGCGACGCATATACGGAAGTGAAAATTGAAAATACGTCCGGAAAACCGATTTACTTTGATCATGTAGGCGATGTAAATGAGCCGTTTTTATTAAATGATGAGAACGCTCAATATAATTATTTTATGTATCAGATGCGGAATGGGGCGGTCTATTTAAGTCCGAATTTCCGGATGAGCTTTACAAATGTGGAAGAAGCAATAAAAAATATGACGGTGGAAGCGAATGATATATACAGAACGGTTATATTGCCGGGCGTCTATTTGAAAGTGCAAGACACTGAGTCAATCGTTACGATTACATTTGAAGAGCCTTTAAACTTGGAAAATTATGAACCTGCTCAAGCAATGCGCATGATTGAAGGATTAATCATGACAGCGGCAAGTTTTGATAAACAGGTTAAATTTAAGAATATCGTACAGGAACAATGGGGCGGTTTTGACTTCACAAAACGATTAGAGAAGCCGATTGCGGCAAACCGAATTCACTATGAATTTCAATAATTCAAATAATTTTACTAGGAATTGTAAGCAATGGGCTTTACAATTCCTTTTTTTTAGATATAATAATAATTATAGCAAGGTAATTGCTACATAATTTCATATTGATTCATCTTCGGGGCAGGGTGTAACTCCCGACCGGCGGTAATAAAAGTTATAACCTCTGACCATTTACTTGGAGGAAGTTATGTCGAACTTTTCGAGCCCGCGAGCCACTTTTTGTGTGCAGGATTTGGTGCAATTCCAAAGCCGACAGTATAGTCTGGATGGGAGAAGGTGAAGGTACGGTCGTCATTTTTGAAAATGCCGTGCTTTGCAGTACTTATTTCTAATTCCTTATTTGTTAACGGAATATTTTTCGTATACAAAAAACAGGAATGGCTGCAAATGCACAGATAGACCCTTTATTTAAGTGTGCCTATTTCTCCCTTATGCTCTATTTTTAGCATAGGGGTTTTTTCATGAAATGATTTGATACGTCCTTTCTTCTTGCGAGATGGAATCAGCAAAGAGGAGAGATTTATATGCAAAAAAGAAGTTTGAAGTTACGGTCATTCGTAACAATCGCAATGCTGAGTGGGGTTTCATTTGTACTAATGTTGTTAAACTTCCCACTACCATGGTTCCCAGTGTTTTTACAAATTGATTTCAGTGATGTGCCAGCATTGATTGCGGCAATTACAATGGGACCTGTTGCGGGTATTTTAGTTGAACTTGTTAAAAATGTGCTTGACTGGATTTACACAGGGGCTCCTGAAGGAATTCCGGTAGGTCATATGGCGAACTTCGCTACAGGTGTGTTATTCATTTTACCAGCTTACTATATTTATAAAAAATTCCCTTCTGCAAAAGGGTTAATGACAGGCTTAGTTATTTCTACAGTTGTAATGTCACTGGGAATGGCGGCATTAAACTACGTGGCGTTCCTGCCGTTGTATACGTACTTACTAGGCTTCGAATATAATATGTACGAAACGATCGTATTGGGTATTTTACCGTTTAATATTGTTAAAGGAATTATGATGATTGTTGTCGTGACGATACTATACCGCTCGATGCGTGTATGGATTGAAAACCAGCGCAGACAATATTCAGCTTAAATTTTATAATAAATGATGGAGTGATGTCATTAAAGTGTTAACTTTATGACGTTGCTCCTTTTATATTTACTTTGACTATTGTCATTCTGTTATAGTACTGATATGATATTGTACATTGTTAAGAAAATTAGGACGTTTCATTAAAACACCATGAAATGACATCTTGGGAGAGAATATGATGGACAAGAAAATACCATTTTCAACCTATGCAGTAATCGGGACGATGCTGTTTGGGATGTTTTTTGGAGCAGGGAATTTAATATTTCCGATTCAAATGGGGCAATTGGCAGGGACAAATTATTGGTTCGCGCTAATTGGCTTTTTAGTTACAGCAATTGGTTTACCGTTTTTAGGAATTCTGGCGATCGGATTGTCGGGAAGCAATGGACTGCGTGATCTGGCGAGTAAAGTACATCCGATGTTTGGATTGTTTTTTGCATTGGCGTTGTATTTGACGATCGGACCGTTTTTTGCGATTCCGCGTACAGCAACAGTACCGTTTGTCGTGGGATTTGAACCGTTTATCGATCCTTCTCAGGCAGCATTGTGGCTGGCGGTATTCAGTTTTGTTTTTTTCGCGATCGTTTTTTACTTTTCGTTAAATCCGGCGAAAATAATGGACATTATCGGAAAGTACTTAACACCTGCCTTTTTAATCTTTTTATTTGTATTAATCGGCATTAGTCTGTTTTCTCCTATGGGGAAATTCGTTGAGCCTGCCGGAGCCTATATTAACGAGGCATTTATGACAGGTTTCAAAGAAGGTTATAATACGATGGATGCGCTTGCTTCGCTTGCATTCGGTATTGTAGTCATCCATGCCATTAAACGGACAGGTATTACAGATAAAAAAGAAATTGCAAAAGCGACTTGGAAATCGGGTATTTTTGCAATGGCATTAATGATGCTAATTTATGGTCTGATTGCTTATATGGGGGCCTCGAGTGTAACGGCTATAGGTACATTTGATAATGGCGGGCAAATTTTTGCTGCAGTTGCAGATCATTACTTCGGTTCTTACGGCGCGATTTTATTGGCAATTATTATTGTACTTGCCTGTTTGAAAACGAGTATCGGGCTCATTACTTCGTGCAGTGAGTTTTTCCATGAGGTGTTTCCGAAAATCAGCTATAAAACATTTGTAGTCATGTTATGTGTTGTTTCATTTATCATTGCAAACTTCGGTTTAACGAATATTATTACCTATGCGATTCCGGTGCTGATGTTCCTTTACCCGCTGGCAATTGTATTAATTCTATTGGCTCTTTTAGGACCGCTGTTTAACTATAAAAAGCCTGTATTTGCAGGGGCGATTTTACTTGTATTCTTTATTAGTATAATTGACGGCTACAATGCATTGATTGGAAGTGTACCGGCATTTGAATTGAGTGTGCTGTCATCTGTTTCTTCGTTCTACGCGGATTATTTACCGCTTTATTCCATTGGTTTAGGATGGATTGTTCCGGCTGTAGTGGGAGCGGTTATCGGATTATGTGTTCCGAACACTAGTAATGATGTAAATACGAATTAAAAAATGTGTGTGTAAAAGGAGAAAATCCTTTTACACACACATTTTCTGTTTAGTGGATATTTTGTTTTTTGAAGCTGCCGCCTTTAACTTCAACCACTTCATAAACAGTCACAAAGGCATTCGGATCGATTTCACGAATGATTAACTTTATTTTACTTTCTTCCATCCGGTTGATTACGCATGTAATTTCCTGGAATTCCTGATTGGAGTAAGCACCGTATACCGTATTGAATGTCGCGCTTCGTCCTAAACGGTCACGGATTGTTTCGACCATTTTAACGGGTTCTTTTGTAATGATTTTATACGTTTTGGAACCGCTTAGTCCTTCTTCAACGATTAAAATAACTTTTGATGCGATATAGTACGCAATCGCTGATAATAATGCACCTTTAAATCCGAAAACAAACGATACAACAATGAAAACGAAAAAGTTTAAAAATAGAATGAGGTCACTTGTACTGAAAGGCAGTTTTCTTGAAAGCAGCACAGCAAGCATGTCTATCCCATCCAACGCACCACCATTACGGAGTGCTAACCCCATACCGATACCTAAAATGATTCCCCCTACAACTGTAATGAGCAAGGCATCGCCTGTAATGATTGTCGGTACATGGTGCATGAGTGAAGTACCGATCGCTAATGATGCAATCCCGATAACAGAATTAATCGCGAAGGTTTTTCCGATTTGTTTATAGCCTAAATAAATAAACGGGATGTTCAGTAAGGCGATCAGCATGCCTAATGATAATGGCGTTAGCTGAGAAATAACGATACTGATCCCCGTGATTCCACCATCCGATACGTTATTTGGTATTAATACAGCTTCTAATCCGTAAGCGGCGATTAAACCGCCAATAATAACGATGATTTTTTGTCCGATTGACTTTGCGATGTTTTGCTTCGTCATAAAATTCCCCCTCAATTTGCATGGTAATAATTATACATCAATTTCGGCTGGATGACTTTTCAACGAGTAAATTAACCAATTTTATTGCGTAAAAAATGGAAATCAAGTTATGGAATTATATATGCCAATAAAATTTTATTTCATTTCATTATAAAGTATGTCTCGAAATATAACATGGTTTAAAAAACCAAATAAGGAAATGTTCGAATTATGCGATGAAATCGTTCTAAAAAACGTATGTTAGTTTTTATAACATTAGATTGACAGTGGATGTTACATTGGTTTAAAGTAAATGGTAAGAAGAGGGAGGCGAGATAATGAGTCGAGAATTTCGAAGAGCGATGCCGTTACTGCCGATTAGCATGGTAATGCAATTGACTGAATTAACGGCCAGACAAATTCGTTATTATGAAGAACATGAACTAATCGTCCCTGCCAGATCAGAAGGGAATCGAAGGATGTTTTCTCTTGATGATATTGATGCATTGCTGGAAATAAGGGAGTTACTCGACCAGGGCATTAATATGGCGGGTGTGAAAAAGGTATTTGCAATGAGATCGAAAGAGTATGTAAAGAAACCTGACGTAGTTCGCGTGACAGATACAGAATTGCGGACGATATTACGTGAAGAAATGCAGCAAGCACAGCGCATGCAAAAGACATCACTACGTCAAGGCGATTTATCGCGTTTCTTTCAATATAAAACAGAGTAGGACCAACTAAAAAGGAGAGTGTTGAAGTATGGCAAATGTAATGGTGAATGGAACAAGCAAAGCGACGAAAGAAAGCATTAAAAAAATTGTGGCAGATAAAAATGTAAAATTTATTCGTCTGCAATTTACTGATATTTTAGGAACAATCAAAAACGTTGAAATTCCGGTAAGTCAGTTAGATAAAGCCCTGGATAACAAAATGATGTTTGACGGTTCTTCAATTGAAGGTTTCGTGCGTATTGAAGAATCTGACATGTATTTGCGTCCGGATTTAGATACTTTCATGATTTTCCCATGGACTGCAGAAAAAGGGAAAGTTGCCCGATTAATTTGTGACATCGCACGTCCGGACGGCTCTCCTTTTGAAGGGGATCCACGCTCAAACTTAAAAAGAATGTTAAAAGAAATGGAAGACTTAGGTTTTACAAGCTTTAACTTAGGACCTGAACCAGAATTCTTCTTATTTAAATTAGATGAAAAAGGCAATCCGACATTAGAATTAAATGATGATGGTGGCTATTTCGACTTGGCACCGACAGATTTAGGGGAAAACTGCCGCCGCGATATCGTACTGGAACTTGAGGAAATGGGCTTTGAAATTGAAGCATCACACCATGAAGTAGCTCCGGGTCAACACGAAATTGACTTCAAATATGCCAACGCGGTAGAAGCGTGCGATAACATCCAAACGTTCAAATTAGTAGTAAAAACGATTGCGCGTAAACATGGCTTACATGCGACATTTATGCCAAAACCTTTATTCGGTGTGAACGGTTCAGGAATGCACTTCAACTTATCATTATTCCAAGGCAGCAAAAATGCATTTTGGGATGAAGGGGAAGACTTGCAATTATCAAAAACTGCGAAACATTTCCTGGCGGGCGTATTAAAGCACGTTCAAGGATTTACAGCGGTGACGAATCCGACTGTCAACTCATACAAACGTTTAGTGCCAGGCTATGAAGCACCTTGTTATGTGGCATGGTCACCGAAAAACCGTTCACCGTTAGTGCGTATTCCGGAATCTCGCGGTCTATCAACTCGTATTGAATTACGTTCAGTTGACCCATCTGCAAACCCGTATTTAGCAATGGCTGTTATTTTAGCGGCAGGATTGGATGGCGTGAAAAATGAAATCGAGCCACCAGCACCGGTTGACCGAAACATTTATGTGATGAATGCTGAAGAGCGCGCTGCTTATGGTATTGCAAGTTTACCAGGTTCATTGGATGCTGCATTAACTACTTTAGCGAAAGATGAAGTAATCATCGATGCGTTAGGTGAACATATTTATGCAAACTTCAAAGAAGCGAAAGAAGTGGAGTTTGATATGTTCCGCACATCTGTCCACCAGTGGGAACGCGACCAATATATGAAGATGTACTAAGAGAAATGCGTTGGGGCTATATGCTCCAACGCTTTTTCGTTTTTACTGTCCACAAGCTGATTTTTCATTGTCCCAATTTCTCCATGTATTCATCGAAATTATGAAGTGTATTTTCTGCATGCTTATGCGATATATGAGTATATGTATTAATCGTGGTAGTAGCAGATTCGTGGCCAAGACGATCTGCAATGGACTTCATATCCCATCCAGCTTCAATAAGCATTGCCACATGCGTGTGTCGGGTAGAGTGAATGGGTATTGGTTCCAACTCTACGTCGGTTTGGGGACGTTTTACCTCAATAACTTTAATTAAACATATGGTAAAATTGTACAAAAGGGGGAGTGCGATTGTTTAATGAAATGAAAGATATGATTAATCATTTGGAAGATACAGAATTAAAATCATTATTACTTCAAGTCTTTTTGCGTATGCAAACTGTTGAGGAAAGAAAAGGCTATTCGGAGCAGCAATTCTTTTTAGAGGTAAAAAATACATATAACGACCTGTTAGCGTATAAAAAAACAAGTTAGTATCGAACAAGAACAATTCCACACGATGCATATTGTATTTGGCGATTCACCTACTGGTAGTTTAAAAATCGCTTTAAAAGAGTCCGGTTTAATTCAACAAGAAAATATTATTAACTTTTCCGATTTATTTTCAATAGGCCCGATTTTGAACTTACATGACGCACAAGGGTTTAACAGTCGGTATGAATGGTTAAGAACACATATAAGGATGGATGATGAAGGGATATTTACTTATGAAACAAGCTTTCGACAAACTATATTAAATATTGAACAAATTCCAAGTCACCACCTGATTGTGATTTGGGCTGGAGAAAATGCACATGAACAAACTGGCTTACGATTTGTTCTCTATTTATTAAAAGAGAAAAGAAACAATATCGTGATGATAAATATAAATGAGGCATATAAAACTCATTTTGAACGACCTGAAATCGATTTTATACCTCGATGTATGGGAGAACTTTCATCTGGGCAATTAAAGCAAATTTATGAAAATGAGAAAAATGCTCATGTACTAACACAAACGGAACGTAAAGCATTTGAACAGCAATGGGTGCAGCTATGTAACGAGAAAGAAGTTTTGCGAATCTGGGAAAATAATAAAATCATCAGTGTTCCAGAAAACTACTACGATGAGTACATCATCAATACAGTGAAGAATTTTCAACAGAAGAAAAAGCACAACGACTTTATAAAATCAGCTAGAATCATTGGCGAAGTAATCGGTCACTTGAATCAATATATTGGCGACCAATTTATCCATTATCGCATCATACGTTTAATCATGGATGGCGTATTGGACATGGAAGGTGTTCCAACAGCAATGCGATACTATAGCATTAAAATTCGATAATACATTAACGTCCGAACTGTAATTTCAAGATGTTCCCAAACACCGCTTTGGGAACCATTAAAGGAATCTATTGACCTCTTCTAGAAATATTAATATAACAACTTAGGAGGTGTTTAGATGTCTGCAAGAAAAGAAACACCAGAACAGGAAAGAGAACGTTTATATCGAGAAGAACAAAAAAAGAATCCTGCTGGGAATTTCAATGACAATCTTAATCGCACACAAGCAGGTATGCCTAATACTACTGGAATGAGTATTAAAGAAATCGGTGTATTAATTCTAATCATTCTTGTAATTTTTATTGTATATAGTATTTATAAGTCATTCTAAAAACGTTCCCAAATGACACTTTGGTAACCACACCTCTTAATTAATTGAACAGAGATGTTTTAATTTCTTATGAACAGTTACTAAACAAATATTACGGAAAATTCGTTAATATCCTTTGCGGATAAATGGGGGGATTGAGTATGGCGAATAACATTATCGAACAAGCAAAACGTGGCTTGAAAGGTTTTGCAATAGGGCATTTTCATGCTAGCGGTCATTATGGTAGGTATCAAGAAGAATATTTTAAATATTTTGGAGACTCAGATTTTGAAACTAGAAAATATTCAATCGCTGCATTTACTTGTATGTTAGGTACTTGGGAAACAGGGTATTGTCAGGTATTTCAGCCAATAAAAGAATGGGAAGAACGAAAAAAAAGGAGCTCGCATCCCTCGAATCAAATACGTTTTTATCACTTAAATGATTATGTTTATTCATTGTTAGAACATCATGAACAGATTGAAGAAGAATTTCCTTATATGTTCGAAACTATCATCTGGTGTTTAATAAATATTGAAAAAAATGAAGGAATCGATTATGAAGAGTGGTTTCCTGAATTTAACCCGAACATGTTTAAACGATTAAGAGAAGAAATTTTAATCCCTAAAAAACATTTAGCAGAAAAACTTAGCCATATAAAATACTTATTAAAAGAAATAGGTATTGAACCTGTTTTTGAATAAGATAAATTTTAAAATAAGTTTCAACACTAAAGGTTTATAAAGTATACAAAATAAACCTAATAAATCCCAAATTAAAGCTTGGTAACATTTCAAACAGCGACAAACACTGCTTTAACAGTGCTGTCGCTGTTTTTATTAGAAAATAACGATCTGAGACGCTGTGAGAAAATATTTTAAAGAGGACTGTTCGATTCACTTGTTCTGAATGGCGATAACATAAAAATAGAATCTCGATGAAATGTTCCCAAAGGACGTTTTGAGTGCTTTATTTTATTCAACTAAAGAGATAGGTTTATTGAATAAAAAGTAACAAGATACGAAGAATAAGGAGTAAACGTAAACCAGAGGTGAGTGTTGATGGTTAAGCATTACTTAGTCTTATTAGGATTTATATTGATTATTCTTACTTCTATGCAAGTAGCAAAATCAGAAACAATACCAAAAGCAGAAGAAATGTATGTCACAACAGAGGACATTATTTCAGACATTATCTTCCCAACTATTGATAAAAGAGTTATCAAAGAGTATGGAGGAGATAATCGCCTTATTTGGCACTGGAAAAGGATTGTTGGTATTACTTACAACGAGAATCATTCCTATGATGTTACTGTAAGAATTGAGATTCCTTCAAAACACATTAATGAAAATGTTGAAAATGTTAAAGAAGATTTGGTTAAGGTAAGAATATCCCCGTCCTGTGATAGTGAGAAGATTAATAGGCAGAAATGTAATCACGGTTTCAAAATTGAAATATTAGACTACAAACATTTATCTCAATAAGTAATATTACCTTTAACTAAACGCAACAAGGATTTTTAAAGTATACAAAATAAACCTAATAAACGTTCCCAAATGGAAGCTTGGTAACATTTCAAACAGCGACAACTACTGATTTAACAGTGGTTGTCGCTGTTTTTATTAGAAAATAATGCTCTGAGACGTTGCGAGAAATCATTTTAAAGAGGACTGCTCAATTCACTTGTTCTGAAAGGCATGAAAAGTTACCAAAGGACGCTTTTGGGATTAAATATAAAAGATTCAGACCATACCAAACATTTCCTTTTCCTTTATGATATCTTGCCAATTCTTAGGAAGTTCATAGGTTTCTATATGCTTAAAATTCTTAAGACTGACTCCACTACCTGCCGAAATAGAAAATGTTAATTGGTCTTTTCCGACTTCAATATGTGGACCAACAACTGGTGTGACTTCAATGGTTACTAAAAACAAAAACCCCCGATATCCATTAGTTCTTTCCATCTTTAAAATTTTTATTTGGTACGGATACACCAAAGGACTTGTGGTAAGATAATCTGAATAGTAATTAGAAACTGCCTCTTGAACATTCGGTAAAAGTAGTGAAAAAAACAAGTCCATCATGAGTTCTTCTTTTGACTCTTCAGCAGGCTGATAATAATCTGGTTCAGCATGAGTTAATATTTTTGGTATTAGAAGTAACAGTAAAAAAGAAGGAACTATAATAATTTTTTTCATTTTTACACCACCCTTTAATGTTTATTTTGCTCAGAAAAGATTAACTTATCTCAAACAAATATTTCATTTTTAAGGGTGCTTTAGTGCATCCAGAATTTATAAAGTACTCAAAATATGCCCAATAAAGTTCCCAAATCAACGAAAGTTTGGGAATGAACATAATGATCTATAGCTAATAAAGTCATCCAAAAATAATGAAGGTATTAAAAATGTTAGCCACTCTGTTCAACAATCGGGTGCGATTCTTTAATAAGATGATCGCGTTTTTTCTTAATAGGGCCATTTTCTGGAATAACAACAATACAACAATTGGATATATATGTTAAGTTTAATCTCCTAAAGTGAAAAGGGAGGGAGGGCCAAGTTTTAAATCCATTATTAACTTCAGGTACTTCTACAGGTACTTTTGTTGCAACAGTGGGACCCCGACCAATATATGAAGATGTACTAAGAGGAATATGTTGGGGCTGTATGCTCCAACGTTTTTTTCGCTATACAATGGTCTATATTTCATCCGAATGTTGTACAGTTTTTTCCTTCTTTTCCCTTTAAAATGAGGTTAGGAGGGGATGTAAATGAAACAATGGACAGAAACATTGCATGTAGCGCAATTTCGTATCGCGCGGCCGACGGATCAAATAGAGCAGATTGAACGCTTTTATTGTGAAGGGGTGGGTCTAAAAAAACTTGGAGGCTTTAAAGGGCATCGTGGATATACGGGTATTATGATTGGCTTGCCGGATGCATCGTATCATCTGGAATTTACCGAACATATTGACGGAAGCCCGTGTCCTGCACCGACGGAAGATAATTTACTTGTATTTTATATGCCTGATGTTGAGCAAATTCAAGCAGTGAAGGCTCGACTCGCCAGTATGGGATACCACGAGGTGCCGCCGGAAAACCCGTATTGGGAAGAAAAAGGCGTGACGATTGCGGACCCGGATGGCTGGCGTATCGTATTGATGAACACAGAGGGGATTTAATAAGTGGTAAACAATATATAGGAACAAACCTGCATTTTAATAGCGAGGACGTGTCCATAAATAAATACGGATAAAAAGAAAGCGTTGGGGCTGTTTGCTCCGACGCTTTTCATAATAAAACATAAATATGGCAGGTCCATGGGATGAACCTGAACAACATTATTTATGTATTCTCTCTATTTTACGCAGCAGTATCCGAATACTTATTAAGTAAATCATCCAATTCTTGACTGCAATGTACTACTTCAGGGTGTGTGAATCCTAGATCATTTGCTTTTTTGTACATGTCTTTTCTTTTAGATTCAATTCTTATTCTCAATCTTAGTCTGAATATTTTTTTGAAAAATAAAAATCTCATTGCTAAATTTATATTCCTTTCTAAAGTATTACGATATTTTATTAGTTTACCTAGAAATAAAACAACGCTTATCCATCGTAACTTATGAATATATAATAAAGTGTCGAAACATGGTAGAAATATAAAGTTCATAAATTTGTAAAAAATAGGTGTATTATACAAAAATAATTTCATCTCATATTGACTTCAATTATGAAACGAAATAGTTAAAGAAAGGTACTGTTTCAGAGGGGTTATTTCCTTTTAATTGAAGAATTTACCTTTTAATTTGTAAATTATTAATTGATAGATTATTCTAATAAAGTACCTGATACATCGAAACTTAAGTTTGTAACCGTTTTCAATGTCGATATATAGAAGGGGGAGGAGATTACACACATGTTGCAGGCATTAAAAGTTGGATTACTCATCGAACGCTCCAACCGAAAAAATATTGTTGCGTTACTCGCAGTGATCGTCATTGTGTTCGGATGTATGTTTTTTATTAAAGCACAGGCAGTAGGAGATCAGCTCAATGAAAAAAGGGGCGACTACTACAGTTCACGTGCTGTATTATCCAAGTTCCAAGTTCAGGATGCCTCAAGGGACGGGGATGGCAGTGATTTATTTAAAAATCTGACCCAGCAGAAAAGTGCCGTCGCTTTACAAATTGCCTCATTAACTTTAGAAAACTATCCGATGTATTATGAAGCGTCCTATCGTATTGCCGAACTACGGCAACAAGCGTTTGATATGGAAGATTACGAAAAAGTGAAGGATTTGCTGCCTACCAAATTCCAAAATTCATTGAATTACCTATATTTTAAAATGATGTACGAATCGGGCAAAAATACGATTAGCGATATATCTCATTACATACCGTTTTTGTTGTATTTCTTTAGTTTAGTAGGTGTGGGCTGGTACATATTTATGAGTTTCTATACGAGTTCGATTTTACTGGATGATTTTGAGCATTCAAGCATTATTAAAGGCTACCCGGTTCGGTTTGACCAATATGTGATATCCAAATGTATCATTGCCTTTTTGTATGTTGTCGCATTTATTGGGCTCATCTTTATTAGTGCGGCGCCATTGTTATTCAATGGAATGGGCGATAGTGCCGAAAAAGTGGCTGTTTATTTAGGGGAGCCGGCATTAATTTCAAGTGTGCGCTATATTGTGCTTTGCATTGTCTATATGCTGGTCATTTCAATGTTTGTCATGCTATTGTCCATTATTTTAAATGTACTGCTGAAAAATATGTATTTGACATTGTTTGTTCATTTTATTCTATTCTTTTTACCGATAATTTTCCCTTCGATTATTAGTGTGTTCCCGTACAATCCGTTCCATTTCATGAACTTCAATGAAATTTTAAATGGAATGCCGTTGGATTTAGTGCGTCCTGTGGATGTAACGATGAATATCGGGTTATTGATTATGAGTATTTGTATATTAATCATGTTATTCGTCATTAAAACATTCTTCTCTACAGGAAAAATTAAAAGGGCCTAAGGGGGGATAGAAATGTACGGATATTTTAAATTTGAACTGAAACAGTTTTTTACGAATAAGAAAAACTTGGCGATTTATTTTCTCTTGGCGTTTGCTGCGATATTTTATGCGTTTAAGATTGCACCTGCCTATGATCCGATTGAAAAAGTGGATCGAGAGGAAATTGAAGCCCGCTATTTAACACGTCAGGAATTTATCGATGATTTAAGTAAGAGGGACTTATGGCAAATTCATCCGCTTACAGTTGATGCGTACCATAAGTTTTCTGCTGTCAACCCGTTGGATAAGGCAAGAATGGATGCACTTGATGCAAATGATCTGAAAAAGTATGCGGAAGTAACGAGCACCTGGTATTTTGAGATGAGCTATATGACTTTTTATAATGAGCACCTTTCCTATAATGACCGTTATTATGTGGCAGACAGGGAATTTGCAAATAATGAAGGTGCTTTAAATGCAATGGATCAACATTACCGGTACAGTGCTTTTAATGAGGCGGATTACGAGTTGTCAATTGGTGTATTTGAACAGCGTACAGCATTGCAAACGCTTGAACGACTTGTAAAAGGACCGCTTCCTTTAATATTAATTATTTGTTCCTTGTTACTGGCAATCGATATTGTGGCGAAGGATCGTCGTCATCCGACTGTGCTGAAAGGTTTTCCGATTGCCGACTGGAAGAAGCTGCTCATGAAAGCAGGTGTTGCTTTTATCGGCAGTATTACTTTATTTGCTCCTTTACTTATTGGTTTTATGATCATTGGAGCTCAATCAGGTTTCGGGCATCTTAAGCTGCCATCACCTGAGTATGTATTTGCTTTCATACCATGGGGAAATGAGAGTTTAGCTAATATGATGACATTGGGCACGTTTTTGGGCCGGTCTTTATCACTCTTAATTTTATGGTTCATTGTCATCATCAATGTTGTGATTTTAAGCAGTGTGCTGTTCCGACAAGAAATGGTGAACTTGGCGGCCGGACTATTCGTCATTTTTGGCGAAAAGTTTTATCTGAGCCGCGGTATCGGTTATTTCTGGGAAGTGGAAAAAGTACCTACAACGTATATCCATGTCGGAAAAGTTGTGTCTAGTTATCAGAACTATTATTTAGGAAGTGAGAATGTAGATTATCAATACGGCTTGCTATTATTGACAATATGCGCGGTAGTATTATTGATAATTCCGTTGCTCATTTCACTCAGTAAACGTTTCAAGCTTGTAAAATAGGGGGGACAACGAATGATCGCTATTGAAAATATAACCGTTCAGTTTGCTGATAAAAAAGTGCTCAACGATATTTCGATCGAGTTTGAACAAGGTGAGATGATCGGTCTGGTAGCACCGAACGGAACCGGGAAATCGACTTTGATGAATGTCATTATGAACTATTTGCCGCCGACAAGCGGGAAAGTATCGTTTAACGGAAACCTTAGCTATTCGAGTAAATCAAATGAGGTGAAGATTCACGAGTTTGTGTCGATGATGCCGGACCAAAGTGATTTATATAATCATTTAAGCGGCCGTGCGCATTTAAAAATGTTCGCAACGATGTGGAAGTCCGATCCAAAACTGATCGACGAAACAATTGAAGCATTGAATATGGGCCATTATGTAAATAAAAAAACCGGTACGTATTCACTCGGCATGCGTCAGCGTCTTTGTTTTGCAATGCAGATTGTTGCCAACACCGACATTATGATGATGGACGAAGTAATGAACGGGCTCGACCCGAATAATATTGAAGTTATTTCAAAGATTTTAATGAAAAAAAAGGCCGAGGGCAAAATGATCATCATCGCTTCGCACTTGCTCGATAATCTGGAAAAGTATGCCGACCGGATTTTCCTGTTCAATGGAGGCAAACTGGTCGATACGAATGAAATTATTGAAGGGTTCAGCCAGGCGAAAATCAAAACAGTACGTGTAAAAAATATGGAGGAATCCGTAAAAGCGCTGCTGAAGGAGAAATATCCGCAAATTGAACAGCAAACACTCGTTACGGATATGACACTGCTGCATCTCCCTAGTTCGGAACCGATGCTGTTAAGCGATCTGACTGAATTTATGGTGGATAACAATGTAATGGATTTTGCATTTGGTAAAGTGACATTGAATGATTTATATGCTCTTTACTATCATGAAGTTGTATAAGATAACTCGCGAAAAACGCCATTCTTTTTAGGGAATGGCGTTTTTAACGTATGCATAAGGGGATGATGTAGCATAGTAAAATCGAATTTGACTAATTCATCAATGTAATGGATGGTGCAGATGCAATGGTGGAGGAATGAGCCAGCCTTTTGATTTGTTCAGGCGTAATAACTTTGCCCCAAGCTGTGCCTTCGCTGTATGGAATTGACCATACATTAACCCGATATCTTCCCTGATCGTCATACCCATCGCCTGGCTGCATGCAACTAAACCGGCAGCGACATCCACAGATAATGCGGCACTTATTTCAGAATCGTTGAATTTTGCTCCTGGCGGGATATTTTCGATCCGTGCTTCAGGACGTTCCGGTGGCGCAGGAGGAAGCCCAACGCCATTCAATTTAAGAATTTTTTCTAATTGCTTAACTTCATCTCGTGCAAATTGGATAAAATCTTCAATAATTTTTTTCAGTTCCTGGTCACCGGCATGATTATAAAATGTCTGATACCCGGCAATCATACTGTAACCTGCAGCTAAACTTGTCCAAATATTAAAGACTTCTCCATAATGTAACGGTTCATCTTTTGGGTTACCCGTTAAAATTCCCATCTTTACACTGAGTACTGCGGAGCGTTTGAGCCAGCAGTGCGGAACTTTAAGCCAGTGAATGCGGAGTTTTGAGCCACCGATTGCGGACAATTGAGCCACTTTTAAGAAAAGGAAAACAACTACTGAAATTGCAGCTAGTTGTTTTCCTTTTTAATTTGAAAATAATCTATCGCTTAAGTGGTTTTAGACCATGGCGCTCGCGCATCGAGACTTCGCCATCAATTAAAATGTGGTAAGAATCATGTACAATACGGTCTAAGATAGCGTCTGCGATTTGGGCATGGCCAAGTTTCGCGTACCAGCCTTCCGGCGCAAATTGAGAACAGAAGATAGTTGAGGCCTTTTTTAAACGAGCCTCCACAATTTCGAAAACGTTTAAAACTTGTTCCTCTGATAGGTCTGTTAAAAGCCATTCGTCTATAATGAGTAAATCGATTTTTTTGTAATGCTGAATAAGTTTTCGGTAGCTGCCATCTGCTTCATATTTCGCTACAGCTAGTTCATCTAGTAGTTCCGGGAGGCGTATATATTTAACTTTGTGAAATTGACGGCAGGCATGAACACCGAATGCATTGGCTATATAGCTTTTTCCGTTGCCTGAAGCGCCCATTAAAATGATGTTGTGGTGATTTTGAATGTAGTTTCCTGTAGCTAATTCTAAGATGAGGTTTTTATCTAAACGGCGATCTGGATGGTATTCAATATCTTCAATGGCAGCCGACGGCTCATTGAACGTCGCTTGTTTGATTAAACGAGCGAGTTTATTCGATTTGCGGCGATCATATTCTGTATCTGTTAAGAGACTAAAAAGATCATTAAAATCCATATCACGATAGGCTGGATTTTGGTTGATTTCCTGATAGAGTTCCGCCATTGCGCTTAAACCCATTTCTGAAAGCTTACGTAGTGTTTCTTGTTTACTCATTTTTTCTCCCTCCCGAAATAAGCAGCACCACGTGTAAATCCGTGATTTTCATTCGAAGTTTTTATGGATGGTACGCTCTTTGTTTTTGAAGCCTGTTTTGTTCTTTCTAATAGGCCTTTTAAAACTGTATTAGAGGGGCTTGATGAGATTTCAAGTAACGTCTTAATGGCTTGCTCAAGTTCTTCTGCCGTATATTTCTTCACCATGTTTTGTAATGTACTTAAAATTTGGAGTGCTTTTTTCTCTACATGATTTTCTAAAATATACGCGACATATTTTTCCGTAAATGAACCGATGGTTGTTGCCCATTTAGTTACGTTTTCAGGATTATGTTCTACGTAAGAACGATGGTGATCTGGCATATGATCAATGTTTGTAGAATATTGTCCTATCTCACCTTTTAATCGTTTATGGGATGCAATTCGTGCTTCTTTAAAGTACACTTCAATTAGATCTGTTGTTAAACGAATATCGACCGATTCACGGGCGTATTCGTAAGGGACGGAATAATACATGCGTTCAACTTGGATGTGGTAGTTCAGTTGAACCTTGGCGGTTTTCCATTCCGTCATTTTGAAGCGTGTTTGAGGCAGTTGCTGGAGAGTGCTTTTCTCTTCTTCCTCAAATACGCTTTTTCGTGTTCCTGGACGTTTTTGAAAATCGGTTGTGTTGATTTCTTCTAATTTTTCAGCGATATACTGATTCAGCTCGTTAATGTGAAAACACTGTGCGTTGCGTAATGCAGCGATGATTTGTCTTGAGGCATGTCCTACGCTACCTTCGGCACTTGGCTTATCTTTTGGCTTTTGCACACGACTTGGCACGATAACTGTACGATAGTGATCAGCCAGTTCACGGTATGCCTCATTTAAAACAGATTCTTCGCGTTTCGCTTTAATGACACCGGTTTTTAAATTATCAGGTACAAGGGTTTCCGTAACACCACCAAAATAATCGAAGGCATGGATGTGTGCTGTTAACCAACTCGTCGATTTCATGTCTAAAAAAGCTTCTACATACATCATTTGGCTGTACGGCAAAGCAGCGACGAATACATACGCAGGCATTTCTTCACCTGTTGCACGGTCTCGAATAGAGAGTGTTGCACCAGCCCAATCGACTTCCATAATTTCACCTGGCTTGCGTCTTAGCGGCATCGTTAGTTTAAATTTTCGCGCATAATGACCATATTTTTCAGCGAATGTCCGATAGGCATAGGGGATTTTCTCTGCTTCCTTTGCAGCTAGCGCGTACTCGTGATGTAAAAGTTTGAGCGTCACATGCTTTTTCTGTAATTCTTTATGCACCTTCTCCCAATCCACAGGATAATAGCCTTTTTCAATTGGCTGTTTCTCGGGGTAAAGATATTCCTCTAGCCAAGCGTTTGTCATCGTGTCGTTTAACAAAGTAATCCTGAGATTTCTCGCACGTTGGATTACGTCAGATATGGTATTGCGAGAGTGTCCGGTGCTAGCGCTAATCGTTCTTTGGCTAATGCCATCAAAGGAAAGAGCTAGTATTTTACGGTAATCAATCATAAAAAATCCTCCTGTTCTGAAGTGTCATGCTGGGTGGCATGCTCCTTCATTATACAGGAGGTTTAAGGGAATATATGTAAGTGGCTCAAAGTTTCCGCACTCGGTGGCTCAATTGTCCGCATTGAGTGGCTTAATGTTCCGCACTAGTGGTCTTT
Source organism: Solibacillus sp. FSL W7-1464 (assembly GCF_038004425.1). Classification (NCBI taxonomy): domain Bacteria; kingdom Bacillati; phylum Bacillota; class Bacilli; order Caryophanales; family Caryophanaceae; genus Solibacillus; species Solibacillus sp. FSL W7-1464. Next base: position 1,297,843 of record NZ_JBBORC010000001.1, read on the forward strand.
TTTGATCGCAATATTCATTTACACTTCCTTTCAAAATTAGGTGAATTTCATACAACGGTAGTATGAGCAATAAATATGTTTTAATTCATACCTGAATGAAAAACTTGATACACTTCATCAGACTTCAGAAAGCGAAGCGAACAATTTAACAATAAAAGTGAAAGTTCTTTTTTAACGGCAAAAAAATAAGACGCCTGCTACTTATCTGAATAGCAAATGTCTTATTTGTTGAATTTTATGTATAAAGTGGTAAGTCACTCAGTAACGAACAGTGTTGAAGTAAACGGGAGTTACTTCAACTCGTTAATGAAGAAATGCTTATTTTATAAATCAGTTAGCAGGTCCTTGAACTCTTTTATAAATTTCTTTTTCAATCACTTCTTTTGGCTTTTTAAGGGCAATTTCCAAGACATCAAAAATAATTGTTGAGAGTTGCTGTAAAATCTGCGAATCTTGTGAAGTTATTTTTTTCTCTTCTTTTTGTAATTCCAAATCTTTTCGTAGGAGTGTATTCATTAATTGGGCAGCTTCCAGATGATTATTCGCACTTAGGATTTCTGCGTGATTTCTTTGACGGTTTGTACTGCGGTCATTCCATTCGCTTGGTTCATTAGAGAAACAATCCATAATTTGAACAGCCTCTTCATAGCTTAATATTTTTTCAAGTTGTGAGTTTTTGCTCTCAACTGGATGATATAGCGTTACGCCCGGTCTGATTTTTGATTGCATAACATAGTAAAGCATAGGCTCTCCTGTGAAGTTCTGTTCTACAATACTATCAATCTGACAAATACCATGGGATTTATAAAACGTTAAGTCACCAATTTTATACATATATACGCCTCCGGAAAAAGTTATACATTTAATAATAAAGTAATTTACCATTTAAGTCAACTAGGTTGACTTAAATACACTGATAGTATCATGAACTTGAATTAATAGAGTAGCTTTAGTATGATGCTTGAGAATTATTTAAGAATGTTGTTAATAGAAAGAAGGGGGGAAGATAATGATTGACTTTATAGAATTATTGTATCGCCAGCATAAACAGTTACGCCAAAAGGCAGAAATTATGTGGAATGAAAATAATGACCTTCATATTACGAGTTCGGAATGGTTCGTCCTGAAAAACATCTATGAGGGCTATGTAACGGTACCGGAATTAGTGAAACAGTTGGACATTTCAAAACAAGGGGTTCATAAATTTGTGACTTCTTTACAAGAAAAAGAATTAATTACGACAGAATTAATAAAAGGCTCGAAAGTTCAAAAAATGGCTCATTTGACCGAAAGAGGTATCGTTATCTTTAATGAAAGCAAAAAGATGGAGCTTGAAATAGAAAAGATGGTAAGGAACACAATCGGGGATAAGGAATATGAGCTGCTGTTGGCAATGCTCAAAAAGCCGCTCCTGAAAATTTAAATCCGATAATTTATAAATGAAGGCATCTGAAAAACCGCACGAAAATACAGCTCCTTCATGCGGTTACTTCATTATATTTTATCTTATTTAAACGAACCTTCAAATACAATCTCGTTTAATGGGCGTCGACCTGATGGTGTTTCACGTGCCTGTAATTCAGGAGAAAGCATCTCTTTGTCTCCTTTGTAACCAACAGCGATTGCTAAATGCACATCAAACGTATCCGGAATGTTAAACGCCTCTTTTGCCACATCTTTATGAATACCGCTCATTGGATGTGTGATTAAACCTTCCTTAGCTGCCTGAAGCGACAAGAAGCCCCATGCCGTCCCTGCATCAAACTCATGTGAGCCCTTTGTATTGTCAGAAACGACTAATACTAAAACAGGTGCACGTTTTGCCCATACTATGTTACCTTCCACTAATACGGGATGGAACTTTGCTAAATCCTCTTCTGTTTTCGCTACGATAAAACGCCAAGGTTGGTTGTTGCCTGCCGAAGGTGCCCAGCGCGCTGCTTCAAATAGACGGTTTAAAACCTCATCGGCAACAGGTGTGTCTGCATAGGCACGTGGTGACCAACGATTTAAAAATACTTCAGAAATGTCGTGCTCCGCTGTTCGAAACTCTTTTGCTTGTAATACCATGAAAAATTCCTCCTAGTTCTATGTAATACATCTCCTATATTAACCAACGCTAAAATATAATTGCAAACAAAATGCTTACAAAAAGTAAGTAAATAATTTTTAGTTAGCGAATGTGGTTATTTAGCAAAAATATGCGTCTACCCATAAATAATTGATAAGGCAGAGAAAGTTGAATTTATAGTAGACAAATCCGATTTTTTGCTATATACTAAGGTCAATGAGATAGTTACAAGACATTAAATTCACCTATTACAAAGAGTATTCGTGGTTTAGTTGGTACTTTTTGTAATATGTGAATTTTTTTCTTTTTGAAGAATTGCGATCTTATTAAATTTAATTAATTGGAGGTCATTTATATGACACAAGGTACAGTAAAATGGTTTAACTCAGAAAAAGGTTTCGGTTTCATCGAAGTTGAAGGCGGTTCTGACGTATTCGCTCACTTCTCAGCTATTCAAGGTGACGGTTTCAAAACTCTTGAAGAAGGCCAAAAAGTTGAGTTTTCAGTAGAAGACGGTCAACGTGGACCACAAGCTACAAACATCGTAAAACTTTAATTTTAATGATGTAACGATATAAGAGGGATCCTTTCATTAGGATCCCTTTTTTTCGAGTATTTTTAAACAAAATAAAGCAGTTCAAATTTATGGGGAAGTAAATTTGAACTGCTTTTAATTTTGCTTATATTTAAAAAGCTTATCCGACTAAGTTATGCTTAACTACTTCATAAGCTTGGCAAATATTCTTGTACGCATCTTTTTGCTCTGCAATCATTTCAACTGCAATTTCATATAAGTCAGAAGAGTCTGTTGTAACTAAATCGTTTAGTACTGCAGCTTCCATTTTTTCTACATATGATAAAATTTCCGTATTCATCATGTCATCTCCGAATCTGTTTTGTTGTTACCCTTAATATACAGTAAACAGACGTCTGACTTCAAAAGGAATGAGTATGAATACGGGAAAAAATTTTAAAGTTTGACGATAAAATGAACTTAACGGATTTTAGCTCTTTGAAAGCGTTTTTCTAATAATTGTCTAAATATTACATAAAGAACTGTTTCAAAAGCGTTCTTCTGAAACAGTTTTATAGCATCTTTATAGGTTTACTACATCGGAAAACACAGCATCAATACCAAGTGATCCGATTTGCCGAGCTACTCTTGCATCATTTACTGTATATGTTCTGACGGTCATTCCGTTTTTAATCGCTTGCCGAACAATGGAACGCATCCCGTAGTAATAGGGGATATGTATAGCATCCGAGCCAAGCGTCTTGACATACTCCTCTAAGTTTACAATAAGCGAAGCAAATAGCAGTGCGGTTTTCACATTTGGCATGATTTGCTGGAAACGCGCAATACTTTCATGATTGAAGGAAGAAATAATGACCCGGTCTTCTAAATTAAAGTTATGAATTTCATTAGCAATGAGCGCTTCAATGCCGGGATACTCAAAAATATCCGACTTTATCTCGATATTGATGTGGAACGGGGTTGATTTAAAAATGGCTAATGTTTCCGCTAATGTAGGAATTGTCTGACCAGCAAACTCCGGTGCAAACCATGAGCCATAATCGAATGCCCGCAGCTCTTCCAGGGTCATATCCTTCACATAGCCTTTCCCTGTTGATGTACGGTCAATTGACTCATCATGAATAACGACTAACTGGTTGTCCTTTGTTAAATGGACATCAAATTCAACGCCCCAAATATCCAACTTTGCAGCTTCCTGAAAAGCAATTATTGTATTTTCGGGGTAGTTGGCACTGTAGCCACGGTGAGCGAGAATCTTCATTTAATTCACTCCTCCTATTTTTCGCAAGCAATCCCGTCCTTATCACGGTCACTTTTCTCATTTAATTTGTAAAGCTCCGCTGATACGAAAGGTTTATATTTTGTTTTGCCGCCTTTGTTCGTTGTTTTCGCATCTTTTGCAACGCCGCCTTTATATACCTTATTTAATTCAGTACAATTTTTATAAGCTACTGCTTTTACTTTTGTGGCTGCCTCTGCTTCAATTGCAGAAAACGAGAAACCGCTAATTAAAACAGCGCCCATTAATAATCCTGAAATATACTTTTTCATCGTAATGCTCCTCTATAAACAGTATTTTCCAGTATTTTACCATATAAAAAAGCGAATTCACAAGGGAGGCAGTGAATTCGCTTTGGACTAACCCATAATATTATAACCGCTATCGATATAAATCGTTTCGCCTGTCACACCTCGGGATAGGTGGCTTAACATCACGATTGTCATGTCAGCTACTTCTTCCTGGTTTGTGTTGCGTTTTAACGGAGATGTTTCTTCGATTTTATGCAGAATCTGATTGAAGCTTGGAACTCCTTTTGCTGCCAATGTACGAATGGCACCGGCAGAAATGGCATTTACACGAATATTATCTGCACCGACATCGGCTGCCAAATAGCGCATCGAAGCTTCCAGTGCAGCTTTGGCAACGCCCATTACATTGTAGCCGTCAAGAACACGCTGTGCACCTAAATACGACATCGTTACGATAGAACCGCCTTCTGTCATATAAGGTTTTGCAGCTTTTGTTACAGCGATCAGCGAATAGGCACTTGTATCTTGTGCAAAGGCATAGCCGTCACGTGTTGTTTCGACGAATCGGTTGTGCAGGTCTTCGGCGTGTGCGAAGGCAACAGAATGGATAATGCCATGAATTACTTTAAACTGCTCACCGATTTGATTGAACGCTTTTTCAATGCTTTCGTCGCTGTTTACATCACATTCAATAACAGTTGCATTGTGTTCTTCATAATTTGTTAAAAGCTTTTCGATTTTTCCTTTTGAACGTTCTTTACGATATGTGAAGATTACATTTGCTCCGACATCAAATAGTCGTTTTGCGATGCCCCAAGCAATACTTCGCTCATTGGCAACACCCATTACGACAATATTTTTCCCTTTTAATTGCAATAAATCCATAACGACACCCCTAAAATGATTAGTTAATATTAGTACCTACTACTAATATTAACTATAACATCTCGATTATAGATGCGCAATGAGAAAAAAGAGCAAAATAAAAAACGACCCTTTAAAAGGAATCGTTTCGTATGTTTGTATACTATTCGAATTTTAATGAGTCGCCGTCAAATGTTTCATCCGCAACTTTAATAGAGTCTGTTGGACAGCCTTCAAATGCATCTTGCATATCTTCTAGTAGATCTTCTGGAACTTCAGTAGTACCCATGTTATCATCTAAAATAACGAAAGCGATTCCTTCATCATCATAATCATAAATATCCGGTGCAGCAGCGCCACAAGCGCCACAAGCGATACAAGTATCTTTATCTACGATAGTATATTTTGGCATTGTTACCTCTCCTTTATCCGTTCGTTTCCATAAAGCTCTTACTTATTCTAATGGTGTTTTCAGCACTTTTCAACAGTTAAAACATTATATTTATGGAATTACAAATAATTGTAAAACCTTGTAAAATAAAGCCTCGCCTGTTAAAGGTGTCTCATCCGACTATATTGTATCATATTTCACCACAATCAAATTCCCGTTAGGAGATTATAATTTATAAACTGATTTAATGAGTACCAAGTTATATGTTTAATGCCTTCGTGATTTTCTTCACTTCTTTTGTTAAGTAATAAAGCTGTTCTTGTATTTGTTGTATTTCGATATCAGTATTGGCTTGATTATTAGCTTGTTGCTGAACTTCTTGTAAGGCCATAGCAGCTGCAATTGTCGAAATTCCTTCGGCTAATGTGGCGAATAAACCGGCTATTATTTCAAGGGAAGCTGCCTGACTTATCGGTGAATTATGCTGTGGGGGGTCATTATTTTTCTTTCGATTATTATTTTGCAATACTATAACCTCCAAAAATATTATTGTATATCATATGGAACTGATTAACATTTAAGAATAGTAAGAAAAGATTAAGGATATCTTAGTGCAGTTACATTTAACAGATAGTTAACGTACCCATTAAATTTCTACGGATTTATAAAGCCTTTAAAATACTGATATAATAGACATCAACAATATTTACGACGTACTATGTAACCTAATACTACGAAAAAGAGGGGTTTGATATGCTATTCCAACAAATTCTTTTGAAAATTTTACATACCTTCAAGCAAGAACGCACCATTTCGGCCGCATTTCACCTGTTAAAGGGGAAACGGTCAGGGCAGACGATTCACGATGTAGGATTATATAATTTGCATCAGTATTTTGGCCTTCTACCAAAACTATCCCGTAATAATTATGATGAACACATCGATATATTATTTGCAGGGAATTCAATAGTGATAGAAGAAAACGGTTATTACAGTATGACGGAAAGCGGAAAGGAGATTGCATCCAAACCACTTCCGGTATCGTTTGACAGTTGGAACTACCGTGGAAACGAGCATTTATTTTTTTCTCGACTTTCACTTGTTGTGCAAAGCTTATCCTATCAGCTCAATCAAAAAAAAGCGTTCATACCTATTGAAAAAAATGAGCAGATACAACAATGGGTAAGGGGATTTTTAATTCGGCATCACTATCAAAAACAGCAGCTGCAACAGTTGCTCTATACTGAAATGAAAAGTAGTCTGTCACAGCTGACGGTAGAAGACCATATAAAAGACTTCCTTATGTATCGACTTACAGGCTACAATGAACCAGGATTAACGTGGCAACAACTCGCGATTGGCTATGAAATGCAAGAAATAGATGTCCAGCTGCTTTATATAAGCGGGCTCCATTCATGGCTAAATGAACTATTTGACGGGGAATCCCGGTATCCGTTGTTAAATGATATGGTGCAGGATATCCGTGTTGAAAGTTTGTTGACTACCTCTGCAAGTGCTACTGCAAAGTTATACAGAAGTGGACGTACGATTGAGGAAATTAGTCATATTCGACGTTTAAAAATAAGTACGATTGAAGATCATATCGTCGAACTCGCGATGAATGAGGTAAACTTTTCTATAGAACCATTCGTTACAACAGAACAACAACGGCAAATTTTAGCTGCGGTAGAAGATTACGAGACGAAACGCTTGAAAAACTTGAAGGAAATATTGCCGCATTTGAGTTATTTTCAATTGCGGTTAACATTAGCGAAAGGAGCGGCAACATGATGAATTTACAACAGGCCTTAAAGCAACACTTCGGCTATGAATCTTTCCGTCCGGGGCAGGAAGAGATTATCGGAAATATTATCGCGGGCAAAGACGTTGTCGCCATTTTACCGACCGGTATGGGGAAATCTCTCTGTTACCAGCTACCGGGATATTTATTTCAAAAACCAGTGCTTATTGTCTCACCGCTTTTATCGCTCATGCAAGATCAGGTCGATCAGCTAAAGCAAATGGGGGAAAAACGGGTCGTTGCACTGAATTCTTTTTTAACGGTGGATCAGAAGAGATATGCACTTCATTTTTTGGAAGAGTACCGGTTTATTTTCGCCTCTCCGGAAATGCTGTTGCAACCTCAAGTAAAAGCAAGAATTCAAAACATGGAACTTTCTCTCATTGTCGCCGACGAAGCGCATTGTATTTCTCAGTGGGGTTTTGATTTCCGTCCGGACTATTTGCGGATTGGAGAAATATTATCGGAATCGAACCGTCCGCCAATACTGGCATTATCTGCCACAGCTACAGACACCGTATTGGCTGATATCCAATCCTATTTGAAAATGAATTCACCTTTTCACTATATGCATGCTGTAAACAGAGAAAATATTCATCTAGTAAAAAAGCTCTTTTCAGCGCGTGAGGAGAAGAGTGAATGGATTTTCGAACATGTTAAAAATACAGCCGGTCCGGGCATTATTTATACACAATCCAGGTCGAAAGCAGAAGCGATCAGTTTACAGCTTTTGCAGAAAAATATTTCGGCGGCTGCTTATCACGCCGGTAAGGAAGCACAGGACCGTCAGTTTATACAGCAGCAATTTTTAGCGGGTCAGCTTGAATGGATTGTTGCGACAAATGCGTTTGGTATGGGTGTCCATAAAGAGAACGTCCGTCAAGTCATTCATGAAACAATGCCTGCAACACTATCAAATTATATGCAGGAAATCGGCCGGGCAGGTCGTGATGGTAAGAAAGCCGTCGCTATTTTATTATATTGTGAGGGCGATGAGCAATTTGCAAAATTTATTGCATCAGAAGATTTGCCGAAAAACATTCATGTGGACAGGTTTACCGAAGTAATGGCAGCAGGTGAACAGCCGCAGTCATTACTTGCAAGTGGAGAAATGTCAGAAGTGGTTTTTCGTGTATTAAGTTATTGGCTGGCACGTGAATCGGCTCAGGAGGTAAAGAGCCGGATGCTGAAATTGCAGATTAAGAAATTTGAAGAAGTCCAGCTCGTATTAAAGCTTATTGAGCATGCGGAATGTATGCGTAAGCAAGTAGTTCAATACTTTGGTCAACAATTAACAAAGCAGCAGGAAAATTGTTGTTCCAACTGTGGGATCGAACTTTCTCAACTTGTGGAGGAGCGAGATCCATCAAGAAAAACGATTAAAATGACCAATTGGCAACATCGCCTCGAGAAAATATTGTTATAAACTCGTAATCTACTATCGAACCGTTTACTTTTATGTAGAAATTGGTCATAATAAAGTTATAATTTTTAGTAGTTGGAGGGGTGCAGGCCATGACAAAAGAAGATTACCGGGAAAAGGTAGAGGAGCATCGTCAAGAGATTGACCTACATAACGAGTCAGGTACAAAAATGTCACGTGTTAGCCGACATCGAAAGAAAAACGGAAAAAAACAAACAAATCCAATAATGACGGTCTTAACAGTTGTCTTAATTTTTATTCCTTTAGTTATTTTAGCTTATGTGTGGTTGATCTATGAACCGAAAACATCAGCAATTGAAAACGTAAACGTGGATAAGAAGGACGATTTGGTAGTGGAGATTCAAAAGCAGGATCCGAAAACACAGCCATCTGCTACGAACGATGACGAAGAAAAAGAAGAAACAAAGGATGACAATACAGCCGAAGTGGATGAGGCTAAAGCAGAAAAAGCAAAATTAGCTGCTGAAGAAGCGAAAAAGGCAGAGGCACGAATCGCAAGTGAAAAAGCAGCAAAAGAAGCAGCGGAAATCAAAAAGGCGGAAGAAGCCCAGAAGGTAGCGGCGGCTAAAGCGAAAGAGCAGGAAGCAAAGAAAAAAGCTGCTCAGGAAGCGGCTAAAGGACAGCAAAAAACACATACTGTCCAATCGACTGACAATCTATACCGCATTGCATTAAAGTACTACGGTAACGGTAGTACGGAATATGTCAATAAAATAAAAGCTGCCAACAATCTATCATCCGACAGTATTGCAACGGGGCAAGTATTAGTAATTGTTCCATAATTTTTTCTATCTTGTATAACGACTTGTAAAAAGACGAACCGTTCCGGCTCTCGTCTTTTTCTTTATGAGGGAAATTTATTGTTTAGCAAACTTAATTATGTTTACGCTTAATTAATGTTTATTAAAACATTAAATCAGGCTATTTTATAATTAGTCTTTTTGAATTGGAGGACCGTGTATGGTCATAATAAGTAGTATCGGAATCGCCTGTATTTTAGTCCTTCTCTATATGTTTAAAGAAGCACATGAGAATAATATCCGGTCACATGAAGTGAAAGCAAATGGCGATATGGAAACAATCCATCTTTTTTTTATATCAGATACACATGCGCGCAAAATTAATAAGGGAATGATTCATTCCATTGATCAAGATATAGATGCTGTCCTCATAGGAGGAGATTTTGTCGATCGTCGGACTTCTGAAGAAACCGTTCTTCATAATATACGCATGCTCACAAAACTTGGCCCTACCTATTTTATATGGGGGAATAATGATATCGAATTCGGTGAATCAAAGCTGCGTCAACTACTGGCAGATCATCATATTCGAATTATAGAGAACGGATCAATCAAACTGAAGAGCAAAAATGATGTGTCACTTAGCGCAGTATCATATAGTCCTGGGGATCAGAATATGAACCGGGCCATCGAGCAATGCGAGGAAAGGAACACAGTTTTCGTTGCACATAATCCGGAGTTGTTTCGCAAAGTACATAAGCATTTTCAACCATTGCTCAGTATTGGGGCCCATTTACACGGCGGGCAAATCCGCCTCGGGAAATTTGGGGTGCAACCGCACGGATATTTTAAAAAAATCAAAAACCGCTATGAACTTGTCAGCAATGGGTATGGCACGACTCTTATCCCGCTGCGCCTCTGTGCTAAACCGGAAAGTCATCTTATTACAATAAAATTTAAAAAAGATGAATGGGAATAAGCGAATCGCAAGCTATAGGAATTGAATTAAGGAGATGTTAGTATGCAAAAGGTAGAAGCAATCATTGTTGGTGGTGGTCCTTGCGGATTAGCTGCTGCAATTGAACTACAAAATATCGGATTGTCCCCAATCATTATCGAAAAAGGTAATATTGTCAATGCGATTTACAATTATCCGACACATCAGACTTTTTTTAGTACGAGTGAGAAACTGGCGATCGGTGATGTGCCGTTTATTATTGAGCAACGAAAACCGAAACGCAATCAGGCACTTGTCTATTATCGTGAAGTGGTGAAAGCAAAAAAACTTCAAGTAAATCGGTTTGAAACAGTGAAGAGTGTTGCAAAGGTAGATGATCTATTTACCGTGCAGACAGATAAAGACAGCTATGAAACACCGTATGTAATCATTGCGACAGGCTATTACGATCATCCGAACTATTTGAATATACCAGGAGAAAGTTTGCCGAAAGTTCATCATTATTTTAAAGAAGGGCACCCGTTTTTTGATTTGAAAGTGCTTGTAATCGGCGGCAAAAATTCTGCAATCGATGCTGCGTTGGAGCTTAACAAGGCAGGCGCACATGTGACGGTCATTTATCGCGGGAATGATTATTCCCCGAGCATTAAGCCATGGGTATTGCCGGAATTTCTTGGGCTTGTCCGTGAAGGGGAAATTACAATGCACTTTAATACTGAAGTAAAAGAAATTCGAGAAAACGAAGTCGTTGTAGTAATAGAAGGCCAAACTGAAATAATTGATAATGATATTGTATTTGCAATGACCGGTTACCACCCTGACCATCGCTTCATCCGTGAAATGGGCGTTGATATTGATGAACAAACCGGTAGACCGACATTCGATCCTGAAACAATGGAAACAAATGTAGAAAATCTATTTATTGCCGGTGTAATTGCTGCAGGTAATAATGCAAATGAAATCTTTATTGAAAACGGCCGCTTTCATGGTAATATGATCGCACAAAAAATTGCTCGTCAAACTACATAAGGGGTGAATGATATGAAGAAAAAAGTAGTGCTTATTACGACAGGTGGAACGATTGCGAGTACACGCAATAAGAAAAATAAGCTCGAGTCCGGTAAACTTGATGGTCAAGCCATTTTATCAATGTGCCAGCTGGAAAATGAGATGGATATTGAACTGATTGATCTCTATCAAATACCATCGATGCATATGACATTCGATAATTTAAATCTACTGAATCAAACGATCAAAAATGTCTTCAACGATCAATCAGTGAGTGGAATTGTCATTACACATGGTACGGATAGCTTAGAGGAGACAGCCTATTTTTTAGAGCTGACAATACACGATGACCGTCCGATAATCGTAACAGGTTCACAAAAATCGCCTGGCGACATTGGTACAGATGTATATTCGAATCTGCGTAATTCTTTATTGGTTGCCTCAAATGAAGAGGCGAAAAATATAGGCGTGTGTGTCGTCTTTAATGAAAAAATCATTCATTCCAGATACGTAAAGAAAATGCATTCTTCAAGTATTAACGGTTTTGGTGCCATTGGCTATGGAATGCTTGGCTTTATCGATAACGATGAAGTAATCATTTACCAGAAGCCGACCCATAAGGAAGTATATGAAATAAAAGAAAGTTATCCTGCTGTCGAGATTGTATTTGCGTATTTAGGCGCAAGTTCCATCATATTGGATGCCCTTTACGAAGCAAATGTCGAGGGTGTGGTACTTGTCGGAGCAGGCCGCGGTCAAGTTGCCCCGAATATGATGGGTGCAATCGAAAAGCTTTGTCAAAGGGGAACGAAAGTCGTATTGACGACATCGACAGAAGAAGGGCGTGTTTTCCCGACTTATGATTATTACAGTAGTGCGAACTACTTGAAAGATAGCGGTGTTATTATGGGAGGGGATTTTGATCCGAAGAAAGCTCGATTGAAGCTCCTGTTGATGATTGCAAACGGCAACACGAATTTTGATACATTTATGCATTAATGCTAAAAACTCGGTGGAAAAATCAGCCGAGTTTTTATATTTTCTAGACAAAAATTGGGTATGCTACACTGTTATGAAAAAAATAGTGCTATACTATTAGGAGTCGAGAATCGAAAGGAGCCGGCATGATGTTTATACTTTTATCAGCAGCGATTGCGCCGGGTTTAGCCCTTTTAAGCTACTTTTATTTACGCAATGAGATGGATACCGAACCACGGCGAACATTATTGCATTCCTTTATATATGGTGGGGTTATTACATTCCCTGTTTTATTCATACAGTTTGTTATAAAAGAAGAACAGACATTTTCGAATCCGTTCTTTATAAATGTAGTATTTACCAGTTCGATAGAAGAATTCGTAAAATGGCTTATTATTCTTGCGGTAATATTACACCACATTGAATTTGATGATCCGTACGACGGTATTTTGTATGGTGCAGCTGTATCGTTAGGTTTTGCGACTGTTGAAAACGTCATCTATCTATTATCTTTCGGAATTGATCAGGCTTTTATGCGTGCATTATTACCGGTTTCGAGCCATGCTCTGTTCGGTGTAGTAATGGGTTACTATTACGGAAAGGGGAAGTTTTCAAGTGATGAAATACAGAAGAAGTATATCGCACTTGCCCTCTGTGCCCCTATAGGACTGCATATTATGTACAATTCGATTTTAATGTTAGAAGAATATTTCATGTATGTAATGTTACCGTTTATGCTATTCTTATGGACGTTTGCATTGCGCAAAGTCAAGCAGGCACACGAACATCTAATTGAACATTTATCCCGCAGCAACGGGTAGTAATTTATTTGCCTCGAAAGCGTAGCGGCAGAGGCAAAACTACCCGTAACAGCCCGATTGGTTCGGGCCAATACGATGTTGGTCACACAAGCGCTGTCACAGGATGTGACGGTTTTAGCTTGTGTTCTTTCGAATCAGCGGGATGAAGAGTCCGCTGATTGAAGTTTCACTTTATCCCGCAGCAATAATTTATAAAAGGTTTGTTACAAATATTTTTGTAGCAAACCTTTTTCTATGTAAAAAACGGATTAGCCAAATGAAAATAAGTGAAGAAAATATTTTCTTCACTCTTAAAAAAGCAGTTTGACAATGTATAAACTTTTCAATTTTCTCCATCCTACTGAAAAAGGAGTGGAAATGTCAGTGAAAAAAATCGTCTTGTTCGTATTCATTATATCAAGTAGTTTTGTAAGTCATACATTTGCATTTTCAGGTCAGGATGTGCAGCGGGGTGCATTTGGTGACGATGTAATCGAGTTACAGGCACGACTTCAATATTTAAGTTTCTATAATGGAAAGATTGACGGGAAATTTGGTTACGGAACATATTGGGCACTTCGAAATTTCCAGGAGCAGTACGGCTTACCGGTGGATGGGATTGCCGGAAGGGCAACAAAGGAAAAGCTGGAGAATAATTCGGATTATGATAAGGCATGGGTTCATAAACAAATCAATGCAGGGAACAGCTTTACGTACTATGGCGGAATCGCGTTGGAAAATCAGGTGAAAAAAGGGGGGAATGGCGGAAAAAGTGCAAACGATACGACCTCCATGCAGCTTCCGCCAGGCTACACCGATCAGGACCTGCAAATTTTAGCGAATGCAGTATACGGGGAAGCACGAGGCGAGCCGTATGAAGGACAAGTTGCTGTTGCCGCTGTAATCCTGAATCGCCTGGAATCTCCGGAATTTCCGGATACAATTTCGGAAATTATTTTCCAGCCATTAGCTTTCACGGCTGTTGCAGACGGTCAGATTTGGCTTACTCCGAATGAACGTGCAAAACAGGCCGTATTGGATGCGATCAACGGTTGGGACCCATCCGAGAATGCTTTGTATTATTTTAATCCTGTTACAGCGACGAGTAATTGGATTTGGTCAAGACCTCAAATCAAACAAATTGGTGAGCATATTTTCTGCTTATAGGCGGGGGTAAAACATGAAAAAATTTGCATATTTATTAGGTTTATTTGTCGTCATATTAGCCTTTGTTTCCTTTGATCTATTTACACAAAATAAGGATTTGGAGCGAGCTGTTTATGCAACGCAATCAAGAGATTTATCGGCAGCTACTGAAAAATTATCGACATTGCATACAACAGTGGAGCAATCTCTACTTTTTCAGGATGAAAATGCATTAAATAATGAATTGGACTCCATCTGGCGGCTGAGCAGTGATTTAAGAAAAACTGTCGCGAATTTGCCGATCCAGGCAGAAGTACAAAATGAATGGATGCGTTATTTAGGGAAAATCGGTGATAATGCAAAACAGGCGGCTGCAACAGGAGACTACGAAAGTTGGCGCAAGAAAATGGGAACAGTAGCTTCCAATTTACATGCATTCGCCGAGGAATGGAATATTGCGACAGTTGCATTTTATGAAAATGATGGCAATTTAAAAAAATGGTCCAATAATCATACGACCGATTTAAAAGAGTCGCCATTCATGAATGCATCGAAACAACTGAAAACATATAATGAAACGGATTTTCCATTAACGGCCAGTGAATCGGATTATGAAAAAAAACGCGAGTTACAGCATCTAAAAGATAAAAAAATTACGAAAAACGAAGCCATTCAAAAATTCAAAAAATTTTTCCCGAAAATCGATGATGCCATTGTAACGGTCACAAAAAGCAGTGATGATGCACCATACCCGTTCTATCACATACAATTTATCCGCGGTTCCAAAATCGGGTATGCCGACATAACAGAAAATGGCGGTCATCTTCTTTCGTTCCTGCTTGAACGTCCGGTCAAAAAGGAGCCACGTTCACATGAAGAAATCTTAAATACAGCAAAAAGTTTTATGAACAAAGTGGGATACACGGATGTGAAGCTTTCCGAATCACGAGAAAACCACGAAGCGTGGCATCTCGTATTTACGAGAGTGTACGGAGAGGATGAGGCTTTAATTTACCCGGATAGTATTCAAGTGAAAATCGCTAAGGATAACGCGGAGATTTTGGGTGTCAACGCAATGGAATATATTCAGGAAGAAAAAATTAAAGAGCAAAGCGAAGTACCGATTGATTGGGATAACTTTTTTGCCGATCATGTAGGTGTTGAACAAGTGCAAAAAATTTATACTGGCAATGGCAATCTGGAACTTCGTAAATGTTATGAGGTTATTGCAAGGCTCGACAATAAGACACAGGATACGTACCGTGTTGTCATCGATACGGAAACACATGAAGTAATTAAAAATGAAAAAGTATTTTAGTGCCATGTATCAGGTGCAAGGGTGTATGGTTCAGCAAAATTAATTGTAAAAATATAGCTATATTTACATTCCCATGAGATAATAAAGTATCAATAATTTCTTATGGGGAGAGGCAAATGGAACTGAAAATTGGAACACAACTGACGCTGGAGCCAACCTATACGGAAAGGGTCGAAAAATTTAAATGTCGTGTTGTCGATAGACAGGACAATATAATTTTTATCGATTATCCAATTAATACGGCAACAAAAAAAATCGCATTTTTAGTTGATGGTGCACAATTTCGTGCAACATTCATTACTGAAAAAAAAGAAAGTTACAGCTTTAATACGGAAGTTTTAGGACGTAAAAGCGGCAATGTTCAAATGATACTGCTTGCATGTCCACCGGCTGAAGAGTTTATTAAAATCCAGCGACGTGAATACGTTCGGGTGGAAACACCAGTAGATATTGCCGTAGAACATGATGGACAGAAATTACAGTTTGCGGCCGAAGACATTAGTGCCGGGGGGACATTGATTCATATTAAATCACCGGTCAATTTTACTGAAGGTGATATAGTAAAGGCTTTTGTCGTACTGCCGTTTGTTAATGGCGAAATACGCTATGTCGAAACAGATGCGAGAGTCGTGAACATGTTCGAACGTAATGAAATGAAGTTGGCATCACTGAATTTCACGGATACAGATGATTATGATAAGCAGCAGATTGTCCGTTTCTGCTTCGAACGGCAAGTAATGATCCGTAAAAAAGAAATGAATGAATTATAAGCTAGATTGGCTAGAACTTAGATTTATAAAATGCTTATATAAACACGGATATTTTTCACACAGCAAAAAAATGCCATTTTTCCTTGGAGAAAAATGGCATTTTGCATTATGTTTCTGCCTGTTTTAAATAATGGAAACAAAGTTCACGGAAGAAAGTCAGCATTGTTGCAGGCAGCAGTTTTTTCAAAAAAATATAGCGTAAAGAAGGTAAAAAATTTTTCGGTTATGATACAATAGCAAACGGAAAGTAGGGAGTTAATTATGATGAAAAAAATTCAAATTGCAATTGATGGTCCTGCAGGTGCGGGGAAAAGTACCATTGCAAAAATTGTAGCCGAAGCACTTCGATTTACATATATCGACACAGGTGCAATGTATCGGGCAGTGACGTATAAAGCGATGAAAGAAAACATACAATTACATGACGCAGGAGCGATTGAAAAAATGCTGCAGCAAACGGCGATAACATTAAAACCGTCGGAGCAGGGACAACTCGTTTTTGTTGATGGACAAGATGTGTCACAGGCGATCCGTTCAAATGAAGTTACCGCAAATGTTTCAGAAGTTGCTGCACATGCCAATATACGTGAAATTCTTGTAGCAATGCAGCAAAAGCTGGCTGCTGACGGTGGAGTTGTCATGGATGGCCGTGATATTGCAACGCATGTTTTAAAAGATGCTGAGCTTAAAATCTACATGTCAGCTACAGTGGAAGAACGTGCACACCGACGCTTCCTGGATAATGAACGCCGCGGTATTCCTTCAACAATCGAATCATTACAGAAGGAAATTGCATTGCGGGACAAGCTGGATAGTGAACGTGAAGCTTCCCCACTTATCCAGGCGGAAGATGCTTTATTTTTAGATACGACGCATTTATCAATTGATGAGGCGGCACAGGAAATTTTGAAATTAGCGCAGCAAAAAATGCAGTAAACGCTATTGAAAAATGAAGCTAACGTACGAAATTTCTGAAAATAAAGGGTTATTTTTTGTCTTTGTAGAACTTATCGAATAAAATAAAAGTGGAATACGCGAAGGAGGGCTACATATGTCTGAGGAAATGAATTTAGGGTCAAACCAAAAATTTCAAGAAGGAGATATTGTGAAAGGTGTTGCTGAACAGGTTGAAGAGAAGTCAGTAACGGTTTCGATCGAGGGGGCACCTTTCGACGGGATTATACCTATTAGCGAACTTTCAAGCTTACACATTGAAAAAGCTTCTGATATAGTTTCAGTTGGCGATCAGCTAGAGCTTATGATTACGAAAGTTGAAGAAGAGAATTTTGTATTATCAAAACGCAAGGTGGATGCACTGCATGCGTGGGATGAATTAAAAGCAAAATTCGAATCTGGTGAAGTATTCGAAGCAGAAGTGAAAGATGTTGTGAAAGGCGGACTTGTCGTCGATTTAGGCGTGCGCGGTTTCGTTCCGGCTTCACTCGTTGAAGATTATTTTGTCGAAGATTTTGAGGATTACAAAGGCAAAACTTTACGTTTAAAAATTACAGAGTTAGATAAAGAAAAAGGCCGACTCATTTTATCTCATCGTGCAGTACTGGATGAAGAAAAAGCGTCGAAAAAGCAACAAGTGATTCAAAACATCCACCAGGGTGACATGCTGGAAGGTACGGTTCAGCGGTTGGCGAAATTCGGTGCGTTCATTGATTTGGGCGGCATCGATGGATTAGTCCACATTTCGCAAGTAGCGCATGAACATGTTGAAGATATTTCTACGGTATTACAGGAAGGACAATCTGTTACTGTAAAAGTACTGTCAGTGGATATTCCGAATGAGCGTGTTTCATTATCGATCAAAGATACGTTGCCTGGTCCGTGGACAGACATTGAAGAGAAGGCTTCTAAAGGCGCAATTTTAACAGGGACAGTAAAACGTCTTGTTACATTCGGCGCATTTGTAGAGGTGTTCCCTGGAGTAGAAGGACTTGTCCATATTTCTCAAATTTCCCACAAGCATATTACGACACCGCATGAAGTCTTAAAAGACGGCCAAGAGGTGGAAGTAAAAGTACTTGAGGTAAATGAAGCGGAAAAACGCCTTGCACTGAGCATTAAAGCATTGCAGGAAGATTCGGCAAGCGACGAAGATTTCGATTACGAGCTGCCTGAAGAAAATAAAGGCTTCTCATTCAGCGATGTCATCGGTGATCAGCTAAAAGGATTTAAAAAATAATACTATGAAAACCGCCCATGTAATGATAGCTTATATGGGCGGTTTTTTTTGGAGTAGATCGGACGGATTTAGTCAAATTTGGTTGGGATTTAGTCAATAATCGGGGGTTTTTAGTCAGCGCCGAGTTAAATTTAGCCAATCATGACATGAATTTAGCCAAACAGCGACTATTCACCAGCACAGGCGAAAAACCTTGCCGATAAAAAACGAAATCGATTTTGAATGTTGCGAAAAAATGATATAATAGTCAAATTCGTGTATAATACGGAAAGACAAGAGTTTGGAAGGATGAAGTACAGATGACAAAACCAGTAATCGCCATCGTAGGACGTCCGAACGTAGGTAAATCGACAATTTTTAACCGAATTGTTGGAGAGCGTGTATCGATCGTGGAAGATATTCCAGGTGTAACACGTGACCGTATTTATAGTTCGGCTGATTGGCTAGCACATGAATTTAATATTATCGACACTGGTGGTATTGAAATTGGGGACGAGCCGTTTTTAGAGCAGATTCGTCAACAGGCTGAAATTGCAATTGATGAGGCGGACGTTATTATTTTCATGACAAATGGACGTGAAGGTGTTACAGCTGCAGATGAGCAAGTAGCAAGAATTTTATATAAAACAAAAAAACCGGTTGTCTTGGCAATCAACAAAATCGACAACCCGGATATGCGTCATATGATTTATGACTTCTATTCATTAGGTTTCGGCGAGCCTTGGCCAATTTCAGGTTCGCACGGTTTAGGTTTAGGGGATTTATTGGACGAATGTGCCAAACACTTCCCGCAGCCGGATGAAGAACAATACGATGAGGATACAATTAAATTCTCACTGATCGGGCGTCCGAATGTCGGAAAATCTTCACTCGTTAATGCCTTTTTAGGTCAGGATCGTGTTATTGTAAGTGAAATTCAAGGGACAACGCGTGATGCAATTGACTCTCCGTACTCATATGATGGACAAGATTATGTCATCATTGATACAGCAGGTATGCGTAAAAAAGGGAAAGTCTATGAATCAACAGAAAAATACTCAGTTCTACGTGCACTGCGCGCTATCGAGCGTTCAGACGTTGTTTTAGTCGTTCTGAATGCGGATGAAGGCATTCAGGAGCAGGATAAGAAAATCGCCGGCTATGCACATGAAGCTGGTAAAGCGGTTATTATTGTTGTAAACAAATGGGATGCGATCGAAAAAGACGAGAAAACGATGAATATCTTTACAGAGCAAATTCGTGAACATTTCCTGTTTTTAGATTATGCACCGATCATTTTCGTTTCGGCGAAAACGAAACAGCGTGTCCTCAATATTTTACCGATTATTAAGCGTGTTAGTGAAAACCATGCGATGCGTATCCAATCATCAATTCTAAACGAAGTAATTGAAGATTCAATCGCACGTAATCCGGCACCGACAGATAAAGGTAAACGTTTACGTATTTACTATGCGACACAAGTGGCGATTAAACCGCCGACATTCGTTGTATTCGTAAATGAACCGGAAATGATGCACTTCTCATACGAGCGCTTTTTAGAAAACCGTATTCGAGAAACTTTCGACTTTGAAGGAACTCCAATACGCCTAATTACACGTGCTCGTGACTAAAATCAATAAAAAAGGGCGCTAGTTTATGCAAATGAACTAGCGTTTTTGTTCATAATAGGGTTTGACTTGAAGGATAAATTTTCAACAGACTTTAAGTGGAATTGGGGGTTTTTTAATGGAAAATGTAGTAGTTTTAGGAGCAGGTTCCTGGGGAACGGCACTGGCCATTGTTTTAGCGGAAAACGGTCATAATACGTTGATTTGGTCGCATCGCGAAGATCAGGCAACTGAAATTAATGAACAGCACACAAATAGAAAATATTTGCCGAATACGATTTTACCAAGTAATTTAAAGGCGACTTCAAATTTAGAAGAGGCTGCAAAACACGGTTCTACTATCGTTATGGCAGTACCGACTAAAGGAATACGGGAAGTCTGCGGCAAAATCTCGGCGTATTTAACTGAAAAAGCATTATTTGTTCATGTTTCGAAAGGGATTGAGCCGGATACATTAATGCGTATTTCAGAGCTGATGAAGGAAAGCCTTGATGAAAATGCGGTAAGTGACATCGTAGTTTTATCCGGTCCATCACACGCGGAGGAAGTTGTTTTAAAACATCCGACAACAGTAACGGCTGCATGTGAAAACTTAGAAGCTGCAGAAAAAGTGCAGGATTTATTTATGAATCAGTATTTGCGTGTCTACACGAATGATGATGTAATTGGCGTTGAAATAGGCGGGGCACTGAAAAACGTCATTGCACTGGCTGCTGGAATGACGGATGGTCTGGACTTTGGTGATAACGCAAAGGCTGCTTTAATAACACGCGGTCTCGCTGAAATTACGCGTCTCGGTGTAAAAATGGGGGGAAACCCATTTACATTTGCCGGACTGACAGGGATGGGCGATTTGATCGTGACATGTACGAGTGTCCATTCCCGAAACTGGCGCGCAGGCAATATGCTCGGCAAAGGAATGAAGCTTGAACAAGTATTGGATGAGATGGGGATGGTTGTAGAAGGAGTACGTACAACAAAGGCTACATACCAGCTCTCAAAAAAATACGATGTCTCAATGCCGATCACATCAGCGCTGTATGATGTGTTGTTTAATAATCTGGAACCGAGAGCATTGGTCGAATCATTAATGCTGCGCACGAAAAAGAGCGAAATTGATGAGATGAGCTGAACAAGCAGCGGATGACGTATCTACAGCAAGAGCACGTATTCATTTTCAATCAATGTGGATCATCATCCATATTTTGAGGTTGCTTTTAATATAACGTTCTGCCCTCGTAAATAAGCTTGAAGCAATAAAACATCCACGAATTTATATAAGAATTGCTACCATAGGAAAAACAGCTCCACCTTGGTTGAAAAGATAGTAGTGGCGTTGAGTACAGGCGGCACACTCCTGCGGGGGCAGCATGCGCGGAAAATCCAATGACCGGTGCCGCCGTCTAGGTACCGGTAATATAGTTGGAGCAATAACCGCGGAAAGCGTCCGCCGAAATGGAGCAGAGCGGCTCAAAAGAAAAATTTTTTGTCGTCCTCCATTTTTGGTGAAGAGCCATTAATTTAATATTTTGTCACAAATAAGGAGGGATACTTGTATGCCTCCTGTTTTTTTTACCTTGAAAAGGCTATAATTATTACCGGTATCAACAATAAATGGAAAGGCGGTTTTAATAGTGCAACATACTCTGCAGCTCATGAATCCACTATCAAATTTACTCTTAAATTCTGCACGTGGCCCATTAGCGAGCATGCATGCGTTAGATGTTATGTGGGTTTCTTTTTATTCGATCGGTTTACTGTTAGTATCAATTCTTATTATTACGGCAGTCCGCAAGTGGATACATAATATGGTTTTGTCATTTTTATTGAAATTAGTTGCCTACGTCATGTTTTTTATCGGCACATTGCTAATGGTTCTTGTCGTGCTTACATGGCCGAACTAATATAGGGGGAAATACATATCATGAAATTATCAAAATGGTTTGTTCTTTTATCGATGGTCATTTTATTGTCTGGGTGCGGCTCAACGACAAATTTTGACCAGTCCAGTTTAAGGCCGGATGTCGATATGCTTGCGGGTGTACAGCGTGCGGTCAATGAATATCGTGAAGATACAGGGGTCCTTCCGATTAAAACGCGCGACCAGGATACAGACATCTTCATTAAATACTTAATAGATTTTGAAAAACTGATTCCGAAATATATTGGATCCCCGCCGGCAAATTCCTATGAGAAGGGCGGCATTTTTCAGTACATTATTTGGGATCCGGAAGAAAATCCAACTGTAAAGCTCGTTGATCTGCGCACTCCGGAACGTATTCGTGAAATTAATATCCGCTTCAAAGGAACAACCTATCCGCAATTTAAAGATAAAGTAGTGGAGCACGTTTATACAGTTAATTTTAAGAATATTGGCTATAAAGAAGATATAACTGTACAAAGTCCCTATTCAAACAATCAATTACCGATTGTCGTGTCTGCTGAAGGGGATCTGTATGTCGATTATTCAATCGATTTATATACTTATATGAAAGACAACAATATTACAGCGGAACCGGGTGACGATATTCGTGAAATTCTTGTGGAAAACTTCCCGGTCGTTCCTGCTTACTCATTGCCGTATACGGTAGATGAAAACAATGAGCCTGTCATTATGTATGATCCGACTGAAAAATAAACAGTAAAAGGTGTGTAAAAAGTTAAATCTTTCTGCACGCCTTTTTCATATTTAAAAATGTCAGTACATATAGTGTTTTGATAATGAATACTTCTAATTGGAGAAGATTACGGTATATAAAGGAGGCAATACAATTAGCGAGCATATTTTTCAGCAATTGGCAGAACGTACGAATGGTGATCTTTATATCGGCGTTGTAGGACCTGTTAGGGTAGGGAAATCGACGTTTGTTAAAAAGGTAATGGAAGGCGTGATTTTACCTAATATCGAAAATGCCGAGGACCGCATGCGGGCGATGGATGAACTACCACAAAGTTCACCTGGACCTACAATTATGACGGCTGAACCAAAGTTTGTCCCAGCACAGGGAACTACGGTTGCCTTTGGGGAAAGTGCAATACCGTTTCGCGTAAGATTGGTAGATTGTGTTGGCTATGTGATTGATGGCGCAAAAGGCTATGAGGATGAGTCAGGACCGAAGTTTGTGCAAACACCTTGGCATAATGAAGCGATAGCGTTTCAGGAGGCTGCTAAAATCGGTACCGACAAAGTAATTCGGGACCATGCCAATATCGGAATTGTTGTGACAACTGACGGAACGGTAAATGGCATGTCGCGAGCGGCGGTGGAAAAAGCCGAACAGCAAATTATTGAGCAACTTACAGAGATCGGAAAACCTTTTGTCATTGTGCTGAATAGTACAACACCGCATTCAGCCGAAACCTTGCAATTACAGAATACCCTGGCACAAAAATATGATGTTCCTGTTATTCCGACGGCCATTCAACATATGCAGTTGAGCGATGTAATGCTCATTTTGCAAGAAGCGTTATTTGAGTTTAATGTAAATGAAATTCAAGTGGAAAAACCGGATTGGTTGGATGTTTTGGATGATACTCATCATTTAAATGAAACATTGGCATTTGCGACGGCGCAATTACAGGATGATGCAATGAAAATCCGTGATGTGGAAGCAGCAAGTCAACTGCTTCGTGAAATCGATTTTGTAGAAAGTTGCACCGTTGAAAATATTGATGCTGGACAGGGGATTGCAACATTACGTGTCAACATTCACAACGATTACTATAAGGAAACGTGTACCGAATTTCTCGAAAAACCGGTCGATACAAAGAAAGAATGGCTCCTATTTATTAAGGAAGCTTCAGAGGCAAAAGCGGCACAGAGAAGATTCCGCGATGCGATTGAACAGGCGAAGGAACACGGTTATGGTGTCACATTGCCTGCGATGGATGAATTTGATCCGAGCGAGCCGGAACTGATTGAACAAAACAATTTCTATGGGGTCCGCATGAAGGCGAAAGCTCCTTCTTATCATATTATTAGAATTGATATGGAAGCGGAATTCTCACCATTGATCGGATCTGAATTCCATAGTCAGCATCTGCTGAAAGATTTGCAGCATGCCTATGAATTTGATCGCCAGGCATTATGGCAAACGCAACTGTTCGGGACTCCGCTTCATGAAGTGCTGACGGAAAGTATTCGTTTCAAAATGAAAAGTGTTCCGACACATGCGAAAAACAGAATGCGTCTAATGCTCGAAAGATTGATAAATGAAGGTGAAAGAGGTTTAATTACATTTATTATCTAACATAATAACTGAATATGAAATACGAGAGATTACAGGGCTGTTCACTTTTATAGGTGAATTGTCCTGTAATTTTAGTTTTTTTTCGAAAAATGATGAAATATATATAAAACATGGAGGAATTCAGTTGCGTCGCGGTTTTCTGTATGTTAATCTTTTTACAGGATTTAGATTCATGACCCTTTGAGAGGAGGTGAATGGTGTGAATAAAACAGAATTAGTAAACTCTGTTGCTGAAGCTGCAGGTCTTTCTAAAAAAGACGCTTCTAAAGCAGTTGAAGCTGTATTTGATACAATTCAAGATGCTCTTGCAAAGGGTGACAAAGTACAATTAATCGGTTTTGGTAACTTTGAAGTTCGTGAGCGCGCAGCACGTAAAGGTCGTAACCCGCAAACGGGTAAAGAAATCGAAATTGCTGCTTCTAAAGTACCTGCTTTCAAGCCAGGTAAAGCACTTAAGGACGCTGTAAAATAATTCAGTTTCTCGAGGTACATAGAGCAGCTCTCAGTCTAACTGGGAGCTGCTCTTTTTTACGTCCAGGCTCAAGTGCCAGCTTCTCGCACCATTAGGACCCTCTTCCAAAACCAGTGAAGCGTTTACTTTTACGTCGGGACCTCCTAGTCTAGCGGCTCACATGAAGTGAGTCATGGGGGTTTGCCACAAGGTAGTGGCGTTTTGCCCACTCTGAGATGAACGCGCGCTTCAGCCCATCTGTTCATTTCAGTTGTTTTTAACCAACTATGCTAAAAATAGTAGAACTGTTTTGAACTTATGAGCTTAATGTGCTACGATTCAAGAGTGTATTTAACCTTTTTCGTATAGGGATTATCAAGCAGTGAAAAATTCAAATAGAATAAAAATTGATTTCATATAGATTTATACATAATAAACGTTTTGGTTTGTAGGAGGAATTTGTTTCATGTCAAATGTCGATTTAAAAAAGATAGAAGAAGCAGTAAAGATGATTTTGGAAGCAGTGGGGGAAGATGTGGCGCGTGAAGGATTACTGGATACACCAAAACGTGTTTCAAAAATGTATGCGGAAATGTTCAGCGGCTTACAAGAAGATCCGCGTGATTATTTCAGCACTGTATTCCATGAAGATCATGAAGAACTTGTATTAGTGAAGGATATTCCATTTTATTCAATGTGCGAACATCATTTAGTTCCGTTTTATGGAACAGCCCATATTGCCTACATTCCGAAAGACGGAAAAGTTGCAGGTTTAAGTAAACTTGGACGCTGCCTGGAATCGGTAGCACGCCGCCCTCAACTTCAGGAACGTATTACATCAACTGTAGCGGATACAATTATGGAAATGCTAAATCCAAAAGGTGTATATGTTGTCGTGGAAGCGGAACATATGTGCATGACGATGCGCGGATTAAAAAAACCGGGCTCTAAAACGGTTACAGCTGTAGCACGGGGAATTTATGAACAGGACGATGTAAAACGCAATGAAGTGAATACATTCATCCAAATGAAATAATAATAACAAATATGGTATTATAGACAAAGAAATTAACACGTGGGGAGATTGTATAATGGGACAATCAGAATATATTATTATCGAAGCAGAAGAAGATGGTGTACATGTTATTGGTTTAACGCGCGGGACAGATACAAAATTCCACCATTCAGAAAAGCTGGATGCCGGAGAAGTCATGATTGCCCAGTTTACTGAACATACATCAGCCATGAAAATTCGAGGGAAAGCTAAAATTCACTCTGCACATGGTACGGTTCAAAGTAAAAAGTAGCATATCGTAATTCTCAGACAAATATAGGATTGTACTTATGCTTTATAACATTGAAATGGAGTAATTTCTATGAATGCAACATCTATTACACAATCGGTTCAGACACTAAAATCTAATATTCTTCAGCATGTTCATCATAGAGCATTACTTCAAAATGTTGGACAACCGACTTTACAGGAAGAACAACTGTTTTTCATTCAGCTTCCGTTTTTAAACGGTGCTCTTATGGACGATGGACATAAGGTAAGTGCGGTCACTGTCGGGATTGTACATGCTTCACTTACAGAGCACGAAATGGTGAAGGAAGTGGAAGCAACGAGTAAAGAACAGCAGCTGCTTGTCCTTTCAGGTGATTATTATAGTGGCCGATATTATCAGTTACTTGCACAAACTGGGAATATTTACTTAATCCAAAAGTTATCGGAAGGAATCGTAAATCGCTGCGAGCATCAAATACGTGTTTACGAGGCGCAAAAACGGTCACTTGAACAGTGGATTGAAAGTTTGATGATAATTGAAAGCGAATTAATCGCCAAATATTATGATGTATACGGTTTCACATTCTATACAGAACTGATGCAGCAAACATTAACATATATTCGTTTGAAAAAAGAGCTGGATTTATTGAAAAAAGGGCAGCCTTGTTTTTTATCTAAGGCGTTTTCAGCGGATTTGACTCTGATGGACTCTATTGTTGAGGCTTTCCAAGATCATTTACATGACATGGAGCGACAATTGAGGGATAACTTGTCGAATATCGATATAAAAGATGAATTAAAACATTCCATTGAGCAATACATCACTTTTTAGTGAGTTTAGAAAGGTCTTGAAAAAAATGGCGAAATCGAAAGAACAACATGTTCATGAAGTGTTTGAAAACATTTCAGAGAGCTACGATAAAATGAACTCGGTCATTAGCTTCCAAATGCATGTTGGATGGCGTGAAGATACGATGAAACGTATGGCAGTAAAAAAAGGGTCGAAATGCCTTGACGTTTGCTGCGGAACAGCTGATTGGACGATCGCTTTATCAAAAGCAGTCGGTGAAGAAGGGGAAGTAAAAGGGCTGGATTTCAGTGAAAATATGCTGAAAGTCGGCAAGCAGAAAACAGAGAGCATCCCGAATATCGAACTGATTCACGGAAATGCAATGGAACTACCATTTGAAGATAATACATTTGATTACGTAACAATTGGCTTTGGCCTGCGGAATGTACCGGATTATATGCAAGTATTGCGTGAAATGAATCGGGTCGTTAAGCCAGGCGGAATGGTTGTATGTCTGGAAACGTCTCAATCTGAAATTCCGGTTTATCGTCAACTTTTCCGTTTTTACTTTAATCATATTATGCCGCTGTTCGGAAAGATTTTTGCGAAAAGCTATAAGGAATATTCATGGCTGCAAAAGTCCGCGAATGATTTTCCTGGCATGAAAAAATTAGCGCAAATGTTCCGTGAAGCCGGATATGAAAATGTCACATATAAACCATATAGCGGTGGGGCAGCAGCTATGCACATGGGTTTTAAGAAGAAATAAAAGTGGGAGTAGGTTTTGACGCGTGGAAAAGATGAAAATCAAAATGCTATATGCCGATATTAAATCAGATATAGAAGTCATCGAAAACGAATTGGAACAAGCGTTGAATTCATCTTCACACTTATTGAATGATGCCTCTATCCATTTACTGCAAGCTGGTGGAAAACGTATTCGACCAGTATTTACGTTACTAAGTGCCAAGTTTGGTGACTATAATATTGACCGAATGAAAAACATTGCCGTCCCCCTTGAATTAATTCATATGGGTTCATTGGTACACGATGATGTAATTGATAATTCCGATATGCGCCGAGGCCGGGAGACGGTGAAAGCACAATGGAACAACCGTGTGGCGATGTATACAGGTAATTTTATATTTGCACGTGCATTACAATATGTAACAAGCATTGAAAACCCAAGAGCCCATCAAATATTAGCCAAAACAATGGTTGAGCTGGTAAATGGTGAAGTCATTCAAATTGAGGATAAGTTTCGTTTAGATCAAAGTTTGAAAGATTATTTCCGACGTATTAAACGTAAAACTGCTTTATTGATTGAATCAAGTTGTGAACTTGGTGCGGTCGTAAGTGGTGCCGATGAACAAACAGCAAGGCATTTAAAGCGCTACGGTTATTTTGTGGGAATGAGCTTTCAGATAGTAGATGATATATTAGATTTTACAGCGACAGACAAACAGCTCGGGAAACCGGCTGGCAGTGATTTAATGAACGGGAATGTCACATTGCCGATATTGCTGATGAAAGATGATCCGCAGCTTGCCCCTTATTTAAAGAAAGTGGCATCGGCAGGATTAACGGAAGAAGAGCGCCAGAGTATGCTGGCGCTTGTTCGTAATTCGGAAGCAATTAAAGAAGCAACCCATATTAGTAATTTGTATTTAAAAAAGGCTTTAAAAGAGGTCGAGGCACTGCCGAAGCACCCAATGAAGAAAAAGTTGCGTGATATTGCGCTGTTCATGGGGAAGAGAAAATCCTAAAATAATCTAGCCAAATGATAGAATGATCATAAGTTATGGATGACAAAATTTAATGTCAAGGCAAGTTGATTGGAATGGAGGGGAGGCGAGTGTTCGTGCTGACGGTTTCACCTTTCGCACTGTTAAAACACTAGCTGACGGCTAGCGCCTTTCGCTAAAAGATTTTCTCTGTGACGAAAGCGTAAGCGACAGGAGCACTGACGCCTGAGACTGGGAACAAAAGCTAAGAACGCCACGTCCTGTGGCAATGCTTTTTGTGACCAACTTCGTGTTGGCCTCACGCCCGCGGAAAGCGTCCGACCCGCAATGGAAATCAACTCTATGTTATGAGACGTGCCAATTTATGGGCAAATCTAATATTTGTTGCAGTATGAGTAGGAATTTGGTAATATTTATCGGTAGGTGTAAAACCTTTTACTCAAATTTAAGGAGTGTTTATAATGGCAATCGAAAAAACATTTTTAATGGTTAAACCAGATGGCGTAGAACGTCAAGTAATCGGAGATATCGTTGATCGTTTTGAGCGTCGCGGTTTCGTAATGCGCGGAGCAAAATTAATGGTACCAACTCGTGATTTAGCTGAAAAACACTATGCAGAGCACGCTGAGCGTCCTTTCTTCGGTGAACTAGTAGACTTCATCACTTCAGGCCCAGTATTCGGTATGGTTTGGGAAGGCGAAAACGTTATCCAATTATCTCGTATCATGATGGGTGCTACAAAGCCGGAAGAATCAGCTCCTGGTACAATCCGCGGTGACTACGCTGTAACTTTATCACACAACGTAATCCACGGTTCTGACTCTTTAGCTTCTGCTGAGCGTGAAATCGGTTTATGGTTCCCAGAAGGAATCGCAGAATAATTAAATTTACAGAAAAGCTATCACTTTTAAAGTGATAGCTTTTTTTATATGGAACAGGAAAAGCATGGACGATTAATGGTATAATAAATCGGAATAATGAAACTATTTTTGGAATACATACGTATAAAAAGTATCGATTGAATTTAGTAGAAAGGGTGACATCCATGTTCTGGGCAATGATTACAATAATCGCTGTAGTAGGGATTTTAACGGATACGTATACGAAAAATAAAAATATCGAACTAAAACGCCTTGATAAAGAAATCAAGCTGGAAAAACTGAGACTTGAAACTTACGATAAAGAAACAGCGAAGATGCAGCTTGAATTGGAACAGACAAAGCAATTACTGCTGGAAACACAATTAACGGATCGGTCAGACAAGTAAAATAATAATAATAAGAGGAGCGTAATGAAGCGTATGGAAGATATTATTATTTTGTGCATTATTTTTGGTACAGGGGCTGGTATTGCATTAACGGCTATACTGACCGCACATAAACGATCGAGTATGAAGCTGCAAATCAGAATGCTGGAAAAAGAAGCTGAACTTGAACAGATACGTCTGCAAAGCTACCATTCCGAAACGGAAAAGATGAAGCTTGAACTTGAGCAATCGAAACAACTTTTGCTGGAAAGACACAATGATTAACGTTTATGGACAAAAGGTGTTTCGGGTTCTGAAATTTTCAGCTATAATAGGCATACGTTAGATGAGGGGAAAGATGAGTAATGTCAGATTATGTACAATTTATTGATGGCATTAAGCGCAAAACGGGCATTGATCTAGCCTTATATAAAGAAGCGCAAATGAAACGTCGGTTAACATCATTATATGAAAAAAAAGGGTATCGGAATTTTGTTGATTTTTATAATGCATTGGAGAAAGACCGCGAACTGATGAATGAATTTTTGGATCGCATGACGATTAACGTTTCCGAGTTTTACCGGAACGGAAAACGTTGGGAAATATTACAAAACAAAATCTTCCCTTTACTGCTGCAATCAAACAAGCGCCTTAAAATATGGAGTGCGGCTTGTTCAACCGGAGAAGAGCCATACAGCTTGGCAATGGTGCTGTCCCATCATTTACCTTTATCTCAAGTGAATATACTGGCAACGGATTTGGATGAAAATGTTATCCAAAAAGCGAAGTTGGGACTTTATCCGGAACGGTCTCTTGCAGAAGTGCCGAAACCTGTCCAGTCAAAATACTTCGTTCAGGAAGGTCCGTTTTACAAAGTGAAAGATGAGATTAAGCGAACGGTTAATTTTAAAAAACATAATTTACTAAGGGATCCTTATGAATCCAATCTTGATCTAATTGTTTGCCGGAATGTCATGATCTATTTTACCGAAGAAGCGAAAGATCAGATCTATGCAAACTTCAGTAAAGCATTGCGTCCGGGCGGCATTTTGTTTGTAGGGTCAACAGAGCAGATATTCAATCCTGCTAAATATGATTTTGAAGTCGAAGATACATTTTTTTACCGTAAAAAATAATAGGACAAACATAGATGCTCTGTCGAACGTAGAAGCTTAAAGTGAGATATACTTTTAAAAGCTATATATGAATGCGCTTTTCGGATAATAGAGCGAAAAGCGTATTTTTGTTTCTTTTTGCTGAAAAATGTGCCGTTTTTTAGTTGGAACGTTCAGAATATTCTAAACTGTATTATTTAATGGCGGAATCGGTACTGTTATTTAATTTGAAATATGTTATAGTGAAAAATACATACTTTAGCGAGTTGAAGGGAGAAAGTGTTTAATGCGTTATTTAACAGCAGGTGAGTCACATGGACCACAATTAACAACAATTATCGAGGGGTTGCCTTCTTTACTTCCAGTAACAGCAGAAAAAATTAATTATGATTTAAAACGTCGTCAAGGTGGTCATGGCCGAGGTCGTCGTATGCAAATTGAGACAGATACAGTGGAGATTGTATCAGGGGTCCGCCACGGAAAAACATTAGGCTCACCAATAGCATTAGTCGTAACAAATGATGACTGGAAACATTGGACAAAAATTATGGGTGCAGCCGAGTTGCCGGAAGATATCGATCCATCTGAAATTAAACGTCAGATCTCACGTCCACGTCCAGGCCATGCTGACTTGGTCGGAGGGATGAAGTACGGTCATCGTGACTTGCGTAACGTACTGGAGCGTTCAAGTGCACGTGAAACGACAGTGCGTGTGGCAGTTGGCTCTGTTGCAAAAGCATTGCTAAACGAGCTTGGGATTTCGATTGTTTCCCATGTTACGGAAATTGTAGGTATTAAAGCCGACAGCAGTTTGCTGGAAGGTAAAACAGCAGATGAAATCCGTGCAATCATTGAGAACGATCCATGTTACTGTATCGATCCTGAAGCTTCAGCAAAAATGGTTACTGCTATTGATGAAGCAAAGCAAGCCGGGGATTCAATCGGCGGTGTCGTAGAAGTCATCGTAGAAGGTCTACCTGCCGGAATCGGATCTTACGTGCATTACGACCGTAAACTGGATGCAAAACTGGCATCAGCTATGCTGAGCATCAATGCATTTAAAGGCGTTGAGTTTGGTATCGGTTTTGAAATGGCTCGTAAAAAAGGGTCTGAAGTTCATGATGAAATTTTATGGGATGAAGAAAAGGGCTATACGCGCGCAACAAATCGTCTAGGTGGTTTGGAAGGCGGTATGACGACGGGAATGCCGATTGTCGTTCGCGGCGTAATGAAGCCAATTCCAACATTATATAAGCCATTGCAAAGTGTTGACATTGAAACAAAGGAGCCGTTTAAAGCAAGCGTGGAACGTTCTGACAGCTGTGCAGTACCTGCAGCTTCCATCGTTGCCGAACATGTTATTGCCTGGGAAATCGCCAATGCAATTGTCGAGCAGTTCCATAGTGACCAATTACCACAATTAAAGGCGCAGTTAGATGAAATGCGTCTGTACACGAAGGAGTATTAATATGGAGATTCCGGTTCGTACTCCTTCACACTCGTATACTGTAACGATTGGAAAAGGCATATTACGTGAAGCTTTAACAGCACAGCATGACTTGTTTTCCAAAGCGGATAAAATCATCGTATTGACGGATGAAAATGTTTGGACAGCCCAGCAAAGCTATTTTGAAGCGAATTTCCCATATACATTCGAAGCACATGTCATGCCCGCAGGAGAAACATGTAAAAGCTTTG
This sequence comes from Solibacillus sp. FSL W7-1464, assembly GCF_038004425.1. Lineage (NCBI taxonomy): Bacteria > Bacillati > Bacillota > Bacilli > Caryophanales > Caryophanaceae > Solibacillus > Solibacillus sp. FSL W7-1464. Next base: position 1,330,578 of record NZ_JBBORC010000001.1, read on the forward strand.
AAAATTACAATGACGTGCAAACCTATTTACTTAAGCAAAAATGTACGAGAAAATCACTCATTATCGCATTTGGCGGTGGAGCAGTCGGTGATTTGGCCGGCTTTGTTGCCGCTACTTATATGCGGGGAATTCCGTTTATCCAAGTGCCGACAACGATTTTGGCACATGATTCTGCTGTTGGCGGAAAGACGGCCATCAATCATGAATTAGGAAAAAATATGATCGGTGCTTTTTACCAGCCGGAAGCTGTAGTTTTTGATACAACATTTTTACATAGCCTATCTGAAAAAGAAGTGCGCTCCGGGATGGCAGAAGTAATTAAACATGCTTTAATTTCCGATGCGCTATGGGTGGAAGAGCTGCTCGAAGGAGATCATGTTACGGAGCTTCCGGAAGAACTCTTGGCGAATTATTTGGCGCATGGCATCCAAGTGAAGGCAACTATTGTCGAGCAGGATGAAACCGAACAGTCCGTCAGAAAGTACCTTAACTTAGGCCATACATACGGGCATGCGATTGAAGCTGCTGCAGGATATGGACGTGTAGCACATGGAGAAGCTGTCATGATGGGTCTTATTTTTACACTTTTATTAAGTGAGAAATTCGGAAAAGTAAATCATCAATTTACAAAGCGCTTTTTACATTTTGCAATGGAAAATGGCTATCCTTTCGAAGCGGTTCAGGAATTTACCTTTGAGCAGCTGACTGAATATTTACTGAAAGATAAAAAAGCCGACTACGGCCAATTGCAGTTCGTGCTGCTAGAAACGATCGGTCAGCCATTTGTCCAAAAAGTTGAACTTGAACAATGCAGAGAAATTGATCGTCAACTAAGAGCATTATTAGCGGAGGTGCAGCAATGATTCGTGGAATTCGCGGCGCAATTACGATTATTGAAGATAAAGCCGAGTATGTTTGGGGAGAAACGGCAAGACTTGTGAAAGAAGTTGCGAAACAAAATAAGATTGAACCGGAAGATATTGCCTCTGTGACAATTTCTACAACACCGGATATTCATTCCGCCTTTCCTGCCAAGTCGGTACGGACGATGCCGGGATGGCAGTATGTACCGATTATGTGTATGCATGAAATGGATGTGCCGGGTGCATTGCCGTTATGTATCCGTGTATTATTACATGTGAATACGGATACACCACAGCACGAAATCCAACATGTATATTTGGAAGATGCGGTAAAGTTAAGACCAGATTTAGTGAAATAATTGCGAGTTAGAGGAGACGTTGAGGATGAAGTGGAAACAACAGTTATTTGGAATGAAAGCTTACCAACCGGGAAAACCAATTGAAGAAGTTAAGAAGCTTTTCGGATTAGATGAAGTCGTGAAGCTTGCTTCAAATGAAAATCCCTTTGGCAGCTCACCAAAAGTAAAACAATTTTTACAAAAAGATGAATCCAATCATGCAATCTATCCGGACGGTTATGCTCAAAGTTTACGAACATCATTGGCGAATTTCTATGGCGTTGCTGAAAATGAACTCATTTTAGGGAACGGTTCGGATGACTTGATCGCAATCATTACCCGTGCACTATTATATCCGGGTGTGAATACAGTCATGGCGGATCTGTCATTTTCTCAATACTGGCATAATGCGGAAATCGAAGGAGCAGAAGTGCGTAAAGTACCATTGAAAAATGGTGTGCACGATTTAGAGGCAATGGTGGAGGCTATTGATGAAAATACATCGGTTGTTTGGGTATGTAATCCGAACAATCCGACGGGTACAATCGTATCGGACGAAACATTGAGTACCTTCCTGGCAAAAGTGCCTAAGGATGTTTTTGTAGTATTGGATGAAGCATATGTGGAATACATTAACGATGCCTCTTATAAAGATACATTGCATTATTTCCGAGACTACCCGAACTTGATTTTACTGCGCACATTCTCGAAAGCGTATGGACTGGCTTCTTTCCGTGTCGGTTACGGAATTGCCCAAGCGGATGTTATTGCGAAGCTTGACCCGGTCCGTGCACCGTTCAACAATACAATCTTGAGTCAGCAAGTTGCGCAAGTCGCGCTACAGGACCAGGAATACATCGCCAGCTGCCGTGAAGCAAATGAAATCGGCAAAAAACAGTTTGTAGAATTTTGCGAGCAGCACGGTTTAAATTATTTCCCGTCACAGACGAACTTTGTCATGTTTGAAGTGAAAGCTCCGAGCAATGTCGTATTTGAAGAAATGATGAAGCGCGGATTTATTATCCGAAGCGGTGCAGCACTAGGATTGGAAGGCTATATTCGGGTGACGATCGGTACAGAAGCTCAAAATGCGAGATTTTTACAATTACTTGGAGAAGTCTTAAATGAGCAGGGAGTACTTGCATGACACGAAATGTCTTCGTAATCGGACTGGGGTTAATTGGTGGATCTGTGGCGATGGCTTTGCAGAAGGCACCACATACAAAAGTATTCGGCTATGATGCTCATGAACAGACGCGACAATTGGCGGACACATTACAAGTCGTCCATGAAGTTGTTAAAAATCCTGCAGAGTTTGCAAAAGAGGCGGACGTAATTATATTTGGCACTCCGGTAAATATAACACTCGATTTTATGGACAAGTTAAAATCTTGGGAATTAAAACGCAATGTCATTATTACGGATACAGGCAGTACGAAGGCGAAAATAATGGAAAAAGCATTAGAGCTGAGGCAAATGGGCATTACATTTATCGGAGGGCACCCAATGGCGGGTTCCCATAAAAGCGGTATTACTGCAGCAAAACCGTATCTACTGGAAAATGCCTATTATATGCTGACACCTCTTGAAGGAGAAGAACTTGAAAAGCTGGCGGCACTGGACGACCTGCTGAAATTTACGCTCGGGAAAATGGTCGTTGTCGATGCAAAGGTACATGATCATATGACGGCTGTTGTCAGCCATTTTCCTCACATAATTGCGGCATCTTTAGTACACCAGTTAAATAGTGAAAAGCAGACTTATCCAATGACCTCTTCGTTAGCTGCCGGCGGTTTCCGTGATATTACACGTATCGCCTCCTCAAACCCTGCTTTATGGCGTGATATTACAATGCAAAACAAGCAGGAACTAGTCGGACAGCTTGATAAATGGCTCACAGAAATGCAGCGGGTACGCAATCTGTTGGCTGAGGGTGATGCGAAAGCAATCGAAAACTACTTCAGTGAAGCGCGTGATGTCCGGGACCGTTTGCCTGTTGCAAACGGTGCTCTGTATATGCCGTATGATCTGTATGTCGATATCCCGGATTATCCTGGGGTTATTTCAGAAGTGACAGGTTTATTGGCAGAAAATAATATAAGTATTACTAATATACGTATCGTTGAAACACGGGTCGATGTATTCGGGATTCTGGTCATTAGTTTCCAGACAAACGAAGACCGGGAACGTGCAGCGCAGTGCATTGAACACAAGGCAAAGTACGATACATATATTTCATAAAAGCATAAAAGAATTTCTTAAGGGGGGTTCATAGATGAGTACTACATTGCAATACAGTCAACCGTCATTACAGGGAGATATTACAGTACCGGGTGACAAATCGGTTTCGCATCGCTCGGTTATGTTCGGCTCGATTGCAAAAGGAAAAACGACGGTCAGCGGCTTCTTATTAGGAGAAGACTGTCTCCGTACAATTGACTGTTTCCAAAAGCTTGGGGTAGACATTGAAGTTAACGGGACTGATGTAACGATAAACAGTTCGGGAATCGATGGTTGGACAGAACCGAAAGAAGTGCTTTACACAGGAAATTCCGGTACGACAACGCGTTTAATGCTCGGGCTATTATCCGGCACGAAACTACATACAATTATGACAGGTGACGAATCGATTGGTAAGCGTCCGATGCGTCGTGTAGCAGATCCTTTACGTTTAATGGGTGCACAAATAGCAGGGCGAGACAATGGACAATATACGCCACTCGCAATTCAGGGTGGACCGTTAAAAGCGATCGACTACAAAATGCCTGTTGCAAGTGCCCAAGTGAAATCCGCTATTTTACTTGCCGGTATACGTGCGGAAGGTACAACGGTTGTGCGTGAGGAAGAGATTTCACGTGATCATACAGAACGTATGCTGCGACAGTTCGGGGCAACGGTAACAGTTGAAGATGGTGTCGTGTCATTGCAGGGCGGCCAAACACTGACAGGAACACATGTAAATGTACCGGGAGATATTTCCTCTGCTGCATTTTTCCTTGTTGCTGGTGCTATTGCGAAAAACAGTAAAATTGTTCTGAAAAACGTAGGTATTAATGAGACACGTGACGGCATTTTGGAAGTGCTTCAACAGATGGGTGCGAAAATGTCTGTTGCAATCGATGACAAGCATGCGGCAGAGCCAACTGCTACAATCACGATTGAAACATCCAATCTAGAAGGAACGACAGTGGGAGGCGCTATTATTCCTCGCCTAATCGATGAAATACCGGTTATTGCGCTGCTTGCGACACAAGCAGCCGGTAAAACAATCATTAAAGATGCGGAAGAACTTAAAGTGAAAGAAACAAACCGTATTGATGCGGTTGTCAATGAGTTAAAGAAGCTGGGCGCAAATATTGAAGCAACAGAAGATGGTATGGTAATCGAAGGTCCGACACCTTTACATGGTGGAAGTTTAAAAACATATGGTGATCACCGTATTGGGATGATGGGCGCAATCGCTGCCCTGATTGCGGACGGGGAAGTGGAATTGGATGATGCGGACTGTATCGCTGTTTCCTACCCGACATTTTTTGAACATCTGAATAGTTTATCGAAATAAAAGGAAAGCGGCAAAATTGTCGCTTTCCTTTTATTTTTTCTCGTTTAAAAAGAAATTTTAAAAATGTAATGAAATTTCTAATTATTTGGTTTATTATGAAATAAAGTTTCATAAAAGGATGTTTTGAATGAAAAATGCTATTACAAGAATTGAAATGATTTTCAACAACTTAAAACCTACTCAGAGAGAAGTTGCAAAATTTATTTTGGATAATCCTAATTTTGTAATAAATAATTCTATTCAACAAGTAGCACAGGCGAGTAAAAAAAGTGAAGCAACAATCGTGAGATTTTGTAAGGAATTGGAATTCGAAGGGTTTAAGGACTTAAAGATGGGAATACTAACATCTTTGAATTTGCAAAAGGATCAACAACAGCAAGGGATTTACAAGCAACTATTGAAAGACTCTACCTTGGAGGAATCTGTATCAGTTATCTCAAACAATAATCAAAATGCGATATTGGAAATGGTGAAATTGATTGATTATGGAAAGCTCAATGACGCAATTGAAATAATGTATAAATCCGATGCCATTTTCATTGCAGGTGTAGGGGCATCGGCATTAGTAGCCCAAGATTTCCTGCTGAAATGCCAAAGGATTGATAAACGTTGCGAAGCTTTGACGGACAGCCATCAAATGCTTGTAAAATCCGTTCATTTAAAACCGACAGACATAGTTTTTCTAGTGACTTACTCAGGAGAGACGAAGGAAATAGTAGAATTTGCAAAGTTGGCTAAGGAAAAAGGAACAACGATTATTGCCTTGACTACTTTTATTAATAATACGGTTCAATCGTTGGCTGATATTAATTTGTATGTTTCAGCTACTGAAGCCAATGAGCGTATAGGAGCGACATCTTCTCGTATTTCACAATTAAATATGATAGATATTTTGTTTACTTGCATTGCTCGGAAAGACTTTGAGAAATCTGTTCAACTATTTAAAGAGACGAAGGCAGTCATACAAAAAGGGGTGTGATTATTTGCTTCAGGACATCATTCAAAGAGGTATTGACGAACAATATTATGCAGGAAGTATTTGCAGTATTTGGGAGGCTGGAAGAGAATGTGAAACTATTATTTTAGGGTGGGCAAATAAAGATAGGGAAGTCTTAATGGACCAGTCGAAGCTATTTGATTTGGCAAGTTTAACAAAGTTATATACTACAACACTAATACTCCATCACATCTCAAATAAGCGTTTGTCTTTAGATGACCGACTGGGAGATTTCAAGTTAGGGCCAGCCGCAATTAGTAATATTACGGTTCGTGAATTGCTGCTTCATACATCAGGTATTACTAGCTGGTATCCATTTTATAACGATAAGCAGCATGGGAAAAGTTTTGAAATGATACTGAATAATATTGATGTAACAAAAGACGCACAACGCAATAGGGTGACGTATAGCGACCTTAATTTTATGCTATTGCGATTTATCTGTGAAAGCATTGACGATCGAACATTTGAACAGCAGATACAATTTATCCTGAAAGAGATTGGAGATGACGAGGGCGGGTTTTTATTGAACCGTCCGACTTCGGATTTTGTTGCTACGGAATATGGAAATCAAATTGAACAGAGGATGTGCAACGAGAGGGACTTAACATTTACAAATTGGCGGTCTACCCAACAATCAATAGTTGGTTATGTTAATGATGGGAATACCTATTATTTTTTTGAAGGGGTTTCTGGACATGCAGGATTATTCGGAAGTTATCGAACGGTTAGTAAGTTAGGTCAATTATACATTGAAGGGGGTGGTTCGCTCTTAGATGCTGAACTTGTAGAACATGTGCTGAAACTTAATGAGAATGATCGAACATTAGGATTCAGCAAAAGTGAATTATTTACCAACGGGCTGGGACACACAGGTTTTACTGGAACAATGTTGTACATTGAACCAAAAACAAAGAGAGTCATTACATTTTTAGCGAATCGACTGCATGTTAAAAATCCAAAAGACATGTATGAAATTCGGAACGAAGTAATTCATTATGTACGTTAATGGAGGGGTTTCAATGAAGAAGTATTTATTTTTGTTTGTCAGTATATTATTGACAATCGTTTTAGTAGCATGCTCAAACGATGATGCAGATAATTCAACAGAATCAGAACCTGCTACTGATGGTGGGGCAACTTCAGAAAATTCAGCAACAGAGAGTGAACTTAAAATTGCAAATGACCAAGAGCCTGCCGGGTTAGATCCTCATAAAGTACCGGCTGCTTCATCTACACGAATTTATTCACAAATATACGAAGGCTTACTTACGTTTGATAAGGATATGAATATTATAGGAAGTCTAGCAACTGATTGGACTCTGGAAGATGACACAATCTATACATTTAAATTAAAGGAAGGCGTTAAATTCCACAATGGTCGTGAAATGAAGGCTGAAGACGTGAAATACAGTTTTGAACGTATTATTGATGAAAACACAGCTTCCCATATTCGTTCATATTTTGCTGATGTGGCTTCGATTGAAACTGTAGGGGACTATGAAGTGAAAATTACATTAAGTAAACCACAAGCTACCTTCCTCTCTAACTTAACACATGCGAGTGCGGTAGTAGTTCCTAAAGAAACAGTGGAAGCAAATGGAGATTTACAGCAAAACGCTGATGGTACAGGTGCCTTTAAACTTCAACAATGGGTACCAGACAACAATGTTACATTAGTTAAAAATGAAGATTACCATGTAGAAGGCGAACCGAAAGCCGCAAAACTGGCATTCTATACAATGACAGAAGAATCAACTCGTTTATCTGCTATTCGTACAGGCGAGATCGATTTTACAACGATTTCAGCCAAGTCCACAAAACTATTGGAAAATAATGAAGATTTATCAATCATTCCGTACCAATCATTGGAATATAGCTATGTAGGATTTAATAATGCAAAGGCACCATTGGATGATGAGAAAGTAAGACAAGCACTAAGTTTAGCAACAGATCGTCAAGAGATTCTTGATATAGTTTGGAGTGGTGAAGGATTAATCTCAGGTCCGGTGGCACCATCGATGGGAGATTGGTCAGTAGATGTAGCTGCACTTGACCTTTATAAATTGAATATTGAAAAAGCGAAGGCCTTGTTAGCAGAAGCCGGTCATCCAAATGGCTTTGATATAACAATCACAACGGCTTCAAGTTATCCGGATATGGTGGATACAGCCCAATTATTACAGCAGCAATGGAAGGAAATCGGTGTAAATGCCACGATTAAGCAAATTGAGTGGGGCGAGTATATTGATACTTGGAGCAATAAGACTGCCGATATTTTAATAGGGCGTAACTCATCGGGTATTGACCCTGACCGTGCGTTAAATTACTTCTTCAGCTCAACAGGTTCTGCAAACGTTTGGAATTTTGCGAACGCAGACTATGATTCGATTGTAGTAAAAGGGTTGGAAACAACTGATCCGGCAGAGCGAAAAACAATTTATGCAGAAGCACAGGAAATGCTGATTAATTTATCACCAAATTTATTTTTAGTTTCTCCAAAAAATTATGTAGCTGTTCGAAAAAATGTTGCGGGTTATACGCCATATCCTCATAATGCATCAGATTTCAATTCAGCAGTAAAAGAATAAAATAAGCTATGAATAGAGTGGTAGGGAATACACTAGCACTCTATTTTTTAATAAGGAGATGAAATCGATACATGACAAGCTATATTTTAAGGCGGCTATTTATGCTTGTGCCTGTGTTGTTTGGTGTTTCTATTTTTATTTTCTTAATGATGCGAGTCGTGCCGGGAGATGTAGCGCAAACAATATTAGGTACGGATGCAACACCGGAATCTTTAGAAACATTACGTAATAAATTTGGGCTGAATGATTCTTACATTAAACAATATATGAATTGGATGGGTGGAGTTCTTACAGGAGATTTTGGTCAATCGATGAGAAATGGCCGGGATGTATTTCCGGAAATTTTAAGTCGCTTCACATTGACGTTCGAATTAACAATTCTAGCGGCTATTATATCTTGGCTAATTTCAATACCGTTGGGTGTATTGGCAGCGGTTAAACGAAATGGTGCTACAGATATTACCGTGCGTGCCATCTCATTATTAGGTGTTTCGATACCGAACTTTGCCTTTGCCACTGTATTGATTCTGATACTGGCTTTATTTTTTAATTACAGTCCACCTATAGGCTATGCCGGATTATTCGAAGACCCAATAAAAAACTTGGAAATTATGCTTATTCCGGCACTAGTACTTGGTACGACGATGGCAGCTGCAATTATGAGAATGACCCGATCCACCGTTCTGGAAGTTTTGAGGCAGGATTTTATCCGAACAATCCGTGCGAAGGGTGCAAAAGAACGGGTGACGATCTTAAATCACGCATTAAGGAATGCATTAATTCCTATCTTAACCATTATCGGTATGCAAATCGGTACATTACTTGGTGGTGCGGTCATAATTGAACAGATCTTCTCATTACCGGGATTGGGACAGTATGTATTAACAGGCATCACACAACGTGACTTAACCGTTGTACAGGGAAGTGTCCTATTTATTTCATTCGTCTTTGTTATGGTCAATTTAATCGTGGATATATTATACGCTTATTTAGACCCGCGGATAAATTACAAATAATGGTTTGAGGTGAAAACATGAAAGGATTTGCAAATCGATTAGTGAAAGATCGAATCGGGCTATTAGGAGCAATCGGAATTATTCTTGTCGTTATTATCAGTATATTTGCGCCAATTATTGCACCTTTCCCGCCAGATAAAATGTTTACAAAACATATTTTAGAGTCACCAAATAGCAGTTATTTTTTCGGAACGGATGAGTTTGGTAGAGACATATTTTCACGTATTTTATACGGTGCACAAGTATCGGTAAAGGTAAGTGTCATCGCGGTAGGAATCGGGGCATCGCTTGGATTGATTTTCGGGTTGCTTAGTGGTTATTTCCAAGGGAAAGTAGATAATTTCATTATGCGAATCATGGATATATTGTTCGCTTTTCCGGATATTTTACTGGCTCTTGCGATTGTAGCTGTGCTTGGTGCGAATATTACCAATACGATGATTGCGATAGGGATAGTATTTACGCCGGTATTTACGAGAACGGTACGGGCAGCAACGATTTCAGTAAAGGAAAATGAGTATATTCAGAGCGCTGTAGCAATTGGTGTAAAGCCGTTTCAAATAATTATAAGACATGTAATACCGAATATTTTAGCACCGTTTATCGTTCAGGTGACACTAGCTTTGTCGGGTGCAATCTTAACGGAAGCAGCATTAAGCTTTTTAGGTTTAGGAGTCCAACCACCAAATCCATCTTGGGGAAGTATGTTAAATGAAAGTCGGACATATATGGAATTTGCTCCATGGACAATAGTATTTCCAACGGTTGCAATCGTATTTACAATATTTTGTTTCAACCTGTTAGGAGATAGTTTACGAGATATTTTAGATCCTAAGATGAAATAAAGGAGTGCTGACATGACTGAGTTTCTTACTACAGAAGCATTAAATCCTGCAACTGAATGGATTGATAAACAATCCGTAACAACCATATTGCAGTGGATAAACGATGCAGATGCGACTATAGCAAATGCAGTACGGAACGAAATTCCTTCTATTAGTAAAGCAGTGGAAAAAATCGTCGAAGCTTTTCAAAATGGAGGTAGATTATTTTATATAGGGGCAGGGACAAGTGGCCGATTAGGTGTGCTGGATGCTTCGGAATGCCCGCCTACATTCAATGTACCAAATACATTAGTACAGGGCATTATTGCTGGGGGGACAAATGCTTTAACAAATGCAGTCGAAAATATAGAAGACAGTGAACAGGAGGCCATTAAGGATTTAGTTAGTAAAGGTTTGACGGCTAAAGATGTCGTGGTAGGAATAGCAGCCAGTGGCCGTACACCTTATGTGAAATCTGCACTTTCGTATGCACATGGGATAGGAGCCTATACTGTTTCACTTGCCTGTAACACCAATAGTGAAATTGCTCAGTTTGCGAATACAGTCATTGAAGTAAATACAGGTCCGGAAGTCATTGCCGGTTCAACAAGAATGAAGGCGGGTACTGCGCAAAAAATGGTTTTGAACATGCTGAGTACGGCATCGATGATTAAATACAATAAAGTGTACAGCAATATTATGATTGATGTACAGGCGACAAATGAGAAGTTACGTAGACGCGCCTTAACAATTTTGAGGAAATTCACAAATATAGATGATAATGAAGGAATGCGATTATTGGAAGAAACGGATTATAACATTCGCTTATCCATTGTTCATTACAAGTCAAATGCTTCAATAGAACAATGTAAGGAAGCGCTGATAAGTTCCAATCAACAAATCGATAAAGCCATCACGATACTTCTTAAGGAGGAATGAGTTATGTATGGAATTGGTGTAATGTCAGGTACTTCTCTGGATGGGTTGGACATCGTAATGATAGATTTAAAATTATATGATGAAAAGAAAGAGATACATATAGTAGCCAGTGATATGGTTGACTATGGGATTTACTTCAAAAGAAAGTTAAGTGAAATCTGTCATGAAAATACAGCCACTATATCTAAAATCACAATGATGAATGCTTATTTGGGGAAATTTATTGGGGAGCATATTAATAACTTCATTAATCGTCATAATATCGATAAAAATTTGATTTCATTTATCAGTTCACATGGTCAAACTATTTTTCATGTACCCTCAGGTGGAACAGAGTTTTATGAAGTGCCATCTACATTGCAGATTGGAGATATTTCATATATTTCGGAACTGACGGGACTACCCGTTATCGGTGATTTCAGAACTGCGGATATGGCGGCAGGCGGGCAGGGTGCCCCACTGTTATCTTATTTCGATATGGCTTTTCTTCAGGATAAAAACGCAGGGAGAGCTATTCAGAACATCGGCGGAATCGGTAATGTAACATACCTGCCTCCAAGTGGCAGTGATGATGTTATTTCATTTGATACAGGTCCGGGAAATGTTTTAATCGATAGAGCCGTTCAGATAATAACAGATGGACAGAAAAACTTTGACAATGATGGGGAAATTGCACGTAAGGGGAAGATTCAATATGAGATTATTGAAAAGTGGTTGGATCATTCTTATTATTCACTGCCATTGCCAAAAACAACGGGTAGAGAGCTCTATACCGAAGATTACCTAAATGACTGTTTAAAAATGATGGGAAATTGTTCTGATGAAGACCGTATTGCAACATTAACTGCTTATACAGTACAAACGATAAAACGAAGCTATGAAAGCTATCTGCCAATGGATGAGCTAAAGGAAATCTATATCAATGGTGGTGGAAGTCTAAACTCTTATTTAATGCAGCTTTTAAAAGAAGCTTTTCCTCAAATTAAGGTTTCCAGGCTAGATGAAATAGGTGTGCCTGGCGTGTGGAAAGAAGCGATTGCTTTTGCCATTTTCGGATATAACACAATGCTGGGAATTCCTAATCAGTTGCCAATCGCTACGGGAGCAAAAAAAGAAGTTGTAATGGGAAAAGTGGCATTTTCCAATGGAAATCCGTGGAAACGATTTGAACGATTGAGAGGTGAAAGCAGTGGAGAATCTATTATCAATTGAAAACTTAACCATTTCGTTAGATAAACATAATAATATTGAACCCCTCGTTAAAAATGTAAGTTTAAAACTGAAGGAAGGAAAAACTTACGGTATTGTGGGGGAATCTGGCAGTGGTAAAAGTTTAACTTCATTGGCAATATTGAATTTACTTGCAGATAAACTATCTGTCATTGACGGGGAAATCAATTTTTTATCAAAGGGAAATTTACTGGAATTAAAAAAACATCATATCCGTAAAATTAGAGGAAATGAAATATCGATGATTTTCCAAGAGCCTATGACTGCTCTTGATCCGATGTATACTATAAAGTATCAACTGTTTGAAGTATTAAAGTTCCATCAAAAGCTTAAAAAAGATGAAATGTATGAACAATCTTTGCAAATGTTGAAATCAGTTGGTATATCTAGACCTGAAAAGGTACTGAATAACTACCCGCATGAACTATCCGGGGGAATGCGTCAGCGAATCATGATTGCGATGGCATTGATATGTAAACCGAAACTATTGATTGCAGATGAGCCAACTACGGCATTGGATGTAACGATACAAGCGCAAATACTGGATTTGATGAAAGATTTGAAAAAACAGTTTAATACAACGATACTTCTCATTACACATGATTTAGGAGTTATTGCAGAGATTTGTGAAGATGTGGCGGTCATGTACGCTGGTGAAATTGTTGAACAGGGTATGGTCCAGGAAATATTCGATCAGCCAAAGCATCCATATACGAAGGGACTATTAAAAGCCGTTCACAGTATAGGTGATCAATCAGCAGAATTATATTCAATACCCGGCAATGTCCCAACACCAGATGAATTTCCTGAAGGTTGTCGCTTTGCATCAAGATGTCCTCATGTGATGGATAAATGCTGGAGTACCTCCCCCAAACCAATACAGATTACGGAAACACAGTTTGCGAAATGCTGGTTATTTGCAGAAGGAGTCGAAAATAATGAATGAGCAGCCAATCTTGCAATTAAAAAATATTAAGCAATACTTTCCTATTAAAGGAGGGCTTTTCAAGCAAACGGTTGGGCACATTAAGGCGGTAGACGACATTTCGCTTTCTATATACAAAAATGAAACGATTGCCTTAGTAGGTGAAAGTGGCTGTGGAAAGTCAACTACGGGTAAAATGATTTTGAGATTGCTGCAACCTACTGATGGAGCGATAATCTACAACGGAAAAAACATCGTGGAATTATCAAACTCGCAATTTAGGGAATTGCGTCGTGATATTCAGATTGTTTTTCAGGACCCTTATAGTTCCCTAAATCCCCGTATGACCGTTAAACAGTTACTTTTGGAGCCACTTTTGACACATAAACTATCGAATCGTAAAGCAGCGGAGCAGGAGATAAAAGAAATTATTCAAAATGTTGGACTGACAGAAAAAAGTTTATCAAAATATCCGCATGAATTTTCTGGAGGGCAAAGACAACGAATAAGCATTGCACGTGCGCTTGTTTTGAAGCCGAAATTTCTCGTGTTGGATGAACCTGTTTCAGCATTGGATGTATCCATTCAGGCACAAATACTAAATTTATTAAAGAAACTTCAGGAAAAGTATGATTTAACGTACTTATTTATATCGCATGATTTAAATATAGTTCGGCATGTAAGTGACCGAATAGCCGTGATGTATTTAGGCAATATCGTAGAAGTGGCCACAAAGGAGCAATTATTTTCAAATCCAAAACATCCATACAGCCAGGCGTTGATTTCTGCCATTCCTAAAAGCCATCCTAATGAAGAAGTTGAAAGAATTATACTGAAAGGCGAGATTCCGGATCCATCAAATCCTCCACAGGGCTGCCCATTTCATACACGCTGTCCATTCGCGATGGAAGACTGCAAAAAAGAAGGTATTGGAATGACGAAACTGTCAGAGGAACATGAAGTCGCGTGTATACTATATGAAAATAATTAAAAGAACATTATGTTGTCTCTAGTTGAAGTTGTATAGCTAGGGACAATTTTTTTTACTAACCTGATATTGGTTGAAATGCTTGATTTCAATAAAAAAATGTTATATGTTAAAGCTTTTCCTTGAGAAGCACCATTCAGTCATGTAGCATAAATATTGAGAACAAAAGAAAAAGGTGAAATACACATGGAACTATTACTACAAGCGATTCAAGAAGGCAATTTAGAGGAGATTAACCGACTTCTTGAATCTTTTTTAATGGATGCTGAACCCGCAGCACAATATGAAGTAGCTGAAGCACTTATGCATTACGGATTTTTAAACGAAGCAGACCGCGTTTTTGAGCATCTGCAATTTTTATTTCCTGAGGAAGCGCAAATTTCAATCGATCGCGCTAGTGTTCTGATTGAGCTTGGTGAAGAGGATAATGCCCTTGATTTATTAATGGGAATAGCCGATGACGCACCGGAATATCCTCAAGCGCTGTTAGTATTGGCGGACTATTATCAGATGCAGGGGTTATTTGAAGTGGCGGAACAACGGATTAATGATGCGTTGCAAATTTTACCGCATGAACCCTTACTGCAATTTGCCAAAGCAGAATTATTATTTGAAACAGGACGTTTTACAGAGGCTGTTCGAATATATGAGGAGCTTTATGCAATTGATAAAAAGTTTGCTGGTATAATATTAGCCCAACGTCTTGCGGAAGTTTACCGTGCAGGTGCAGGCTATGAGACGGCCCTGGATTATTATATGGAAGCACTTGAAGAAGAAGTTACAGCTGACTTGCTGTTTGGTTCGGCATATGCAGCTTTCCAGACGACAAAATATGAACTAGCTATAAAACAGCTGGAAGATTTAAAAGAGTTGGACCCTGATTATTTCTCTGCTTATCTACTGCTGGCAGAAAGCTATGCAATGCTTGAGGATAATGAGCGTGCTTTAAAAGTTATTAAAGAGGGTCTAAAACGAGACGAATACGATAAATCCCTCTATTTATTTGCAGGAAAAATGGCGATAAAAAACGGCAAACAACAGGAAGCGGTAGAATTTTTAAGTGAGGCCATCGCTCTGGATCCGGAATATATGGAAGCAATTTTAGTATTAATGTCTGTTTATAGTACGGAACAACGCTATGAAGAAATTATTTCACTATATGAACAATTGCATCAAAATGAGTTCGAATGGGTCGCATTATATCCATTTGTGGCCAATGCTTATAATGAAGAAGAACTGTTCGAAAAAGCATACGAAATTTATAAAGAGGCATATAATGAATTTAACGATGATGTTGAGTTTTTAGAGAAATATTTCCTGTTTTTAGTTGAGGACGGCAAGCGTGATGAAGCAAAACAAATTGCAGAGCGACTTGTCCAATTACAGCCTTCTGAACAGCAATGGACTGATTTATTAGAACGCTTTGAGTAAAGGGAGGATTGCATGTTGACATATTCCGTACCACTGAATGACAAAAAGTTGTTTATCAGGTGGTTTTTGAAAAATTTTCAGTTAAAAAGACGTGAAGGTGTATGGATTTTAAATTACTTATTAAGTAATAATGACTTATTGCAAAACGTTCACTTCGTTGATGAAGCACATTATTGTCCGCGTTCCATTGTTATGTCGACAATTGAAACGACGAGTATACCATTCCGATTTTATAAAGAAAATATTATGACATCCGATGCTGAAAAAGCATTTCATGATTTACGAATTAATGCACAAGAAGCGATTTATTTTCAGCTGAACTTCCCTAGTGTACCGCCTGATCCTCTCTATTTGGCGGTACTTGAGGAAAACCCGTATGTCCCTGCCGATCTATTTATCAGTGAAAAAGATCGTCTGGCAGCAGAGCGTTTGCTGGAGAATAGTGTGGTGGAATTTCAGGAACAGCAGCTATTAAAAGAAATTGATGAAGCGCTGGATTCCGGTAATAAAGAACGTTTTTTCGAGCTATCTAATTTATTGCAAGCATTAAAGCATACGAAGTAATTTTGAACATTATAAAAAAATTACTTCTTTCCTATTTTCAGAAGTTTTAAATGTACTAGGAGGAAAGAATATGAACTTTATTGTAAAAGATGTAGAACAGTTTCAGGCACAAAAGCAATTTATAGATACGGCGATTGTCCCGCTCGTACAATTGGATTTTACGGATCATGGAATGAAGCAGAGCAGTTCTGCATCAGAATATTTAATGACGTTGACGAACTTCATAGAACAGCAATTTAAAGGTCGTCTACTATTATTACCCCCCTTTTCATATACAATGGGAACGAAGTCAGATAATATCCCGGCAACAATGGAAAAAGAATTGAAGGAAGCAGGTTTTAGAGCAGTGGTCTTTATTACCTGTGACCATTCATGGACCGAATATAAAGAATATTTAAACATTATTTGGCTTCCGTCTATCCCGTTAGAGTCCATGGAACAGAGTGTCAAGCAGAGAATATTGGAAGATCAGCTGAAACAAGTCCTCCCGACTTTTACGAAAATTTGGGTTTAACGAGCATTTTTGTGCTACATTTGTTTCATTAAATGTTCACAAACTACACTTTTGGAAATGAATGCTATATTGACCAACTTATTCAGTTGATATATCATAGATATGTCCTAGTTATTTACTATTTTTAAAAGTATATGTCCGTTGGACTGACCTTTTAGTAAGAGGGGGGAAAAGGATGAGTAGGAATCGAGTTACAAGACGTCAATTTTTAACTTATACAATTACTGGTGTAGGTGGATTTATGGCGGCAGGAATGTTAATGCCAATGGTACGTTTTGCTATTGACCCAATTCTTCAGTCAAAAGAAGATGGAGATTTTGTACAAACAAGCAAAAAAATTGCCGAAATTACAGAAGTTCCGGTAAAAGTGGACTTCTCGTATGAACAGACGGATGGTTGGTACAAATCAGAAGTAGCAGATGCTGCTTGGGTTTACAAAGAAGGTGACGAAATCATCGCAATCTCACCTGTATGTAAGCATTTAGGGTGTACTGTA
This sequence comes from Solibacillus sp. FSL W7-1464, assembly GCF_038004425.1. Taxonomy (NCBI): domain Bacteria; kingdom Bacillati; phylum Bacillota; class Bacilli; order Caryophanales; family Caryophanaceae; genus Solibacillus; species Solibacillus sp. FSL W7-1464. Next base: position 1,347,856 of record NZ_JBBORC010000001.1, read on the forward strand.
AACTGGGAAGGTAATCCAGAACACGCAAATCAGTTCTTCTGTGCATGTCATGCGGGGCGCTATGAAAAAACAGGTGTTAACGTTAAAGGTACACCGCCTCTTGGACCACTGGATATGTATGAAGTGTCAGAAAATGATGGTTTCTTAATGCTTGGGAAAAAAATCGCTAACACACACAGTAACTAAATAAGTTAGGGGGTACGACACAGTGCTAAATAAAATTTATGATTGGGTCGATGAACGTTTAGATATTACTCCTATTTGGCGTGATATTGCCGACCATGAAGTGCCAGAGCACGTTAACCCTGCCCATCACTTTTCAGCATTCGTTTACTGTTTCGGGGGATTAACATTCTTTATTACAGTAATCCAAATTCTATCAGGTATGTTCTTAACGATGTATTACGTACCGGATGTAGAGAATGCTTGGAAATCAGTTTACTATTTACAAAACGAAGTAGCATTCGGTGAAATCGTTCGTGGTATGCACCATTGGGGGGCATCTTTAGTAATTGTTATGATGTTCTTACATACACTTCGTGTATTCTTCACAGGTTCATATAAAAAACCGCGTGAATTAAACTGGTTAGTTGGTGTAGGTATCTTTGCCATTATGTTAGGTTTAGGTTTCACAGGTTATTTATTACCATGGGATATGAAAGCGTTATTCGCGACTAAAGTAGGTATCGAAATTGCTGCATCTGTTCCGTTTATAGGTGAGACAATAAAAATATTACTAGCTGGGGATTCCACGATTATCGGGGCGCAAACTTTAACTCGTTTCTTTGCCATTCATGTATTCTTCTTACCGGCAGCATTATTTGCTTTATTGGCAGTTCACTTTATTATGATCCGCCGCCAAGGTATTTCAGGACCTCTATGATCCGATACTAATTGTACTATTTTTTAAGGAGGGGACACTATGCAACGCGGAAAAGGTATGAAATTCGTAGGTGACTCACGTGTAAAAGCGAGTAACCGTATGCCGAATGTGCCAAAAGATTATTCCGAGTATCCGGGGAAAACAGAAGCTTTCTGGCCTGACTTCTTACTAAAAGAATGGATGGTTGGTGCAGTTTTCCTGATCGGTTACTTACTATTAACTGTCGCACATCCTTCACCACTTGAAGGTCCGGCAGATCCAACAAATGCATCGTATATACCGTTACCAGACTGGTACTTCCTATCAATGTACCAGCTATTAAAATACTCTTATGCATCTGGTCCATATAACGTCATTGGCGCAATGGTTATTCCGGGTATTGCATTTGGTGCATTAGCATTAGTGCCATTTTTAGATCGAACACCTGAACGTCGACCATTTAAACGACCATTACCGACAGCATTTATGTTGTTGGCAATAGCAGCACTTATTTATACAACATGGGAATCTGTTCAGGCGACTAACTGGGAAGCAGTTCATGCACAAGGTGAAATTACGGATAAACATCTAGGCTTACTTCCGGATGTTGAAGTAGATGAAACGTCTGAAGGTTATGAAATCTATCAGGCCCAGGCATCATGTATAGGATGTCATGGTGGAGACCTGGCAGGAGTATCCGGTCCTATGCTTCTTGGCAATGAGTTAACAGCCGAAGAGGTTCACGATGTAATTGTGAATGGGCGTGGCGGTATGCCTGCTGGAGCATTTTCAGGTACAGAGGAAGAACTTCAAGTATTAGCTGAATTCATCGCAGGATTAAAAGAAGCTGAATAATTTTTTACACTGGAGAGTCAGAATATTGACTCTCTTTTTAATTTTCCTTTAGTTGCGGTTTGCATTGTATGCTTGCGTAACAAATAAGAACATATATAATAAAAGACGTACAATATTTGGTTTAGTTGCACAGAATACATAATACGGATTAAAGAAGAATGAATAAGAAAAAGGTGAACAAATGAAAGCATATATGATGCAATTATGGTACGTATTAAACCATCGTGCCTTTTTAACCTTACTGCTTATAATTAACTTGCTAGGCACAGTGTACGGCTATTACTGGTATCGAGGGCAGTTGGCAATAACCGAACCGATCTACTATATATTCGTACCGGATTCGCCCACTGCAAGCTTATTTTTCTGTTTTGCCATTATTGGCTGGCTGATCGGCAGGAATTTCAGATTAATGGAAGTACTTGCCTTTATCACGTTGATTAAATATGGATTATGGGCAGTTGCGATGAATCTGCTGACGTTTGCAGAGAATGGACAGTTGGGAGCGGACGGATGGATGCTCGTTGCTTCACATTTTTTAATGGCAGTACAGGCTGTTTTGTATTTACCGAATTACCGATTTAAAATGTGGCACGTGCTGGTTGCGGCTGTTTGGACATTGCATAACGATATAATCGACTATTTGTTTGGACAAATGCCATTTTACAGAGTCATTTACCAGTATCCAAGCGAGATTGGATACTTCACTTTTTGGCTTTCGATGGCATGTATAATCTTTGCTTTTCTTGAAAGTCGTAAGCGGGAATATTTGCAACAAGACTAGAAAGCCTTTAAAATTAAAGAATAGAAAGAGATAGAAAGGGAGTTCGATAATAGTGATGTATATTATTTACTTTATCATCATTTTGCTGTTACCAATTTACGCACAAATGAAGGTGAAAAGTACGTACAAAAAGTTTGCTAAAGTTTCAGCTGAAAAAGGAATGACAGGTGCTCAAGTAGCACGTTATATTTTAGATCAACATGGTTTAACTGATGTTCGTGTAGTACCGACTCAAGGGTTTTTGGCTGACCACTATAATCCTGCAACTAAAACGGTTGCCTTGTCTGAGGACAACTACCACAATTCTTCAATCGCCGGTACAGCTGTAGCAGCGCACGAGGTTGGTCACGCGATGCAGCATGCGGAAGCTTATTCGTTTTTAACATTACGTTCGAAATTGGTGCCGGTTGCTAATATTTCATCGAATATGTCTTGGATTTTTGTAATTATTGGTATGATTGGTTCAATTCCATCATTATTATTACTAGGTATCGTGTTATTAGCGGCAGGTGTTGTGTTCCAATTAATTACATTGCCGGTAGAGTTCGATGCATCCAAACGTGCGATGAATGAAGTCGTATCTTTAGGTATTATCAATAATTCCGAGGAACGCTCTGCAAGCAAAGTTTTAAATGCGGCGGCAATGACATACGTTGCAGCAGCAGCTGTAGCAGTAATGGAGCTATTGCGTTTAGTCCTGATTTATACAGGCATGAATTCGGAAGATTAATATTTAATAGAAATTAGAAAAAGTCATTTTCCCATTGTGGAAAATGACTTTTTTGTTTGGATCAATGTTTAAGAATGAATCATAACCTCTTCATAACCTCTTCTTAAAATAAGTTAGGTTCACTTTGACTAAAAGCGAGTTGATTGAAATGGAGGGCGGCAGACTCCCGCGGCGTGCGTCAGCCCGCAATCGAAACCGACGGACATTGCAACGATAGATAAAATAACTTATTTAGCTTAATGAAGAGGCTGTTTTTTATCATCCAGTGTGAAGCCCTCTCCAGTTACATCACGGACGTCCATGATGGAAACAAATGCATGCGGATCGACGCCATGGACGATATTTTTTAGGCGGACGAGTTCGTTTCGGCCGATTACACAGTACAGAACATCCCGATGCTCTTTCGTAAAATGTCCATGCCCGTCAAAAACGGTTACGCCACGATCCATGTTATTCGTAATTAAGTTTGCGATTTCATCGGACTTTACTGAAATAATAAACGCACCTTTTGCCGAATAGGCGCCTTCCTGCACTAAATCAATGACACGGCCGCCTACATACACGGCTACTAATGTATACATCATCGAACGGGCATCCAAAAACGTCATCCAGGAAAGAATAATGACAAAAAAATCAAAGCCGAACATCGTTTTCCCCATACTCCAACCAAGATATTTATTCGAAAGTCGAGCTAGAATATCGACCCCGCCGGTTGTCCCGCCGAATCGGAACACGATCCCTAAGCCGATACCGACAAATACCCCAGCAAACAATGATACAAGGAATAGATCATCCTGCAAGTTCATATCGACTTCGTAAATTTGAAAGATTTTCAAGAATACAGATACGCTAAGTGTACCGATGATCGTATAGATAAATGATTTTTTTCCTAGTAAACGCCAGCCTAAAATAAACATTGGAATATTTAATAGTAAATTCATTAATGCTGGGTCCCAATTTAGTGTAAAATATAAAATAAGTGTAATACCACTAAATCCACCTTCACCCAGCTGGTTTTGCATATTGAAGTGGACAAAACCGAAACTGAATATCGCGGAACCGATAAGAATTCCGATGATATTCTGTATTTTTATTCCTTGCATAGTAAACCTCCTAAAATCGGTTGAGTAAAAATATATGTGTTGGAGCAGAAAAAAGGTTACATTGTTTATTATGTTTGATTTTGGCCTATTTGACAACAATATGGATGAACGCAATATTGCCGCATCCTATTACTCAAATTTATTAAACAAGGATAAAAAGCAACTAACAGTAAAAAGGAGTTTTTTCAGTATGACAATCAGAGTAGCAATTGCCGGTGCACGAGGCAAAATGGGAACAGAAGCAGTACATACAATTATGAAAAATGACGGAATGGAACTAGTATCGGCACTTGATTATAAAGAAGTCGGTACATCACTAGGCTTGCTCGAAGAATTTCCGGATCATTATGAAGTTCCGATTTACACGAATTTTGTCGAGCTAGTGCGTGAGACAAAACCGGATGTGCTTTTGGATCTAACAAATCCGCTTTGTGTTTATGAACGAACAAAACAGGCTTTACTACATAATATACGTCCAGTTGTAGGGACGACAGGTTTTACAGATGAACAACTTGAAGAACTGCAGCAAATGGCAACAGAAAGACAATTAGGTTGTATTATTGCGCCGAACTTCGCGATTGGTGCGATATTAATGATGAAGTTTGCCAAAGACGCCGCAAAATATTTCCCGGATGTGGAAATAATCGAAATGCACCATGATCAAAAGCTTGATGCGCCATCTGGTACAGGCATTAAAACAGCTCAAATGATCAGTGAAGTCCGTAAGGCGAAAAAGCAAGGACATCCGGAAGAAAAGGAAACACATACTGGTGCAAGAGGCGCAAACATTGACGGCATGCATATCCATTCAGTAAGACTTCCAGGTTTAGTTGCGCACCAGCAAGTTTTGTTTGGCAGTACTGGTGAATTGTTAACGATTCGCCATGATTCTTTAAATCGCGGAAGCTTTATGAGCGGTGTTACATTTAGTATTGAAGAAGTAATGAGAACCAATACATTAATCTACGGATTAGAGAACATCATTTAGAAATGGGTTGATAATTATGAAAATCGCATTAATAGCACATGATCGAAAAAAGGATAATTTAATTCAGTTTGCGATTGCCTATCGCGATATTTTGAAAGAACACGATTTATATGCAACAGGCACGACGGGCACAATGATTGAAGCCGAAACAGGTTTACCGATTACAAAGTTTCGATCGGGTCCATTAGGGGGAGATCAGCAAATCGGTGCGATGATCGCTAATAACGATATGGATATGGTATTTTTCTTCCGCGATCCATTGACTGCACAGCCGCACGAACCGGATGTTATGGCACTAGTACGGTTATGTGACCTGTATCACATACCGCTTGCGACAAACATGGGGACAGCGGAAATTATATTAAAAGGGCTTCAGGAAGGTTTTGTTGACTGGCGCGTTTTAGAAGAGCGCAGAAAATAAAGTGACAGTCAATTTTACTTTATAAATGCAGAATCATTTTGAAGAAAATTAAAATCGTATTGTTGAAAGGATGGGGAGCCGAATGAAAAAATTAAAAATTGGTATTACATGTTACCCGACAGTTGGAGGTTCGGGAGTTATCGCAACGGAGTTAGGCAAAATGTTGGCAGAACGAGGACATGAAATTCACTTTATTACATCAAGTGTGCCATTTCGACTTAATAAAATTTATTCAAATGTGTTTTTCCACGAGGTGGAAGTGAATAATTATTCGGTATTTCAGTACCCACCATACGATATTGCATTAGCAAGTAAAATGGCTGATGTTGTGAAAGAGGAAAAACTGGATTTACTGCATGTCCATTATGCGATTCCTCATGCGGTTTGTGCAGTTTTAGCCCGTCATATGAGCGGTGAGAACTTCGGCATCGTCACAACACTTCACGGAACAGACATTTCTGTTTTGGGCGAAGATTCAACATTAGCGCAGGCAATCAAGTATGGAATTGATTGTTCCGATGCAGTGACGACAGTTTCGGAGTCGTTAAAACAGCAAACATATGCTCTAATCGATACGAAGAAACCGATTGAGACAATTTTTAACTTCGTCGATGAGGATGTGTTTAAGCCTGTAGACCCTGGAAATTTAAAAGAGCAATTTGGCATTTTACCGCATGAAAAAGTTGTTATCCATATTTCGAATTTCCGTAAAATAAAAAATCTGCCGGACATCGTCGATTCATTTTTGAAGATTCGTGAGCGTATGCCGGCCAAATTATTATTAGTCGGGGATGGACCTGAAAAACACCGTGTCACAGATATGGTAAAAGATTCACCGTATACAGATGATGTGTTGTTTTTAGGTAAGCAGGAAAATATTACAGAACTTTTTGCAATCAGTGATTTGAAACTGTTGCTTTCAGAAAAAGAATCATTCGGGCTTGTTTTACTGGAAGCTATGGCATGCGGAGTACCTGGTATCGGTACAGCGATTGGCGGGATTCCGGAAGTGATTACTCATGGTGTGAACGGCTATTTGGTTCCGCTTGGAGATACGCAGGCTGTAGCGGACTATGCGGTTGAACTGCTGCAGGATGAAGAAAAACATCAAGCTTTCAAAGAAGCTGCACTAAAATCTGTACGCGAACAGTTCCATGAAACGAAAATGGTTGAACAATATGAACGTATCTATGAAAGAGTGGCTGAAAAAAAGAATGATTCCACAACAATGGCAAGCGGCAAAGGAAGTCATTAAAAAGATTGAACAAGCCGGCTTTGAAGCATTTATTGTAGGAGGAGCGGTACGGGATTATTATTTAAAAAAGGAAAATAATGATGTCGATATCGCAACAAGTGCATTGCCTGAAGAGATCCAAACGATTTTTTCCAAAACAATCGATGTAGGAATCGCTCATGGTACGGTCATTGTATTGGACTGCGGGGAACCGATTGAAGTGACAACTTACCGGACCGAGTCGACTTACAGTGACCACCGCCGTCCGGATTCTGTCGAGTTCGTGCGAAATTTACAAGAGGATCTAAAACGCCGTGATTTTACCATGAATGCGATGGCCCTTAGTCAAGCGGGAGAATACATCGATTATTACAATGGCCGCCAACATATCGACAGCAAAGTTATTTGTGCGGTAGGAGAGCCGGCTCAACGTTTTGAAGAAGATGCTCTCCGAATGTTGCGTGCTGTACGGTTTGCTGCACAGCTTCACTTCTCGATCGAGGAAAATACATTCGAAGCAATCCGAAAAAAAGCATCTTCAATTGAATATGTTTCAATCGAGCGCATTCAAGTGGAGCTTTCAAAGATCTTTACTTCTTCTCATGCATCATTCGGCATTGAATACATGGAAAAAACGACATTGGGCGATTATTTGTATGGCGATTTTGCAGCTTCTAAATGGGCACGATATTGTTCGGAAGACCGCCAAGTCGGCTGGGCATATTTCTGTTTAGTAAACGGCAGCGATGTGACGCTCCTTACGAAGTACCGCTGTTCAAATAAGGATAAGCACTTCGTAAAAACGGTGTTGGATGCTTATGAAAGTCTACAGAATGGGATAAGCCTTGGTGATCTAATGCACTTTGACTCAATGACTCTCAAAACAGCCTGCCAGTTCACTATCTGGCAAAATCGCAAACTTGAATTGAGCTACGAAGAGTTGGCGGCACGAAAAGATGCATTGCCAATTCAGCATGTGCATGAGCTCGCAATTACAGGGAAAGACTTGCTGGAATGGTCTTCGAAAAAGCGCGGAAGCTGGATTAAACAGACGCTTGATGCAGCAGTTGAAGCGGTCTTAAACGGGAAAGTATACAATGATAAACAACAATTAAAGGAATGGTTTTATGCATTTCACGATGAAGGATGAAATTTTGAAACGGTTTTTGACTGCAAATGGAGAACCGATTTCCGGTCAAGTGCTCGCGGATGAGCTAAATGTTTCTAGAACAGCAATATGGAAACATATGCAAACATTGAAGCAGGAGGGCTATGAGTTTGAAACAGTTAAAAAGCGCGGCTATAAACTGCTATCTGTACCGGACAAAGTGGATATGGGTCAATTGCAGCAATTTTTAACGACGGAACGCTATGGCCGTCAAGTTCACTATTATGAAACGGTCGAGTCGACACAGCTTGTTGCGCATGAACTTGTCCGAGCTGGTGCGCCGGATGGCACGGTTGTCATTGCGGAGCATCAAACTGCAGGGCGAGGGCGTATGATGCGGGAGTGGGAATCAACGGAAGGGCAAGGAATTTGGATGACCGTCATCATTCGCCCCGATATTGCCCCGCACCAGGCCCCTCAATTTACTTTGGTTACTGCTGTGTCCATTGTTGAAGCGATGAAGTCATGTTTTAAAAATTTCACACCTGAAATCAAATGGCCGAATGATATTTTGGTCAATGGTAAAAAGACAACGGGAATCTTGACTGAAATGGTAGCTGAGGCTGATCGAATCCAGGCATTGCTAATTGGAATCGGCATCAATGTCAATCAGCAGGAGAGTGATTTTCCAGAATCGCTGCAGTCGATTGCAACTTCAATTGCGATTGAAGAAGGAGAGCCCGTTGAACGTGTGCATTTCGTCGCGAATGTGCTTGAAGCCTTGGAGAAATACGGTGACGAATACGTTAAAAATGGCTTTAGTCAAATAAAACAGCTATGGGAAAAGTCTTCGGGGACGATCGGAAAACAAGTTAAAGCAACAACACTGCGTGAAGTTGTTGAAGGGGAAGCTGTCAGTATTACTGAGAGCGGTGTCCTGGAAATCCGTCAGGCAAACGGGGAAATTAAAGGCATTTACTCTGCTGACATTGAACTTTTATCATAAATACCTAGTTGAAAAAATCTTTTACAGTAATTATTTATTCTGTACGTTTTCTTCCAAACTTGTTATAGTAGCTCTAGGACAGTATCTTCATAGAACTGTACCTGCAACTGCTAGCCAACACTAAAAAAAATCTGCTTTGATCTACACAGGACAGAGACGGAAGAAAACGCGCATAAATAAATTCATTTTATACTATTGTCCGATTATATTTCCATTTAAAGTATGAAATGTATTGAATTTACGTATGGTACTACCCTTCTGTCTAATTTTAGATAGAAGGGTATTTTTGTTTTCTTTCCACTTAAGGAGGAAGAACATGAAAACAACAGCACAGTTTTTAAAAATGAAAGAGCAAGGCGAGAAAATTGTCATGATTACAGCTTATGATTATCCGGCAGCGAAATTTTCCGAAGCGGCGGGTGTTGATATGATTCTTGTCGGGGATTCCCTCGGGATGGTCGTATTGGGTTATGAGTCAACAATGCGTGTAACGGTAGAAGATATGATCCACCATAGTAAAGCGGTTCGCCGCGGTGCACCGGATACGTTTATCGTCGTCGATATGCCATTTGGCTCTTATCACGGAGATGTTAACGAAACATTGAAAACCGCTGTAAAAATGATGCAGGAAACAAATGCAAATGCCGTAAAAGTTGAAGGTGCAGATGATATTATACCTGTAATTAAGAAGCTGACCGATGCAGGTATCCCGGTTGTGGCCCATTTAGGATTGCTGCCACAATCGGCAGGAGTACTTGGCGGCTATAAAGTGCAAGGGAAAACTGCAGAGCAGGCGGAAAAATTAATAAAGGATGCTTTCCTTGTTGAACAGGCTGGTGCATGTGCGGTCGTACTGGAATGTATTCCGCATCAGTTGACGGAGGTTGTTTCGCATAATTTAACCATACCGACGATTGGCATCGGTGCAGGTGTAAAAGCAGATGGTCAAGTACTTGTATTTCATGATCTATTGCAATACGGTAAACATCACATCCCGAAATTTGTTGAAGCATTTGCTCAAGTGGGCGATGAGGTGGAGCAGGGGATTACGAAATATACAAATGCAGTAAAATCAGGTGCTTTCCCGACATTACAACAAAGTTTCACAATGAAAGAAACAGAGCTGATCGAGCTTTACGGAGGCGTAAAATAATGAACGTATTAACAACAATAGCCGAGTTGCGTGAAGTTGTCCAAATGGCGAAGTACAATCGGCAATCAATCGGTCTAGTCCCGACAATGGGCTATTTACATGAAGGACATTTAACATTGGCGTCAAATGCACGCAGCGAAAATGATCTTATCATCATGAGTATATTTGTTAATCCAACCCAATTTGGACCAAATGAAGATTACGAATCGTACCCGAGGGATTTGCCACGCGATACAGAACTTGCAAAATCTGTTGGGGTTGATTATATTTTTGCACCATCTGTAGAGGAAATGTATCCGCATAATGGAGGGATTTCCATTCGTGCAGGACGGCAGGCGCATATTTTATGCGGAGCGAGCCGACCTGGCCATTTTGACGGGGTTTTGCAAGTCGTAGCGAAGCTCTTTAATTTAGTGCAGCCGGACCGTGCTTATTTCGGACAAAAGGATGCCCAGCAAGTGGCGATCATTCAAACAATGGTACGCGACTACAATTTCCCGGTGACGATCCGTGTCGTGCCGGTTGTACGCGAAGAGGATGGATTAGCCAAATCAAGCCGCAACGTATATTTGTCTGCTGTAGAACGTTCTCAGGCACCTGCAATTCAGCAGGGGCTCCAACTGGCGAAAAGAGAACTGATGGAATCAGGAAGTGTGGAATCGGCCATTTCACTGGCAAAAAAAGTAATACATCACAACACAGATGGACATGTGGATTATTTGATGATCCTATCCTACCCGGATTTACAGGAAGTCGATGATCAGACGGAGCAAATTGTTGTTGCAGCTGCCGTTTATATTGGTAAAACACGTTTAATCGATAACTTAATCTTTTCGTTAAAAGGGGAAATAATCCATGTTTAGAATGATGATGAACAGTAAAATCCACCGTGCCCAAGTGACACAGGCAGATTTGAATTATGTAGGCTCCATTACAATTGATAAAAATATTTTGGATGCGGTCGGGATGCTGCCAAATGAGAAGGTCCATATTGTCAATAACAACAACGGTGCGCGCTTTGAGACGTATATTATTGCCGGCGAACGCGGTTCAGGGGTTATTTGCGTAAATGGAGCAGCGGCACGTCTTGTTCAAAAAGGTGATATAGTCATCATAATTTCCTACGTGTATGTGGATAATAATGAAGTCGCCGAACATCATCCGACTGTTGCCATTATGGGGGAAAGCAATACAATTAAAGAAATAATCGCATACGAACCGGAAGCTACGATAATGTAAAAGAAAATATATGAAGCTGTCATGAGGATTATTCCTAAATGACAGCTTTTTTTATATTACATTTTTGGTTGATAAAGGATATTTTTGTAATTTTTATATCATCTTCCTGTAATCTTTATGAAATATAAAATGTGTAGACTTGGGCTTAGCTATAGTTGACAAAATAGACAAAAGATACAGGGGGAAATAATTAATATGTTTCATAAAAAACTATTATTTAGCTTTGCCTTCTTTATGGTCACTACCTTATTCTTCGTGAGCGCTGCAATCGCAGCAACGCATACAGTGAAGAAAGGTGAAGAATTGGATGAAATTGCAGATCGTTATAATATCTCGTTAAATACGTTACTTGAATTAAATGGTGTAGAAGACAAAAAGGAAGTTTATGAAGGGTTTGTACTGATATTACCGGATCAAATTAAAGATAAAAAAGTAGTGGAAGAAAAAAAAGCGGTAGAAGAAAATAAAAAGGAAACAATCGATGATTACGAAGTTGTTAAAACATTGACTGTTGAAGCAAGTGCATTTACAGCAAATTGCAAAGGGTGTTCCGGTAAAACGGCTACAGGGATTAATTTAAAGAAAAATCCGGATATTAAACTAATTGCCGTTGACCCGAAGGTGATTCCATTAGGCACGAAAGTATGGGTGGAAGGATACGGGATAGCGGTTGCCGGAGATACGGGCGGGTCGATCAAAGGAAAACGAATCGATGTATTTATGAAATCGAAAAAAACGGCTCTAAATTGGGGACGTAAAAAAGTAGAAATTAAAGTATTGAAATAACGGCTAAATAAGCGGCGAATGCAATTGGCATTTCGCTGCTTTTTCCTTTGTCCCAATATTGGGAATTGAAAGAAAACCGGCGTCTGATTTGTTGCATTCCCGGAAGTGTAATGCTAATGTGAAAAATGAGGTGGTATGTATGGAAAAATTTGATTTAGCCGTTATTGGAGCAGGACCTGGAGGATATGTAGCCGCAATACATGCAGCAAAAAGCGGGTTGAAAGTAGCGCTTGTTGAAAAAGACAAAGTTGGTGGTGCCTGCTATAATGTCGGCTGTATTCCATCAAAAATTATGCTAGAGCATAGTAAATTAGTTCAGGAAATCCGGCGCGGAACCGATTGGGGCGTGACGGTACCAACCATTAATATTGATTTTCCGAAGTTAATGAAGCGAAAAGATCAAGTTGTTGATGAACTATTAATGAATATTGAAACGTTTATCGAAAATGCCCAAATCACGATGTTCAGAGGAAAAGCGACAGTAACTGCGGAACGGAAAGTAATCATCGGCAAAGAGGCATTCACAGCAGATCAGGTCATTTTAGCAACAGGCAGCCGACCGTTCGTTCCACCATTTAAAGGACTTGAAAACGCACAATATCATACAACCGATACGTTTTTTTCGATTGAGGAGCTGCCGAAACAATTAACGATTATCGGAGGCGGGGTTATTGCAATTGAAATGGCATTTGCTTTAGCGCCAATGGGAACAAAAGTAACCGTATTAAACCATAGTAAAGACATTCTGCAAACAGAAGAACCGGATGCAAGACCGATTATTAAAGAAAAAATGGTACAACTGGGAATCGAACTTGTGACAGACTTTACGTTCGAAGAAATCCATGCTGATCATGTCCAAACCTCAATCGGGAATTTCCCGTTTGAAAATTTACTGTTTGCGACAGGGCGCCGTCCGAACACCGAAATTGCGGAAGTGCTGGAGATGCAGATGGATGGCCGTTTAATAAAAGTAAACAACCACTATGAAACAAGTATTCCCGGCATTTTTGCAATTGGCGATTTAGTCGGCGGATTCCAGCTAGCCCACTCTGCAAGTGCAGAAGGTGTACATGCAGTCGACTATATTTTAGGTAAGCATCCGAAAGTGATTAATCAGCAGGAAATTCCGCGATGTGTTTATACACATCCTGAAATAGCGACATTCGGCATGCTGGAACACGAAGCACCTGCGGACAGTATTGTAACGAAAATGTATTTACCTACGAACCCAAAAGCATTGCTTGAAGGAAATACACAGGGCTTTATGAAGTTCGTGGCGAGTCCTGAAGGCGATATTTACGGGGCTTGTGTCGTTGGTGACGGCGCGACGGAAATGATTAACTCCATGCTGGCGGCTAAAGTATTAGGAGGATCAGTAAAAGATTTGGCAAGACTTATTTTCCCGCATCCAACGGTCAGCGAGCATGTTGGCGATGCGGCACGTTCTGTCTTCGGGAAAGCGATTCATGCAAAATAACTTGTGGCTACGGTGCAGAGGAGATGCTCCGTAGCTATTTTCAATCCAATTTCTTTTTTATTGTGCTGAATTCTACTATACTTGTTGTATACAATTCCAACATGAGGTGACATATGGAAAATCAGTCAATGGAGCTTGTAGAAAAAGAAGTGGAAAATACATTATATCAATGTATTGATTTTAATATAGAAGAAAACTACATTGCGATGGGACAACAGTTTGCTAAAGTACTTGCATTACTGCAGGAACATGGGCTTATCAGTCCGGCATTGAAAGTAATTACTGATCCTGAACAATGTCTGACGGAAACACGTATCTTGCTTGAAAGTCTTCAAGAGGCGCAAAGAAGGCATGCCTCACGCAGAAAACTGCTGACACACCGTCATATATTAAATGTATGGCTTAGAAAAAATCAGTATTTTCAGCGTGAAGTTTTGCCGGGGTTTTTCTAATCTTTCTATCTGACGATAAATAAAAAATATTCAGATAACGATAAAATGTTATTGCTTTTTCTATTTTAATTGTTTAAAATTAAGCTAATCTTATATGAAGCAAGGCATGGTGGAGTCAGTCAAATCTGGCACCCCCATGCCTTTTTGTATGAAAAAGGGGGATATTATGTTTATTTTTCAAATTGTAATTGTGCTGTTGGCAACAAAAATAGCAGGCCATTTATCAGTCCGTTTAGGCCAGCCTTCAGTACTCGGTAAAATTCTGATCGGTATCATTATTGGCCCTGCAATGCTTGGCTGGATTACTGACAATGAAATTATGCAAACATTCAGTCAAATAGGGGTTATTTTATTAATGTTTTTAGCCGGTTTGGAAACCGATCTGGAAGACTTGAATGCAAATATGAAAGGGGCCATTTTTGTTGCGATTGGAGGAGTCATTTTACCGATTGCAATGAGTTATCCGCTGGCATTGGCATTTGGTTTAACACAGGGTCAGGCGATTTTCATCGGGCTAACATTAGCCGCAACGTCAGTTAGTATTTCTGTACAGACTTTAAGCGAAATCGGCTGGCTGAAAAGTAAGGAAGGCTCTACATTGTTAGGAGCAGCCGTACTCGATGACATTATCGTCGTTGTGTTAATCGCAATTGCAATGAGTTTCCTTGTAGGGGATGATGTATCGATTCCTGTATTAATCGGTGGTAAAGTATTCTTCTTCGTTTTACTGGCTGTTGTAATGATATGGGTGATTCCTACATTCTTAAAGCTGTTTAGCCGCCTGAAAGTAACGGAGGCCCTATTAAGCGGAGCACTTGTTGCATGTTTTGCTTTAGCTTACATAGGTGAACATTATTTTGGTATCGCAACAATTATCGGAGCGTTCTTTATTGGTATTGCAATCGGACGCACGCCGTTCAAAGATACAGTCGAACATAAAGTAGAACCGATTGCAAACGGGTTATTTGTACCGTTTTTCTTCGTAAGTATCGGATTGTCGGTTACGTTTGCGGGGATTACAGAAAATATTTGGTTCTTAGTCATCTTCTCAATCGTTGCAATTTTATCAAAGCTTATCGGTTCTGGAATTGGAGCGAAATTGGCAGGCTTCAGCTGGAAATCTTCAACAGGGATCGGTGCAGGGATGATTTCTCGTGGGGAAGTTGCACTGATTCTTGCTGGTATGGGCTTATCTAGCGGATTACTGCCGGCAGAAGACTATACACCAATGGTAATCGTCATTATTATTACAACATTGGTTACTCCACCAATGTTAAAAGGTATTTTCGGAAATCGTTCAAATTTAATTGACTAATTTAGTTGAATAATTTCCTATATTGCGGTATTCTAATTTTTAGGTGCCAAAACCTCGGTGAAGATTTAGTCTTCACAACAAAAGCCTCCACCAACAGCACGGATTTGCTGGGAAGCTTTTGAATTGTGCAGGGAGATGAGCCCCTGCACACCTATACATAGTATATTAACCTAGTGTTGCCCTTGAGGCGGCACTAGGTTTTTTTCGTAATAAGAGTAAAGGTGCGCTGCGAATGAATTATATTGGAACATTTAGGAGTATAGTAGAAAACTTGCGTTGGGTATTCGAAGAACCGGAAAGGTATTAGAACAAATTGAGCTTTTATTAGAACAGTTAGCGGTTATATTGAAAAATCTATTTAATTAGAACAAATCAGATTTTATTGGATCAATTTAAAATATATTAGAATTTTTAACAACGTTCATATCGGCTCCAGCTCTCTATTTACGAAGGCAACATTCCACCGTCAGATTTCCGCTGATCTATTCAATTACATGACCTCCTTACCTCCAGTATGATAAAATGCCGTTA
This sequence comes from Solibacillus sp. FSL W7-1464, assembly GCF_038004425.1. Taxonomy (NCBI): domain Bacteria; kingdom Bacillati; phylum Bacillota; class Bacilli; order Caryophanales; family Caryophanaceae; genus Solibacillus; species Solibacillus sp. FSL W7-1464. Next base: position 1,363,897 of record NZ_JBBORC010000001.1, read on the forward strand.
TATTACTTGAACTGTGAGTTGAAGAAAAATGAAGGAAAGTCAAAAATATGCGATTGTCGATATTGAAACAACAGGCCATTCCCCTGTAAGCGGCGACCGCATGATTCAAATCGCCATTGTCATTATGCAAGAATGGGAAATTGTAAAAAAATATTCTACATTTATCAATCCGGGAAAACCGATTCCATTATTTATACAGGATTTAACTAATATTACAGACGAAGATGTAAAAGATGCGCTGCCATTTGAAGCGTATGCGGATTATATTTATGAGCTGCTGGAAGGGGCGGTATTTGTAGCCCATAATACCGATTTTGACTTGAACTTTTTACAGGAAGAATTTAAACGCGCCGGTCTATCGAAGTGGCATGGGAAGAAAATCGACACGGTTGAACTGACAAAAATTTTGTTCCCGATGTCGTTAAGCTACAAATTAGCAGATTTAGCGAATGAATTTCATATCGAGCTGCAAAGTGCACACCGTGCGGATGATGATGCACTCGCGACAGCCTATCTGCTTAAACATTGCTGGGAAGAGCTGTTAACATTGCCGCTCGTTACTTTGGAACAATTGCATAAACGTTCTTTCCGTTTGAGAACGGACCTGTCCCAGCTGTTTTTTGATGCGCTTGTTATAAAACGTACTAAAACAACACTAACGGATGAAGGGCATGTCTTTTACCGTAGAATTGCTATTCGTAAAATGGCACCAACGCCAAAAAGTGATGGGGAAGAACTTGTTTATCCGCAAACAACAGATGAAAAAATGGCCTTATTATTAAAAGGGATTCCCAATTTTGAAGAGCGCCCGCAGCAGTTTCAAATGATGGACAGCATATGGCATGCCCTTAATACAAATGCGGAGCATGTTATTGAAGCATCTACGGGAATCGGAAAAACGATGGGCTATTTAGTACCATCAATTTATTATGCTAAGAAAACGAATCAGAAAATCGGAATCAGTACGTATACTTCGCATTTGCTTGATCAGCTTATGCAAAATGATATTCCGATATTGGAAATTGCGCTTGGTAAACCGATTAAAATGGCCTTATTAAAAGGGATGAACCACTATATCGACGTCGAAAAATTCGAAAAAGAGCTAAAAACTCAAGACGATTCCTATGATCAGACATTTACCGTACTGCAAACACTTATCTGGCTTGCGAAAACAGAGACAGGTGATTTGAGTGAGCTGAATGTGTCAGGCGGTGGCCAGCTGCTCATTGATAAAATACGAAAGACCGCATTGCCGAAAACGACAATGCCGCTCTATGATTTTTATTCACGTGCAATTCAAAACAGTCGCCAGGCCGACATAATCGTGACAAACCATGCGATGCTGCTCAGTGATCTTGTACGCAATGAACAGATTTTTAATTCATTAGGCGGCTGGGTAATCGATGAAGCCCATCAGTTTATTCAGGCTGCAATCAATCAGCATGAAAAAATATTTACTTATATGAATTGGAAATATTTATTTGGACAAATTGGTATACAGGAAGATGAACAGCTGTTTTATAAAATTCGTCGGGTTGCCATTAAAAAACAGCTGCTGAACTATCCAACACTGGATCAGCTGGAAAAGCGCTACATTCAAATGGTCAATGCATTTGATACAGCAATGGCGGCATTGCTTCGTGGAGTGAAGGATGCGCATCATCAGTCTAAACAACAGAAAATTGAAGTCTTTGTTTCTGAATTGCCGCTGGGACGTGAAGTTTTAATGAAAGTTTCATTCACTGTACAACAATGGGTGGATGAGGCGACGGAGCTTATCCGGAAATTCACTTCAAGTGTTGAAGAGCTTGCGCCGGAGCATGAATACTTAATTGAGCAATGGCAGTATATCGTCAATGAGTTCACGATTAAACTCTCAGAGTGGGATGATGTGTTTTTAAGTCAGGATTCGGAGTATTCATGCTGGCTGGAGTTGGACCAACGCAGTGTTCCAGGAAGTATCCAGCTCTATAAAAAACCAATTGAAGTAACCTCGACGATTAGGAAACTAATGGATCCGATCCGAGAAAAAAGCGGCATTGTCTGGACATCCGGCACGTTGACAGTGCCAAGTAATGAGCGTTTTATTACGAACCAGCTTGGCATCAATCCATCAATTCCGATCGAAAAGCTGCATGCGGACCCAAGCTATTATGACGGGGCGGAAGTGTATATTGTTAATGACATGCCCGATATTCAGGCTGTTTCCCAATCCGAATATATTGAAGAAGTCGCACATGCAGTCACAAATACGGTGCGAATGACAAATGGAAGATGCTTTGTTTTATTCACATCTCAGGACATGCTACGTAAAACGGTCAATCTTATACAGGAAAGTGAATTGTTGAGCGACTATATGATATTTGCACAAGGTGTCACATCCGGAAGCCGTATGCGGTTGTTAAAGTCATTTCAGAAATTTAATCATTCCGTATTATTCGGAACGAACAGTTTTTGGGAAGGGGTCGATGTGCCCGGGGATGGCTTGTCTGCAGTAATCGTTGTCCGACTGCCGTTTTCATCGCCGGAAGAGCCGGCTTTTAAAGCGCGGGCCAATTATATAACGCAGCAAGGGCGAAATTCCTTTACGGAGCTTGCGCTGCCGGATGCTATTATTCGGTTCAAACAAGGTTTCGGCCGATTAATACGTTCCAGCCATGATAAAGGGGTATTTATCGTGTTGGATCGGCGGATTGAAACGAAATCATACGGACAGCAGTTTATCGAGTCATTACCGCCAATTTCCATACAAAAACTGCCTCTACACAGTATGGTGCAAAGCTTAGGAAATTGGTATAATGAAAAACGATGAGGAAGGAAAGCAGGTTGACAAAAATGAAACAATATTTTAAACAACAAACAAATACACCGGAATGCAAGGTGCAGTTATGAAAAACTGGATTATCTTTTCGGTTGTCTTTATTTTATCTTTGTCGCTTGTTATTTCAGTGTTCGTATTTTGGAAGGCCAATGCACCGTTTAGTGAAATAGAACAAAAGGCGGAAAGTTTTGCGCTGGATACGAAAGCACTTGCTGTTGTTGATGAGTCCTATGTTTATAATGGGAATAAGCCATATGTCACTGTTTTCGGTGTGGATGAGTATGGGAAGGAAAAGGCAGTCTTCGTCCCGATGAGTTTAGATGAGAATTCAATGCAAGAAGTATTTTTAGCAGATGGCATCACAGAAGATCAGGCATTGTCTGTTTTTCAGGAGGATACTGCTGTGAAAGAGATTCTTCATATGAAGTTAGGATTCGAGGAGCCGGGTCCTGTATGGGAAATCACCTATAAGAGTGAATCCGGCAGCTTGAATTATGTCTATCTTCTATTTGAAGACGGGCAATGGTGGAAACGCATATTGAATTTGTAGAGGAGAGAGCAACATGAAACAATTGTTGGCAAATCGTGTAAAGACTTTAACACCATCTTCAACTTTAGCAATCACAGCTAAAGCGAAAGAGTTAAAGGAGCAAGGTATTGATGTAATTGGTTTAGGTGCAGGGGAGCCGGACTTTAATACCCCGGAAAATATTTTAAATGCAGCAAAACAATCGATGGATGCTGGTCTTACAAAATATACACCGGCTGGTGGTTTACCTGCTCTAAAGAAGGCAATTATTGACAAATTGGCTCGTGACAATAATCTTACATACAAAGCTAATGAGATAATCGTTGGTGTCGGAGCAAAACACGTTCTGTATACATTGTTCCAAGTTATTTTAAATGAGGGCGATGAAGTAATTATCCCGATTCCTTACTGGGTTTCATATCCTGAACAAGTGAAGCTTGCTGGCGGTGTTCCTGTATATGTAGAAGGTACACAGCAACAAAACTTTAAAATTACAGCCCAGCAACTCCGTAATGCTGTAACAGAAAAAACAAAAGCAGTGATTATTAACTCGCCGTCCAATCCTTCTGGTATGATTTACACGAAAGAAGAATTGGCAGAGCTTGCACAAGTGGCGGAAGAAAAGGATATTTTAATCGTTTCAGATGAAATTTATGAAAAGCTTGTTTACAATGGAGTAGAGCATTATTCAATTGCGGAAGTTTCAGACGCAGTGAAAGCACGTACAATTGTAGTGAACGGTGTTGCAAAATCTCACTCTATGACAGGATGGCGCATTGGCTATGCAGCTGGTGACGCGACAATCATCAAAGCAATGACGGATTTAGCTTCTCACTCAACTTCAAATGCAACAACAACAGCACAATATGCAACGATTGAAGCATATAATGGATCGCAACATGCAGTAGAAGAGATGAGACAAGCATTTGAATCGCGTTTAGAAGCGATCTTCCCGAAACTGGCAGCAATTCCAGGTGTAAAAGTATTAAAGCCACAAGGTGCTTTCTACTTATTGCCGGATGTTTCGGAAACAGCCGCAAAAACAGGTTACACTTCAGTGGATGATTTTGTATCGGCACTATTAACGGAAGCAAATGTTGCGGTCATTCCAGGTTCAGGATTTGGTGCACCTGCGACAATACGCTTATCGTATGCGACATCTTTAGAATTATTAGAAGAAGCAGTGCGCCGAATCGATGCCTTTGTTAAAGCAAAATGGCAAGATTAAGCGGTCTCTGCAACTTAAGCTTTGGAGGACTATATGAAGAAAATTATGATTAAAGATATGCCAAATCATATTGGCGAAACAGTAAAAATTGGTACATGGTTGGCTAACAAACGTTCTAGCGGTAAATTGGCTTTCCTTCAGTTGCGTGATGGCTCAGGCTTCGCACAGGGCGTAGTTGTAAAAGCAGAGGTAGGAGAAGAACTATTCGCAGTAGCTAAAGGTATGACACAGGAAACATCGATGTATGTTATTGGTGAAGTAAAGGCGGACGAGCGTTCTTCTTTCGGTGCTGAATTAAATGTTACAGGTATCGAAGTAATCAGTCCTGCTAAAGACTACCCAATTACACCAAAAGAGCACGGTACAGAATTTTTGATGGATAACCGTCACTTATGGTTACGTTCTCGTAAACAACATGCAATCATGAAAGTACGTAATGAAATTATTCGTGCAACATATGAATTTTTCAATGAGAATGGTTTTACAAAAATGGATCCGCCGATCTTAACGGGCTCTTCACCTGAAGGTACGTCAGAGCTGTTCCATACAAAATATTTCGATGAAGACGCATTCCTTTCTCAATCAGGTCAGCTTTACATGGAAGCTGCTGCAATGGCATTAGGAAAAGTATTCTCATTCGGTCCTACATTCCGGGCAGAAAAGTCAAAAACACGCCGTCACTTAATCGAATTCTGGATGATCGAGCCTGAAATGGCATTTGTTGAGCATGATGAAAGCTTGGAAGTACAGGAACAATACGTATCACATATCGTACAATCTGTTCTGAAAAACTGTAAGCTTGATTTAGAGCGTCTGGGCCGTGATACATCAAAACTTGAAAATGTGAAAGCGCCATTCCCGCGTATTTCTTATGATGAAGCGATCGAGTTTTTACATGAGCAAGGCTTTGATGATATCCAGTGGGGCGATGATTTCGGTGCACCACACGAAACAGCAATTGCCAACCATTATGACAAACCGGTATTTATCACATGCTACCCGATCGGTATTAAACCGTTCTACATGCAGCCACACCCGGAGCGCGATGATGTTGTATTATGTGCGGACTTGATTGCTCCTGAAGGTTATGGTGAGATTATCGGTGGTTCTGAACGTATTTATGATTATGAATTAATGAAATCACGTTTAGAAGAACATAACTTATCAATGGATGCATATGCATGGTATTTAGATTTATGTAAACAAGGTGCTGTACCTCACTCAGGCTTCGGCTTAGGATTAGAGCGTACAGTTGCATGGATTTCCGGAACAGAACATATCCGTGAGTCCATCCCGTTCCCACGTTTATTAAACCGTTTATATCCATAATTTATGGCCATTCATCAATTGTTGATTGGAATGAAGGGGAGGCGACTCCTAGGGGACAAGCACGTTGCCTGAGACTACAGGCTCAGGACGTGCCCCTGGAAAGCGTCCGACCCGTAATGGAAATCAACATTATACTATGATGAAGAACTTAATTTATACAACGAGAAAACGTCCGGAATTTTGCCGGGCGTTTTGTCGTTACTAACGCACAAAGGGGGATTCAACTATGTCTAAGAATTTTAATCGAATCCGCGTTTGGACGGAGCAATTACAAATTACTATTCCACAATTATTTTTCAGACATTATAACGAACTGAACATACAAGATGATGAAGCATTAATCATTCTACATTTACTAACGTTCGAACAGGAAGGAATCGACTTTCCGACACCAAATGATTTAATGCAGCGGACAAATTTCCAATTGACTGCTATTTCTCAAATAATACAACGCTTAATGCAAAAAGGCTTTGTCGAAATTTCTCAAAGTACTGATGAATCCGGACGCCTTGCCGAGAAGTATTCAATTTATCCTTTGTGGGAACGACTGCTGGATCTTCTGCAGTCTAAAGCGCAACAACAGGTTTCAACTGCCAATAAGCTGGACGAGGCGAAAATTTTCCAGCTATTTGAACAAGAGCTGGGGCGCCTGCTTTCCCCAATGGAAATCGAAACGATCGGCATGTGGATGGACTTGGATCAGCACAGTCCGGAAATCATAAAAGCTGCATTAAAGGAAGCGGTACTGGCCGATAAAGTGAACTTACGCTACATTGACCGTATTTTGATCGAATGGAAGAAGCGTAACATAAAAACACTTGCCCAAATTGAAAAACATAGCGAGCAATACCGGAAAAATACGATGTCTGCATCACCGGTACAACCAGTACATCAGCAAGAACCGGTTCAAAAAACGGAGAAAGTTACTTTCTATAACTGGTTAGAGGAGCGAGAATAGGAGGACACTCAACTAAATATGTTAACAAAAGCAAAATGGAATCATTTTTTAGATGAGATGGATCGCATGTATCCCGATGCACATTGTGAATTAGTGCATGACAATCCGTTTGAGCTGACAATTGCCACATTATTGTCTGCACAATGTACGGATGTTCTCGTCAATAAAGTGACGAAACAATTATTTCAAAAATATAAGACTCCACAGGATTATTTAAATGTTTCGCTTGAGGAACTGCAAAATGATATCCGTTCGATTGGACTATACCGGAATAAAGCGAAAAATATTCAATTACTATGTGCACGTCTATTAAATGAATATGGCGGGGAAATTCCAGCTTCCCGTGAAGAACTTGTTACTTTGCCTGGGGTAGGCCGTAAAACAGCGAATGTCGTATTGTCCGTTGCGTTTGATATTCCTGCGATGGCTGTCGATACGCATGTAGAGCGTGTCTCGAAACGATTGGGACTTTGCCGGTGGAAAGACAGTGTGCTGGAAGTAGAAGAAACCATCATGAAAAAAACGCCGATAGAACGATGGAGCCGTGCACACCATCAAATTATTTTCTTTGGACGTTACCATTGTAAAGCGCAAAATCCGGGGTGCGGGTCCTGTCCGTTATTGGATGACTGTCGTGAAGGGCAAAAGCGTTTGAAAAAAGGTTTGGTGAAAATTTAATGATTTCAGTTCAACAAGAAGCAATTTCAAAAGATGTGGTGGACGCATGGTACAGTGAATGGGAGAAGATGCGTGAAGCGATTCATGCAGCCCATGAACGACGTGATGGATCAGCACAGCAATTCATGGTAGAAGGAATTGAACATTTTGAACAGTTTATTGTCAGCGGTTCTATGGCCGATACACCGTTCTCTGTACAAAGTGAGTATGAGCTCATGCCGATCAACGGGATGGAACGTCTGCAGTTTATAAAGGTGCGACCTGGGCAATATGCATGCTATCGTCAATTGGACGAACTTTATAAAGAAACGAAAAAGCGTTGTGCAAGACTGAGAGTTAAAAAGTAAAGTAACGAACAGTCATTGTTTTTAACATCTAATATAACTAGAAAAAAACATCAATTTTTCCCGTATTGAGAAAAATTGATGTTTTTTATTTTAATCTTCTTCTGAGTCTTCAGGTCTTGTTTCGCCGCCTGTAGTCGGTGGGCTAGGCTGGGTCGGTGATGGGGGTTCAGGAGTAGATTCATCCGGCTCGACGGTATTGCCATTTCCATTTCCATTGTCATTGCCATTATTACCATTCCCGTTTCCGTTTCCATTATTGTTATTGTTCCCGTTGTTTCCATTATTGTTACCATTACCCGGCTGTTCTGGTTGTTCCGTCTCAGTAGGGTCTTCAATAGAGTCATTCGGATCTTCGGGTTCTGTTATTTGTTCACCCTCAACAAACAATCCAACACTTGCCGGATCACTTCGTAAATCACCTGAAATCGCTGTAACTGTAAATGTATATTCTTTACCGCGCTCGATGTTAGGCACCTGAATTGCGGTTGCGCTTGTCGTTGAAATGACCGTTGCCGGACCGCCATCTATTTTCATCGAGACTTCAAATGTAACGGGGTCAGTATCTTCATCTGAACCGTCAAGTGATGAGTGTGACCATGAAACATCTGCCAGTTGAGCTGCATCATTGTATGACGCTTGTAAACCAGTAGGTGAATCCAGATTCTGAGGGACAAATTCCTCTGTATACTCAGTTGGCTCTGTTCCTTTAACAAACAGCTCTGTTGCACGTTGTGATGCCGGTGTATATTCATTCGCCAGTTTTAAAGGATTTGATCCAATTACAATCGATGCCGATACGACACTGCTTGGCTGTTTAAATGATGAAGACGGGTTATGCTCATTTAAATCCGTCATAATCGATTTGAACAATTGCTGTGGCAACCAGCGTTCTTCCCATGTTGTAATAGGATCTTTACGCTGTGGATAACCACCCCAAATGGCGATTGAATAGTTCGTTGTATAGCCGGTAAACCATGTATCCGGTACTGATCCGCTCTTTAAATTATATTTTTTGAAATCGTCCGAGCTGTAGTTTGTTGTACCTGTTTTACCTGCGATATCCACGCCTGAAACCATTGCACGTGGAGCAGAAGCGTTTCGTTTGTTACTGACAACATCACGTAAAATATCCGTTACCATATAAGCTGTATAATCACTCATCGCTTTTTTGGATTCCTGTTTATATGATTTTGACGTTTTTCCGTCACGGAATACGATTTTAGTAATGGCATGCGGACTGTTATATGTCCCGTTATTGCCGAATGCCGCATACGAAGCAGCCATTTGGACAGGAGAAATATTGACGCGTCCTCCACCCAACGCTTCGGCTTCCGTTAATCCTTCTGTTGTTTCAATGCCTAAGTTTCCTAAAAATTCCTCGGCACGTTTCGGACCAACTTCACGGAAAGTTTTCACCGCCGGAATATTTCGTGATGTATAAAGTGCTTCACGCACAGTCATCGCACCTAAATAGCGGCCGTCCCAGTTCCCGATGACCTGATCAGAACCGGAATACGTCATTTTTTCATCGACCGTAGTTTGACCAGTCGACCATTTTAAATATTCAAATGCTGGTCCGTAATCAATTAACGGTTTTAAAGTCGAACCAGGCTGACGTGTTGTCATATCATAGGCAAAGTTATAGTTGAATTCACCTGTATAGTTACGTCCTCCGCCAATCGCACGAATTTCACCTGTTGGTGTATCGATGACTGCAACACCGGCCTGAATCTCTTCAGTAGGGAAGGTGCTGTCATTGTTCATCAAATCTTCTACAATTGTCTGTGCTTTCGGATCAAGCGTAGTATAGACTTTGATACCTTCGGAAGTCAGTTCGCTATCCTTGTTCTTTTCAAGTTCTGCCAAAACAACATCCAAAAAGGCAGGATATTTCGTTGTACTGTTTGCTACACGTTCCTCTTCAGGAATAAGCCCACTTGTGATTTCTTCCTTTTTTGCCTTTTCAGCTTCTGCTTCGGAAATTTTTCCATGCTGAACCATTAAGCCTAAAACGATGTTACGCCGTTTTTCTGCACGGTCCGGTTTTTTATATGGATTGTAGTTGTTCGGACTTTGTGGCATCCCTGCTAATTGTGCAGTTTCAGCCAATGTTAATTCACTTAATTCTTTTCCGTAAAATTCTTTCGCGGCTGTACCAAAACCGTGAATTCTACCTGACATCAGGATTTTATTAAAGTACATTTCAAAAATTTCTTCTTTACTGTATTGACGTTCCAGCTGTACTGCGAGCCAAGCTTCCTGCGCTTTACGCTCCAGCTTTTTCTCATTCGTGAAGAATGAATTTTTTACGACTTGCTGAGTGATTGTACTGGCACCTTGTGCACCAAACCCGTCTCGGAAATTGGCAAGTACGGCACCACCTAGTCGCCATAAGTCAACACCGAAATGATCGAAAAATCGTGCATCTTCTGTTGCGATAATCGCATCAATCATTTTCTGCGGAATATCTTCATACTTTACGTAATTTCGTTTTTCTGCACCAATTGTTGCAAAAAGTTCGCCATTTATATCATAAAACTCTGATGAGATCGGATCCTTTAATGCTTCCTCGTCCAGTTCGGGTGCTTTGCTTACATAGTAGCCAAATAATGCGGCACCGCTTAGGAACCCGATAACCCCAATTAAAACGATTGCCAAAACAATACGCTTAATCCATTTCCCTGCAGAAGTTTTCGGTTTTCTGGATTTTTTATTTTTTTGTTGACGTTCGCGCTTAATTTGTTCGCGTGTTTTTCTATTTTCCGTCACGTTGTTTCTCCTCACTTTCACAAACATTGTTGTTTGCAATTAACTTTTTTACCGCTTGCAAATAATCGAGCCTTGGTACATAGCCTTCGGAAATTTCGATGGCCTCCTGCTCAAAAACGGCGATGGGTATGGATTTTCTTCCACCTTCATCCATTGCCGAAAACCATTTTGCCACAACATGATATGAAATGACAAAATTACGGTTCAGTGTGCTGAATCGCACAATGAAAAATGCAATTCCTTTTTGGCTTATAACGGAATGCATATGATCCATTTGATGAAGGTGAATGTTTTTTAATGGAAAGGAAGTTTTACTATCCGTTTCTTTTGCTTCAAAGTCAATGTAATATCCATTCCATACGCCATTATAATCCGTCGTTGAAGGGGTGCGGAAATATGCTTCTTTAATAACCGCTGCACTTCTGGCCGGATAATCTACTTTGACGATTTGTATAGGAACAGGTTTCTTGTGTATATTTGCCATATTCCTATGTAAATAAAACATATTTGTTTCATTTAGGTCATCTTCTAAGCTTTTTCCACGGTTACTGTAATTGACGGCTCTTTTATTTTTTTCTTTAGCAGCCGGTTGAGATTTAGCGGATTCCTTTTTATTCTCCATCTTTGGCGCATTTTCATAGAGTTTACCGTTCGGATAACGAATCACCATGGAATCACCTTCTTTCCTGGAAGAAATAATACTTTAATAGTGTATCACAAACAATGTACCCGTTAATAATTTTGTAAAAGCTATGCAAAATATAACTTCTTTTAGCGAATAGACACTATTTTTGCCACATGACAAGGATTCGCTGAAAAAAGAAAGAATCATTGTGAAAAGGGGGCATTATATGTCGAAATTATCACGCTTAATCGAACAAGTTGAAATGGCACAAACATTATTAACTTTGCAAATGGAACGCGAGCAATTAAGAATGAAAGTGGAGCATTTAACCAATCTACTCTCAGTTTATCAAAAAGTTAGCTTAGCTGAAACAAAGAGTCAAGTAAAGAATGCCTGTTCGCATATGAGTAGTACAAACGATGAGAATTTGATACACTTAAGAACAAATATACTTTAGCCTGAATGGGTAAAGACTAATAAAAAAGTAGCTGTTGTAGCAAACTCAGATAACTTATGCTACAAGGTTCAAACAGATGAAATTATTCGAGGTGCTTTATGCAATTAGTAAATGAAACAAACCAGTTAATAGAAGAATGTGATGCGTGTTTACACCGTTTTCAGGAAATGCGACGTCTGGACAGGGAGCCGGATTTCTTTAATGAGGTCAAGCCACATGTCGATGAAGTCCATACACGTATTCACGAATGGCAGCAGCATGCGACAAATTGGATAGAAAGCCAGCACCCAAAAAATTTATATGTACAGCAAATTGACCACGCAGCTGATGCGATGGAGCAATTTGTTGTACAGTCTTTCTTTAAAGGAACGAGCAAAAAACGGTTTATTCAATCGATCCAATCTGCCCAATACACATTGAAGCTGCTTGCAACAAAGATTGAGGAAGGTGAAGGCGGTGCTTAGTAAGAAAAGAACGATTTCGCAGCTTGTCGACGAGTGGCAATACGATGAAGAAATGAAACAGAATATTGTCGCTATGCATACGATTGATGAAAAGCAGGCCCAGTACGCAGATTTCCCTTCTAAATTACATCCATCGATTATTAAAGCATTGCATGGCCGAGGCATCGGGCAGCTTTATATCCATCAGCGCCAGGCATTCGACTATGCACAACAGCAAAAGCATTTTACTGCGATTACACCGACTGCTTCGGGAAAATCGTATTGCTACCATCTGCCGGTTTTACAGCAAATTCTAGAAGATCGCTCAAGTCGCGCTATTTATTTATTTCCTACAAAAGCGCTTGCCCAAGACCAGAAATCAGATCTTAATGAACTGATTGAACTGATGGATGAGGATATTTTGAGTTACACATACGATGGAGATACTGCACCAGGCATTCGCCAAAAAATCCGGAAAGCCGGCCATATCGTTATGACAAATCCCGATATGCTGCATTCAGGCATTTTACCGCATCATACGAAATGGGTGTCCCTTTTTGAAAACTTGAAGTATATCGTCATTGATGAGTTACATACGTATAAAGGCGTGTTCGGTTCACATGTCGCACATGTTATAAGAAGACTTCAGCGTATTTGCGAATTTTATGGAAGCAATCCGATTTTTATTTGTACGAGTGCCACAATCAAAAACCCTAAAGAACTGGCAGAAAGCCTGACAAACAGTAAACATGAACTGATTGAGCAATCAGGTGCGCCGATTGGAAAGAAAACATTTATTTTTTACAACCCGCCGATCGTCCACCCTACTTTTGGAGTTAGACGGAGTGCCGTGCTCGAAGTACGCGATATTTCGAAGCGTTTGTTTGAAGCGGGCATTCAAACGATTATTTTTGCGAAATCAAGAGTTCGTGTGGAAATGCTTGTGACGTATTTAAAGTCGTTAACATCGAAAAAGATTATGGACGAATCGATTCAGGGCTATCGTGGCGGCTATTTGCCGAGTGAAAGGCGAGAAATCGAAAAAGGCTTGCGGACAGGGTCGATACAGATGGTCGTCAGTACGAATGCACTTGAATTGGGTGTTGATATCGGTCAATTGCAGGCATGTATTATGACCGGCTACCCGGGAAATATTGCGAGTGCCTGGCAGCAGGCAGGCAGGGCAGGGAGACGTCAGGATGAGGCGCTCATTGTGTATGTAGCGCAATCGACGGCATTAGATCAATATGTTGTCCAAAATCCTAGCTATCTATTAGGAAGTTCACCAGAAGAAGCGCGTATCAATCCGGAAAACCTGTTAATTTTAATGGAGCATTTAAAATGTGCGGCGTTTGAACTGCCATTTACGATGGAAGATACGTATGGGGAATATGAAGTTCAGGAACTATTAGCCTATTTAGAGGAAGAAGGTGTGCTTGTCCGGACAAGCACGAAATGGCATTGGATGAGCGACAGATTCCCGGCACATGAAATTTCACTGCGCTCAGCCGCACAGGAAAACGTCGTCATTATCGATATTTCAACACCTGCCAATACGAAAGTAATCGGAGAAATGGATACTTACAGTGCAATGACTCTTCTGCATGAAGAAGCCATCTATTTGCACCAGGGGATTCAGTTCCAGGTCGAAAAGCTCGATTGGGAAGAGAAAAAGGCATTCGTGCGGGAAGTGGATGTCGACTACTTTACAGATGCGAATTTGGCTGTCGAGCTGAAAGTGTTAAGTGAAGATAAATCGGCACCGTTCAAAAATTCGACAGTAAGTTACGGAGATGTAAGTATTTTAGCTATTCCGACCATCTTTAAGAAAATCCGTTTTAATACACATGATAATATCGGATCTGGTCCGATTTCGATTCCCCCAATGGAAATGCATACCAATGCAACATGGATGAGCTTCGAGTTGCCGAATAATTGGACGGAAGAACAACTGACCGATGCGCTGACAGGGGCTGCCTATGCAATGGGAAGCTTTATCCCGTTATTCATCCACTGTGACCGGTCGGATGTGTCGGTTGTCCCGCAAGTAAAAGCAATTCATAATGAAAAACCGACCTTGTTTATTTATGACAGTTATCCTGGTGGGATCGGTTTGAGTGAACGTGTGTATGATGTTTTACTGTCGCTGCTTGAAAGAACAGCACAGCATGTAGAGAACTGTCCATGTCAGCAGGGGTGTCCTTCATGCATTGGTGCTCAGGATAGTTTAGGAGAAAACAAAAAACAGGTTATGAAAGTGCTGAATATTTTAATTAACGAAATGATGTGAGAACATGTCGTATGAAAATAAGCTATTGCAAATGAAAAAACTGCTAGGCAAAAAAGCGGAGCAAAAAAAAGAAAAGCCGAAATTCATGAAACCCGAGCGGCCTTTATACAGCGAACAATGGCAACAGGCAGGGCTTGAACTGGTAGAAAATGAATTCGGCATGCTATTTAAACGGGAAGTACATTATCCATTTGATTATCAGCACGGCGACTACAAGCTCGGGGAACTTTTTCCTTCCTTAAAGCGCTGGAAGTCCCAAGCCGAAGATCATCCGTTTGCCATGAACGAAGATGAAACAATCGTGTTTTTTGATACGGAAACGACCGGTTTAAAAGGCGCGGGTACCCATATATTTTTACTCGGCTTTTTGGAAGCGGATGATGAAGGTTTTACGCTCATACAGTATGTAATGGCGGACCCCTCGAATGAAGCGGCACTTCTTTTTGAATCAAAGCTATGGCAGCGGAATGTAACGGTTGTTTCCTATAACGGAAAAAGTTTCGACTGGCCGCAGCTTCAAGTGCGCTGGACGTTGAACCAGCAATTTTTGCCGCCGCTGAAATCACAGCGGCAAATTGATTTGCTGCATAGTACGAAACGACTTTGGAAAGATGATTTATCACGCATGAAGCTTACTCAAGTTGAACAGGATAAACTTGGCTTTTATCGGGTCGGGGATATACCGGGACATTTAGCCCCGATTATTTATTTTGATGCGATTAAGAGCGGGAATGCGGAAACGTTGATGAAAGTGCTGTTGCATAATGAATGGGATTTACTGTCGCTGATCACTTTGTATATTCATTCTACGAATCTATTATTCGATGATATATCAACAGAATCCGCGACAACGTATACGAATATCGGAAAATGGTTTGGCGATTTGAAAAAACGGCAAACAAGTACGGAAATACTGCAGGCGGTGACGACGCATTTCGAAACGAAAGATACCGGTTATGCGCATTTTTATTTAGCATTCGAGTTAAAGCGAATTGGAGAAACGGATTTAGCGATCCAATCATTCCAAACAGCGCTCCCGGCAATCCCTGTAAAAAAACAGCTGCAGGCATACGAACAACTGGCCATGCTGTATGAACATCAACTAAAGGACTACGAGCAGGCATATATTTACACGGAAATAGGGAATAATTTACTTCCTGAAATACCGTTTCAAAAACAAACACAATTTCAAAACCAGCAAAAAAATTGGCGGAAAAGACTTAGTCGATTAGACAATAAAAGAAATAAAATTTTTTTCGACAAATAATGAAAAATTTTTCGACATCTAGAATATATGTAGTCGTCCCATTTGTCTGACCTATGCTATAATAAACCAAAGAAGTAGCGTGATGGAAGGACGAGGAATAATGGATATAAAATTAACAGCTGATCATATATTGGAAAAAGAATTTAAAAAGAGCATGAAAGGTTATAACATTGACGAAGTGGATCAATTTTTGGATCTGATTCGTGAAGATTATGACACATTTACTGCAAAGATTGCTTCCTTGGAAGAGGAGAACGAGCGCTTAAAGCAAGAGCTGGCAAATTCAAGCCGCAAATCGGCGGTTGCTCCTGCTCCAACAGCAAATAGCACAAACTTCGATATTTTAAAGCGACTTTCAAACTTGGAAAAGCATGTTTTCGGGAATAAGCTTTATGAATAGTTAAACTATTCATAGGAATATTGTTTTTTTTCTATTATTGCAGTATACTTTATTCATACATCAATATTCGAGTAATCGCTGCGTCTTTAATGTCGTAGAGGAAAGTCCATGCTCACACGGTGCTGCGATGCCCGTAGTGTTCGTGCTTACTGAAAAAATAAGGTAAGGCAAGAGAATCTCTCTTGACGGCGGAAGGAACTCCTAAGTCTTTTAGATATGGACGAAACTTCCTGAAAGTGCCACAGTGACGGAGCTTATAGTGAAAACTATGAGGTGGAACGAGGTAAACCCCATGAGTGAGAAACCCAAATTATGGTAGGGGCACTCTCCTGAAGGAATTGAACGGATGGAGGGACGGTCAGCTTGGCCGTAGATAGATGATTACTACCTAGTCGTACGAGGCGCAAGCTGTTTGAGTACTTAGGAACAAAACATGGCTTATTGATTATTGATGCTTTTTTGAACATATAAAAGGGCTCTCCATTCTTTTGTGGAGAGCCTTTCTTAGTAGAGAAAATTATTATAAATATAAAAATGAAGGTTCATGACGGGGAATTAGGGAACAAAATCTATAAAACTGCACCTGCTTCTGTCGGAGTGAATATATAAAAAACTGTTCTTTATATAAGATATAAGGGTGATATGTCTTGAGTGAATTGAAGTCTAATAAATCCATCATGCAAGAACTGGCATTGTCTCAATTTCCAAAAGAATTAATCGAAAGAGTTTTTGAAAATATTGCGGAAGGTATAATGATTACCGATCGTTATAGAAGAATTTTATCGATTAATGCTGCTTTTGAATTTGTAACAGGCTTTAAATTAGAAGAGGTACAAGGGAAAAAACCATCTATTCTACAGTCAGGTGTGCATGACAGAACTTTTTATATTGATATGTGGAAACAAATTGGCAAAGCAGGAATGTGGCAAGGTGAAATTTGGAATAGACGCAAGACGGGTGAATTATACCCCGAATGGCTGACAATACTAGCTATTAAAGATGATGCAGGTAAAATAACAAATTACTGCGGCATTTTTACAGATTTGTCAGAACGTAAAATCGTGGAAGACGAACTTGAAAAAAGGGCTCTTCATGATTCATTAACAGAAGTGTGCAATCGTTTTGCCTATATTGAACGTATGAAAGCACTGCTTGAAGTAACGGAAAATAAGGTAATGCCGATACAGCATGCCGTTCTTTTTATGGATTTGGACCGCTTTAAGCAAGTGAATGATATGCTCGGACATGCCATTGGTGATCAGTTATTGGTGGAAGTTTCCAAACGTGTGAAAACTTTAGTGAGAAACAAAGATATTTTAGCGCGCTTTGGCGGGGATGAATTTGTCATTACATTAGCAAATATCCAGCATCCAAGAGAAGCGGCAAAATTTGCTGAGCAGGTGCTCCGGGTTTTTGAAGCTCCGGTTAAAGTTCATGACCAGGATGTCTATATATCGACAAGTATGGGAATCAGTATTTACCCGACGGATGGTACGACGACAGAACAACTATTGAATCGTGCCGATCGTGCCATGTCATTTTCAAAAGATAACGGACGAAATTGCTATTCTTTTTATTTTGATGAGTTGGAAACGGATTCGAATCGAGTACTGACGCTGGATAGTGAACTCCGTAAAGCGATTGAAAACCGGGAATTTACGCTTGCCTACCAGCCGAAAATTAGCACCGAAAACAACGGAATTGTCGGAATCGAAGCATTAGTACGTTGGAACAGTGAGAAACTTGGCAATGTATCACCTGCTGAATTTATCGAGCATGCCGAAGAGTCAGGTCTAATTATTCCACTCAGCGAGCTGATTTTCGAGCTTGCCTGTGAAGGCTACCATCAGCTTGATGCTGCCGGATACCCGAATATACCGATTGCAGTAAACGTATCGAGCATTCACTTCCAGCAGCAAAGCTTCTTGGATTCGGTTCAAAAAATTTTAGAGCGGAACAATTCTTCTGCACAAAATTTTGAAATCGAAGTGACAGAGCGGACAGTAATGAACAGTGCGCAGGAGACAGTAAGCAAACTAGTAAAACTGAGGCAATCCGGCTTTAAGCTTTCGATTGACGACTTCGGGACGGGGTATTCTTCATTAAGTTACTTAGTGCGATTCCCGCTCGATGTGCTGAAAATTGACCGCAGTTTCATTCAGCATATTTGCTCGCTTGATGATAAGCAGGCAATTGTCGACGCGATTATTCAAATGGCGCATCGCCTGCAGATGAAAGTAGTAGCTGAAGGTGTGGAAACAAGCCAGCAAGTCGATTTGCTTAAATCGATGGGCTGTGATTATATTCAAGGGTATTACTACAGTAAACCTCTGCCTATGGAAGAATTAATCGACTTCATCCAATATTGGGAAGTCGAGCATCAAGGAAGGATTTAAACGCATGACAAAATTTAATTTAGTTGCAACAGCTGCGATGGGCCTAGAGGCGATTGTAGCAGAAGAAGTACGTGATCTAGGGTACGAAACACGTGTCGATAACGGCAAAGTATATTTTGAAGGCGATGAGATGGCGATTGCACGCACGAATCTATGGTTGCGTGTAGCAGACCGTGTGAAAATCGTCGTTGCCCAATTCCCGGCCAGAACATTTGACCAGCTATTTGAAGGCGTTAAAGCAGTTCAATGGGAAAAATACTTACCGGTGGATGCAAATTTCCCGGTGTCAGGTAAATCGGTCAAATCAACATTATTCAGTGTACCGGATTGTCAGGCGATTACGAAAAAAGCCATTGTTGAACGAATGAAACTTGCTTACAAACGTTTAGGATTTTTAGATGAGTCCGGTCCGACATTTAAGATCGAAATTTCGATTTTAAAAGATATGGCAACATTAACGATCGATACATCGGGTGTTGGATTGCATAAACGCGGGTACCGTACGACACAAGGTGAAGCCCCATTAAAAGAAACTCTTGCAGCAGCATTAGTGAAAATATCAAAATGGTCACCAAGCCGTCCGTTCGTAGATCCATTCTGTGGTTCGGGAACGATTGCATTGGAAGCGGCAATGATCGGCCAAAATATCGCACCGGGCTATAACCGTGAATTTATTTCGGAATCATGGCCATGGATGAAGCAGGATATTTGGGATAAAGCACGTGATGAGGCGGATTCGTTGGCGAATTATGATCAGGATTTAACGATAATCGGTACGGATATCGATCACAAAATGGTTGCTATCGCTCAAGAAAACGCACTAGAAGCAGGGTTTGGCGATTTATTGACATTCAAGCAAATGCAGGCGACAGATTTCACAACGAAGCTGACTGACGGAGTTATTGTTACAAACCCGCCATACGGTGAGCGGATCGGTGAAGTGGAAGAAATCGAGAAAATGCTGCGCCAGTTTGGTCAAGTTATGCAAAACTATCCGACTTGGTCCGTGTACATGCTGTCATCAATGGAAGACTTGGAAGTACATTACGGTAAAAAAGCGACGAAAAAGCGTAAGTTATTTAACGGATTCATCCGCACAGATTTATACCAGTACTGGGGTCAAAAATCTAAGCGCGAAAATTAATAACGAAGAGCGTGTCCGAGAAGACATTCCGGAGAACGCTCTTTTTGTTGCATATTATTAGTCTTTTTTATGTAAATCGTTGTATAATGATGAGTACGGAATTTTTTATAAAAAATTGTAAATTGTTAGTATTTGCGGAAGGAACTGTAATCATTTCCTTCCGCCTCATATTGAGGGGGAACATCCATTTGAGAAAATCTTTACCTTTTGAACTTTCAAGAGAAAAAACTTTCTTTGATTCGTTAGGTGATTGGCTCGGTGACGTATTATATGATGAGCTGCCAGAACGAGGATTTGAATGCCGTGACGAACAAATTTTCATGGCTTACCAAATAGAACAAGCTTTAAAGGAAAAGAACGTGTTATTTGCGGAAGCTGGGGTAGGAACAGGAAAAACGATCGCCTACTTATTACCGGCTGTATCCTATGCACGTTATACAGGAAAACCGGCACTTATTGCCTGTGCAGATGAAACTTTAATCGACCAGCTCGTAAAAGAGGGCGGCGATATTCATAAACTTCGTGATGTATTAGGACTGGATATTGATGTCCGCCTTGCAAAATCACGTGACCAATACTTATGTTTAAAACGTTTTGAAGAAGCGGAAAAAACTGAAACGGATGAATGGATTGATGATATAGCATTTTCAATTCCGGACGGTGTATATGCACAGGGCAGTATGATTGCCGTGCAGCCATACGGGGAGCGCTCGGATTATCCGTTAGTGACGGATGAAGACTGGGAGAAAGTAAACTATAATTCAATCATGCAATGCGCGGTATGCGATTTGCGTAATCGTTGCGGTCAAACGTTACACCGTGCCCATTACCGTAAATCGACGGACCTTATCATTTGTTCGCAAGACTTTTTAATGGAGCATTTGGCGACAAAGGAATCACGTGAACGTGAAGGACAGTTGCCGCTATTGCCGGAAGTTTCAATGATGGTGCTTGATGAAGGACATCTACTTGAATATGCAGCCCAAAAAGCATTAACTTACAAAGTTCAGGCGTATACGATCGTAGAGTTGCTGGAACGATTGATGGTTGATGGTGTTCGTGAACGAACATTATATGCAATGGAACATTTACAAGATCACCATGAACTGTTTTTTGACCAGTTACGTGAAGATGTCATTCAATCAGAAGAAGACCGTAAACGTATTGTGAAATCAGAGCGACTGATCCAGTTGGGCGAGCGTGTGATTGCATATGTCGACCAGCTGCTGGAAGAATTCGTCTTTGAATCGGAACTCTATATGATTCCGGAATATGAGCTGAATATGGCGGAAGAATTTTTAGAGCATTATGTTGCAGCGATTCGTATTTTTGTTGCGCAAGGCGATGCTGTTGATTGGCTCGAGGATACAGATGGAGAAGAGACGCTCGTCATTATGCCGCGCCTGATTACAGACGTGCTTTCAGAAACATTATTCTCGAAAAAAATGCCAATCGTGTTCTCATCGGCAACACTTTCGGTGAATAAGGATTTCAGCTATATCGCATCAAGCTTAGGCATTGAACAATACCAAAGCTTCAGTGTACCATCACCGTTTGATTATGAAGAAGTAATGAAAATTTATTTACACGAACTTTCGCAATCCGAAAAAACTGCAAAAGTCGAGCAGCTTTTGAAAGATGATAAACAGACGTTAATTTTATTTAAGTCGAAACAGGCAATGAATCACTTTAAATCAAATGTAGGTTTAATGGAACGCTTAAATATCGCATTTGAAGGCGATCGTGAGCTTTCTGCAATTGTCCGTGAGTTCCAAAACGGGGAAGTGAAAACATTATGTTCCTATCATTTATGGGAAGGTTTGGATTTACCGGAAGAAGCGTTAACGCGCGTCATTATTTTCGACTTGCCATTCCCGCCGCATGACCCGTTGTTTGATGCAAAACGTTCATTTGCACAAAATCCATTTGAAGAAGTCGAGTTACCATTCATGCAGCTTCGTCTTCAGCAGGGAATGGGCCGTTTAATTCGTACATCGAATGACCATGGTGACATTCATATTTTACTAAATAATGAAGAAGCAAGCGTGAAATCTCACTTTATAGATATTTTAGCAGTGGAACCACAATAGATTTCAACCCCATTCGAGTGTTTCGAGCGGGGTTTTTTGTTTGATTTTACTTGGGCGGGCAAAAGATTTTCTAATAAGGAATGAGTTTTTAAAAAATTGAAAAACCGTCGGTAAATAAAAAAACCTTTTACTGAAATAATCAACAAAAGGCAGTACTAATTTATTCGTCTTCATCAGTATCGATTGTATAAAGAATAACAAAATCCCCGATGCCTTCTAAAGTAGCGGGTATTTTAAATGCTTGCTTAAAACCATATAACTTTGTATGTCCAACCATCACGGTAGGTGGCGTAATATCAAGCTCCAGATCATGTTGTACCGTGTATGTACATAAATTACCGGCAATCATATTACCAAGTTCCCCAGTAAAAGATTCCAGCATGGCACCTTCTAAAGGCATTCCGAACATTGCAGAACCGATTGCACCAAATTTTTCCGGTGTACCATCAATGATAATACGTCCTTTAATATCACCAACCAATCCTATGAGTACCCCCATCTCGAATTGTTCGTACGGTTCATTTATGATTGAAGGAGATTTTACATCTATAATCATAGGCAATATAGTTTTTAATGAATTTATTGTCCCGTTTAAAATAGTTTGAATATGCGTCGAATTACTCAATATTTTTTTCTCCTTCCTAGACTTTTAATTCATATTACCATGTAACTTTAGTATATGTATAGAAGAAAATTAAAAGAGTCTGTATTGACAGAAAATTTCGGACCATTTATAATGAAAATGATAATTATTATCAGTGTATAGGGCGGTGTATGAAATGTTGTATGCTTTGATTGGGGCAACAGTAATCGTTTATGTGGCAATTGGAAACTATGTGTTAAAAAATACAGTAAATTAATGAAAATCATTTATCGCATTGTCAAGCTGACAATGCGATTTTTATGCAATAGAGTAGAATTTTAATTCTGAAATGAATTTACGGCATATATTGAAAGGCTATTGAATTCCGGAGTTCCATAGCCTTTTGAATGTCGAAAAGTTCCTTTCCTTAATAGCTAAAGCCAATGTTCAATACACGTAATCGTTTGGTTGATCGTATCCAGACGAATTTTTTTGCCGATTGCCAAAGGGAACATCGGGTGGGTATGGGCACAATCGACTTCTGCAAGTATAGGGATTACTTTTCCATCCAACTGTTCCAATAACAGATCAAGCGGCTGCTTGCCTGTCCCCTCATCATCAAAGAGCTCATATTTTCCAAGGAGAATACCGCCAACTTTGTCGAAGACCCCGTGCAGTTTTAACATCGCAAAATTCTTTTCTACAGTTGACGCACACTTTAATGAATCCTCTATCAGTAAAATGTCACCAGTATGAATAACGGGAAAAAATGATGTCCCGATAAAGCCGTACATTGTATTATTGTTGCCGCCAATTAAACGCCCCTCCACAACACCTTCATGAACACCGATCCAATTATTTGAGTAAAGTGTTTTTGGCTTCTCATAATTGAGCCAGTTAATCATTTCGTCTGACCAGACATGTGGCATAGAAATCGAGTACGGAATGCTCGGTTGGCAAAAATAGCGTTCGAAATAATTGTATGTTTCATGGACTAACGGCTCAAATTCTCCGAAAGAGGGGATGAGAGCCGGACCGTAATATGTAGGAATATTCGTTTTGGCAAATAGAGCCAGTAAAATTGCAGTAGTATCTGAATAGCCGACAACAATTTTCGGATTATTTTTAAATGCTTCGTAATCTAAATAGGGTAGCAGGCTATTCGAATTCGTCCCGCCAATTGAGGACATAATCATTTTTATCGATGGGTCTTTTAGTAGCTCATTGAATTCTTCGGCACGTTCTTTTGGCGTCCCTGACCGATAGCCATCTTGTTTACCTGTAAGATTTCCCTCGATAATTTGAAACCCTTTTCCCTCCAAAAATTCTTTACCGCGACTGTAGCGCAATTTTGCGGTAGCAGTTGCCGGTACAGAGGATGAAAAAATGCCGATCTTATCTCCACGTTGCAGTGGTTCAAACATATAATCACCTATCTTTACTAATTTATAGTTTTGGATATATGTTAAAATTATACAATATATTCAAGTAGAAAAAAGGAAATAATAAATGGAGAGTAGGGTACATGTTAGAAAAATGAGGAGGTGAGCAACTAGTTACGGCAACTAGTGTCGAATGAGCAAATTACAAAAAATTTATGAACAGGCAAAACAAATGACAGCAAGTGGTCAGGTCGCCTCGTATATACCGGCGCTTGCTGCAGCAAGCAGTGATTTGTTTGCGGTAAGTTTACTAAGTGCAGAACAGGAAATCGAATTAGGCGATTGTACAGAAACTTTTACCCTTCAAAGTGTCGTGAAAGTAATCAGTTTTATGGTTGCTGCAAACCATCACGGTATCGAGGAGATCATGCATTATGTCGATGTGGAGCCGACAGGAGACTCATTCAATTCGATCGTCCGCTTGGAAGGTCATAATAATAAGCCGTTCAACCCGATGATCAATGCAGGGGCGATAACGATTGCTTCGTTACTTCCGGGTGAGACAATGTTTGAAAAAGTGAAATCTGTGACGGCTTATTTGGAACAAATGATTGGAAAGAAAGTGAATATCAACAATGAAATCTATCTTTCGGAATACAAGTCAGCCGATTATAACCGGGCGATCGCCTATATACTACAGGCGAACGGTTTCCTGAAATCTGATGTGGAGGAAGCGCTTCAGGTCTATTTACAGCTTTGCTCGATTTCAGTAGATGTGTCAGATCTAGCGAAAATGGCCTATTATTTTGCTACTAATGGAAAAGAAAGTAAAGCTTGCTGCAATAAAGAGGTAATTAATATTGCTAAAGCTTTAATGCTCACATGCGGAATGTACAATGCATCCGGAAAATTTGCGGCGTTTGTAGGGTTACCGGCAAAGAGCGGTGTATCCGGCGCCATTATTGCGGTTGTACGTAATGGTGAAATAGAACAACTGCAAGGCCCTATTGGAATCGGCATCTATGGACCAGCCATTGACCAAGTTGGCAATAGTGTAGCAGGCATCGATTTTTTAATGCACCTGTCAAAGGAATATGATTTATTTTGTTTATAATAGGAAAAGGAACATTCCCATCAAAGCAGGGGAATGTTCCTTTCTTATTTTAACGATAAGGAAGAAGCTCGATAACTTTTGTTGCCGTGTTATTTATAAATGTTGCATCATGCTCCACAAACAATAAGGTCGGCTTAAAATGAGCAATCATATTTTCAATCTGCTGCTGGTTAAAAACATCCAAATAGTTGAGCGGTTCATCCCAAATATAAAATTCTGCTTCGAGTCCGAGCGACTTTGAAAATTCGACTTTCTTTTGCTGACCCATGCTCATCTTTTCGATTGGAACCTGAAAAACATCACGGTTAAAACCGAAAATACGTAAATTGTTCAAAAATAAGGTGAAGTCGATTTGGTGTTCGAGGGCAAAGTCTTTTAACGTTCCCCGGTTATCATCATAATTTTGACGGATCACACTTGTGCTCAATCCCTGTGGCATGATTATTTCGCCGTTTACAGTACCGGAAAAATTACCTTGTAAATATTGAACAAGTGATGTTTTACCGCTGCCGTTCGGTCCGATAATGGCAACTTGCTCTCCTTGGAAAATTTCAAATGAAATGGGTTTGAACAGCGGTTGGTCTGTGTAGCTTAACGTAAAGTTTTTAACCCGAAGCGCAGGATTTCGATGCTTAAATTGACAGTTAATCGTCAAATCGCTTATTGTTTCAATATTTTTCAGGAGCTTTGTTTTGTTTTCGATTTTCTCCTGTGTACGTTTTTCGATTGCTTTCGCTCGTTTATTCATACGCTTTGCAATGGCATTCCCGAACGGATCATTACCTGAAGGCTTTTCACGTTGCGCGGCCCAGTCAGACTTTTCACGGGCCGTTTTCTGCAGGCGGTTAATTTCAGTATTTAATGAACGATTTTGCTCGAGTTCAAACTCGTCCTGCAGCTTCTTCTGCTGTTCATAGATGGAATAGTTCCCTTTGTATAGGCTAAGCTGTTTTTTTTCAATCGCCAATATATGCGTGACCACTTCATCGATAAATTGACGATCATGGCTGACGACGATAAAGCCTTTTTTCTTTTTCAAATAGTTTGCAACGATGGAACGGCCTTTTATATCGAGGTGGTTCGTCGGTTCGTCGAGCAGCAGAAATCGTTTTTCCTCACAAAAGACAGCAGCAAGCATTACTTTAGTTTGTTCACCCCCTGACAGTTGCTCAAATGGCATCCATAGCAACGATGGATCGAGCGACAAAAGCCGGCATTCCCGCTCAAGCTTCCATAGTTCAACTGGCATTGCTTCGTCAATCGCATAATACGTACTTATTTTCGGATCACGAATGGCCAGGGGAAAATAATGGAATTCTTCATCGCTTATTACTGTTCCGCTGAACGGCAATTTGTTTTGCAGTAAATGCAGCAAAGTCGTTTTTCCGCGACCATTGCGGCCTATTAAACCAAGTTTCCACGTATTATCGATCGTTAAGTTAATGTTATTAAATAATGGTTCTTCAAGTAAGTCATAGCTAAATGATACGTTTTTCATTTCTATTGGCATAGATGCATACCTCCAAATTTCGATTTGAAAGTATACGCATTCACAAAGAATATTTATATATAAAAAATCCTTCTGAAAAAGTCAGAAGGATTAGTAATCTTACGTAAATAAGCCTTTAAGTTCGCTAAAGGAGTATAAATGGGCAGACTAATCCTATTTTATGTGAAAATGCGTATACATTTTACGTGTAAAATAGAATTATTTATCCATCAGCCATTCATCTTCCTTTCCGGTAAATTACTAGTAGTATGCCATAGATTTTTTAGGAATTCAACCCTGATATTTATGGAGCGAACAACGCCAAAAGGAAATGCAGGTTTTACTCTGGAGGAAATTATATAATGGGGAAGTTTTTGTATTAGTAAACATAATGTAAAAATGTTTACAAATAAGGTAACGTACATTATAAATATAATAGAGGTGATATTTTTGGAAATTCAAAATATTTCAACGGAAGCACTTATAAAAGGATATGAAATGAAACAGGAAAGTTATCAATGTCTGTTTTGTAAACAGTCCTATCATTTAGATGAAGTCTTTTCATATGACAACCGTTTTCTGACAGCGAAAGGCATAATTAAAAAACATATTGAGCTGGAACATATTTCACCATTTCATGCTCTGCTTGCTCTAGATAAAAAAGTAAGCGGGTTATCAGAAGTTCAAATTGAAATGATGCGGCATTTCTTCGAAGGCAAAACCGATCAGGAAATTGTAAATGACAGCAATTTGTCGAGTGTATCAACAGTACGCCAGCATCGCTTTAAACTTCGCGAAAAGGAAAAACAGGCGAAAATTTTTGTTGCTCTCATGCAGCTGATGAAAAATCCTGAACATTATCAAATACATAAAGGGGCGAGACAAGTGGACGAACGTTACAGTATTGAAGAGAAGGAACGGGAAAAAGTACTGACTACCTATTTTAAAAACGGGTTGGACGCAGGGATCGAAACAATTCCAAGTAAGGAAAAGAAAAAGCTTATTATCCTGCAGCATGTTTTAAAGCGTTTTGAGGCAGAAAAGCACTACCATGAAAAAGAAGTAAATGAAATTTTAAAGACGGTTCATATTGATTTTGTATCATTGCGCCGTCATTTGATTGAGTATGGCTTTATGGAGCGGAGTGACGATGGATCCGAGTACTGGGTGAAATGAGAGGAGGCTTTCAATGAGAGTAGAGCTGACAAGATATCGTGTAAAAGCCGGGAAAACCTCTAAAGTAGAAGAGTGGATGGAATTTTTAAATGATCATATGGAAGAAGTTCTCGTAACACTGGACGGAGAGAAGATGTATGTGGAAACGATTTTTCATGAACATTTGAATGGTGATGAATATCTATATTGGTATTCGGTGCAAGGAAGCGGTGGGGTGGATGTAGATGATTCCACCCATTGGATTGATAAAAAACATTTGGAATACTGGTATGAATGCATCGATGAAAGTTTTGGTTCCATTGATCTGAAAACAGAAGTTGTAATGATTCCCGAAAAAGTCCGGGCTAGTATGGGCTTCCAAAAATAGCATCTTATTATATTAAAACAGTGAATTTTCTGAAATTTAAAATCTGTATTATTCTATTGTAGTGAAATACTGTCATTTTCGTCCTTTAAACAAGAAAACCAACTAAATTTATACGATTATCTTAATCTTAAACAAAATACTTGTGTTATAGTGGTAAAATATTATATTATATCCCTATTGATAAACTTGGTTTTAATAATAGGAGGAATTATTTTGTTGCAAATGGCAATTACGGGTATCCTTTGTGGTGCTCTTTTAGGTTTTGTGATGCAACGTGGACGTTTCTGTTTAACAGGCGGTTTCCGTGATATGTACATCGCAAAAGATAATCGTATGTTTTATGCTTTACTAGTAGCCATTGCAGTTCAAGCGGTAGGTGTATTCCTGCTGATTGAGGCAGGGGCGTTTGAATATACAGCAGGTCAGTTCCCATTATGGGCAACGATTGCAGGCGCATTTATTTTCGGTATCGGGATTATTTTGGCAGGAGGCTGTGCGACAGGTACTTGGTATCGTGCGGGTGAAGGCTTAATCGGGAGCTGGATCGCATTGGCGTTCTACATGATAATGGCAGCTATCATGAAATCTGGCCCATTAGCACAATTTACAGTTGATGCACGTACACCGGTAGTAGGTACGGATTCAATTGCCGATACATTTGGCATTAATGTCTGGTTTTTAGTCATTCCGTTTGTCGCATTGGTGGCATTTATCGTTTACCGTGAATTGCGCAAACCAAGAGTGAAAATTCCAGGCTTGAAACCTAAGAAAACAGGCTTGGCACATATTTTATTCGAAAAACGCTGGAATCCGTATGTGACAGCAATTTTAATCGGTTTGATCGCAACATTGGCTTGGCCGTTAAGTGCGGCATCAGGACGTATTTTCGGTTTAGGGATTACAACACCTTCAGCAAACGTTCTGCAGTTTTTAGTAACTGGGGACTTAGACATCATTAACTGGGGTGTATTCCTTGTAATGGGTATTTTATTCGGTTCTTACTTCGCTGCTAAAATGAGCGGTGAATTCCGTTTACGTACACCGGATACAAAAACAGTTGTACGCAGCTCTGGCGGCGGTATTTTAATGGGATTCGGCGCAAGTATTGCAGGCGGCTGTTCAATCGGGAACGGTCTTGTTATGACATCTATGATGACTTGGTCAGGTTGGGTTGCTTTAGTATTCATGATTTTGGGTACATGGACAGCATCGTACTTTGTATTTGTGCGTCCATCAAAAAAACGTGCAGCAGCGCGTGCTTAAGGAGAGAATTTACATGAAAAAAACATTAGAAGTATTAGGAATGGTTTGTCCGTTTCCGTTAATCGAAGCAAAAGAAGCAATTAAAGAGTTAAATTCGGGCGATGAGCTTGAAGTACAATTCGACTGTACACAAGGCACGGAATCAATTCCACGCTGGGCTGCAGAAGACGGTCATGAAGTGACAAATTATGAACAATTAGGCGAAGCTTCTTGGACAATTTCAATTAAGAAGAAATAATAGTTGGGCTACGGGCAGCATCTCGATTTTAGAGGTGCTGCTTTTTTTATTGGGTGACGGGGACGGATTGCATATTACCCGACACTAATTGATATAAAAATTAATTTATTATGAGGCTATCAAGGCAAATTAAGATTAAAAGTAAACTTAGGCTTTGGCAGGGCTTTTATTAGAACTTTTGGGGGACTTATTAGAAAAACTTGGGGCGATATTAGAAGATTGAACCAAGATTTTAGAATAAAGCTTGCCGAGCACTGCTTTTGACCGAAGATTTCATATAGAAGTACTAGATTTGGATTTATATTAGAACAAGTCGGCGTTTTATTAGAAAAAGTCCGAGTGATATTCGAAGATTGGTAGGGAATATTAGAACAATCCGAACATTTATTAGAACAACTAGAAGAGATATTAGAAAATCTGCATTTTATTAGAATAAATAGTATTATATTAGAACATTTCCGGTTATATTAGAAAATCTCGCAACAACACCGTCCATCCCTCTTGATAAAAGACAAAAGGGACTACCGAATAGCCCCTACAATGAATTAGCAGACAAAGACAACTGATAATTTGTCAGCGCTGGCTTCAATAAATCAAGAAATGCCTTAAAAGCAGGCGATTGCTGGCGCTCCTTCTGATAGATGAGCAATGTTTCTCTTTCCAGCAAAGGGTGCTGAATGATATGAGCCTGCAGTTTATCCGAAGCATGTAAATCAAACAGTGTTTTAGCTACAATTGTTCCGCCAAGACCTTGCTCGACAAACTGAAAAATAGCGGGAATGCTTGAGGTTTCAAACTTCGGTTCAACCATTAACTTGTCCGATTTTGCCGCAGCATTTAAAATCCGCCGGCAAAGATGCGCATTTGGAAACAAAACAAGTGGTTCATTTAAAATATGGCGTAATTGTACGGTCCCATCATGGTGAGTAGCAGCGTCTTTGCTTTCTACATAACAGAACTTTTCATTATATAAAGGAATCTCCACAAACTGCTCATCGTAGTTTTCAATGAGTGGTGAAAACGAAAATCCGAAATCGATTGTATTGTTCTTCAGTAATGTATGAATATCTTCACCAGAAGTAACCTTTACTTGTATATGCGGATAGTTATGCATGAACTTCAATACTAAATCTGACACAATATTCGTCAGCTCACCAGGCAACGCGCCCACACGCAGAATCCCTTTTTCAAGCGAAGCCAATTGCTGCATTTGCATTTTTGTAGTATGCAATGTTTGAAATATCGTTTGTGCTTGGCGATAAAGAATCTGTCCGGCCTCCGTAAGGCTGATTTTCTTGCCTATCCGGTGAAACAAAGGGGTATTTATTTCATTTTCAAGCACTTTTATTTGCTGGCTTAAAGTTGGCTGTGCAATATTAAGCCGTTCAGCCGCTCTCGTAAATTGCATCTCTTCGCACAACATTAAAAAGTACTCCAACTGTCGTAATTCCATAGAAAACACCTCGTTTTTATAGTTATAAACTATTATATGTACTATTAATATAATTCATATCTATTGTAAAGGACATTCATCTAAATAGAAAGAGAAGGTATTCTTCTAATCCGATGAGCTATTCGACATGTAGCTGCTCGAATAGAAAATCAATTTTATTCATAATGTGAATATTGAGGTGAATTTTTTGAAGTGGATTTCAACTATTTCCAAAAAAAGATTGAGGTTAATCTTTTCTGCTTTTATTCTTTTCGGAGTTATTGTCTTTTTAAGACTGTTTTATGTGCAAATTATTCAGCACGATAAACTAACAGAGCTTGCAAAAACGAATTGGGATCGGGAAATTCCCTTTACTTCAGAGCGCGGGGAAATTACGGATCGAAACGGTAAACTAATTGTTACGAATGAATTAGCGCCAACGCTTTATTTCATGCCAACACAGAATGATAATATTGAACAAGCTGCAAACCAGATTGCAGAAGTACTTAATTTGGATGCGAAAAAACTATACGAAAAAATGAATTCAAAAAGTTATCTCGTCAAACTTGCACCGGAAGCGAAAAACATTTCATACGAACAAGCCGTTAAAGTTCAGGAATTGAAAATTGACGGACTATATAGTGGTGTAGATTACGACAGGATATATCCTTACGGGAATCTGTTATCAAGACTCGTAGGATTTACTGGATATGATTCGCAGGGACTTGCAGGGATTGAATATCAATATGATAAACTTTTGACTTCTAAAGATGCAGCGATCAAATTGTTTACTGATGCAAAGGGAAAGGCTTTACCTCATGTGAATGATGAATGGCGTGAAGGGAAGCAAGGAGCGACGGTAGGCTTAACAATTGATGTGGAAGTTCAGAAAGTAATAGAACGAGAACTGTCTCAAGCTATGACAAAATATAATGCAGAACAGGCATTGGCCATTGCGATGAACCCTAAAACGGGGGAGATACTAGCTCTTTCTTCATATCCTACATACGATCCTTCTAAGTTTGAAGAAATAGAATCATCCATCTTTAATCGAAATCTGCCGGTATGGATGACATATGAGCCGGGGTCAACCTTTAAAATTATTACACTGAGTGCAGCCGTTGAAGAAAATGTAGTGGACCTTGAAAAAGACACTTTTTTTGATAAAGGCTATACGATGGTGGAAGGTGTAAAACTTCGCTGTTGGAAACGTGATGGTCATGGAGAGGAAACTTTTTTACAAGTAGTGGAAAATTCCTGTAATCCGGGATTTATCGAACTAGGTCAGCGAGTCGGTGCTGATAAATTAATGAAGTACATTAAAAACTTCGGGTTCGGTCAAACAACCGGTTCCAATATTGCCGGAGAAGCGTCAGGTATTTTATTTTCAGAAGAAGCATTTGGTCCAGTCGAACATGCTACCACTTCTTTTGGGCAAGGTATATCTGTGACGCCGATTCAACAGGTTCAGGCGGTTTCAGCAGCTGTGAATGGTGGTAAACTCTTTACGCCGTATGTTGTCTCAAAAGTATACAACCAGGAAAGTGGAGAAGTAATCATTGAGAATAAGCCGACCTTAAAACGCAATGTGGTCAGTGAGGAAACTTCCAAAATAGTAAGAGACGCGCTGGAGTCCGTTGTAGCAAATGGGTCAGGGCGGGCTGCATATCGGGATGGACTTCGCATTGGCGGGAAAACGGGTACTGCTCAAAAAGTAGAAAATGGACGCTATAAAGATGGGGACTATATTGTATCATTTATTGGTTTTGCACCGGCAAATGATCCTGAAGTTGTTGTATATGTAGCGGTTGACAGTCCAAAAGGGGAAGTAGTATTCGGCAGTACAATTGTAGCACCGATTGTTGGACAGATTATTGAAGATATTGCACCAATATTGGGGATAGAAAAAGATCGAGAAGGCCAACTGGAAAAGCAATATCGTTGGGGAGATGAGTTGACGGAGCGCGTACCTGATTTAGTAGGTGTATCTGTAAATGAAATTATGGAGTTGGAATATCCTTATCAAATTAAAGTACATGGAGAAGGCGAAACAGTAAAAGCGCAGTTACCGGAGCCGGAAAGTGTATTGGAAATAGATGGCACGATTCATCTTTATTTAGAAAAATAGATAAATAATTTCAAATGTAGCTTGCTTTGCACATAATTGAAACAACCATTTCCTCAATGAGCAAATGGTTGTTTTTGTGTACTCAATTTTTAATGTGCTATCATCTTATGTGCAATTTCATGGCCATCCATATGTGAAGGGTAATAGGTTGGCCAATTCGTTACTTCTTTTAGTAAAGCTTCACGATCATTCCCCCAGTAGATATGGTAATGCCCAGATTTTTGAGGTGCAATAATGTGGTCGCTAAACTGAACATAAGCAGGGACGCCTGTTTCATTTCCAACATGTTTGAAAATAAACCGAACCCCACGATTACCTTTTTCATAAGTTAAAATTTCATAGCCATCATATGCGTATTCTCCTTTATGCGCGTGACCATGATCATAAAAAGTAATAAAACGATCTTCAATGACAATACGGTCCGTAGTTGTTTTATACCCAATTTCATAATAAGTTTTAAACTCCTCAGATGTTTGGCTTTCATCTTAATCGTAATTATTACTATTTGAGAAGTTGATTCCATAAAAAAAACTTGCCGTGCCCGTCTGTATTTTCTAGTATTTTGACAGTTTTAGTTATACCCTCATCAATGAAATCCACATGTAAATCAGCATCATCCATATTGTTATAAATATGATAAATACTTTGAATATGGCTTAGTTGCTGAAGCATTGCCAATAATTCCGCTTTTAATTTAGCAGAAAACTGATTTGCCACATGTGTGTGCAAAATAATAATCTGACTATCTTTAAGATCATGTGTATCAAATAAAGAGGGAATAAAGATTCTGAAATCACCATTTAGTAAAAGCTTTGAATATTGCCGATTAATCGTTCGTGCCTTCTCTAAATTTTCTTTCCGTTCAATTTGTTCGGGCCAAATTAAACTTTTCAGCCATAAAAATTCATCCGAATCTTGTAAATTAATAATATTTAAATCGATTCCGATACGTTGTGAAATATCCAAATTTTCCACAGAAGTGATAGGAGTGCCGTAGTTTTTTGCAAAAAGAGTGAGAGGACTATTTTCATTGCCAAATGAAATCGGCGGTTCCTGATCGATTTCATATCGATACCCATCTAGATTAAGCAAAAGTCCTGCACTTGTACCGATCTCTATTAAGGTTAACGGTTGCTTTGTTTCTTCGGAAATCTCTGAAAAAATCGGATAAAGATAGCTGGCCCGCTGTACTTCATTTGTTTGAACGGACTTTGTCTGAAACAACTGCAACAGTTCATCCGAATGTTGTATACAGAAATCTATGAGCAATTGAAAGCTTTCTTCCATATTTACTTCATAAGGATTTTCGAATATTTGTTTTAATGGGGTTTCTTTTTGGGCTGATAAGTACTGCACAGACCCAAAAAATAAATTAGGTTTTGGCTGCGTCTCCGGAATATGCATCATGAGATTCAATAGCTGCCCGTTGGTTATAATCCTTTCACACCAATATTCATAAAGCGGGCTATTGTTTTTAGCTTCATGGCTGGCGAAACGTCTGAAAGCTGCAACTAGTTTTTCCATTTTCAGCACCTCATTTCGATTAGTGCTTACAGTGTATAATAGACTTAAAATTAACAGAATTAATAAATTTTAATATATTTGATTAATACTATTAATAAGAGGGGGATGAAATGGATATAAAATGGCTAAAATCATTTATAGCAGTTGCCGAAGAAGGGAGTTTTCGAGCGGCGGCAGAAAAATTGTATATTTCTCAGCCTAGTATCACAGTACATATGAAATTATTAGAGGAACATTTACAGGTTCAATTGTTTCACCGTGAACATACAAAAGTAAAAATATCTGTAATTGGCGAAAAATATTATCCGATTGCTAAAAATCTGGTGGCTCAAATCGAAGCTAGTACGAATGAAATTCATCTTGAATCACTAAATCCGGTCGTTCCGTTAATAGTTTCCGTGTCACCCGCCTTACTTTATACGAATCTATTAGAGCAGATCCATAATTTTATTGAATTACATCCACAATTTAATGTGGAAATTGTTATGGAAGATCAAGTACAGTTAGAGAATGCAATAAGAGGACAGCGAATAGATGTAGCACTAGGTTTACATAAATTTACTTATAAAGAATTTCATTCGGAGCGTATTGACCGTTCACCGTTAAGACTGGTTTATTCCTCAAAATTAAAGCTGGCTGAGAAGCAATTGGATTTACAGCTTAAAGAGCTATTTGATGAGCATCAGCTTTATGTAGGTTATTTAAATGAACATACCCCGGTAGTTGAATGGTTAAAGAATGAATATGACATAAAGAAATTCAACAAAATAAATGATGTTATTTTTGCTATAAAATTGATTAAGGAAGGTTTAGGTATCGGGCTATTGCCTGAAAGTTTGATTGCAGAGGAAATTGAAGCAGACTTATTAAGGGTAGTGGATATAGGATCGATTGGAACTATTAATCCGGTTGATATTTACATGAGTCACTT
Organism: Solibacillus sp. FSL W7-1464; assembly: GCF_038004425.1. NCBI lineage: Bacteria > Bacillati > Bacillota > Bacilli > Caryophanales > Caryophanaceae > Solibacillus > Solibacillus sp. FSL W7-1464. The sequence continues at coordinate 1,399,295 of NZ_JBBORC010000001.1, forward strand.
AAGAAATAATACTAAAATTATTCCTTTGACGAGCTTTGTTCGACAAAGTTTAATATGTATGGGGGAGTAAGATTGTTTTTGAAAAAATCGACATGCAAATAAAACAGAAATAGCAAAAAAGCAGCGCAGGTTGGATTTGTTTTTTATTCGGTTGTTTAACTTGTCTATTCAATCTATTCATATTTCAATTTCTGCTCCAAACTTTTTATTTTCTTATTATACTGATATTATGTTGGGTAATGAGGAGATTTTATAAATCTTTACACTACAATCATAATAATGCTTTCAAATGCGCATAATAACCTGATTATTTCGAAATAGCAATTTCATAAGGAAAAGGTTAATCTTTACTGGAAAAATACGGATTACAATAATTTTAAAAAAATACTAGCCGATTTTCTTGACTGGGCATGGTACTATAGAAATATGGCGAATTTAAGGCGAAAAGATATAAATTGATATAAAGGGGTAGTAATATGACGATGTTTGACGAGAAAATTCAGGGATTGTTACAGCAATCGGCATTACAATACATAATTTATAAAGAAAATGAAGATACAGAACGAATTGAAAAGCTTCATCTCTTTGCACGCAAGCTTTTACAAAAGGAATTCGTTATCGGGTTTGCCGGTCACTTCTCTGCTGGCAAATCGAGCATGATCAATGCACTGTCGGGGGAAAATATCTTAGCGACAAGTCCGATCCCGACTAGTGCGAACATTGTTAAAGTGCATAAATCGGATGAAGATTTTGCGATTCTTTATTTACACAATGAAAAGCCGGTAAAGTTTGAAGCGGGCTATGATATTAAACAGGTAAAAGAATTGAGCAAAAACGGTGAATTGGTATCGCAAATTGAAATTGGACATAGCACGTCAAGTTTGCCTGAAGGAGTAACGGTAATGGACACTCCGGGTGTTGACTCAACGGATGATGCGCATGCGATGAGTACGGAATCCGCGTTGCATATTGCGGATATGGTGTTCTACACAATGGACTACAACCATGTGCAATCTGAATTGAACTTCCAATTTACAAAGCAATTGATGAAATACAATCCGAATGTATATTTAATCGTCAATCAAATTGACAAGCACCGTGAAGCTGAACTGTCATTTGAAGATTTCAAACAATCCGTTCATAACTCGTTTGCGGCTTGGGGTGTTTACCCGAAAAATATTTTCTTCACATCATTGCGTGAAAAAGAGCTTCCGGACAACGATTTTGATCAAGTAAAGAAAATCGTCATGGATTCGATGAACGACTGGCAGGAACAATTAATCTCTACGGCAGAAAATACGTTGACGAAGCTTCAGCATGAACATGAAGCGTATTTGGAAGAAGAAAAGCAGGACCGCTTCACGACATACGCTGAAATAGTTACTGAAGATGACTGGCAGCACCGTGATGATATTTTAGAGCAATATGAAAAACTGACACGTCAAACTGAATTATTCTCGTTTGATGTATTTGATAAGCAGTTCGATAAAAAACGTAAAGACCTGCTTGCAAATGCTGCGATTATGCCTGCGGATGTCCGTGATAAATTGCGTGCCTATTTAGAAAGTCAGCAAGAAGACTTTAAAGTTGGCGGACTGTTTACTGCGAAAAAGAAAACAGCAGAAGAGAAATCGCGACGTCAGGAAGAAGCATATGCAAGCTTTAACCATGTTGTCCAATCTCAAATTACCGGCCATATGAAAGCATTGATGAAGCAAGCTTTGAAAGATGTCGGTGCTTTGAATGACGAACGTGCCGCAAGTATTGACAATAAGGAATTTAGTTTCCCGTTCTCGATTATTGAAGATCAGGTGCAAAAAAGCGCAGTCATAACGGGAGATGCGGTATTGAACTTTGCGAATCGTGTATCAGAGGCGACAAAACGTTACTTTGTCCAAACAACAGATGCATGGAAGCTTGAGCAAAAAGATACATTGGAGCAAGTTGCACGAGAAGCGGCAGCACCTGTTAAGCTTAAAATTAATGCCATGTCCGAAAAAGTGCATGCGCTTCAGCATATTCTGCAAATCGAGAAATTCCAGGCATTCAGCAACACATTAATGAAACAAGTTTCCAATGAAATTCGCGCGGAATCCAAGATTTATCTGGAAAATTGGAAGCGCGAACATGAGCAGGCATTGAAAGATATTCGTCCTTTTGATGAGTCGATGCTGCAGTTGAAAGATCAGGAAACAGAAATTGCTGCTGAACAAACGCAGGAAAAAGTGGGTTCAGGTTTAAATGTTGATAAAGTCACTGAAAAAGCACTGAAAACAGCGCATATTATTAAAGACGTTCAAGGATTCAAAGAAGTGTCCAGCTTCTTGACAAAAAAAGTGGAGCGTCTGCAAAAGCGCGACTTTACAATCGCCTTATTCGGTGCATTCAGTGCGGGTAAATCAAGCTTTTCAAATGCATTGATGGGTGAGCGCGTATTACCGGTATCACCAAATCCGACGACAGCAGCGATCAATAAAATTCGTCCTGTCACACCGGAACATCCACATGAAACAGCCGATGTTCATCTAAAAGATGAAGCACAGCTACTTGAAGATATTCAAGGTTCGTATGCAGCAATTGGCCTTCAAGTATCATCACTAAAAGAAGCATATGATCGTGCAGAAGAAGGTTTGGCTGTTCCATTAACAGATGAGCGCCTGAATGTTCATAAATCATTTATCCGTGCGTATTCGGAAGGTTATGAAACATTCGTGACAAAACTGGGAACGACTTTGCGCGTGAACCGTCATGATTTTGAAAAATACGTAGCGCAGGAAAACCGTTCTTGTTTTGTGGATAATATCGATTTTTACTTTGATTCACCACTTACGCGAATGGGTGTAACATTAGTAGACACACCGGGTGCCGACTCGATCAATGCACGCCATACAGGTGTAGCGTTCGATTACATTCGAAATGCCGATGCCATTCTTTTCATTACGTATTACAACCATGCATTTGCAAAAGCGGACCGTGAGTTCTTGATTCAGCTAGGACGTGTAAAAGATGCGTTTGAACTGGATAAAATGTTCTTCATCGTGAATGCGATTGACTTGGCTTCCACAATGGAGGAAGAGGAAGAAGTAAAAGGCTACGTTCGTTCAGAGCTTCAACGTTTCGGTATCCGTTTCCCAAGACTATACGGAGTATCGAGTTTACTGGCCTTAAAAGAAAAGCAAGATCAGCTTGAACATCAGTCAGGTATAGCACCTTTTGAAGAGGCGTTCCACCATTTCCTGAATGATGAACTGATGGGAATTGCGGTACAGGCATTGCAGGAGGAAGTAGATAAAACAGAAGCCCGACTGAATGATTTAATCATACAAACCGAAGAGAACCTGAAACGGAAAGATGAACGACTTGAAGAATTGGCTCATTTGGAGAAGCATGTACGCTCCAAGTTCCAGACAACTCAGACAGCCATGCTTGAAAGTGAAACAAAGCAAGAACTGGACGAATTGTTATACTATGTGCTGCAACGTGTGTACTACCGCTATCCGGACTTCTACCGTGAAAGCTATAATCCGTCCACGTTCGCGCAAATGCCTGCACAGCAAGCATTGCAAACAGCATTAAAAGAAGTGCTTCAGGCGTTAAGCTTTGACTTCGCTCAGGAATTGCGTGTAACGAATTTCCGCTTAGCGCAATTTGTTGAGAAGAAGATGAAGGAACTGTTTAAAGAAGAATCGCGTGAATTAAAAGAACTGAATCCAAGCTTCGCATTTTTAAGCTATGAATCGAAAGAGCCGGAAATTTTGGACTTTGCTGGACCATTTGCAGATTCAACACCATATGAAGGGGTAAAATCACACTTTAAAAATGTGAAAGCTTTCTTTGAAAAGAATGAAAAAGAACAATTGCGTGATGCGCTCGAGCAATTAACAAAGCCAAATGCACAAAACTATCTGGAAGCAGAAAAAGCCAAAGTGATGGATTGGGCAGCAAGCTATATTGCCATTGAGGCAGAAGGATTACGCCAGCATATGCTTGAACAGGCAGTCGAGCAGATTGAAACAGAACGTTTATTACTTCAAGAAGAAAGTCGCTTAGCTGTTTGGAAAGATATTTACGCGCAGCTTCAAGCGTAAGGAGGATCTTTTTAATGACGAATATTTTTGTGACCGCAAATCGAATGGAAAGAACAGGTCGTTTAATCGATACTAGATTTGATATGATCAATTTAGAGTCAGGCAGAAAGATGTATGAAGAGAGCCATATTGAAGGCGCGGTATACTGGGATTTAAATACCGATTTGTCGGATTTAACAAAAGAAGAGGGTAGACATCCGCTTCCTGAGAAGGCGCAGCTTCAGGCTTTGTTTGAAAAGTATGGTTTGAATTACAATGATGCCATCTATATTTATGATCAGGGCGCTGCAGCTTTTGCAACACGTGCCTGGTGGATACTGCACTATGCAGGCTTTAAGCATGCCTATGTCGTAAATGGCGGTTTTGAAGCATTGAAGGAAGCGGGATTCCCTGTGACGAAAGAAGTACCTGAATATAAGGAAAGTAAGCTTGATCTACATTGGAATGATGATATTTTAATAAAACGTCAGGATATTATGCATATTATCGAAGGTAAGCGAAAAGCGACATTAATTGATGCCCGTGCACCGGAGCGTTACCATGGTGAGAAGGAGCCGTTCGATAAAGTGGCAGGACATATTCCAACAGCCAAAAACTATGATTGGGAACAGTTGCGAAATGGCTCAGAACTGGTGATTACATCTTCTCTTCTCGAGCAAGTTCCAAAGGGGGAGGAAGTAGTAGTCTACTGCGGTTCTGGTGTAACTGCTACCCCTGTATATACTGTTTTAAAAGAAGCGGGCTATGAAAATATAAAAATCTATATGGCGGGTTATAGTGATTGGGTAAAACATCATTCTGTCGAAAAATAGGTTGGAACTGCTGAACAGGCCGTTATGTAAATTAATTTTGCATAACGGCTTTTTGTCATACAGAAACTTAGCAAGTGTATGGACCTGATTTCCAATATTTATAATTAAGTGGTATTGTAGAAAAATAACGGTCAAAGGAGTGAGAAACTTGTTATTTAAGAAAAAAACAGAACTGAGCGAAAAAAACGGAGTGAAAATGATCAATGGATCTGTCCAATTTCAAGCTGTTCACTTAAATGTTCATTGCTTTGAAGTGGACGGTATACTAATTGATACAGGTTCTGCCTCGCTTCTTAAGCAGTTCAAGCCTTTTTTTGAACAGATGGACGTTGATCAGATTATGTTGACCCATTATCATGAAGATCACTCCGGAGGCGCTCATTTTTTGCAGAAAACGTATAACTTGCCGATATTTATGCATCCGCACAACTTGGAAGAATGCAGTAGGAAGGCAAGTTATCCTTTATATCGCAAGCTGTTCTGGGGGGCAAGACTGCCTTTTCTTGCACAGCCTGTCGGAAATTCTTTTTCATCAAGAACAGCTAATTGGACAGTAATTGAAACACCTGGACATACTGAAGACCATGTAGCCTATTTGAATGAAGCGACAGGCCAACTCTTTACAGGAGATCTGTATGTAACACCGAAAACAAAGGTTGTCCTGCGTGAAGAAAGTATCCCTCACATTATCGGATCGCTGGAGAAAGTGTTAACATATGACTTCCTTGAAATATATTGTAATCATGCGGGATATATAGAAAATGGAAGAGATGCTTTAATGCGTAAACTAAATTACTTAAAAGAGCTAAGTTATAAAATAGAAGTGTTGAACGAAGAGGGTTTGACAACTGATGAAATTACAGAGCAGCTTTTCAATAAAAAATATCCGATTACAAAATTTTCTTTAGGTGAATGGGATGCGGCGCATATCGTATCTTCAGTCTTAAACAAGTAAATAATAGATATAGGGTCTAGTAAGTTGAAACTTGCTAGGCTTTTTTTATATAAAAATACAGCTGAAAAAATAACTATTACGAAACTTAAAATTTACATTAGCTTTACAATTAACAATTCGTAATAATGGGTATGGAAGAGGAAAAACTAATTTTTGCAGACAATGCCGTAAAAAATGCTGGGAAATAGCATTATAATAACAAGTTTGTTGTGTTTTCAGAATATTTCATCAGAAATAGGCTAAAATTAACAGGATACAATCGTGAAGGTATGTTTCATAATTGTTAAGTTTTTGTAAATAACATAATTTAATGTTGAAGATATTGAAAACTCGGTGGTATGATTACCTAGGTTTTAATTTACAAACTTCATTTTAGGAGGATTTATTCGATGTTTAACTCTAAAAAGCCGGATCCATTTTTTGAAGGATTATTAAATATTGCAAAAAATGTACAACAAGGTGCCAACTATGCAAAAGAATCGACAATTACAACAGTATCAGAACTAAAACAAATTCAAATTAAAATGAAGTCCTATGAAACAGCAGGGGACAAGCTGATCCATGAATTGATCGTGAAATTAAACGATTCCTTTATGACGCCTATTGAGCGTGAAGATATTTTATCATTAGCCATCAAACTGGACGATATTCTGGATGGCATTGAAAATACAATTGCCCACTTTGAAATGTATTCATTTACAGAAGTGAATCAGTACATGCGTGACTTCGTAGACTATATTGCCAAATCATGTGATGAAGCAGTAAAGGCTATGGAATTATTGAATAAAAAAGATTTAATCGGTATGCGTCAACATGCCATTCTGATCAAAGATTATGAGCGTGAATGTGATGAAATTTTCCGTAAATCCATTACTGAACTATTCCAGACTGAGAAAGATCCGATTCGCCTAATCATCTTTAAAGATTTATATGAGCAGTTAGAAGAAATTGCAGACTACTGCCAAAATGTAGCGAATACAATCGAATCAATTATTATGCGAAATGCATAATGAAAAAGGAGTAAACTATGGATACGTTATTAATCATTACCGTACTCGTTGTCATCTTTGCGCTGGCATTCGACTTTATTAACGGTTTCCATGATACAGCGAATGCGATCGCCACATCTGTTTCGACGCGTGCATTAAAACCTCGTGTAGCTGTTCTGTTAGCGGCAGTGATGAACTTCGTAGGTGCGATGACGTTCGTAGGTGTAGCAAAAGCTGTAGCATCTGGAATTGTGGATCCGTTCTCTTTAAACGCATTTGAAGGGGATACAACAGGGTCTGTAGTAATTTTGGCAGCATTATGCTCTGCCATCACGTGGAACTTATTAACTTGGTATTTCGGTATTCCATCAAGTTCTTCCCATACATTAATCGGTTCAATTGCCGGTGCAGCAGTTGCATCTGCAGGTATGAATATTTTAAACTATGAAGGTTTCTTTAAAATTTTACAGGCATTAATTATATCGCCGATTTTAGCATTAACTCTTGGTTTTATCGTAATGAAATTATTTAAATTTATTTTCCACCGCTCGCCGTTATATGGGACAACGAAAGCGTTCCGTTTGACGCAAATCGGTACAGCGGCATTACAATCGTTTACACACGGTACGAACGATGCCCAAAAAGCGATGGGTATTATTACGATGGCTTTAATCGCAGCAAACTGGCAATCAACAGATGAAGTACAGGATTGGGTACGTTTTGCCTGTGCATTGGCGATGGGTCTTGGGACATCGGTAGGCGGATATAAAATTATTAAAACAGTCGGCGGTAAAATTATGAAAATCCGTCCGGTTAACGGGGTAGCGGCTGACTTGACTTCGGCATCCATCATTTTCGGTGCAACAGTCATCGCATTACCGGTTTCGACAACACATGTAATTTCTTCTGCAATTATGGGTGTTGGTGCAGCACAGCGTGTAAAAGGTGTTAAATGGGGAATGGCCCGTAAAATTGTGATTACTTGGTTTATCACATTGCCAATTTCCGCCTTAATGGCCGGATTATTCTACTTCTTAATTAGCCTTATTTTCTAATTTTAAAACGGCGCTCATTAAATAATAGTGAGCAGCCGTTTTTTGATCTGTAGGCGGTGGTGGGGGAGTTCTAATAAAGTTGCGGATTGTTCTAATTAAATTTGGGAAGTTCTAATAAAACTAGGGTAGTTCTAATAAAACTAGGGTAGTTCTAATAAAACTTAAAAAGTTCTAATTTATCGCCGTCCTTCTAATAAAGTACACGTTTGTTCTAATATGGTCGTTCAATCTTCAAATAAACTAGTTAAAAATTCTAAAATATCATCCAACTCTTCTAATATCATTCATAAATCTTCTAATAAAATGCATCAAAGGGCTCCCAAGCTTTTGAGCCTAGCTCCTCACTCCCGAATTACTTCAAATAAGCCCGAAACAGCGCATGCACATTTTCTACCGGAATAAATAATCCGACTTTCCCGTGACCTTCCCGAGTTCCGGTTGCAAATACAACCCCGATTACGTGTCCGTTATCATTAATGACCGGGCTGCCACTGTTCCCGCGATAAACAGGTGCGTCCATCATAATAATGTCCGGCTGAATGTCAGCGGCATTCGTATAGCCGATAATCGTTCCTTTATTGGCGATCCCGCTAAATGCAAGCGGATTTCCGATAAAATAAACGGGTTCATTTTTACTGAATTCGCTCGCCCGGGCAAGTGGCAGGAACGGCAAGTTTTCCGCATCCACTTTCAACAGTGCCAAATCATAATCTTCATATGATCCTACAACCTCAGCTTTATAAAGCGTATCATCCGGAAAAACAACGGTAATCGTCAACGCATCCTCAATTACATGATCATTTGTTATTATGTAGCCATTATTCGATACCGCAAATCCTGTTCCTTTTCCGGAGTCAGTATCAATCGTAACAACGGATTGTTTATATGTTTGGATATTTTCCTGATTTGATAGTTGTGCCGATACTTTTAAAAATTCGATGGCAGGAATGGAATACACATTGAAAATCATAGCAAACGTACTAAAAGCTAATGTTAATGCCATCAGCCAGACTACAATCCGAACAAACGGTTTTTGCTTTTTCGGTTTTTTCGGCTGTGGGTTTAACCGTTCCTCTCGTGCTTTTGCAAGCGCCTTTTCCTGTTCTTCCAAAACTAGTTCCAAAAATTCTTCTTCTGTCAGTTCCTCAGTATTCTTTTTTTCTGTCATTGTGTTCCCTCCGATATGTATAAGTGTAACAAAACTACACGGAATTGGAGACAAAAGTGCCGGTTCAAAAATTTTTTTTTAGGAGTTTGTGAATTATTTCATATTACTAAATTGAAAATACTTCGTGCAATCCATCACATACTTTAGCTTGATAAAGCAAGCTTTTGAAAATGACAGCCCTTACATTTATTATTCAAAAATAGTAGATTGTGTTTAAATTCACAAAGAGGGCAAGTGGTTAATTACCGTTATAAATGTTGTCATATCAATGTTTGCGGTGTAATTTAAGCGATTCGGATTGATTTTTAAAGCTATCGTTGACAAAGTAAAAGTTTACAGTTAACATTCGTAATTACAAAGGGATTGAAAAATTAGAAGGGGATGGTAATTATGGATTTAATGAAAAAGTCGCTTGAAATGCACGAACACTTTGGCGGGAAAATGGAAATTCGTGCAAAAGTTCCGGTACAGGATAAATATGATTTGAGCTTAGCTTATTCTCCGGGTGTTGCAGCTCCTTGCCTTGCGATTGAACAGAATCCTTCAACCGTGTATGACTATACGATGAAAGGGAATTTAGTGGCGGTGATTACAGACGGAACCGCGGTTTTAGGTTTAGGGGATATCGGTCCGGAAGCCGCCTTGCCTGTAATGGAAGGGAAAGCGTTATTATTAAAGCGTTTTGCGAATGTAGATGCTGTACCGGTTTGCTTAAATACTAAAGACGTAGACGAAATTGTCAATATCGTAAAAGCAATTTCACCGACATATGGTGCGATTAACTTGGAAGATATTTCAGCACCGCGCTGTTTTGAAATTGAAGACCGACTGCGTGCTGAATGTTCAATCCCGGTATTTCATGATGATCAGCATGGGACGGCAATTGTCGTTGGGGCGGGTTTAATCAATGCGGTGAAACTCGTGAAAAAAGATGTTACGAAAATGAAAGTTGTCATTAACGGAGCCGGGGCTGCAGGTATTGCGATTCTCCGTATTCTAATTCAGATGGGATACACAAATGTCGTAATGTGTGACACGAAAGGCATTATTTATGAAGGGCGTCCTGAAGGAATGAATCCGGTAAAAGAACAGGTTGCTCATTTATCGAATCCGGAGCAGTTGCGCGGAACTTTAGATGATGCATTAGTAGGGGCGGATGTGTTTATCGGGGTTTCAGCAGCAAATATTTTAACGGAAAAGCATATTAAATCGATGGCTATAGATCCGATTGTCTTTGCATTGGCAAATCCGGATCCTGAAATAACACCGGAAAACGCGAAAAAATGGGGCGTGAAAATTATCGGTACCGGCCGTTCAGACAATAAGAACCAAGTGAATAATATGCTTGCCTTCCCGGGAATTTTCCGTGGTGCACTTGATGTAAGAGCGACAGATATTAATGAATCGATGAAGCTGGCGGCGGTTGAAGCTATTGCATCGCTAGTAACGGAAGAAGAGCTGAATGAAGACTTTATTATTCCAAGCTCGATGGATGAACGTGTGGCAGGTGTGGTTGCGAAAGCGGTTGGATCTGCTGCCATCGAATCAGGGGTATCTGAATTATTCCAGCCAGTAGATCTTATCAGCACTTCGGTAGCCATTTAAAAAGGATGTGCCTGAATGTAAATTCAGCACATCCTGTAAAATAGTGATGATGGCCAATCAGTGGGAGCCTTAAATGCCCGCTGATTGCAGTGTCACTTAAACTGTTTGAAGCTCTGCAGTCAGTTGTTCCAATTGTGTAATTAAATCTCCGATAAATGCAATTGTGTCACGTAATGGCTGTTCGGTCGTAATGTCGACACCTGCCATTTGAGCTAGTTCAACAGGTGTTTTCGTACCACCTGATTTTAATACATCAATCCATTGTTCGACAGCTGCTTCGTCACCGTTTAAAATGCGTTGTGAAACTTGTGTTGAAATTGTTAATCCTGCAGAATACGTATATGGATATAAGCCCATATAGTAATGAGGCTGACGCATCCAAGTCAATTCTGCACCTTCAGTTACTTCAACGGCATCTCCCCAGAATTGTTCAAGCACTTCACGTTTTAATTCATTCAGTTTCGGTGCGTTGACGCTTCCGCCTGCATCGATAATTTCGTATACTTTACGCTGGTAAGCTGCCTCAAGTAAATGAGTTACGAAATTATGGTAGTACGTACGGCTGATGATTGTTGAGATGACCCAACGTTTAAAGCGCGCATCTGTAGAATTTTTTAATAAATGGTTTGCCATAAGCATTTCATTCATTGTTGATGGCGCTTCAATGAAGTAAAGTGATGGTCTGGCATTGAAAATGTTTTGCGCATCATTTGCCAAGTAGAAATGACCTGCATGACCAAGTTCATGGGCTAAAACGAATACTTCATTCATTCGGCTCGTCCATGAAATCAATACATACGGGTGCACACCATATGGACTTGAACAGAATGCGCCAGTTGATTTTCCTGCATTTTGTGCAAAATCAATCCATCGCTCGTCAAAAGAACGGTCGATCATGTTCGTATAATGGTCACCCATAATCGATAATCCGTCTTTCATATATTGACGGGATTCTTCCACCGTAATTGTTGGCTCATATGATGGGTCCAGCGAAATTTTAAGGTCTGCAAACGTCATTTTGTCCAACTGATGTGTTTTTTGCAGCAGTTTCGCATAGCGACGCATATGTGGTGCAAGCTCATTCATAATTAGATCGATTTGACGGTTATACATTGAGCGGTCCACTTGCTGTGACTCTAATAAAGAATCAAAAATGTTGTCGTAGCCCCGAAGGTCTGCTTCCGTTTTTTCAATCGCCAAGTGTGTATTGTATGTTTTGGCTGTCGTATGCTGATAGTCGCGTAGTTTTTTTGAAAAGGCTTCAAATGCAGCACGGCGTTTATCCGTGTCCGTTTCAAGCTCCCAGTCGCCTTCAAACAAGTTGTAGCTAAGTGGGAATGATTCACCACCTACTTCAAAGTCAGGGAACTGCATATCTACCAATTTTGTCGTATTGTACAGTTCATATGGCGCGTTGAATGTGGCCCCGAATGCTGCCAGCGCTTTTTCCGCTTCAGGATGTAACTGGTGCGGTTTCTGTACGAGCAGTTTATCAATAAAATTGGCGTATTCCGGTTTTACTGTTTGCGCTTCTTTTAAAACAGCTTCGTCCAATGCTAGTAAATCACTTTTTACAAATGATAACGTTGTTGCAAGTTTTGCAGCGAAAGAACCGAAGCTTGCTGCACGCATCTGATTGTCGGTGTTCGTTTGGTCAACACTATGTGAAAGGCTAGCATAGGTGCCGATCACAACCATTTTCTCCTGAATTTTTTCTGTTGCTTCAATTGCGTTAATCGCGCCTTGTACATCAGTAATTGTCCCTGCAAGTTTAGCTGCAGTTTCCTCAACAAGTTGTCTTACTTCTTCGATTGCCGCAGTGTAGGCTTGTTCTGTAGCAAATAGATCTTCCAAATTCCAAGTTTCTTCAACCGGTATATCACTACGATTCAACATTGACATAATTAGCCTCCTAATATTACGATATTCGAAATAAATAATACCATATTTCTGAAAATTTAGGAAGTAGCGAAAATTCATTGAGTATTATTTTTAATAATATTTAGAAGACATATAGTAAAATAGAGGAATGATGGAAATAGGGAAAGAGTGGGATGAGATGCAAGAGGTGAAGGATTGTAGTCTAATACTTGAAGGCGGGACATTTCGAACGGTTTTTACAGCAGGTGTTTTAGATGCTCTGATGGAAGAACAAATTAAGATGCCGTATATTGCGGCGATTTCGGCAGGTGCCATCAATGCGGTATCCTATATGTCAAATCAGCCTGAACGGACGATGCGTGTTTTGACAACGTACCGCAATGATCCCCGATATATGGGAATGCGGAATTTTTTGAAGGAAAAAAGCCTGTTCGGATTGGATTTTGCCTATAATATTGTGCCGAATCAGCTTGATTTGTTTGATTGGGACGCCTACTACAACTACCCAGGTGAGGTGGAGTTCGGGCTGACGAATGCATATACCGGAAAAGTGGAGTATAAAAGTGCCCATACTATGACAAAAACATGTGACATACTGCAGGCAACTTGTGCGATTCCTATACTGTTCCCTGAGATTAAAATTGACAATATTCCGTATTATGATGGGGGACTATCCGATTCGATCCCAATCAAACGTGCGATCGAAAAAGGATATAACAAACATCTGCTCATTTTGACGAGGGAACCGGGTTATATAAAAAGTGCATCAAAAACGAATCAGTGGGCAACGAAGCTTTTTCAAAAACGCTACCCGAGACTCGCGGCTGCGATGAGACACCGAGCGGATATGTATAATGAAACAATGCAATATATTGCTCAAAAAGAGACAGAACAGGAAGCATTTATTTTTAAACCGGACCGCCCGATCAAAAGCTTTGAAAGCAAAGTCGATCAAATGAAAGCCAATTATGAGGTCGGCTATGAACAGGCACAAAAGCAGATGCGTGAGTTGAAGGCGTTTTTAGGGATCTCAAGTAACTAGAAAAAATAGGAATAAGAAAGAAATAATAATATGATTTACCGTAAATATTATATACAGAAGCTTGCAAGTGCCAGGGGAAATATATTAGAATAGGGCCGTAAGCAATTAATTAAATAATAAATGCAAGACAAGGTGGAGCCATAGTCAACTATGGCACCGCCTTGTCTTTTTTTGCATTGAAAGGGGAAATTTATGTTTATTTTACAAATTGTAATAGTGTTATTAGCTACAAAACTTGCTGGCCATCTTGCAGCGAGAATCGGGCAACCATCTGTATTAGGAAAAATAATTGTTGGTATCATTCTTGGTCCGGCACTGCTTGGTTGGGTTCACGATACTGAACTTTTAACTGTATTCAGTCAAATAGGTGTTCTACTGTTAATGTTTTTAGCGGGTCTAGAAACTGATCTGCAGGAAATGAACAGAAACAAAAAGGCGGCAATCTATGTTGCTTTAGGTGGTATTCTGCTGCCAATCATTTTAGGTTATGCAGGTTCACAATATTACGGATTGTCTGTAGGAGAATCCATTTTTATTGGGTTATTACTTTCTGCTACATCTGTCAGTATATCGGTACAGGCTTTAAGAGAGCTTGGCTGGCTGAATAGTAAGGAAGGTTCAACTTTACTCGGGGCTGCGGTATTGGATGATATTGTAGTCGTTATTTTAATCGCGATTGCAATGAGTTTCTTTGCCGGTTCGGACACGAATATCGGTATATTAATCGGTAAGAAAGTTTTATTCTTCGCGATATTGATTGTGCTTGCAAAATGGTTTATTCCACACTTTATAAGACTATTCAAGAAGTTTAGAGTGACTGAATCAATATTGAGTGCGGGTTTGATTATATGTTTTGGTTTGTCATATTTTGCGGAATTCCTAGGTATAGCAGGTATTATCGGTGCGTTCTTTGCGGGGATTGCGATTGCACAAACAGAATATAAAGAAGAAATCGAACATAAAGTTGAGCCGATTGCCTACGGGATTTTTGTTCCGTTCTTCTTTGTCAGCATCGGATTAGCAGTTTCATTCGATGGAATTGGTGATCAAATCGGGTTTATTATCGTATTTTCAATAATTGCGGTTGTATCCAAGTTTATTGGATCAGGACTAGGTGCTAAATTAGCTGGATTCAATACGAAATCATCGATGGGCGTCGGTGCTGGGATGGTTTCGCGAGGCGAGGTTGCACTAATATTAGCTGCAATGGGACTTGAAGGAGGACTTCTCCCGGGTAATTATTATACATCGATCATTATCGTAATTATCGTAACGACAATCGTGACACCGCCTCTGTTAAAAGCGATTTTCGGGAAGAGAATCGTCGTATAAATTTAATGATTAAAAATAGAAAGATAGGCTCATTTTCAAGAGCCTATCTTTTCTTACGCTTTGTTTACTTTAAACCGGTGATAAAGAGACATAAACAATGTAATGAACGTTACAAAGACGGTTGCTCCAATGACAGCAGCGGCTAACATTTGTACTGTTTTTAAGTCGGATTCAACTATTGCATAAACCGCGATAACAACTGCAGCAGCGGGAAGCAGCTTTGTAAGGAGAACAAGCCCCGTTTTATTTTCAGCCTTCCATTGGTTCCCGTATGAAGTCAGTGCAGTCCACAGTAACGGAATCGTAATTACTGTCAGTAAAAGGGCTAAACTAAAGAAGAGCGTGTGTATGCTGCCAGTTGTTTGGAGAGAAATCATCCAAGATATGATTGTACCTGGTACCAGTGTCAACATCGCAAGATTCAGTGGTTTCTTTTGGCTTTTATACTTTTCAATTGTTGTATCACGGTCCGTGTATATTGGCTTCGTATGTGGTGCGGCACGGAACAGATGAATATCGCCGGCGGAATCCACAAGCGACCAGCCTGCATCCTTAAACAGCTCAAAGTATTCTTCTGCATCATTATCCAATGTACGATAATCGATACTGTAAATATAATCGGCACTTTCACCTTGCTCAAGCGTGTAGCCTAAAAATGAAAATTTCCGGACATGCCACCCTTCAGAAGAATATTTACGCAGTTTCTCCATATCTTTTTGTTCTGAAAAAGCTAATCCGCCAGACATCATATACTTCGTTCTACTCATGCTTCTTCCTCCAGTCCTTTTTCAGCTAACTGAATCATCAGCTTTCGAATTTTTAAATCTTCTGTTAATACAGTCCTGCCTTTTTGTGTCAATAAGTACACTTTGCGCCTTGAATCTGAATCATCGTACAAATAAATCCATTCATTTTGTATAAGCTTTTTTATAATCGTATACATGGAAGCCGGTCCGATAGAAATAGTGCCGTTTGATGTTTTTTCAATTAAACTCATAATTGCGTACCCGTGTTGAGGTGTTGTTAATGCGGCCATAATATGAAACATGGATTCGGTCAATTGATCATTGTTTTTCACTATGTCACCTCCTGATATATCCATAAGTGATATATATATCTAAAAACAATATATCACTTTATGATATATATGTAAACAGAATTATCGATTAATTTAGCGGAGGTTATAAAACACGGAAAAATAAAAACCTGCTCATTATAAAAGTGAGCAGGCGCATTTTTTTTAACTATTGCTGATTTTCGTAATCGTAATATTCAACCATCCAAATAAAATTGTGATGACTGGACTTAACAGACAAAAGAAAGCGAATGGTAAATAATCAGTGACCGGAACATTCATTGTAGAAGCAATGAACATACCGCACACACTCCATGGAACGAGCGGGTTGATGACAGTACCAGCATCCTCAATCGTGCGGGCCAGATTTTTCGGATGTAGCTGAAGTGATTTGAATTTCTCCTTAAACGCTTCACCTGTTAATAACAGCGATAAATACTGTTCGCCGATTGTTACGTTAATACCGATTGCTGTAAGAGCTGTACCGGTAATTACCGAACCGACTGATTTCAACTGGTTTTGAAGCACCTGTAATAATGTTTGGATAATGCCGAGTGTAAAGAGCAATCCGCCCATAGAAAGGGACAGTATAATCAGAATAATCGTAAACAGCATACTGTTCATACCGCCTCGTGACAGCAATGAATCGATTGCTTCGACACCTGTCTCCATTGAATAACCGTTATATAAAATCGAAAACAGTTCGTTCAATGGGATCGAGCTGTGGAAATACGATAACACGATGCCCGAAATAGCACTAATTGCCAGTGTAGCTAGGCTCGGCAATTTAAAAATTGTGCACACAATCAGAACGATGAGAGGGATGACCGCATACCAATGAATTAAATTTGTTGCAACCAATGTTTCTTTAAAGCTTGTAATAAGCTCAGTGTCCATATTCTGACTGCTTGGAGAAATCCACGCATAGATAATGAGTGAAATAATAAATGCGGGTATTGTTGTGTACATCATATTTTTAATATGCGTAAACAAATCAATCCCGGCAACAGTCGCAGCCAAATTTGTCGTATCGGACAGCGGGGACATTTTATCCCCGAAAAACGCTCCGGAAACAATCGCTCCTGCTGTAATTGCGAGTGAAGCATCTATCGAACTGGCAACTCCCAGCATCGCAACACCAATTGTTGCGACGGTAGTAAGCGAACTGCCGATCGCTGTACCGATAATACTTGTAATGATGAACACAACAGCATAAAAAAAGCTCGCGGAAATAATGGATAGACCAATATACAGCAATGTAGGAATTGTACCGCTTATTAACCAGCTACTAATTAATACACCGATAAGCAAAAAAATATAAACTGCGCTGATACTTGTTGAAACAGAAGCGATCATACTTTGTTCCATAATGCGGTACGGTACTTTTCGCAATACACCATACATCATCAGGACGATGATGGCTATGAAAATCGGAATATGCGGCACACTGCCAAGTTTCATAATGCTATAGGAAATGAGTGCAATAATAAATAAAATTAAAATAAGAGCTTCAATGAAATGGGGTTTTACATGTTGTTTTGCATTCATGATGACTAGACCTCGCTATATGATTTCGCGCTTCAACGCGTTGAAGTACAAAAGTAAGTGTAGCATTTTATCTTGAAAAAGGGAAGGGGGTAAAAACAAAAGGAACATACCGGAAAGTCCGGAATGTCCCTGTAGTGCTTGAAGAAAGGCATTAAGAAAATGAAATTATTCAGCAAGCATAATCTTTTCTAATTGTAATGGTTCAATATATGTATCACCTTGGTATGCGCGCATATTACCGCCTGAAATTTCATCAATGAGTAAAATTTCACCTGTTTTTGCATCGCGGCCAAATTCCAATTTAATATCATAAAGCGTTAATCCTTTTTTCTCCAACTCTGCTGCAACAAACTTTGAAATTTCGATTGTGCGCTGTTTCAAAATTGCATATTCCTCATGAGTCAAAATACCAAGCATTGAAAGCGCATCTTCTGAAATAGGAGGATCCAGGCGTTCATCATCCTTAATAGTTACTTCTACAAATGAATCCAAATCCTGACCTTCTGTTGCATAAGCACCATAGCGGCGTAAAAAAGAACCGACTGCTTTAAAACGGCAAATAACTTCCAAACCTTTCCCGAAAACAGTTGCTGGTTTAACCGTCATTGTCGCTTCATCAAAATTTGCCTCAACATAATGTGTCGGCACATTCAATTCGTTTAATTTCGAATAAAAGAAAGAGGTAAGTTTCAATCCGGCAAGGCCTGCGCCATCAATTGTTAAACCGACTGTGTTTGCGCCTGGGTCAAAAACCCCGTTTTCTCCTGTTACATCATCTTTAAATTTCAGTAAATATAGCTCGTTTTCAAGTTTAAATACATCTTTTGTTTTACCTGTATACATTAATTCCATGTGAGATACCTCCAAAAGTAATTTCAAATTTATTATAACACGAATGATTTTATAATATTGATATAAAATCGTTCGTATTTTAAAGAAAGACGTCTAACCTTTAATAGGGTATGCCCTTTGTTACCAGTGTAATGGTAACATTTGTTATACTAATCTTAGACAAGGAGTGATTTAGATGCTAAAAACGTATAATAATATTGTTGTAGCAATAGACTTTTCAGAAAAAGCAAAAATTGCCTTTGAGCGTGGTATGAACGTTGCTCGATTGACGGATGCGACATTGAATCTAGTGAGTGTAATTGATACACATTCATTCGGATCAGTGGAAGCATATGATTTAAAGTATGCAAAGGCTCTAAAGGAAAAAACTCTTGATCAGTTAAAGGAATACAAAGTTATAGCAGAACAGGCCGGCGTTAAAAATGTACAAGTATCCGTTGAAGAAGGGTCTCCTAAAGCGGTATTGACGAACTTGACAGATGCCGATCTGATCATTATCGGAGCAACTGGTTTAAACCGTGCCGAACGCTTCTTACTCGGATCTGTATCGGAAAATGTTGTACGCAGCGCCAATTGTGATGTTCTCGTAGTACGTTAAAAAATAAACCCGCAATGCTCCTTATTCGTAGGAAATTGCGGGTTTTGTTAATTAATAAACGCCTTCTACAAGCATACCGTTCGCTACTTTAATGAAGCCGGCAATGTTTGAACCGACAACTAAATTGCCTTCATAGCCATATTTTTTCGCTGCATCCGAACTTTCTTTGAAAATTGATTTCATAATACCGTGAAGTTTTTCATCAACTTCCTGGAATGACCAGTAGTTACGGCCTGAATTTTGAGCCATTTCAAGTGCAGATACAGCAACACCGCCTGCATTTGCTGCTTTACCAGGACCGAATAATACATCGCTTGCTAAAAATTCATTGATTGCATCTAAATTCGATGGCATATTAGCACCTTCTGCAACGACTTTTACGCCATTAGCAATTAAAGTGCGGGCCTGTTCACCGTTAATTTCATTTTGAGTTGCACATGGAAGAGCGATATCACATGGAATTGTCCAGATACCGTCACAGCCTTCTGTATAAATAGCATTTGGACGATAATTTACATATTCTTTAATACGCTTCCCTTCAACTTCTTTTAACCGTTTAACAATTTTTAAATCAATGCCTTCCGGATCGTAGATGTAGCCTGCAGAGTCGGAGCAGGCAACTACTTTTGCTCCAAAGTGCTGAGCTTTTTCAATTGCATAAATTGCTACATTACCAGAACCTGAAACAACAACCGTTTTTTCGTTAATTGAAAGTTTTGCATCACGCAGCATTTCTTCAACAAAGTATACTAAACCGTATCCTGTTGCTTCTGTACGCGCCAATGATCCTCCGTAGCCAGGTTTTTTACCTGTTAAAACACCTGCTTCATATGCACCCCGGATTCGCTTATATTGACCCCATAAAAAACCGACTTCACGTGAACCTACACCAATATCTCCGGCCGGAACATCGACATCCGGACCGACATAACGGTATAATTCTGTCATGAATGCTTGGCAGAAGCGCATAATTTCTGCATTTGATTTACCTTTTGGATTAAAGTCGGAACCGCCTTTACCGCCGCCGATCGGTTGACCAGTTAAAGCGTTTTTGAAAATTTGTTCAAAGGCTAAAAATTTCATAATTGATTCGTTTACAGTAGGATGGAAGCGTAAACCACCTTTATATGGCCCGATAACGTTATTATATTGAACACGGTACCCGCGGTTTACTTGTACTTGGTTTTGATCATCTTGCCAAGCTACACGGAAAGAGATGATTCTGTCCGGCTCAACGATACGTTCTAAAATATTATGTTGAATGTATTCAGGATGTTGTTCGAATACAGGTACTAAAGAAAGGAAAATTTCTTCTGCTGCTTGCAGGAATTCCAATTGATTTGAGTTTTTTGCTTTTAATTTTTCAAACACACCATCAACATATTGCTGTGCGTTACTCGTTGTTGTCATTGTCGTCATGTTAATACCCCCAAATGGATTAATAAGTATACATTAGTATGAATTATCAAACAATTCAATTATATTTTATGTGACATCACTATGTAAAATCGGTGTTAAAAAAGAGAAAACGTTTTCATATATTATATTGATATATTAATTTGGAGTTGCTTTTGGAAAGGATGATGAACTATTTTACAACTATTAATTGATGCAGATGCATGCCCAGTTGTTGATTTAGCGCTGTTTATTTCATCTCGATATGAGATAAGACCAATCTTGTTCTGCGATACATCACATCGAATGGAACGAGATGGTGCAAAAACAATTATTGTTGACAAAGGACCAGATTCGGTTGATTTTAAGCTCTTAAGTGTCTTAAAGCGAGGAGATATTGTCATAACAGGTGATTATGGCCTTGCTGCGATGTGTATTGCAAAAGGTGGAATTGTCATTACTCATAACGGTAAAAAACTGACGTCTGACAACATAGACCAACTGTTGGCTTTTCGATTTGAAAGTGCGAAAATAAGACGTGCAGGGGGACGTACGAAAGGTCCTAAAAAACGCACAGAAGAAAATAATTTGGCTTTTGAAACAAAATTTCGACAAATTTGTGAACGTGCGATTTTTGAGAAGGAGGAATCATAAATGAATCAGCAAATATTAAATTTAGACGCACTAAAAGAGCGCTTTCCATTAATTGAAAAGCTGCAATCCGAACAATACGTTTTTTGGGAAAATGAAAATGCAGAGAAAGGAAGGCAGTTATCTGAACAAGTAACGCTTGATATGATTCAAGACGCAGAAAATAGATTAAAGCGTTTTTCTTCTTATATAAAGGTCGCATTTCCGATGACGAAATTTTCAGACGGTATTATTGAATCGGAATTTAAAGAAATTGCTGCGATGAAAAAACTCATAGAAGGACGACGCGGTTTTAATATTCCCGGAAAACTAATGCTTAAATGTGATCATGCATTACCGATCGCCGGTTCAATTAAAGCGCGTGGCGGTATATATGAAGTGTTAAGCCATGCCGAAAAGCTGGCAATTGATGCAGGTATGATAACAGAACAAGATGATTACGCAAAATTCCATAGTGAAGAATTTCGCCAATTTTTTAGCCAATATAAAATAGCGGTCGGATCAACTGGTAATTTAGGCCTGAGTATCGGTATTATTAGCGCACAGCTTGGTTTCCGGGTAACGGTGCATATGTCGATAGAGGCAAAAGAGTGGAAAAAAGAACTGCTGCGTGAAAAAGGGGTAGAAGTGATCGAATACGAATCTGACTACACGTCTGCCGTGGAAAACGGCCGCCAAGTAGCAGAAAAAGATCCCGCATGCCATTTCGTTGATGATGAAAATTCAATCGATCTGTTTTTAGGATATTCAGTTGCCGGTTTACGCCTGAAAGAACAGCTACAGCAAGCAAAAATAAAAGTCGATGCGAATCATCCGCTATTTGTTTATCTGCCTTGCGGGGTTGGGGGAGCGCCCGGAGGAATTGCCTACTCTTTAAAACAAATTTACGGTGAACAGATTCATATTTTCTTTGCGGAACCATTTGCATCACCATGTATGCTTTTAGGATTGATGACAGGTTTGCATGACAAAATCAGTGTGAATGATATTGGGTTGTCCAACCAGACAGAAGCTGACGGATTGGCGGTAGGACGTCCTTCACGATTTGTCGGAACATTGATGGAATCCGTTATAAGCGGATGTTATACTGTGGATGACAGCTTTTTATTTAGAAGTTTAAAAGGTATGTTTGAGACGGAAAACATTTTTATGGAACCTTCAGCGCATGCAGGTGTGTATGGTCCGATTGAATTAATGATGCAGGGGACATCATACATCGAAAAGCATGGGCTTACAGATAAAATGGAAAACGCCACACATATTATTTGGTCAACAGGCGGTGATTTAGTGCCTGAAGAATTACGCCAGCAGTATTTACAATCAGAGATATAGAAGGGAAGTCGCTTGTGTTAATTGTAGTAGTCATCATCGCATTTTTTGGGGCAGGTTTACTCGATTTAAACTTACGCAAAAAATATAACATCCCAAAAAACGAGAAATTTATGGATCAGTATGTGGGGATTTGGCATTTCGTCTTGGAAATCATCCTATGCTTCATGTTTTTATCGTATGTAACTATTAATCTATTTGACCAAAAAACATTATATTCTGTATTGTTTGCGTTCATTATGATTTTGTTTATAGTTCGCGGATTATTGGAGTTTTGGTTTAGAAGAGAAAAGCGCCGTCATATTATTTCATTTACGTATGTAGGGCTTTGTGCAATTTGCAGTATCGCGATTGCCATCATTATGTAAGAAAGAAGTGTGTTGTGGGAGAACCCTCAACACACTTCTTTTTAATCTGCCTGGATTTCTTCTACTGTTGCTTCAACTTCTGAGCGGGACATTTTTTCTCGTCCATCTCTCATGGCCTGCAATGTTTTATGTGCCAATGCTAAAGGCAGTCTACAGAATAATTTAATCGAACGTTTGTCTAAATCTTTCATATAAAGGTCGGCCTTTGCCAAGTTTTCCTCCGCATAAGCAAATAGTTCAGCACGCGTCCAGCCATCAGGTACGAAGCTGACACCGCGCTCATCCAAATCTTCCTGCTCGTTACGTAAAATATTTACTGCCTGCAAACCGCGACCGTAGCCGATTGCCAGTTCACGGTCTGTTTTCGTGCCGGCGCTCCATTCCCAAAGCTCCGAAAGCATGACACCGACTAAGCCAGCCACATAATATGTATAGTCGTCCAAGTCTTCTTTCGTATGCACTTGCCAATTTGCGAGTGCCCATTTTGCCATCCCTTCTGCCATTTCGCTCGTCGCTGAAGTGACAATCGGGAATGCTCCTTGAGGACAAACTTCCAGCCAGTCAGCTAAACGAAGCGTTACTTCAGGCATTTTGTCCTTTACAGGTGCCAGTGCATCAAGGTAAGCATTATTATCAAAAGCAGGGGCTTTCAGCAATTCTGCTACTTTTAATAATGTCGCATTTTTCATTTCATTGGAAACATCTTCATGATCTTCAATTTCATCAATTGCCCGCATCGCTAAATACGCTGCAGCAACCGTTAATTTTAATTCTTTATCTAAAAAAGTAATGGGGATATAAAATGTGCGGCTCGTTTCTTTTAAAACGCGCATCGCATCTTTTTGTAAAGCTTTATTCGACATAAGGAAAACTTCCTCCATTCTAAATTGCATCCACCTCTTATCGTAACGCAAATTTGAGAAAAGGGAAAATAAAAGTTCCGGCTCTTGAGGATTTGAGGCAGGGAATGAAAATAGAAAGCGGAGAAATAGAGCAATGGATATCAAAAGTGGAAAAATCAGCGAAAAGTAGGAAGGTTGAATGCTAAAGTAGACCCTCTCCCGAATAAAGAACTACCCCCGTATAACATTCATTTCCAGTATGTACATATTAATTGAAATATGTTAATATTAGAACAATTCAAATGGACGGAGGTGAACGGAATGAAGAAGTTAGCGATCGAGACAGGTGTAAAAGTGGATACAGCTATGTATTTTGCACGTGTCATTACTTTTAAATTTGGGTCTAACGGGATAGGTGTGTCCTTTTTTAGACAATTTAAAAATAATGCGTAGCTAATTAACTTCATTCTTTTCACCATCATTGAAAAGGCTGCTCTTGTTAATGAGCAGTCTTTTTGTTGTTTAGCTGCGCCAGTGGAGGCGTAGAAATATGCAGTTGAAAGCAGAAAACATAACGAAAATTATCGGTGGCAACACCATTTTTAAGGAACTTTCCTTTGAAATGAATGCCGGTGAACGTATCGCAGTCGTCGGTCGAAACGGCAGCGGGAAAACGACTTTATTTAAAGTGCTGGCAGGCATTGAAAAACCCGATGAGGGGCGAATCATAAAATTGAAAAGTCAGACAATCGGCTACTTGCATCAAATTCCCCGATACACGGATCTATCAGTTTTTGATGTATTGTCAAAAGCATTCGCCGAATTACATGTTATTAAAGATCGTCTGTCTCAGTTGGAAATGAAGATGGCAACTGATTTATCCGAGAAGATTTTAAATCAATATGGCGAGCTGCAAGAGCACTATTTAGCAAAAGGCGGCTACGAAATCGAAGCAAAAATTGCATCGATTGCCAATGGACTCGCAATTTCAAAGCTATTGGAGCAACCTTTTCATGCACTGAGCGGTGGGGAAAAGACAAAGGTAATGCTCGCTCAAATTTTACTCCGGCAGCCGGATATTTTACTGTTGGATGAACCGACAAATCATTTGGATCTTGCTGCAACACAATGGCTTGAAGACTATTTGCAATACTTTAAAGGTACCGTTGTTGTGATCTCGCATGACCGGATGTTTTTAAATAAAATTGTTCACTATGTGGCAGAAATTGAAGATGGGCAGATTTGGGTGAGTAAAGGTAACTATAATCAGTACATTAAAAATAAAGAGGCAAAAATAGCACAGCAGTTTGCGGCATATGAAGAACAGCAAAAAAAGATTCAAAAAATGAAAGAAGCGATTCGCCGATTACGACAATGGGCGAATGAAGCGTCACCTCCGAATCCCGATCTATACCGTAAAGCGAAAGTAATGGAGAAAATGCTGGCACGAATGGAAACCGTCAAAAAGCCAAAAACCGAGCGCCAGATGAATTTACAGTTGAAAACTGAAGACCGGACAGGAAAAGAAGTGTTTATGCTGAAAAACATTTCCCACGGATTTGAGCAGGATTTTTTATTTATGAATGTACAGTTATCGGTACATTTTCAAGATCGAATCGCGATTGTCGGGAATAATGGAACAGGTAAATCCACATTGTTAAAAATCCTATTAGGGGAAATTGCGCCTATAGATGGCGATGCAATACAGGGAAGTAATTTAAAAATCGGTTACCTTGCACAGCAGTTTGACCAATTTAACGGCAAACAGCGTCTTATTGATGCATTCCGTGAGCAAGTGTCATTAACGGAATACGATGCGCGGCATATGCTTGCCCAATTTTTATTTTACGGTCATGATGTATTTAAAAAAGTGGATCAACTAAGCGGTGGGGAGAAAATGAGACTTCGATTAGCTCAGTTAATGGTTCAGAAATGCAATGTTCTTGTTTTGGATGAACCGACAAACCATCTTGATATTGAGTCGAGGGAAGCACTTGAAGAAGCATTGGGGAACTTTGAAGGAACCATACTAGCGATTAGCCATGACCGCTATTTTCTTCAAAAACTATTTACGAGAACGGCTTGGCTGGAAAATCAGCAGCTTACCGTGCATGAAGGTCCATTTGAATGGGCACAGTCGAAACAAAAGGAGTTAAGCAAATGAATCAAATCGAAGCCTATTGGCAGTATTTTTGTAATTCGGAAGGTATGAAAAATATTCATTATAAAGAAGCATTTCAATTTGGGGAAAAAGCAGATTGGCTTGCGGGACTTGTATTGGATGGCGTCAAAGGAGCAACTTGTTCAAGCTTTCCATTGTATGAACTGGAAGGAGAAAGATTACCGGAAATCGGGGACTATCAGATTGTTTTAAACAGTCAGGATGATCCGGTTGCGATCATCCAATCCTATTCCATTGAAATATACCCATTCAATGAAGTACCGGTTGATTTTGCGTTAGCAGAAGGAGAGGGGACTTATGCCGAGTGGAAGGAAGCGCATGTCGCGTTTTTTAGCAGAGAACTGTCCGAACAAGGTCTTGAATTTACCGAAGAAATGCTGACAGTTTGTGACCGCTTCAAAAAAGTTTTTCCTAAATGAAGTTTAGTAAGCTACATGTTCAATAGTTAGACTTATATAAAATGGAGGGATTTGCTTAGGCAATCCTCCATTTTTTCACTTTTTTCCTCAAGATCCACACTTCTTGGCAACAATTACTATCAGAAATCGTTACATAATAGTTGCATAAGTTAATGTTTTTTTGATATATTGATTCTTGTTTTTCTAAATAAAAAAGAAAAACGTCTTGAATAGAAAGAGTGATTACAAGGTGAAAAACTTAGTAAAAAATAAAAGCTTATTAAACAATTTCCTAGGGATTTTCGTTCTGGCTGTATTAATGCTATGGGCGAAAACTTATATTACACAACTAACGCAGTTTAAGCTGGGCGTTGAAGGACCACTCCAGCAGTTTCTTTTATTGATTAACCCATTAGGATCTGCGCTATTATTTTTATCAGTTGCTTTTCTGTTTAAAGGAAAGAGAAAACTGACGGTCTTGATCATCATCTATACATTGATGACAATTCTCTTATTTGCAAATGCTGTATATTATCGCTTCTTCAGTGATTTTATTACGCTTCCTACAATCTCTCAAACACAAAATTTCGGGGATTTAGGCGGCAGTGTTTTAACATTATTAAAACCTTATGATGTATTATTTTTTGCGGATATTTTCGTGTTGCTATATATTCGTTTTTCAAAGAAAATTAATTTCCAATCCGGCAAAATCGGATTCAAAATGCCTGCAGCTGTTATGGCAGCGGCAATTGTATTGTCTATTGTTAACTTACAATTAGCTGAAGCAGACCGCCCGGATTTATTGAGCCGAGGCTTTGACCGCAGTTATATCGTAAAATATTTAGGTATGTACAATTATTCTATTTATGATTCTGTTAAAACGTTTGAAGCGTCTTCAGAGCGGGCTTCAGCTGACAGCAGTGATATTGCGGAAATTATTAACTATACAAATTCATTTTCAGCCGGGCCAAACGAGAAGTACTTTGGTAAAGCGAAAGATATGAATGTTATTTACTTACATTTGGAATCCATGCAGTCGTTTTTGATTGATTATGAACTTGAGGGCGAACAAGTAACACCGTTTTTAAATTCATTAGTTAAAAATGAAAACACAATGTATTTCGATAACTTTTATCATCAAACAGCGCAGGGGAAAACTTCCGATGCTGAATTTATGTTAGAGAATTCATTATTCGGATTGCCACAAGGTTCGGCCTTTATTACGAAAGGACAAAATACGTTTGAAGCCGCACCATCGATTTTAAAAGATTATGGCTATACGTCTGCAGTGTTCCACGGAAATAATGGCAGCTTCTGGAACCGAAATATTATTTACAACCAGTTTGGCTATGACGAATTTTTTGATGAAAGTTCATATGATACTGCCGATTCGAAAAATATGGCGGAGTACGGTTTAATGGATAAACCATTTTTCGAGCAGTCAGAAAGCCTGCTTGAAACATTGCCGCAGCCATTCTATACAAAATTCATAACAGTTGCCCATCACTTCCCATACAAGATTGACCAGGATTTAGTGTCGATCGGTAAGGCGACAACAGGCGATGCAAGTGTCGATAATTATTTCCAGACAGCTCGATATGCCGACGAAGCGATTGAACAGTTCTTTGCCTATTTAAAAGAATCCGGTCTTTATGAAAATACAATGATTGTGATGTACGGTGACCATTACGGGATTTCCGATAACCACAATAAAGCGATGGAACAAATTATTGGTGAAGAAGTTACACCTGTTGTAAATGCAGATTTACAGCGTGTACCGCTATTTATTCATGTACCGGGCATGGAAGGTGGCGTTAACCATACGTATGGCGGCCAAATAGACCTTCTTCCGACAGTACTGCATTTACTTGGTGTTGAAACGAAAAACAATATTCATTTTGGTACAGACCTGCTTTCTGAAGAGCATAGCGAAATCGTGCCGTTCAGAAACGGTAATTTTGTCAGCCCGACGATCTATTCATTGGACGGCAAATACTACAATCCGAAGTCAGGTGAAGCGCTCGATGAGTCGAAAGTGGAAACAGCAGATAAATTAAAAGCGATGGTAGAAGAAAAACTTCACTATTCCGATAAAGTTGTAAATGGGGATTTATTGCGCTTCCATTCAAAAGACGGAAGCATAAAAGAGTAAGCAGAACAGTTTATAATTGGATATATTTTCTCAGGCATCATCTAATTTGATTAATTCAAATGGATGATGCCTTTTTATTATCGCTAAAAAAATAATTAACAAAGATTCAGATGGAGAAAATACTTTTGGAAATATAGTGGAATAGTCGAGGAACTCTATCTGTTTCATAATAAATCATTGACGGGTTTGAAGTTTGGTTTCCATATAAAACCATGTATCTATCCTGTTAACTACTTTCTGCGATGATGTATATACTTTATACTGAAATTTTAAATGAAATCGTCAATTGTTATTAAAGCAATAACAATTTATGTTGTGAGTGTGAATTTTACTATTTGAAAGTACTAATTTAGTGAGAATATTTTCATTGCATTATCTATATAAATTAAGAGACAGATATTTAATTGCTTAATAGGTTGTAATCTTTTTGTATAAGCAACATATATTGTTTTTTGGGAAAGCGAAATGATTTAGAGTTTTTAGGCGATCTAAATGATTCGCCAACGCCCAATTTAATAAGGGGGAATGAATGGATGAGAGAAGCCGTTATCGTCGCTGCAACACGAACACCGGTAGGCAGAAGAAATGGTGTTTTGGCAAATGTACGGGCAGATGATTTAGCTGCAGATGTACTGGAGGATGTAGTAAAGCGTGCGGGAATAGAAAAGGCACTTGTGGAGGATGTGATTTTTGGCTGTGTTACCCAAACATTGGAACAAGGCGGAAATATCGCACGAATGGCTGCGTTGATGGCAGGCTTTCCGATTGAGGTGCCCGGTGTAACGATTGACCGGCAATGCGGCTCGAGTTTACAGGCAGTTCATTTTGCGGCACAGGCGATTATAGCAGGTGATATGGATATTGTTATCGCAGGTGGTATTGAAAGCATGAGCCGTGTACCGATGGGATCGAATATGGAGGGCACGCGTAAAAGTGAACGTATCAAAAACTATGAGTTGATCCACCAAGGGTTGTCCGCAGAGCGTATCGCTGAACAATGGCAGTTAACAGAACAGGAAATTAATGAATATTCTGTTCTGAGTCAGCAGCGTGCCACTCAGGCAATTGAAGCAGGCTATTTTGATGATGAGATTGTAGCGATCGGTGATGTAGATACTGATGAGGGCCCAAGACCGGGAACAACCGTCGAAGTTCTGCAAGGCTTAAGAAAGCTGTTTAAAGAAGAGGGAGTTATTTCTGCAGGAACTTCATCTCAAATGAGTGATGGTGCATCAGCGGTACTCTTGATGTCGAGTGAAAAAGCGCAGGAACTTGGTGTGAAACCGATGGCGAAAATCATTGCGCGCACTGTCGTAGGTTCTGATCCTACACTTATGCTGACAGGTCCGATTGAAGCGACAATACGTGTCCTTGAAAAGGCAAACTTAACGATTGATGATATGGATACGTACGAAGTGAATGAAGCTTTTGCACCTGTACCGATTGTCTGGGCAAAAGAGCTTGGTGCGGATCTGGAAAAACTGAATCCCGACGGAGGTGCGATTGCACTAGGTCATCCGCTTGGCGCAACAGGAACAAAATTATTAACGACGATGCTTTACCGCATGGAACGTAATAACCAGCGCTACGGCTTGCTTGCGATTTGTGAAGGTATGGGCATGGCCAATGCAACAATTATTGAGAGAATTTAAATAAAACTCTATTCATATTTTATAAAATTACGAGATGGCATGTAATCGCTTTCAATATATAAGGTGTTAAAAATATGACGAAGAGAGAGTGATATAAATGAATAAAACATTGGCGAAAACAAGAAAAGAGTCCCGTACTTTTTTTAATAATGATCATATTATGTTCAGGGAGTCTCTTAAAAAATTTGTGGAAAAAGAGATTGATCCTTATTTTACACAATGGGAGCATGATCGCATCGTTCCGCGCGAATTATGGACAAAGTTAGGCAGTCAGGGATTTTTATGTCCGAGCGTAGAGGAAAAGTATGGCGGGATGGGCTTGGACTTTATTTTTGATATCGTTTTATCTGAAGAATTGTCAAAAGTCGGTGGCGGTTTAAGTGGAATCGGATTGCATAGTAATGTCGTAACGCCGTATATCACCTCTTTTGGAACAGAAGAGCAGAAGATGAAGTATCTTCCGAAGTTTGTGAGTGGCGAGTGGATTTCAGCCATTGCAATGACAGAGCCGGGTGCAGGTTCGGATTTACAGAAAATGACGACTACGGCCATTAAAGATGGCTCAGACTATATTGTGAACGGTCAAAAAACCTTCATTACGAACGGGATTCTTTCCGATGTCATCATCATCGCCTGTAAAACAGATCCAAAAGCGGTACCTGCCCATAACGGGGTAAGCTTATTGATTGTTGAAAGAGGGATGGAAGGTTTCTCACGCGGCAGAAAATTAGACAAGGTAGGCATGCATAGCCAGGATACAGCAGAACTTATTTTTGAAAATGTCCGGGTTCCGGCAGAAAATCTTCTTGGTGAAGAAGGAAAAGGTTTCTTGTATTTAATGCAAAAATTGCAGCAAGAACGTCTCCTGACAGCAGTAGGGGCAATTACTGCTGCAAAAGATATGCTCGACTTAACATTGCAGTATGTTAAAGAGCGGGAAGCGTTTGGTAAACCGATTGGAAAATTCCAAAACACACAGTTTACACTGGCTGAAATTGCGACGCAAGTAAAAATCGGCCAAACATTTGTAGATGATTTGATCATTCGCCATCTAGAAGGACAGGATATTGTGACGGAGGTATCAATGGCCAAATGGTGGACAACGGATATGGCTCGGAAAATCTCGGTAGAGTGTATGCAATTACATGGCGGCTACGGCTATATGGAGGAATACAAGATTGCTAGAAGATTCCGCGATATTGCGGTTACACCAATTTTCGCAGGTTCCAATGAAATTATGAAAGTCATTATTGCCAAAAATTTAGGACTGTAATGGATCCGAAGCGACTTCATCAAGTTTAAGCACATGATTAGTACTATGAATTTTTGAGGTGGGATGAAATGAGAAATGCCGTAATAATAGACTCTGTACGTACAGCAGTCGGTCGCATGGGCGAGACATTGAAAGATGTGGAAGTAGATTATCTTGCGGCAAAAGTGTTGGACGAAATTACGATCCGTACCGGAATCGACAAGAGTGAAGTCGATGAAGTCATTATTGGACAAGCGAAGCAAAGTACAGACTCGCCTAATCTGGCCCGCTTAGCCCTTTTACGTGCCGGTTTTCCGATTGAAATTACCGGCTATACTGTTCACCGGCAGTGCGGATCAGGTCTGCAGGCGATGAATAGCGGTGCCCAGCAAATCATGTGTGGACTGTCCGATATTATTATCGCGGGTGGGGCTGAAAGCATGAGCACAGCGCCGTACTATTTGCGGAATGTCCGATACGGTTACGGGGCAGGAAACGGCGAAATTCTCGATTCAAACACGGAAAGTCAGCCCCGTGCCCAACCGATTGAAACATATGGAGCATTAACAATGGGGATGACTGCCGAGAACTTGGCTGTAAAATACTCGATTTCCCGAAGTGAACAAGATGAGTTTGCCTTAAGAAGCCAGGAAAATGCAAAAAAAGCGATCGAGTCGGGATTATTTAAGGATCAAATCGTTCCTTATGAAGTGAAGTCGAAAAAGGGAACCGTCGAATTTAAAGTAGACGAGCATCCAAGGGAAACGACATTTGAAAAACTATCACAGCTAAAACCTGTTTTTAAAGAAAATGGCACAGTAACTGCCGGAAATACGAGTGGTCGAAATGATGGGGCAGGTGTAATCATGCTGATGTCGGAAGAAGCTGCTGCACAGTATGATAAAAAACCGAAAGCGAAAATCATTGCGCAGGCTGTAGCTGGGGTTTCGCCTGAAATTATGGGAATCGGTCCTGCTCCGGCAACTAGAAAAGCACTGAAAATGGCGAATTTAACTCTCGATCAAATCGGGTTAATTGAATTGAATGAAGCCTTTGCAGCGCAATCTTTAGCCGTCATCAAAGAACTTGGCATGGACATAAACCGTGTCAATGTTAATGGTGGGGCAATCGCCCTAGGTCATCCTATTGGCGGCACTGGCGGCGTATTAATGACAAAGCTGCTTCATGAAATGGAAAGACGCGGAGAAAAATATGGTTTAGTTACATTCTGTATCGGCGGCGGACTTGGTATTACGACTATTGTTGAAAACATGCAATTGTAATACGTACTGGAGCTGATCAAATGAACAAGACCGAATGGAAATGCCTCTATACAAAAAAATGTACCACTGCTGAAAAAGCAATCCAGCTTATTGAATCCTCTCAAACAATATTTTTGGCACCGATGTGTAATGAACCTCAAGAACTTGTAGAAGAATTAATACGTCAAAAGGCGCGTTTACAAGAGATTTTACTATATACCATCGTTTTAGGTAGTCCGTGTAAATATGCGGATCTATCATGTCAACCACACTTTACAATCCGAACATTTTTAAATTCATCCTTATTGAAAAAGGCCTGCCAACATAAACATTGTGATTACATTCCTATGAATTTCTCGGACATCCCCCGGTGGATCAAAGAAGAGAAAATCGATGTTGCACTTATCCAGGTTTCCAAGCCAAATGCAGATGGTTTTTGCAATCTCGGACTTTCGGTAGATGTTGTACCGTCATTAATAAAGGAAGCGAAGGTTGTAATCGCGGAAGTAAACAGCAATCTTCCTTGTACATCCGGTGAAACATTGGTCCATGTATCTCAGATTGACTGTTTTGTTCCGTCCGACCGTCCGTTACTCACGATTCCAAACAGTCCACCAGCCAACGAAGATATAGCGATCGGCAATTACGTAGCAGCACTGATCCCTGATTATGCAACGATACAAGTAGGGGTCGGTAAACTCGCAGGAAATATTGTCCGATCACTTCGGTCAAAAGTGGGCTTAGGTGTGCATTCGGGTTCGATTTCTGATGACATTATGCAGCTCATCAATCTAGGAGTCATTACGAACGAACGAAAAGAAATCAATCGTCATAAATCCGTATGTACAACACTTACCGGAACAAACGAGTTATATGAGTTCTGTCATCACAATAATAGCGTTGAACTGTATCCGGTCAGCTACACACATAATGCGGCAGTTATTTCGAAAATAAGCAACTTCTATTCAATTAACTCGGCGCTGGAAGTAAGTCTGTCCGGGCAAATCAATGCCGAACAGGTTGAGGATTCCTATGTTGTTGCAGGAGTTGGCGGTCAAATGGATTTCATTCACGGATCCAAACTTTCCCCTGGTGGAAGAGCGATTATTGCCCTGCCATCCACGGCGAAAAATGGTACGGAATCCCGGATAAAGGTTCATACAAAATACGTGACATCATTGAAGTCTGAAATTGACTATGTTGTCACAGAGTACGGTGTTGCCAAACTGTTCGGAAAGTCTTTAAGCGAACGGTCGGAAAGCTTAATTGCCATTGCGCATCCGAAATTCCGGGCTGCTCTATCTGAACGATACAAACAATTCGTATAAAGAGGAAATCAGCCAAATGAGAAAGGGTGTTAACTATGTCGAATTTAAAAGATAAAGTTGCAATCGTTACAGGTTCCGGTCGAGGGATCGGACGAGATATTGCCTTGCTTTTAGCAAAAGAAGGGGCGAAAGTTGTTGTCAATGATTTGGGCGGAGGATCTGACGGGCTAGGGAATGATACAAAAATTGCAGATGAAGTAGTGCAGGAGATACAGGAACTTGGTGGAGAAGCTGTAGCCAACTATGATTCCGTTGCAGACTATGACTCTGCTTCCAATATTGTAGATACAGCACTCTCACGATTCGGACGCTTGGATATCGTTGTGAATAATGCAGGTATTTTACGTGACCGTATGTTATTTAAAATGAGCGAGGAAGAATGGGATGTCGTTATTGCGGTTCATTTAAAAGGTTCATTCAATATGACGAGGGCGGCATCAACGATTTTTAAGGAGCAAAAAAGTGGACGCTTTATTCATTTCACTTCCACTTCAGGGTTAATCGGTAATGTGGGGCAAGCCAATTATTCTGCTGCCAAATTAGGAATTGTCGGGTTAAGTAAAAGTACGGCTTTGGATATGGCCCGCTATAATGTTACATCGAATGCGATTGCCCCATTTGCATGGAGTCGATTAATCGGGACAATTCCTGCAGATACAGAAGATGAAAAAGAGCGTGTGGAAAGACTGAAACAGCTTTCACCGGCTCATATTGCGCCATTAGTTGCCTTTTTGGCATCAGACGAAGCTGCCGATATTTCGGGTCAAATATTTGGTGTACGAGGAAAGGAAATTATGGTGTTTTCTCAGCCGCGCCCGATTCGCTCGGTATTCAATGCAAAAGGCTGGTCTGTCGATAGTTTAAGTGCAATTAAAGGATCGCTTCAATCAAGTTTTACACCACTTGAAGGTAGTGCTCAAGTCTTCCCGTATGCTCCGTTAGTGTAATTGTTTGGACTGCTAAATGGAAGGGAGAGAAAAATATGGACTTTCAGCTGCCACCCGATTTACTTGAAATGAAAAAATCAATCCGGGATTTTATAGATAATGTAGTGGATCCACTTGCAGACCAGATTGACCGTGAAGACCGCATTCCAGAACATATTATGAAAAGGTCAAAAGAAATGGGGTTATTCGGTTTAAGTATCCCAGCAGAATATGGCGGAACAGGTATTGATATGGTCGGTAAATGTAGTCTCTTTGAAGAAATCGGGCGCACATCGAATGGTTATATGACGGTTATTGGTGCCCACACCGGAATTGGGTCTGTCGGGATTGTGGAATTGGGGACAGAAGAGCAGAAGCGAAAATATTTACCGCGCATGGCTTCAGGTGACATCATTGGTGCGTTTGCTTTAACCGAAACGACTGCAGGTTCCCATGCGGCCGCTCTGAAAACAACAGCTGTTCGCAAAGGGGACAAATATATTCTGAATGGTGCAAAGCAATATATTACGAATGCCCCGATTGCAGGAGTTTTTACAGTGATGGCTGCGACCGATCCAACGAAAGGTGCAAAGGGGATCACTTCATTTCTCGTAGATAAAAGCGCTCCCGGTTTCATCATCGGAAAAACAGAAGAAAAAATGGGACTTCGCGGATCCCATTCGTCTGAAATCTTCTTCGAGGATTGTGAAGTTCCGGCCGAAAATGTGCTTGGTGAAGAAGGATTAGGTTACGTCAATGCTTTAACCATTTTGGCAAATGGCCGTGCGGGGCTCGCAGCGAGAAATTTAGGCTCATCGCAAAAGCTGTTTGAGCTATCCGTCAAATATGCCCATGAGCGTGAACAGTTCGGTAAACCAATTTTTGAACAGCAAATCATACAGCATTACTTGGCGGAAATGGCTTTGGATATCGAAACATTGAGATCCTTTACGTACCGGGTAGCATGGATGGTGGACCAGGGGATGAATGTCATGAAAGAGGCCGCGATGGCAAAGCTTTTAGGTTCGGAAATTTATAATCGCATCGCGGATAAAGCTGTTCAAATCCATGGTGGTCTCGGCTATATGAAAGATTTTCCTGTTGAAAGATTCTACCGGGATGCCCGTATTACAAAAATATATGAAGGTACATCCGAAATTCAAAAAAACATCATTGCTGCTCAAATTCATAAAGACTATATGAGGAAAGCCCATTCAGCAACAATGAAGTAAAGCAAGTAGAATTATCTGAAAATATCGATAAATGAAGTTGAAGGAGGTGATTTTTTGAGTACAGGGCTTAAGGAAAAAGTTGGCCTGAAATTAGAATCCTACACCTTTCGAGTTGAAAAAGGAAAAATCAAAGAATTTGCACAAGCGATTGGCGATCTGAAAGAGGAGTATTTGAACGGAGAAGCAGTACCACCGACATTCCCAACAGTGATCGATTTCTGGGGTGGAGGTGCCTCCTCATCCGAGGTATTGAATTTAAATATGAAAAAAGTCCTCCACGGTGCGCAGGAGTATGAATATTTCAGGGAAATCGTTCCCGATGAGGAAATTACCGTACATGGTGTTATTGAAAAAGCTTATTCAAAAGCGGCGATGAACTTCTTTGTTATACGCAAAGACTACTTGGACAAACAGGGTGAAACGGTTTTAATCAGTCGATCCACGATTATCGAAAGGCATTAGGGGGCATTTTATGGAAATCGGCCAGACACTGGAACCTTTACAGAAGGAAGAAATAACACATACACAGCTCGTTCGGTATGCAGGTGCATCCGGAGATTTCAATCCGATCCATACCGTTGTCCCTTTTGCGGAAGCGGCGGGATTAGGGGGAGTTATTGCACATGGCATGTTGGTGATGGGCTTTGTCGGACAGGCAATTGGACAATGGTTCGAAGTAAAGGATTTGAAGAAATTCACTACGAGATTTAAAGCAATGACAAGACCGGGAGAAAGAATAACAATTCAAGGCCGGATTGTTGATGAAAATGAAACCTGTTGGATTTGTGAGGCGGAAGCAGTCAATGAAGATGCTGAAGTAAAAGTGAAGGCATTTTTTGAGTTGAAAAAATAATTACTTTTACGTTTGTTCTAGAGAGATGTTTCGTTACGTAAAATTTGTGATGTTGACTGCAATTTTACAGGAGTATCTCTTTAATACACAAGCAGTTATGGACGAAGCGAACAAAATTTAAGGGGGAACTGGCAATGAGAGAATACGTAACGACGAAACAGGAAATCAACAAAAATTCACTACCGTATAACTTGTATCAGAAAGCAAAAAAATTCGGAATCTGGAATCCGGTAGATATCGACTTTACACAGGATAAAGAAGACTGGAAGAAATTAAGTGAGGAGCAACAATTAGAGGTACTTACACAGTTTGCTCAATTTATCGGCGGTGAAGAAGCGGTCACTCAAGATATTTTACCGATGATCATGGCAGTTTCCAAAAAGGGATGGTTCGAAGAGGAATCGTATTTAACAACATTCCTTTTTGAAGAAGCGAAGCATGCTGAATTTTTCAGTCTGTTCCTGGAAGAAATCGGCGTAACGGAAGATTTGACACATTTACTTTCACCAGGCTACCGAAAGTTATTTGATGAAACATTACCGGCAGTGATGGGGAAATTGATTGATGATCAGTCACCGGAAGCGATGATCGATGCAGCGGTTACTTACAATATTTTCGCGGAAGGTGTTTTGGCTGAAACAGGTTACTGGTTCTTCCATGAAGCACTCTCAAAATCAAATCTGTTCCCGGGGTTTATTACAGGAATTCGAAATGTAAAGCGTGACGAAGGACGTCATATTGGTTTCGGTACATTCCTCATTCAGCGCCTGATCAGTGAAAATCCTGAACTTGAGCTGTTTGAACGCGTGCAACAAAGACTGCAGGAGCTGTTACCGATTGCGATGATGTTAACGGAAAGAAAAGAAGAAGTAACAAGTCTTGGTATCGAACGAGGGAAATCGATGGAATTTGCAATGAAACAATTGCAGGCACGTCTGACAGTTCTTTCACGGGCAAAAGGAAAGACTTTAGAAGAAATCTACAATACGGACATTGCTTTAGAGGAAGTATAGGAAATAATCATTCAGACGCTGTAACAAGACAGTTTGCTATTTAAAGGGGGATGAAGGATGACGACAGACGTACAAGTAAAGGTCTTTCCGCAATATATCAATGGTGAATGGACTCCACCTGCTTCAGGTGAATTTTTTGATGTAATTAATCCGGCTACATCAGAAGTCGTTGCGAAAGTTTCAAAAGGGAACCAGGATGATGTGAATAAGGCGGTTCAAAATGCGAAAGAAGTATTTGAATCGGGTGTATGGTCAGGAAAAACGCAGGCGGAACGCGCACAGATCATGCTGCAATTTGCGGGGAAAATCAGGGAGCATGCCCAGGAAATCATTTTCCTGGAGGGGATCAGTACAGGGGCGACACTTCGTAAATTAGGTGGCGCGGATATCCGACAGTTAATCCTTTCTCTTACTCAAACAGCGGATTTATCATTGAAATATGAAGCTGTAACAGCGCTTCCCGTTAATGAGCAGCTCGGTGCGAACCGAAGCCTGCTTGTTCGTGAACCTCTCGGTGTAGTAGCGGCGATCACGCCATTTAACTTCCCGTTAGTATTAGCGATGTGGAAAATCGCACCAGCAATCGCGATGGGGAACTCGATCATTATCAAGCCGGCTTCGAATACACCACTAGGTACATTGAAGCTTGCACAATTAGCTGTTGAAGCCGGTATTCCACCAGGGGTAATTAATGTCATTACTGGTCCGGGAGCTGAAGTGGGGGATGCCCTTGTCACGCATCCGGATGTATCGAAAGTGGCATTTACTGGATCTACTGAAGTAGGCAGAAAGATTATGGCGCAAGCTGCGGGAACGGTAAAGAAAGTGACGCTTGAACTTGGAGGAAAAGCGCCTGCGATCGTACTACCGGATGTAGATCTCGAAGTAGCGATTCCGGGAATTCTGCTCGGTGTGTTTTTCCATTCCGGGCAAGTGTGTGAAGCGAGTACACGAGTTATCGTCCATGAATCCATATATGATATCGTCGTCCAACAACTAGCTGAAACATCGAAGAAAATTAAGCTCGGTCAGCCGCTTGATATGACAACTGGAATGGGGCCGGTGATCTCTGAATCACAGATGAATAAAATCCTCGATTATATTCAGTCTGGCGTTGATGAAGGAGCAAGACTTGTATGCGGTGGTAAACGGGCATCAGGTCCAGGGCTGGATAACGGATATTTCATCGAGCCGACGATTTTCGCAGACGTAACGAATGATATGAAGATTGCGCGAGAAGAAATCTTTGGTCCGGTATTATGCGTGCTTAAATATTCAACAGAAGAAGAGGCAATCGCCATCGCCAATGATACGGAATACGGGTTATCAGGCGGTGTCTGGGGTCGTGATGTGACGAAAGCAAATGAAATTGCTACGAAAATTAATGCGGGAACAGTCTGGATCAATGACTGGCATATTTTCCGTACAGATGCTCCATTCGGCGGCTATAAGCAAAGTGGTGTAGGTCGTGAACAGGGAGCTCAAGTGTTTGATGACTACACGGAGCTTAAAAATATTTGCACGTCCTTAACGACGGAAAACGCACAGCGTCCAGCTTTAGGTTTAATCTTTTAATCGAAAAACGAATGGAGAGATACGATGAAAACGACTTCCTATTTTGAGTTCACGCATCGCCCTGAAATCCGAAGTGGTGCAGGTTCACATATTTTAGTGCCGGATTTAATTCAAGGTTTAGGCGGAAAGCGCCCTGTTCTTTTTTCGGATAAAGGACTGACGGATGCCGGTTTAACGCAAAAAATCAAAAGCTTATTTGACATGGTACCCGGCATAAAGCTTGCTGGTGTGTTTGATGATATTCAGCAAGATGCGAAATCAAGCAATATTAACAGAGGTCTGAAGTATTTTAAAGATTGCAATGGCGACTCCATCATTGCGATTGGCGGAGGCAGTGTTTTAGATACTGCCAAAACAATTAAATGGGCTCTTTATAATGGTGTGAATCAAGTCGAATATACTTTAACGGGGAATGTTCTGGAAGTATGGCCGGATGCTAAGCCATTCGGTATTCCGCATATTTCGCTTCCGACAACTGCCGGAACAGGCGCAGAAATTTCCAGTATTTCTGTTGTGTTCAATGAAATGCTGAATTTGAAATGCAACTTGATGAATCCGTATTTAAGTTCCGACATTGCGGTATTAGATCCCGATTTAACGGTAGGCTTACCGCGACGAGTAACAGCATTTACCGGTATGGATGCACTGACACATGCTGTAGAAGGATTTTTCTCAACAAAATCCACGAATTTCTCGGATGCTTTTGCGCTGCATGCTGCAAAGATCATCGTCGAAAATTTAACTACAGCAGTACATGATGGGAAAAATGTTGCGGCACGTGCCAATATGCTTCAGGCAAGTGCGATGGCGATCACAAGCTTCCAGGCGGCGATGGCCAATATACCAATTCACAATATAGCCCATACGTATGGTGC
Organism: Solibacillus sp. FSL W7-1464; assembly: GCF_038004425.1. Taxonomy (NCBI): domain Bacteria; kingdom Bacillati; phylum Bacillota; class Bacilli; order Caryophanales; family Caryophanaceae; genus Solibacillus; species Solibacillus sp. FSL W7-1464. The sequence goes on from NZ_JBBORC010000001.1 coordinate 1,439,580, forward strand.
GAAATACGGGATTCCACACGGTTTGGCAAATGCAGTTCTCATGCCGAGTGTGATGAAAAACATGCCGAACATGTATTTACCGAAAGTAAATGCATTTGCTTCTGCATTAGGGGTCATCCCGAATGCTGAAAATCCGCAAGAAACATTGGATGAGTGCATCAATGTAATTGTCGATTTAAGAAATGCAGTAAATCTGCCGCCAAGCTTTGACGAATTTAATATTGATGCGGCGGATATTCCGCAACTTGTGCCTGCTGTTCAAAACGATCCGTCGTCTTTAAGTTTCCGTATTCCGGATGACATCATCGTAAACGTTTCTAAAGAAGTAATCAGTTCAAAAGTAAGTATTTGATTTAAAGGAAGCGCTCTTGAGGAGAGGGGGGAATCTTCCTTTCCTTTGATCGATAATTTGAAAGTAGGAGGTTACATTATGAATATTGTTGAATTGCTTACTTCAACAACTTCACGTTTGCCGGATCAACCTGTCATCCACTTCAAAGGGGCAATGCTTACTTATAAAGAATTGCAAGATAAAGTGTACAAAATCGCCGCAGGTTTGAAGGAACAAGGTGTCACAAAAGGTACAAATATAGCATTAATGATGACGAATCGCCCGGAATATATTATTACGTATTTTGCTGTTTTAGCGAATGGAGGTACGGTCGTTCCGATCAATCCGACATTTAAAGAGCAGGAAGTTACGTATATCGTAAACGATTCTGAAGTGGAACTGTTAATTATGGAAGATGTGTGTAGGCCCGTCATTGAAAATGCAATGGCTCAATTGAAAACGGTCAAAACAATTATTAACTACAGTGATACGGCCGATGAACAATTTTTATCATGGCATCAACTGGACACATCCGCTTCTATTTCAGAAATTGTACCCCTTCATGAATCTGATGTCGCACAAATTATTTATACTTCCGGAACGACAGGAAATCCGAAGGGCGCCATGATTACACACGGAAATCTAAACTGGATGGCAATAACAGCAGCCGTCTACAATCAGTTAGTTCCGAGTGACCGTGTACTATGTGTATTGCCCTTGTTCCATGCTTATGCAAAACTTCAGGGCTTCCTTGCACCGATTGCTCACGGTTGTGCAATTTATTTAGAGGAACGGTTCCATCCTGTCGAAACATTAAAAGCGATTGCCGAACATGAAATTACAATCTTTTTAGGTGTGCCGACAATGTATGCCTTTTTTGCCCAAGTACCTCATTTAGTAGAGCAGCTGGACTTCTCAAAATTACGTACAGCCGGTTCAGGTGGTGCAAGCTTACCGGCAGAGCTATTGCACAAGACGAATGAATCGTTCGGTGTCAGTATTTCAGAAGGATACGGTTTAACGGAAAGTACGGTCATGCTGTTGACAACACACCGAAGCTTACCGAAGAAAGTCAATTCTGTCGGCATGCCGTTACCGGGAATCGATTTAAAGCTGGTCGATCCGGAAGGCAATGAAGTGGCCGATCATGAAGTAGGCGAAATCTTATTCAGAGGGCCGAACATGATGAAAGGTTACTACAAAAAGCCTGATGAGACTGCAAATACAATCAGGGACGGCTGGTTGTATACAGGGGACATGGCTTACCGAGATGAAGAAGGCTATCACTTTATCGTAGACCGTAAAAAAGACATTATCATTCGAGGCGGATTTAATATTTATCCTAGGGAAATAGAGGAACTGCTGTATCAGCATCCGGCGATCGTGGAATGTTCAGTGATCGGCAGACCGGACCCGATTTTTGGTGAAAAGACCGTTGCGTATGTCGTATCGAAAGATTCCGAGCTTACAGAAGAAGATATTCGGGACTACTGCAAAGTAAAACTTGCCGAATACAAAGTACCGGATTATGTAAGTTTTATCGAAGAAATTCCGAAGTCGGGAACAGGTAAGATTTTAAAAACGGCGCTGAAAAACTTGGACAAGAATGCACTGCCTAAATAAGAAGCGGTCGGTTGGTCGAAGTTCTTAAACTTCAGTACATGAACTAGAACGCAGATCATGCCCTTTTGGACGAGGCGCAAATGCGAATGCCCGGAAATGGCAAACAGGTTAACCATTGAACATGAATAAGGAGGGATTTATAAATGAATTTTGACCAAAAGGCAATTATCGTTACGGGTGGAGGATCCGGTTTAGGTGAAGCGACTGCACGAAAGGTTGCAGCTGCTGGAGGCTATCCGGTCATATTGGATTTAAATGAAGAAAAAGGTCAGGCGGTAGCTGATGAAATAAATGGCCTGTTTTTTAAAACGAACGTTGTGAAGGAAGAAGACGTACAGGCAGCGATCGACGGTGCTGTAGAAAAGTACGGTTCGATTCAAGGTGTTGTAAACTGTGCAGGTCTTGGTACTTCGACACGTGTAGTAGGCAGAAAAGGTATTTTTCCATTAGATGAATTTAACTTTATTATTCAAGTGAATCTGGTTGGTACGTTTAATGTCATCCGTTTAGCGGCAGCTGCCATGATGACAAATGAACCGAACGAACACGGGGAGCGCGGGGTTATTGTGAATACAGCTTCTGTAGCGGCATTCGATGGGCAAATCGGCCAGGCTGCCTATTCAGCATCTAAAAGCGGGATTGTAGGGATGACATTGCCGATTGCAAGGGATTTGGCAAGCTATGGCATCCGGGTTATGACGATTGCACCGGGAATTTTCGATACACCTTTAATGAACAGTGCCCCTCAAGCGCTTAAGGAAGCATTAGGAAAACAAATTCCATTCCCATCCCGTTTAGGGGAAGCTGATGAATATGCACATTTAGTAAAGGCCATTTTTGAAAATCCAATGTTAAACGGTGAAACGATTCGACTCGACGGCGCGATTCGCATGGCCCCAAGATAAGGAGGATAACGGATGAATCTTGAAACAATGACGATAGAGAAATTAGATTACGGTGTCCACGTCGTAACAATTAATAACCCTCCAGCGAATACATTAAATGCTGGAATTCAACAGGACTTGTTGCACCTGATTGAAGAAGTCGAGAAAAATCCGGCAATCCGGGCTATTGTGTTCAAATCGGCCAATCCTAAAATCTTCATAGCAGGTGCTGACCTTGGAGCAATGGGCAGCTCCAATGAAAACGTGGATTTTGCCGAAAGTTCAAAACATGTGCAAGATATTTTTAATCGGCTCGAAGCATTGCGGGTACCGACAATTGCCTCAATTAATGGCCATGCATTAGGCGGCGGTTGTGAATTCGTACTTTCATGCGACTTCCGTATTATGGGTGCCGGTACAATTGGCTTAACGGAAGCATCTTTGGGCTTATTGCCTGGTGCTGGCGGTACGCAGCGAATGACTAGATTGGTAGGCGGAGCAAAAGCACGTGAATTAATGTATTTAAGCAAACGTTTAAAAGCTGAAGAAGCTGCGGCAATCGGCTTAATTACAGAAGCGGTAGCCCCGGAAGAGTTGGAGGAAAAGGCAATTGCATTCGCAAATAAGCTTGCGCAAAGTGCAGTAGGAGCGATCGGCCTCATTAAAGAGAGTATTTTGGCTGCGGAAGAATTGCCGTTGGAACAAGGGTTGTTAGTGGAACGGGAAGCCTTTGCGAAAACATTTACTACAGGGGAAGTAAATGAAGGCATCCGTGCGTTCTTTGAGAAACGCCCTCCGAATTTTTTAAAGCCAGTTACAAATCAATAAATAGGACAATTGGGGGCCGTGTTGAAAGTTCAGCTTTCAGTACGGCCTTAATTTATACTGGAAGGATGAAGGAAATATGTTGTTAAAAGGGTTGAAAATTTTGGATTTCTCCACATTATTGCCAGGTCCGTTTGCGACGATGATGCTTGCAGATCTAGGAGCGGAAGTGGTACATGTCACAAAACCGGTAGAAGAAGGCAGGCAATGGGGACCGGACGAGTATTTGCAGCGCTCTAAAAAATCGCTGGCGGTCGATTTAAAATCTCCGGAAGTTGTCGCATCCATAAAGGAACTATTAAAGGAACAGGAATACGATATTGTTGTTGAGCAGTTCCGCCCTGGCGTGATGGCACGTCTTGGTCTAGATTATGAGTCATTAAAAGCGATCAATCCTGGCTTAATATACTGTTCCATTACCGGCTACGGACAGACTGGCTCTTACAGTGAACGCGGCGGGCATGATATTAACTATGTCGCTTTGGCAGGGCTGCAAGGATATTCCGGCACAAAAGAAAATGGCCCGGCAAATATTGGTTTTCAGGTGGCTGATTTGGCGGGAGGATCAATGCATGCGGTCATCGGCATTTTATCGGCTGTCATTTATCGTGGAACAACTGGACTCGGGCAGCATCTGGATATAAGCATGACGGATTGTGCTTTAACGTTAAATGCCTTATTTGCCCATGATTATCTAGCTGAAGGAAAACCGCTTGCGCGTGAAGAGCTGATCTTAAACGGCGGATCATTCTATGGTTACTACGAGACACTGGATGGCCGGTACCTTTCTGTCGGCAGCCTGGAACCGAAATTCAGGCAGCAGTTATGTGGGGCAATCGGATCCCCGGATTTACTCCGATTAGCATTGAGTAATAAACCGGATGATATGGCCATGCTGAAAGAACAGCTGCAAAGTACTTTTAAGCAAAAGACACTGGAAGAATGGCATTCTATTTTCTCTGAAGTAGATGCTTGTGTAGAGCCGGTATTGACGTTTGAAGAAACGGTTGAACACCCGCTTTTCAAGGACCGGGAAATGTTTGTGGAAATAGCAAAGCCGGATGGAACGACACAAAAACAGATTGCATGCCCGATCAAGTCCAATCTCTTCCAAGCATCTTATGGGACAGTCGGGGTAAAAGCGGGCGCACATAACGAAGAAATATTAGGGCATCTGTTAAAGAAGAAGATAAAGTAGAGAGAAAGAAGCAGATAAAAACGTATCACCTGCAGTGCTGAAAAGTGAGTAAATAGTAGTGGGAATGTAAAAAATAATACGTTTTATTACGTTCATATTAAAAAAACTTAACATTTATGAGAGTGATTACTGTTCTTTTTTTGAAAAATATTTTAAGATATAAACGAATTACAAGAATGTTGAGCAGGTGAACTATGAAAAACTTAAAACTTAGTGTTTTCCTTCTGACCGTTCCACTTTTACTGGCAGGCTGTGAAAGTGTTGAAAACAAAGAAGGCTTCTTCTATTCAACATTTGTACGTCCGATGGATTGGACGTTAAACACATTTGGTGAATTATTTAACGGCAGCTATGGTCTGGCTATTATTGCTATTATTTTAATTATTCGTCTCGTACTAATGCCGTTTATGCTTAAAACTTACCGCAGTCAAGCTACAATGAAAGTGAAGATGGATCTTGTCCGACCGCAAATGGAGGATATCCAGAAACGTTTAAAAGCAGCAAAAACTCCGGAAGAAAGAACGACGGTTCAGCAGGAAATGATGTCGCTCTACAAAGAACATAATATTAATCCGCTAAATATGGGCTGCCTGCCAGCGCTAATACAAATGCCGATTATTATGGGCTTATACTATGCGATTTTATATTCGGCTGAAATCAAAACACATTCATTCCTATGGTTTGACCTCGGCTCTACAGATATTTGGATGACTGCAATCGCAGGTGTCGTTTATTTTGTACAAGCAAAAGTATCGCTTCAAACCGTACCAGAAGCTCAGAAGAATCAAATGAAACTGATGATTTATGTATCACCGATCATGATTGTCATTATTTCATTGTCTTCGATGGCTGCACTCCCGCTGTACTGGGCAGTCGGAGGGTTATTCTTAATTGTCCAAACTTTTATTGGACGCAAATTTTTTTCTCACATCCCTGAAACTAAGGGAAATGAATAAATATAAGTTATGCCGCTGCTAAAGGCTTACTGAACTAAAACTACTGAGACGATGGTTCCAGTAGTTTTTTTTATGGTTTTTTGCTCAGTGTGCTGTTGTGGTGCAATTTTCTAATAAACTGGCGGATTGTTCTAATATATTTTAAAAAGTTCTAATAAAATGCTGATCTTCTAATATATTTGCCATTTGTTCAAATAAGTAGTCGAGATTTTCTAATAAAGCATCCGGTTGTTCTAATATGTCACAAGCATTTTCTAATAAACTGACGAATTGTTCTAATATATTTTAAAAGTACTAATAAAATCCTTATCTTTTAATCTATTTGCCAGTTGTTCAGATAAAATGGTCGAGATTTTCTAATAAAGCATCAAGTTGTTCTAATATGTCGCAAGCATTTTCTAATAAACATATTGTTTGTTCTAATAAAGGTGACATGAGGTTTCGGATCCTTCCTTTAATATAGGAAAACTTGAGGGGCCAGCATTTATTTCCGATGGTTTCCTAAAATAAAGTCGATTGTCTAATAACCACCTCAAATTATCTAATAATCGAAAAAAGATTTGACAATAATCAACTTTAATAGATATAATTCAGTAAATTTAAATTCGATGAAGAAGACAGTAATTTACAGATGTTTTGGAAAGCGAGCTGGGGATTGGTGTGAGCCTGGTGCAAAATATGTAAATGAAGCGCACTTTGGAGAAGCGGTCTGAACATGAGTAGGATCTGCCGGGGAGTCACCTCGTTACTAATGGAAAGTGGTCACGATTTGTGGCAACTAGAGTGGTACCACGGGAATTCAAAGCTCTCGTCTCTATTATTTGAGACGGGGGCTTTTTTATTTTGGGAGGGGAAAACATGTATAAAAGTATTGCATCAATTATTCATGAGGCTTTGCCGCAAAAAATAATAACTAATGATGAAATTGAACGACTACTGGAAAAGCCGAAATATGAGGCTTTAGGGGATGTAGCTTTTCCATGCTTTACGTTTGCTAAAACTTTAAAGAAAGCCCCAAACGTGATCGCTCAGGAAATAAGCAACAATATTAAAAGTGGGCTCGTTCAGGAAGTACAAGTTATTGGAGGCTATATAAATTTATTTTTAAATAAACTACAAGTGACGAGAGAAGTCATTACTCAAATTATGAAAGCTCCAGAAACGTACGGTCAACAAGAAGCACAGCATAAGAACATAGTAATCGATTTTTCATCACCGAATATTGCAAAGCCATTCTCCATGGGACATCTACGTTCTACTGTTATTGGCAATGCCCTTGCAAATATTGCAGAAAAAAACGGATACAGTGTCGTTCGGGTAAATCATCTTGGCGACTGGGGCACCCAATTTGGAAAATTGATTGTCGCATTCCGATTGTGGGGAGATAAAGAACGTGTTGAACAAGCACCTATTGAAGAACTTTTAAAGCTATACGTGAAGTTCCATGATGAAGCAGAAACAGATGAAACACTAAATGAGGAAGCGAGATCAGCTTTTAAAGCGCTCGAAGATAAGGACCCACAATCAATGGAATTATGGACCTGGTTTAAAAGTGCCTCCTTACAAGAATTTAAGCAGATTTATGATCAGCTCCATATTGAGTTTGATTCGTATGAGGGGGAAGCTTTTTATAATGACAAAATGCAGTCTGTTGTTCATGAATTAAATAAGAAGCAATTACTTACAGAGTCGGATGGTGCAAATGTTGTTGAGCTTGAAGACATGCCACCTTGTTTAATAACAAAACAGGACGGTGCAACATTATATGCAACCCGTGATTTAGCCGCAGCATTTTATAGAAAGGTGCATTATGAACCTTCCAAAGTTTTCTATGTAGTAGGTAATGAGCAAACACTGCATTTTAAACAAGTGTTTCAAGTAGTTTCGAAAATGGGGTATCCCTGGGCGGAAAATCTGAAGCATGTACCATTTGGAATGATGCTGAAAGACGGGAAAAAGATGTCGACTCGTAAAGGTAGAGTCATTTTATTGAAGGACGTATTAATAGAAGCAGTAGAAACGGCAACCAGAAATATAGAGGAGAAAAATCCAACGTTAAATAATAAACAAACTGTTGCTGAGCAAGTAGGAATTGGCGCGGTTATATTTAATGACTTAAAAAACTTCCGATTAAACGATATTGAATTTTCATTACCTCAAATGTTAAATTTCGAAGGTGAAACAGGACCATATGTACAATACACTCATGCCCGTATACATTCAATTTTACAAAAGGCAAAATTTAAAGCTAACAAGGAAATACCCGTAAAAGAATTAGAAGAATCGGCTTGGGCGGTAATTCAGCTGTTGCAACAATATCCACAAGTGATCATAGATAGTTTTGAACAAGTGGATCCGTCATTAATTGCGAAATATGTATTGCAATTAGCACGGATGTTCAACAAATATTATGCAAATACAAAAATTTTAGTGGAAGATGAGCAGCGGGAAAGCCGTTTACAGCTATGTTTTGCAGTGGCAACTGTATTAAAGGATGGTTTGAATTTGCTAGGAATCCAATCTCCTGAAAGTATGTAATTATAACGAACTTAGTGGTGATTTGAATGCTTTTAAAATTCTCTAAAGATATAAATACTCATTGTATCCACTCATTAACTATGCGAAAATTTATTAGAATATTGGAAAAATAAGGAGTGGTACTATGTGGGAGCAGCAGCTGATTGAAACAACGCGAGGAATATTCGAAGTTTTTACAAAAGGCGAGGGGAAACCGCTCTGTGTGACGCATTTATACAGTGAATATAATGCAAATGGAAATCGGTTTGCGGAAATGTTTGTACCGTATTATAAAGTGCATTTAGTGAATTTGCGCGGCTGCGGAAAATCAACGGATGATGTGTCTATCTTTAATTATGGTATGCAGGATAGCGTAGAAGATATGGAGGCAATCCGCGCAGCATCAGGTTATGAGGCATGGGGGTTTGCGGGACATTCAACAGGAGGGATGCTTGCATTAAATTATGTGATTTTGCATCCGGAAAGTGTGGAATTCATCGTAGCTGGCGGTCTTTGTGCTTCTGCGGAATATATGCATCATCCTGCGAGCATTTACTGCAAGGAAAATCCTAACAATAAAAGGATTCTAGAGATTTTAGCGATGCTGGCTGATCCATCATCAACAATCGAGCAAAGAAGAGCTGGCTCTAAAGAATGGGCGCTTATGTCGTTATATAAAAAACAAAGCTATGAAAATATGATAAGCCGTCCGAACAGCGGGAAAACCGTTACAAAAAGACTGGACTATTTTTCGTATAAAGAGCTGCCAGACTTTGATTTGCGACCGCAATTGCCGACAGTGAAAACGAAAGCCTATATATATGGCGGGTTATTCGATGCGCAATGTCCTTATGAATTTGCAGTGGAAGCAGCCGATTTGTTGGCAAATGCCTCTTTGACCACTTTTGCAGAAAGTAACCACAATCCGTTTATTGAGGAAGAAGAAAAGTTCTCGGAATTTGTGCAGAATGTGTCTCAAATTCATTCCCTCCGATAAAAAAGGATAGGTTCGATCAGATTTAGTGAAAAGGGAGAAATATATGGAAGATATACTATTAGAAAATAAAATCATCAAGTTAAGGCCAGTCCAATTAAGTGATATCGAAGCAATCACAAATGCCGCGAATGATGCGCGGATTTGGGAGCATATGTCGGTCACGCTGCTGTCAAAAGAAGCGGTACAAAACTATATTGAAAATGCGATGAAAGAACGGGAGAAAGGTATTTCGTATATGTTTGCGGTCATCGATAAAAAAACAGATGAAATTGTAGGCTGTACATCTTTTCTTGATATTTCGTTTCCCCATAAACGGTTGGAAATAGGGGCTACTTGGTATCACCCGAGTGCTTGGCGTTCTGCGATTAATACAAATTGCAAGTTTCTCTTGTTCCAATATTGTTTTGAAGTACTTAAATTAAATCGCATTCAAATTAAAACCGGGCACGAAAACTACCGCTCACAAAAAGCCATCGAACGCATAGGCGCAGTAAAAGAAGGGGTTTTACGCAACCATATGATCCGAAAAGAAGGAATTATTCGGCATACCGTTATGTATAGTGTCATTGCGGAAGATTGGGGAAAACTCAAAACCAAGTTCATTGATGATTTATTAAAATAAATGTGAAATTGAGATAATGGCTATGATAAGAATTTAAAAGAAAATCACATTTTTTCAAGCCTTTTAACACAAATTGTGTGGATTAAACGAACATTATCGTGTCATAACCCATGTTTTCATATACAATGAGAGAGGTTAATCTTTAATAGGGATACTTTTTACCTGTTAAATATAGATAGATGCGGTGTAGGTGAAAAATTTGGGACGAACGAAAACATATATAAGTATAGATATTGAGGCTGCCCTTATACGGGGGAAGCAGTATATTATTGAAATTGGTGCGGTTAAATGGTTGCCGGATGGTACGACGGAAACGTTTACCCAGCTTATTCAGCCCTATAAATTCAAAAAGCTGAATGCTCATATTCAAAAGCTGACAGGTATTACTACAGAACAGCTAATTGATGCACCTTCTTTTAAAGAAGCTTTTAATAAATTTAAACGCTGGTGTAAGCAGGATTATGTATTTTTAACATTTGGTGAATTTGATCGGAAAGTGCTTGAAGAAGAGCTGTCGCGCAATTACATAAAAAATGATTGCTTATATCCAATGATCGATTTTCAGCAAAAATATATGATTGCAAACGGTTTAAAAGAGCAGCCTTCATTAGGTGGGTTAATGGCCCAGCTTGGACTGGAAAACGAGACCCAGCACCGTGCATTAGCTGATGCGGTAAGTCTGCTCTCAATTTTTGTGAAAGTAGATGGAGATAAGCTCATTGAACAGCAGCAAACAAATGATTTTATTTTGTTGCTGACAAATTTCAGAATGCTGGAAACGACGTACGAACTCGTAATTTCAGCAACGAATTGCAAAGTCGAGGATGATCGGATAATTGTCAATTCAATGAATACTTTCCGTGATGAGCTTCCTTTTACTGTTCAAATGGTTGAACGTCAGGGGGAAGACGGGGAAAAAACGGCAACGGAAAAAATTTCGATTAAACCGAGTGCGCAGGCAAAACAGTTCTTGCAGCAGATTTCCGATAATATGAACGGTAAAATTTTAATTTCGCGTACGGCATTACGTTCAATGTCAAAAATATTAAAATTGCATCAAGTAACTTTGCCTAAAACAGAAGTGATGACATTAGTAAATTTATTGAAAAAAGAAGAGATTATTGCTAGGTTTAATTTGGATGATGAACCTACAAATACATATGAAGCAAGGGTTTTACATTTGCTTAATAAGTATGAGCATATGTTTGTTGCTGAGTTTTATAAGCGGGCATTAATCGAGAAAAATATAATACAGGTATAATAAATTCTCCATTATAAGGAGAATTTTTTCTTTAATGCCGACTCCTATTACGTTATGATAGGGGGGTACGAATCACTCGTGGGATAATAAAGGAGATTAATTTATGTCAGCATGGATTGGAATTGATACAGGGGGTACGTTAACGAAGCTTGCCTATTTGGATGAACAGCAGGAGCTTAAATTGACGGTCTTTCCATCTAACGAAATGCATTTAGTAAAAGAATGGTTGGAAAATCATCCTCAAGTTGAAGAAATCGGCTTAACAGGAGGACGTACAGAGCAATTGCTGGACGTCTTAAAGACGATGAAGTCGATTGAATATATTGTTGAATTTGAAGCAACTTTAAAAGGTGTGCGCTATTTACTGGAGAAAGAAGGCTACACAGTTGATCAAAGTATCATTACCAATATTGGCACAGGTACATCGATACACTATATGGATGGCAATACCCATGCCAGAGTAGGCGGTACAGGTGTAGGCGGGGGTACTCTGATCGGACTTTCCACAATCATGACCGGAATTTCAGATTTTGATGAAATAAAAGCAAACGCTTTCAAAGGGAAACGAGAAGGCATTGACATGCTTGTAAAGGATATTTATCAAGGAATGGATACACCGATTGACGGCAATTTGACAGCCAGCAATTTTGGGAAGGTCGGCATTACCGATCAACGCGAGTTTGAACAAAATAACGTACTGGCAACAACACAGGGGCTGATCGGTGAAGTGATTTCGACGTTAAGTATCCAGCTAGCCGTCCAGTATGAGACAGAGCATATCGTTTATATCGGTTCAACACTGATCGACAATGATCAGCTTGTAAAGGTAATTGAACATTATACTACTTTAAAAAAACATAAACCTATTTTCTTGGAAGATTGCGGATTTTCCGGTGCGATTGGTGCATTGTTAAATATCCGTGAGCATAGCAGAAGTTAAAGGACAGCATTTAGGCTAGCAACATAGTTTAAATGCTTCTTTTTTGCCGTTTATCTCTCAATTACTTTACTTAGCTTTTTAGGAAGCGTAAAATGGGGAAGTAAATTATTTAGTTAGGTAAATAAGGAGTGATTGCGATGAATCCGTTATTTCATACATTTTTTCAGCAAAATCGTTATTTAGTAAATCAATTAAATGATGTTCTAAAACAGCATGGACTATTCAGCTCACAATGGACGGTTCTTTTTTTATTGCATCAAAACGGGCCAATGACACTAACAGCGATATGGAAATACCTCGATGTGGAAGCGCCGACCGTAACACGAACAGTCACACGTCTGGAAACGCTTGGATGGGTGGAAAGGGTTCAAGGTGCAGATAAACGTGAAAAAATGATTGATTTAACTTCCAAAGCAATGGAACACTTTCCTCAAATAGAAGCATCTGTCGTTTCGTTCGAGGAAAAAATGACTAAGAATCTGTCTGAAGAAGATCAGGCACTCCTCATTCACTTACTAAAAAAGATGGAAGGTTAGAATAAATGGAGCTTCAGGAACAAACAAATAAAATTTTTACTAAACGATTTATTAGTCTATTCTTTACGAATATGTCGATATTTCTCGTGTTTTACGGCTTAATCACAACATTGCCGTTATATGCAATCGGTGAGTTAGGAAAATCGGATGACGATTCAGGCCTGCTTGTAACGGTATTTTTAATTTCAGCGATTATCGTCCGTCCATTCAGCGGAAAATTGTTGGATATTTATGGCAAGAAGCGATTGCTGATTATAAGTCTTGTACTTTACTTTGCATGCACGGTAATGTACTTATTTTTCAAACCTTTTCTGCTTTTGCTTGCACTTCGTTTTTTCCAGGGGATATGGTTTAGTATTGCAACGACTGCATCGGGCTCTTTGGCAGCCGATATTATTCCGAAAAGGCGAAAAGGAGCAGGATTGGGGTATTTTGCGATGTCTTCGAATTTAGCTGTCGTATTCGGTCCTTTTATTGGATTGCTCATTGTCCAATATTCAAGTTTTGATATGCTCTTTATCCTATTATCTGTATTTGTGGCAATAGGCAGTTTGCTGGCATTAACTATTCAAACGAATGACTTACCGCTACCGTTCGTAGCAGACCGCAGCTTTAAATTTTCATTCAATGATTTATTTGAACGAAGTGCATTGCCGCTTGCCGCACTAGCCAGCTTGATTGCGTTTTCTTATGCAAGTGTACTGTCGTTCCTATCGCTTTATGCAGAACAGAAGGATTTACTGAGCGTTGCCAGCTATTTTTTTGCGGTGTTTGCTGTTGCAATGATAACAGTTCGTCCAATTACCGGGAAAATCTATGATACAATCGGTGCAAAATTTGTTATTATCCCATCGTTCTTTATTTTTGCATTAGGCCTGATTATTCTTGGCAATGCCAATCAGGAAATTCCATTCATATTATCCGCAATCTTTATCGGTGCAGGATATGGTACGTTAACAACAAGTTTCCAGTCGCTATGTATCCAGTCAACTTCAATCCAGCGCAGCGGCTATGCAACGGCCACTTATTTTACACTGTTTGACATAGGGATTGCTGTTGGATCGTATTTGCTGGGGATGGTAGCGGTGAGTCTTGGCTATAAATATGTGTATTACATTGCAGCATTTATAATTGTTGTCGTATTTGCTCTGTATATGCTGTTACTCACTCGGCAAAAACACAAAACGGAACAATAAAAAAGACGATTCATCATTCCTCCAGTGGGATAGATGAATCGTTTTTTGCCACAATTAGTTTTAGGAGTTTTTTGATTCATGATTTGGTTGGGGATGAATGAACTCTCAGTAAATTTAAGGGGAAGAGCTTCTAATTATTTTTTAAGATTGCTTCACGAGCCAGAACATCAGCTGCTTTGTTATCTTTATCGGAAATCCATTTTATGAAAAAAAGGTCAAATTGTTCAATTAACGCGAGTGCCTGCTCTAAATAAGGTTTGAATTCCTCGTTTTTCACATATGCTTTGTCGATTGAGCTTACAACAATTTTTGAATCGGAGCGCATTGAAACAAACGATGAACCGATTTTCAACGCTTCTTCCAAACCACGTATTAGCGCTATAAATTCGGCCTGATGATTGTTCGTGATTCCTATTGGTTCACTGATTTTTATATGCTGTCCTTCACCTTTTATAAATATCCCAATCCCGCTAGGACCAGGATTTCCGGCACTGGCACCATCTATATACACTTCTAACATAATTTCGCTCCTTTTTTCGTTCTGTTCGTTTAAGTATAACAAATACATGTAAGTTGGAGAAAATAAAAAAATAGCGTACAATAGTAAAACAAAATATCGGGAGGTACATGACTTGAATAAAGTAGATGTTATGAAAGATATTGATGAATTGATGGATATGTACTGCGCTGATTGTCCAGTCATTCAGGATCTTCGTAAAGAACGGGGCAAACATGGTGCACACCGTTTCTGCATCGAATCTTGTACAGTAGGGAAACAGCTTCAGTTTCTTGGAAAAGAAATAATGAAAGTATCCGAAAAATAATAATATTTGATCTTTCATCTTAATATAGAATAATAATGAATTTTTTATATAATGATTAATTGTACGTTGTTTACGTAATATACATCTCTGTTACAGAGTCACTTTTCACAAATAATTGATTACAGTGGTGTTGTTGCCTTTAAAAACTCTTTCGTTTTTCCTTTTATAACTGAAAAGGGAGAGTCAGCTTGTAATAAGTAGCGCATAACTACTATATTACAAGCTGTTTTTTATGAATTTATTTAAAAAATGGGCATAGTAAAAAGCTACTTTCGACGTCTCGAAAGTAGCTTTTCTGATTTTGTTATTAACTATTAACAAGTTGTTTTTCATTATAGAAGGCATTTAATTCCTGATAATACTTATTTAAAGAAGATGGGGAAACACTGAAGCTTTCGCCGATTTCTTTTACAGTGAACTTTTGATCGAATAAATCATTTTCCTGACCAAATCGTACTGCACCGGCAGCTATAGCCCCTGCTTTACGTGCTGTAGGCTGTTTTTCGATTAAATAATCTTCAACTGTCGCTATGAAGCTCTCGTTATTGATCGCTTTTTCGGTCATAAATGCTTTTAACTGTTCCACTACTTCCTGCTCAAACGGTGTAAACTCTTCACCTTCATAGCCGTTTTCGACTAAACCTTCCCATAATACTAAGTGATTTTCTTTTGTGAATTGCGCAACAGATAAACGACTTGCTTTGTACGCCTCTGTAAACTGTTCAAAAGAAATCGCATGCTCTTTATGGAAGAAGATCAGTGTAGATACCGCTAATACGTGGTTTTCCTTGTTTGAACCATCCGGTAATAAAAAGGCGAACACACGCATTCCTAGAGGGATTGATTTGTGGCTTTCTCGCTGAATATGATATGTTGTGCCAGTTAAAGCAGAGATGGCTGTGAAGTAACCATCCTGTACATCTTCGACAGTTCCGATGAAGAAAATCGGCTGTTCCCATGATTTCAATAATTCGATCATAGATGGGCGAAGTGCTTTCTTAGCTGTTTTAGCTAAGAAATTTTGCCAAATATCTGGTCGTTGATGGAAGAAGTATTCATCTAATGCAACGGCTTCCACCAATTCCTTATGCAATTTTTTTTCTAGTTTCGGTGCCCAAGTACGAACCAATTCCATAAATTCACGGATATCTTTTCGTTCCGGGTAATTACTATAGAAAGTTTGTAATACGTTTTCAATTTCATCTTGGAAAACGTTTTGTGAAGTTACTTGATTTTTTCCTTCACAACATTTTTTGTATTTTTTTCCACTACCGCATAGACATGGGTCATTTCGTCCAATCATTGTAACACTTCCTTTAATACAACTTTTAAATACTAATGTCGCAGTATTGCTACTAATAATAATAACGTCAGATTGTTATTATGAAAACTGATTATGTTTTTAGAACTGTCAGAAAAATTGTTGCATTTTATATTATATGAAACTTGATATAAAAATAGAACAATCATAGAGTTAATTCTATCACCAATCTATAAAAAAGAGACATTGCACGCTCGGATGCGATGTCTCTTCCTATTATAACGTAGTTTTGGAGTGTGTTGGTGCAGGTAATTTTTTCATTGCTATAAATTGTTCTAGCTGAGCAACAGTATTGCCGATTAAAATAAATGCGCCGCCAATTACTAGTTGTGCAGTCAATCCTTCACCAAGGAAAATCAATGCGAACACAGCTGCGAAAATCGGTTCAAGTGAAAAAATTAGCCCGGTATGTGTAGGAGAAGTGTATTGTTGTACAACAGCTTGGGCAACAAAGCAAAACGCAGTACAGATAATGCCTAATCCAAGTACAGCAACCCAGCTCGTAGAATTAGACGGGAGCATAGGGGTTTCGAACATCATTGTGAACACTGCACCAAACACCCCGGCAATCCCTAACTGATAGACACCATATGAAATGGATTCGACATTTTTAGTGAATTTGCTATTTAATATTAAATAGATTGAATAGCAAACAGCTGCAATCGCTACTAATAAATCACCAATTTGAAACGTCATCGATTCTTTCATTGTCAGAACTGTAATTCCGATCATTGTAGCAACGATCGCGAAGCTCACTGCTCGTGAAGGAAGACGTTTATCAATGAAGCTTGTCATGATTGGTACTAAAACAACAGTCAGACTTAGTATAAAGCCTGCATTACCTGCTGAAGTCGTTTTTAACCCTAGAAGAGAAAGAGCAAAAATCGTGAACAATAAGAAGCCTTGTATCGAAGCATATAAAATCGTTTTAATATTTATGCGCAACATCTTCGGTAAAAAGATTAGCCCTGCAATGATAAATGCTATTAAGCATCGAAGTGCTACAACATTGAAAGCCTCCAAACTTTCCAGTCCCATGACCATAAAAGTATAAGATAGCCCCCAGAACATTGTAACAATCACCATTAAAATATTTGCTTTCCCTTGTAAACTCAAAGATGTCACCACATTTCTAAAAAGTAAGTTCTTAATAATCAGTAAAAATATGTACTTTACGACAAATACAAATAGCGATTAAAAGATGGTAAAGTACTGAATCACCTATTAAACCAATCTGTTATAAAACAGTATAAACAGGAAGTTGTGATTAGTAAAACGAATGTTTATAATGATTGATATGAAAATAATTCATGTTTAAAATTGAATAGTGGAGTGAATTATAATGAGTCTAGTAAAATACGAAATTTTGAATAAAGTGGCGGAAGTTCATAGCTTCACAAAAGCTGCATCGGTTTTGGGGCTTACCCAATCAGCTGTAAGTCATGCAGTTTCCAGTTTGGAAAAGGAGTTTGGATTTAATTTAATCCACCGGAACCGTACAGGAGTGACGTTGACTGAAGACGGAATGAAGATGCTCTATGAAATGCGCAAAGTATTAGTGGCGGAGGAGCATCTGCAGCAGACCGCATCAAATATTTTAGGTGTAAGCCAAGGAACCGTTCGAATTGGCCTAATATCGACAATTTCTACACATTGGATGCCGAACATCATTCATATAATGGATTCTGAGTTTCCGGGCATCCGCATTGAATTGCGCGAAGGGGATTATTATGAGATTGAACAGTGGCTATTACAAGGGGAAGTCGACTGCGGATTTTTAAATCGGACAAGCTCCAAACAGTTCGAATTTATGCCGTTAAAACGCGATCCGTTGTTATGTATTGTGTCGTCGCATAGTCCGCTATATGATAGAACAGAGATCGATTTATTTGAAATTGAAGATACCCCGATTATAATGCCTTCCTATAAAGGAACAAACGACGTTATGACAACATTTGAGAAATATGGCGTATTTCCGAATATACGTTTTGAACTTTATGACGAGAAGGCCATCGTATCAATGGTGGAACATAATCTAGGTATTAGCATACTGCCTGAAATGGCGATTTCGATGTTGCCGGATACTGTAAAAGCACTGCCTCTTGTACAGGAGAGTTATCGAATCCTCGGATTGTCAACAAAGCAGAAGCTGTCACCGGCATCGCAAAAATTTGTGGAAATATTAAAACAGTGGCTGGAAAATGAAGAACAGTAAAAGGGGAAACAACAATGCTGACAGGAAAAAAAGTAGTAATAACGAGTGGCGGGACATTTGAGAAATGGGATAATGTCCGTGGCCATACAAACTTATCAAAAGGAACGATGGGTAGTTATTTAGCCGAAGCCGCGCTTGGAAAAGGTGCGAGCGTTATTTATATGCACGGTGTATTTACACAGCTGCCGGAACAACGAAACGAGATGCAGCTCGTTGAATTTGAAGGAATAGAGGATTTAGGCGAAAAATTAAAAACGATTCTTGAATCCGAGCGAATTGACTATGTCATTATGGCGGTAGCCGGCTCGGACTGGCTTATTGACAAAGTGTTCGATCAGCATGGCAATGAGCTGAGTGAAAAAGGTAAGATGCCATCTGACGAACCTCCGATTATCCATTTTAAAAAAGCGCCGAAAATATTGGCACAAATTAAAAATTGGGCTCCGGATACAACATTAATCGGTTTTAAACTGGAAGCAACGGATGATGAATCGTATTTGTTGGAACGAGCTTCTGCAAGAATGGAAACAGCAAAAGCGGATTATATGGTCGCAAATAGTTCAAAATCTTTGTATGGTGCGATGGAGCCCCATTATATTATTCATAAATCCGGGGAAACTCATAAAGTCGACGGGAAAATGGCAGCTGCAACGGCATTAATGAATATCATCTCTTAACTAAAGTTGGCTTATTTTTCAATTGCCTATATATGGTATAATTTAGAATATTGTATCTATTTTTATTGAAAAGAGGTTGTTGCATGTACCAGTTCGATCATCTCGTCCATTTTGTTCCCTATCCAGAACAGACATCGTTAAAACTCCAAGAAGAAGGTTTCCATGTTGTCCCGGGAGGAAGTCATGAAGCGTGGGGTACATATAATACGCTAAGCTATTTTGATTTGGCTTATATTGAATTGATCGGCATTGAAAATGAAGAGAAGTTCCAGATAGCTGCCGAAAAGAAATATTCATTACATGCGAGCTATAAGGAAAATCGCCGACGTGACGGATTGACGCGTTTTGCGGTTCGTACAACGACAATTGAAGAAGATGCGAAGTTATTTGCGAAAGCCGGTTTGGAGGTAGTTGGTCCGGAACGTTATTCCCGTAGACGAGATGACGGTTCTGAAGTAAGCTGGCAACTGCTTTATATTGGTCATCCGAAATCGAAAATTGAATTCCCTTTTTTTATTCAATGGGATGAAGCAGATACGCTTCGACGCAAGGAACTAACGGACCGCGGTATTATAGCACAACATCCGTTAGGGGATTTAACGATTGAGGCTGTGCATTTTGTTGTACCGAATTTTGATGCAGTTGAGCAAATTGCCCAATTATGCGGAGCGACCATTTTAAAAAAGGTAAATCAGGAAGAGAACGTAGAGTATTCGATTATTCTGCTCAATGAAGTGAAGCTTATTTTCGTCAAGCCAGTCGGTGAAGGAACAGCCTGGGATTATATGCTTGAACACGGCTATGGCATAAAAAAGGTCGTGCTTTCAGGTGCGACGGAGCAAAAGCATATTACAATTGACGGCGCACAATACGAAATAAATAAGAAATAAAAAAGGCTGTAAACGATTAAACTTTTTCGTTTACAGCCTTGTCTATTTTTTTATAACATTCGCTGCTTGTGGACCCCGGATGCCGTCGACTAAATCGAATTCAACCACTTGTCCTTCATCCAGTGAACGAAATCCTTCCTCTTGTATGCCAGTAAAGTGTACAAAAACATCTTCACCATTCGTAGATTCTATAAATCCATAACCTTTTTCATTATCAAACCATTTTACAGTGCCTTGGTGCATCCGCTTTCTCCTCCGATACTGTCAAAATCAATTGATGAAACATAAAGATTCCAGAATATTACGAATAAACTATATACTATATGTATGTTAACTGTCAATAATTTGTCGATTTATGCACTTTTTTTTATTTATTAATTCAGACAAAACAGACTATAATAAAGTGATTACATATAAGAAAGCAGGGCGAAGCATGACAACGATTACGAAGAATCCATTAACAGATATTGAAATAGCCAATCAGGCGACAATGAAGCCGATTTTAGAAATTGCGGAACATGCACACATTCCGTTAGATGCAGTTGAACAATACGGTCACTTTAAAGCAAAAATTGATACAAGCAAAATTAGTGGTGAAGCAACGGCAA